>JANRKM010000123.1:0-64073 GCA_033763475.1 Kofleriaceae bacterium
TGGAGCGGATCGTGGCAATGCTCACGAAGCTCATCGATCCCTGATCGTCGACGGTGTCGATCAGGACCACGGTATCGTTCCCGTTCCCGAGCGCGGCCACGATCACGGTGTCGATCACGGCCACGGAACCGGCCACGTAACGCCTCTTTTTCAACGCCCTGCTAGTGCCCTCCTCGCTTCAAGGCACATGACGGTTCTCCGTGTGCGTCGTGGTGGGGCCGCCCTCGCCGACGCCCCCGAGCACGTGGCGCGTTCCTGAGCAGCTCTCTCTCCTTCGATACGCCGCCCGTACCCCGCACGATCTTCTCGAGGAGCGTCGACGTACCAGAGCCGGCGATTGCTAGGCGCCACGCCCCACGCCGAACCGTC
Organism: Kofleriaceae bacterium; assembly: GCA_033763475.1. GTDB lineage: Bacteria > Myxococcota_A > Polyangia > Haliangiales > Haliangiaceae > JABFXX01. The sequence continues at coordinate 370 of JANRKM010000123.1, forward strand.
ATGGCCCAGCGTTGCAGGCGTCGAGCTGTTCGACCGTGGTCGCGTTCGCCATGCACGCCGTCGCGACCGCATCCCCGGCGGACATGCACTGGGATGCGCATGTGGGGGTGCCCGCGCGCAGCTTATCCGCAAGCGTCGCTTCCGCTTGTGCTCGCGCTGTTGCCTGATCCTTCGCCGGCAGCGCCGAGATCGTAGGCTCGATCCGGCTCCAGTAGCGCAGCGTCGCGAAGGTGGTGCAGGCGCGCTCGCACAGCGCGTCGTCGAGCACCGGGGCCGCAAGCGTGGCGAGCGTCTTGTCCCATTGGGCGCAATCGAACGGTTTTAGCGTCGCGGCGGTGGTCGCGAGCAGCTTGCCCTCGCGCATGATCCGCTTGGTGACCATGATCCCTGCGTCTGTCAGCTCGTCCTCGGACTCGACGGTGATCCCGCCGTTCGAGATCTGCGACGTCGAGCTCCACGCCGACCACTGCCATGGCTCGCCAACGAGCGCACCGCTGCCCGTGAACGCTCCCCCGGCCTCGGTCATCGTGAAGTTGTTGCCGTCGACCTTCATCACGACGTGGAAGCTGTTCACGCCCTTCGCGCCGCCGTCGTCGTGGCTGACATCCTCGACGATGTGGCCGGCCGCCGGATCGACGATCCGGCGGGCGATCGTGCGCGCCTTCTTCCCCATGCCCGTCGTGATCCCCGCGTAGCAGGCCGTGGACGCCGCCGGAAGCGTGGGTGGTACGACAGGCGGGGGCGCGTTGCCCGAGCAGGCGGCGAGCCACGAGCACCCGAGGAGAAAGCGCATCATGACTGGAGTGTAGCGGCCCCCCTGGCAGCCCGCCCTCAGCTACGTGTCGAAGCGATCGACGGTGCGCGTGGCGACGAACCACAACGTCGATCCGACCTCCGGTAGGGTCGATAGATGTCATTCCGCCGAACGATTCGCCTGCGTGCGTGTGTGGTGCTCGCATTCGCCGGCTGTGCGAAGAGCCCCGAGCCGGCGCCGAAACCGGTCGCCAGCGCACCCGCGACGGGCGCGAGCGGATCCGCCGCCACTCCGACCGTCGCGAAGTCGGCGTTGCTCGTGGAGGTAGATATCCTCAACGCAGCGCTCGAGGAGCACGAGCAGGCCATCGACCTCTTGCAAGCCGGCGTGGTGACGACCGAGAAGCTGGTCGCGGACGCAGACGACGACGCCAAGCGCACCGCCGCCTCCGCCTCGATCAGCGACCACGCCAAGGGACGCGAGGCCACGCTCGCCAAGCTACTCGTCACCCGCACACGCGTCGGCGAGCTCGCCAAGCTTCCCAGCGCAAACGAAGCGGAGACCGTCGAGGCTCGTAAAGCGGCCTCCATGGCGGCCGAGCGCATCGAGCGCTTCGAGCGTGATCTTCAGGACCAAGACAAGCGCATGCAGGAAGCCGCGGCCACCTTGCAATCCAAGCAGAACGACGCAGATCGTGCAGAAGCGAGCAAGAAGCTCGAGCAGCTCAAGCGCGAGGCAGCAGAGAAGGGCAGGAAGCGCCCATAGCGCCCTAACGGCAATGCTGGTCCGTTAGCGGATCCGGGGGCACGTGTCACGATCAGCGGCACATCTTGCTCAGCATGCCGACGATGCGCACCAGCAGCAACTTCGCTTCCGCCAGGTCTACGCGAGGTGTTCGATCGCGCAGCGATAGACGTCGAGCTTCTCGTAGTCGAGCATGCCGGCCGTATCGGCCAGCGGCCCAGCGTGGTTGCGGCCCAGATCGTGGACGTGGACGAGCACGTGACACGTGACACGAGCACGACGAAAGTCCCTAACTGACCAGCCTTGGCCCTAACGGAGTGCGCTCGGTGGCGACGACGCGAACCGGCGTTCACGATACTCGATACACGCACGGCCGACAGCGAGGGCCCGCATGCGCGACAATGGGGACCATGGATCTGGACCTCGCGACCCGTCGGACGATCTGCCAGCTCGTCGCCGGCCTCATCACCGCCGATGCCAAGCTCGACACCAAGGAAGCGGCCTTCGTCTATCGCGTCGCGCGGGGCTTCGGGCTCGACGTCAGTGCGCGCGACCCGATCGTGCCACTGGTCGACTCCGAGGCCGCCGCCGCGCGGCTCCTCGCGCTTTCCCCTCCGGCCCAGGACCACGCATTGCGGCTCCTGGTGGACGCCGCGTGCGTCGATGGTGCGATCCAGCCGGACGAGCGCGGATACTTGAACGCGATCGGTGCCGCGCTCCGGATCTCGGAGGAAGATCTAGAGCGGCGCATCGTTGCGCGGATGATGAGCCCACGCTGAGACCACGCGCCCGGATGCGGTCGCGATCGTGTCGCCTGTCGGATGCGATTCTGAGTCTGAAATGAAAATGGCGCAGAGCTGAGGCCCTGCGCCATTTCTATGTTTGAAGCGTTACGAGCAGCCGCTCGTCGAGCCGCAGTTCGGGCACTTGTGACAAGCGCCGTTGCGGACCATCAGCGTGCCGCACTCGTGGCACGGCGGAGCGTCGGTCTCCTGGACCCAGGCGCGGTCTTTGACCTCGACCGGGATCGCGGCCGGAGATTCAGCGGACATGCCGGCCTTGAGCTCGACCGAGATGAAGTCCTTGGCGATGAGCGGGACCTTGGGCAGGTCGAGCTGCGCGTGGCGCGCAGCCGGGTGGCGCTCTGCGATGGTGTTGCCCTCGATCGGAAAGCGGATCGCGAGCCAGCGGAACAGGTAGTCCATGATCGAGGTGGCGATCGGGATCTCCTGGTTGCCGGTGAAGCCCGAGGGCTCGAAGCGGGTGCCCTTGAACTTGTCGATCAGGACGGGGAGCGGCACGCCGTGCTGGAGCGCGAGCGAGATGGAGGTCGCGAAGGAGTCCATCAGGCCGGCGATGACCGAGCCTTCCTTCGCCATGCGAACGAAGATCTCCCCGGGCGAGCCGTCCTCGTACATGCCGACCGTGATGTAGCCCTCGTGGCCGCCGATCGAGAACTTGTGCGTGAAGGACGCGCGCTCGTCGGGCAGCTTGTAGCGGTTCGCCATCGGCGGGCCGGCCGGGCGGGTCTTGCGGAGCCGGAGAGCCTCGACGAGACGACGCTCCTCGGGGGCGAGGAGGTCGAGCGGGTTGACGTTCGCCACGGCCTGCGCGATCGCCTCGAGCGGGGTGGAGGCCGTGCTCGAGTTGGAGACGGCGCCCGTCGAGGTGGCCTGCTTGAGGTTGGTCGAGAGGGGCTGGGTGCGCTTGCAACCATCGCGGTAGACGGCGATCGCCTTGAGGCCCATCTTCCACGCCTGGATGTACGCGTCTTCGATGTCCTCGACCGTGCAGTCGTTGGGCAGGTTGACGGTCTTGCTGATCGCGCCCGAGAGGAACGGCTGGACGGCCGCCATCATGCGGATGTGACCCATGTAGTGGATCGAGCGCGTGCCGGTCGCCGAGCGGAAGGCGCAGTCGAAGACGGGCAGGTGCTCGTCCTTGAGGTGCGGAGCGCCCTCGATGGTGTCCTTCGCGTCGATGTGGCCGACGATCGCTTCGACTTCCTTGTCGGTGTAGCCGAGCTTGCTGAGGGCCTCGGGGACCGTGTTGTTCACGATCTTGAGGAGGCCGCCGCCGACGAGACGCTTGTACTTGACGATCGCGATGTCGGGCTCGACGCCGGTGGTGTCGCAGTCCATGAGGAACGCGATGGTGCCGGTGGGCGCGAGGACCGTCGTCTGGCCGTTGCGGAAGCCGTACTTCGTGCCGAGGTCGATGGCGCTGTCCCACGACTCCTTGGCCGCGTTCATCAGGTCGTACGGGACCAGGGCCGCGTCGATCTTGTCGCAGGCCGCGCGGTGCTTGCGCATGACCTTGAGGAACGGGGTCTCGTTGTCGGCGTAGCCGGCGAACGGGCCCGTGGCGTCGGCGGAGATGCGCGCCGAGGTCTTGTAGGCCTCACCGCACATCAGGGCGGTGATCGCGGCCGAGTAGGCGCGGCCGGGCTCGCTGTCGTAGGGGAGCGAGCGCGACATGAGGAGCGCGCCGAGGTTGGCGTAGCCGAGGCCGAGCGGGCGGAACTTGTACGAGTTATCGCCGATGCGGTCGGTCGGGTAGCTCGAGTTGTCGACGATGATCTCCATCGCCGTGATGGTGGTCTGGACCGCGCGCTTGAACGCCTCGACATCCAGCTCGCCCTCACCCGCCCCAGGACCGGAGCGCTGGAACCGGCGGAGGTTGAGCGACGCGAGGTTGCACGCCGAGTTGTCGAGGAACATGTACTCGGAGCACGGGTTCGACGCGTTGATGCGCGACGTGTTGATGCACGGGTGCCAGTCGTTGATCGTGGTGTCGTACTGGATGCCCGGGTCACCGCAGATCCACGCGGCGTCCGCCATCTTGCGCATGAGGTCGCGCGCACGGAACGTCTCGATCTTGCGGCCATCGGTGACCGACTTGGTCGAGAAATCGGCGTCGCGCACGACGGCGTTCATGAACTCGTCGGTGACGCGGACCGAGTGGTTCGCGTTCTGGTAGTTGACCGAATCGTACGCGCCGCCGACGACGTTGAAGCCACCGTCGTAGCCCGCGTCGATCAGCGCCCACGCCTTCTTCTCCTCGATCGCCTTGCAATCGATGAAGTCGACGACATCGGGGTGGTCGACGTTGAGGATGACCATCTTGGCCGCGCGGCGGGTCTTGCCGCCCGACTTGATCGCGCCGGCGAAGGCGTCGAAGCCGCGCATGAAGGAGACGGGGCCCGAGGCCGTGCCGCCACCGTTTAGGTGCTCGCGCGAGGAGCGGAGGGAGGAGAGGTTCGAGCCCGTGCCCGAGCCGTACTTGAAGAGCATGCCCTCGGTCTTGGCGAGGGTGAGGATCGACGACATCGAGTCATCGACTGCGTTGATGAAGCACGCGGAGCACTGCGGGTGCTCCTCGACGCCGACGTTGAACCAGACGGGCGAGTTGAAGGCCATCTTCTGGTGCAAGAGGAGGTGCACCAGCTCGTCACGGAACGCCCACGCGTCCTGCTCGCTCTTGAAGTAGTTGTCGCTCTTGCCCCAGCCGTAGATGGTGTCGGCAACGCGCGCGATCATCGCGCGCACGGAGGACTCGCGCTGCGGGGTGCCGAGGGTGCCGCGGAAGTACTTCTGCACGACGACGTTGGTCGCGGTCTGCGACCAGGTCTTCGGGAACTCCACGCCACGCTGCTCGAAGAAGACCTTGCCGTCCGCGCCGGAGATCACGGCGTCGCGAAGCTCCCACTCGACCGTCTCGAACGGATCAACACCCTGACGGGTGAAGTACCGCTCGACTGTGAGACCAGGGCGCTGATCCTTGATGACCCGGCTCTGGACTTTCTCACGCTTGGTGGAAGCGACGGCAACGGACTTCGCGAGCATTGACCCTCCTTACGACTCGTACTGGTGGCGACGTTGAAATGATGGATCCGGGGTCTGATCGTGGCGGTGATGCGGCGATCAGTGGGCATAGGGAGCCCATTGAGCAGTCCACGAACTGCCCCTAAAACAGCGAAATCCCCCAGGTCTAAACCAACCCTATCTAGCTATCGACTGTTTCGTGCGGTGCCCGTGGAAGCGGTTGAGTGGAGCGGATGGCGGCAGTAACAGAGGACTGTGACGTTCCGCGTCAGCTCGTGTGTTGCAACCGGGACACGCGCGGCGGAGTTCCCTTGTATCGGTGGCCGTAGGACCGGGCAAGAAAAAGTGGCGCTAGATTTGGTGGGTGTCTCGGGAGCGCTCCCTACCCATAGTGTGCGGCCGAGTGTGACATGCTGGTGGACTAGCTGTGGATTGAGAGTGGATTGAGAGTGGACCTGGATCTGAATCAGGCAGGATTTCAGGTGCTTGGAATGAGCTGTGGAAAACTCTGTGGACGCTCCCCAACCCCTGAATTGACGCGGTGTGTTGGATGGAGATCTCCGGGGCAAAAAAATTTGCCGCGCCGATCCGGATGGTGTGGAAGAGGAGTTTTTCGGCGGGATCTCGTCGAAAATTACAGAGTTGACGCAACGCGGAACGGGAGCGTTTGCGCGCGTCTTGTGGCCGTCCTGCCGCAGAGCCGCGATGAGCTGCTGACATGTCGGCACTAGGGTCGGAGGCCATGCAGCAGGAGTCGATCTGGTTCCGCGGGACCTACCGCTACCCTAGCGCTAGCGTGCTCGAGCGGGCCCTCGCCACGGCACGCGCGTGGCTCGATGAAGAGGAGCTCTACGAGCTCGACGGCGGGTGGATGGGCCGGTTCGAGGCGCGTGGCGCTACCCTACGTATTAATACGCAGCTGCCCTACGAGGCCGACCGGTTCGCCGCCGTGGCAGTGATGCAGACGCTGGCGCTGGAAGCGGTCGAGGGCGTGGTGGAGTCGGAGCGTGGGGGCACGCGACTCGACCAGTACCCCTGCGGCGACTTCGACGACTGACCGTAATGACGAGGTCCTGACGGGTCAGGGAGAGGGCGTCCCGCCGTCAGTAGCGCTCGAGCTCGCGCTTGGCGCGGGCGCGGATCGCCTTGTTAGGATGGTCGCGCGCGGTCTCTTCGAGGTACTGCGCCGCCATCGGGCCGATGTCCTGGTGGAGGAAGTCGGCGATGGTGTCGTTGTAGTCGGGCGTGGTGATGAACGCCTTGAGCACGAGCTTGATGAGCTCGGGATCGGTCTTGAGCGTCGGATCGATGCGCACCGCATTGCGGAAGTGGCGCAGGCCGTCGTTCCACCACAGCTTCGCAAAGTAGAGCTTGCCCGCGCGATACGGAATGTCCGCGTTTTGGGGGAAGGCGGGCGCGGACTTGTCGAGCAGCGTGAGCGCAGCGGCTTGCTCGCCATTGGCGATCAGCTCGTCCGCGCGCGCGAGGATCTTGTCCGCGCCGTCGGCGGACGTACCGCCCATCTCGATCTCGGCGCTCCCGCTACCGGTGGTGACCGCGGTGGGCTGCTTCGATGCATCGCCACCACCCGAGGCGCACTTCGCGATGAGGCCGATCGCGAGAATACCGCCGACGACACCACCGCCGAGCTTGAGCTGCTTGTTCGTGAGCCCCGGCACCAGCGGCTTTTCGACGGGCCGCGGGTTGGTGTTGATCGCGGACATCTGGCCCATCGGATCGGGCTCGACGACGGGTGGCGAAATCGGCGACACGAGCGCCGACGCACTCGACAGCGCCGCCGGTGGCTGGGCGGCCTGAGGCACGTAGGTCTCCGCGGTCGGCGACAGCTGCGGCGTGACGGGCGAGCCCGTCGGCGGTGTGGCGACAGCGACGAGGCCGAGACGCGTTCCGCCCGACGGCATCATCATCGACTCGCTGATCACCTGCGACTTCGAATCGGGCTGGGTATCGCCCGACGGCATCATCATCGATTCGCTGATCACCTGTGCCTGCGAGTCGGTGAGGGTCTTGCCCGCTGGCTCCGTGGGAGCGAGCGAGACCGCCGACTGGCGGACCGCACCGTCGAGCGCAGCCGAGAACTCGGCGGCGGTTTGGTACCGATCATCGGGCGACTTCGCGAGCGCCTTCGCGACCACGGCCTCGAGCTCACCAAACTCCACGCCGTGTAGCATCTCGTCGAGGCGGGGCGGCGGTTGCTTGAGGTGCATCTGGACGACCTCGATCGGATCGTCCTTCTCCGAGTGAAACGGCTTCTGCGCGGTGAGCAGCTCGAACAGGAGCACGCTGCACGCGTAGAGATCGGCGCGCGTGTCGATCCCGACGCCGCGGATCTGCTCGGGCGCCATGTACGCGGGCGTCCCGACGACGATGCCGGTGGTCAGCTTCGACGTCTGCTCGGCCTGCAGGCGCGCCAGACCGAAGTCGAGGATCTTCACGTGGTCGCCCAGGCCGGTCTTCTGACTGAGGATGATGTTCGCCGGCTTGATGTCGCGATGGATGATGCCGAGCTCGTGCGCGTGCGCGATGCCCGATAGCACCTGCTTGAGGATGTCGACCGCGCGCGCGACAGGGACCGGTCCTTGCTCGACGAGGCTCGTCAGATCGGCGCCGGTGATGAAGTCCATCACCACGTAGGGGCGACCCATGTGCGTGCCGACATCGAGGACGGCGGCGCAGTTGGGATGTTCGAGCTTGGCCATCGCGGTGGCCTCGATCTCGAATCGCTTGCGGCTCGACAGCTCGTCGGGTAGCTCGTCGTGGAGCACCTTGATCGCGACGATCTTGCCGAGCTTTAGCCGCTCGGCGCGATAGACGACGCCCATGGCTCCTTGTGCGACGGCCTCGATGACCTTGTAGCGGTCGTCGAGCACCGCGCCGGTGAGATCGCCGGTCGACACGCGACAAGGATAACGCGAACCGTTTCGTCCGTGGTACGCCGCGACCGTGCTTCGCATCGTCATCGCCATCGCCATCGTGCTCGCGCTCGTCAGTTGCGGTAAGCGCGACGCAGAGACGCGCCCTACCGGGCCGCGGCTCGTGTCGCTGATGCCGTCGGGGACCGAGGTCGTGGCGGCGCTCGGCGCGGCCGATCAGCTGGTCGGCGTCGACGAGTATTCGGAGTTTCCCGAGTCCGTGAAGAAGCTGCCAAAGGTCGGCAGCTTCATGTTTCCGAACCTCGAGATCATCATCTCGCTGCGCCCGACGCTGGTGATCGTCGACGACATTCATGGCAAGAGCGGCAGCGCGCTCAAGGATGCGGGCATCGAGACCGTGCCGTGTGCGATGCACGCGCTACCCGACGTGAAAACGGCGTTACGCACGGTGGGCGCGCGGATCGGCAAGGCGGCGGAGGCCGAGCAGGTCGTGCACGAAATCGAGACCGCGCTCGACACGGCCGCGGCCAAGCGCCCCGCCAAGCGCCCGCGCGTGCTCGCGGTGATCGATCGCGAGGCGAATGGCCTCGGGAGCCTGGTTGCCGTCGGGCCGGGCAGCTGGGTCGACGAATTGCTCGCGGTGGTCGGTGGCGAGAACGTGCTCGCGTCGTCGGGGATCCGGTATCCGAAGATCTCGCTCGAGGAGGTCCTCCGTGCCCAACCCGAGGTAATCCTCGACATCACGTTTGCCGGAAAGAAGAGCCTCGCAGAGTGGAACGAGGTCGACGTACCCGCGGTGAAGCAGGGCCGCGTGGTGTCGCTCTCGCTGCCCTACCTGACCGCGCCATCGCCACGCGTGAGAGAAGCGCTCGACGCGCTCGCGAAGGCGATCGCACCAAGGTGAGCATCGATCCGCTCGCGCAGGATCCGAAGACGTGGCGTGGGCAAAACCTGCTGGGCAAGCTCCTCACGCAGCTGCGTGACGAGCTGCTGGCTTAACGCGAGGCTTCGTCGCGCTGGCGGGCGTGCTCGAGGAGCAGGTGCGTGACCGTGCCGTCGAAGTCGGGCGTTTGGCCCTGCAGTGTCGCGCCGGCTGACAGCTCGAAGAAGCCGGTCTCCCAGTCGAGCACGTTGAGCATGACGGCGAGCGAGTTGCCGTCCATCTCCGTCGAGCGTGCGCGGGCGATCTTGCCATCGACGAAGTCGATCCACGCGACGGACTGATCGCGCGTGACCGCGAGCTGGCCGGACTTGCGCTCCTGCTCGAGCATGGTGAGCAGCGACGCCAGCGGTAGCTCGGTGAGCGCCCCGCGGAGCACGACGCGCGCGGTGTCGCGCTGGCTCGCACGGGCCCACCGGCGCGCGCGGATGATCACCTCGAGCGCGGTGAACGGCTTGGGGATGAAGTCCATCGCGCCGAGCTGCAGCGCCTGCAGGCGCACGAGGTCGCTCGCGTCCTCGCACATCATCATTACCGGCACGCTCGCGAGCTCGGCGTGGCGGCCCAGCTCCTGGAGAACGTGGAGGCCGTCGACGACGGGCATGTCGCGCTCGATGAGGACGACGTCGGGGGCGCGCGACAGGCACGCGCCGATTGCCTCCATGCCGTTGGTGGCCGTCGCGACGGAGAACCCGGCGTTGTCGAGGGCGGTCGACAGGCGCTCGAGCAGGCGCGTCTGCGGATCACCGACGACGATGCGAAGGTCCGCGGCGGGCTGATTCGACGAGTGCCGATCGAGCAGACGGCGTACGCCCTCGGCGAACAGCTCGTCGGCAGGGCGCACCGGATCGCGGAACATCACGCCGATGCCGGGGAACCGGCCGAGCGTGCGCGCTTCGACCTCGGCGAGGCTGTGCGTGACCTGGCCGGTGGTGACGAGCCGCTGCCCGTTTGGCGAGATCACGATCTGCACCACCGTCTGCGGCGGCAGCGGCGGCGACATGCGGATGAACATCCCGTACGACGAGAGGTCCTGCGAGACCGCACGGATCTTCTTGCCGTTCGAGATCACCTCGACCGGCAGATTCATGGCCACCCGATTACTGCGTCGACGCACCCACTACAATCACTACTGCGATTCGCGCGCGCGTGCCAGGCGCGGTCGGCGCGATTACCTCGATGCACGATCGCGTCGGGGCTTCCTGCCCCGCGTAGGGGCATCCGCTTACACTCGCGCCATGCGGCAACACGCCGAGAGCGATGTGGTGTTGATCGGTGCCGGGATCATGAGCGCCACGCTCGGGACGCTGCTGCGCAAGCTCGCCCCCGAGCTCAGGATCGTCGTGTTCGAACGGCTCGACCAAGCCGCGGCGGAGAGCTCGGACGCGTGGAACAACGCGGGCACCGGGCACTCGGGTTATTGCGAGCTCAACTACACGCCGCGTGCCGCCGACGGTTCGGTCGACTGCACCAAGGCCGTTCGCATCGCCGCGCAGTTCGCCCAGAGCTTGGAGCTCTGGCAGGCGCTCGTCGAGGATGGCGACCTGCCGGATTCGCCGTCGTTCGTGCGGCGCGTCCCGCACGTGAGCTTCGTCGAGGGCGCGCAGGACATCGCGTTCTTGGGCACGCGCGCGGCCCAGCTCGCGCAGTCGCCACTGTTCCGCGATATCGAGTACACCGAGGACGCGGCCGAGATCGAGCGCTGGATCCCGCTCGTCATGGAGGGCCGCACACCTGGCCGGCCGGTCGCCGCGACGCGCATGGCCCGCGGCGCCGACGTCAACTTCGGCGCCCTCGCGCGGTCGATGTTTCACTTCCTCGGTGTGCAGCCCGGCGTGGCGTTCGAGCTGAACCACGAGGTGGTCGACCTCCATCGCGATGGCACTGGCTGGCGCGTCGACGTGCGCGACCTCGCGACCGACACCGAGCGCTCCGTGACGGCGCCGTTCGTGTTCATCGGCGCGGGCGGCTATTCGCTGAACCTGCTCGAGCGCGCGGGGATCCCCGAGGCCAAGGGCTACGGCGCATTCCCCGTGAGCGGGCAGTGGCTGCGCTGCACGAACCCCGAGGTGATCGCGCGCCATCACGCCAAGGTCTACGGCCAGGCAGAGGTGGGCGCACCCCCGATGTCCGTGCCCCACCTCGACACGCGCTGGATCGGAGACGCGCAGGAGCTGCTGTTCGGGCCCTACGCCGGGTTCACCACCAAGTTCCTCAAGGAGGGCTCGTGGCTCGATCTGCTGCGCTCGATCGGCATCGATAACGTGCGCGCGGTCGTCGGTGCGGGCCTCGCGAACCTCGATCTCACGCGCTACCTCGTCGGCCAGGCGATGCTGTCGCGCGACGAGCGGATCGATCTGTTGCGACGCTACTTCCCGCGCGTCGACGGTAACGACTGGGAGGTCCAGATCGCGGGGCTGCGGGTGCAGATCATCAAGAGCGACGGCAAGGGCGGTGGCGAGCTGCGGTTCGGCACCGAAGTGGTGACCTCCGCCGACGGCAGCATCGCCGCGCTCCTCGGTGCTTCCCCGGGTGCGTCGACGGCGGTGTCGATCATGCTCGAGCTCCTCGCGCGGTGTTTCCCCGAGCGGTGGGCCTCCGAGGTGTGGCAGCAGCGCCTCGCGCGCCTCGTGCCTTCCGCGTAGGCGTGGTAAGCGGGGCTGTGCCGTGGATCTCGCTCCAGGACGTCTCCGTCGCCCTCGGCGGCAAGACCGTCGTGCGCGGGGTGACGGCGGACGTCTCGCAGGGCGAGCTCGTCGTGATCGTGGGCCCGAACGGCGCAGGCAAGACCACGCTGCTTCGCGCGCTCGCCGGGCTCGTGCCGGTGCGCGGCCGCGTGCGCGTGATGGATCACGATCCCGCGAGTGCCGCGCGCCGCGTGATCGCGCAGGACCTCGCGTATCTACCGCAGCAATACGAGCTCGCGTTCCCGTTTGCCGTCGAGGAAGTGGTGCTGTTCGGGCGCTATGGCCAGCAGCGCGGCATGGGGCTCGCGAACGAGGCGGATCTCGCCGCGGCCCGTGCCGCGATGGAAGCGTGTGACGTGAGCGCGCTCGCCAATCGTCGCTTCGACCAGCTATCGGGCGGTGAAGCGCGGCGCGTGATCATCGCGCAGGCGCTGTGTCAGGGCGCGAAGTGCCTGCTCCTCGACGAGCCGACCGCCGGCCTCGATCCCGCCCACGCGCGCGCCGTGTTCGCGATGCTGAAGACGCAGTGCGAGGCGGGAAGCGCGGCGATCATCGTCACGCATGACCTCGATCTCGCGCTGCGGTATGGCGGCGTGATGTGGCTCGTCGCCAACCACGGCATCGCGGCGCGCGGCACGCCGGCAGAGGTGCTCGAGGCGGCAGCGACGCGCGAGGCGTTCGGGCTGCCCATCCACGTCGGCGCGCTGCCCGACGGGACGCGGTTCGCGGTGCCCGCATGAGTGGCTTTGTCAGCGGCGGCGCCGGGCGTCTCACCTACCAGCGCCTCGCCGGCACGTTGCTCGTGTGTTTCGCGACCTGTGCGCTGGTGGCGCTGGTCGCGCCGCTCATCGGCGTCGGGGTGGGGCGTGGCGGGCGCACGTTCGAGGTGCTCGGCATCGGCGCCTTCGAGGCCGGCTCGCAGGAGCATCAGATCTTGTGGGTGCGCATCCCACGCGTGCTCGCATCGCTGCTCGTCGGGGGCGCGCTCGCGGGTGCGGGCTGCGCGCTGCAGGCGCTCCTACGCAATCCGCTCGCGGAGCCGTTCACGCTCGGCATCTCGTCGGGGAGCTCGCTCGCCGCGGTGCTCGCGATCCGGTTCGGCATCGAGGGTGCGCTCGGCGGCATCGGCGTCAGCGTGGCCGCGCTGCTCGGCGCCGTGGCGACGCTGCTCGTCGTGTGGCGGCTCGCCAGCGTTGGGAGACATCTGCCGCCGGCGACGCTCGTGCTCGCGGGCGTGACGATGTCGATGTTCTGCTCGGCGGCGAGCGTCCTCATCCAGTACACGAGCGACTTCACCGAGGTGAGCCGCATGTTGCGCTGGATGATGGGCGGCCTCGACTCGATGCGCCTGACACCCGTAGGCTACGCCGCCGGGCCGATCCTCGTCGGGCTCGCGGTGCTCATCGCGTATGCACGCGAGCTCAACGCGCTCGCCGCGGGGCCGGAAGCCGCGGCGTCGGTCGGCGTCGCCGTCGGGCGCACGCAGGCCGTGGTGTTCGTCGTCGCGTCGCTGCTCGTCGGGTCGGCGATCGCGCTCGCAGGGCCGATCGGCTTCATCGGCCTCATCGTCCCGCATGCGCTGCGCGCGGTGCTCGGCCCGGATCACCGCGTGCTGATCCCCGCGTCGATCCTCGGCGGTGCCGTGCTGCTCACGCTATGCGACACGCTCGCGCGCACGCTCACCGTCCCCGCGCAGCTGCCGACAGGCGCGGTCACCGCCGTGCTGGGCGGGCCGTTCTTCGTGATGATCCTCGTCGGGCAGAAGCGCCGCGCGTCGTTGTGGGGGCGCGGATGAGCGACCCGCGCGTGTTGCGCCACGTGATCGAAGCGATCACGCCGGCCTCCGACGCCTTCGCTGAGGGGGCACGCCTGCTCGTCGCGCATGCCGCGAGCCCGGTGTTCGAGACGATCGCGATGCGGCTCGCAGGCGCACAACACACGGCACGCCCGCGCACCGAGCGGCGCACGCTGCTCGTCGTCGCCGGCGATCACGGCGTGGGCGATCCGGGCATCGCGCTCGGCGCGGCTCATCCCACGGTGATCGCGGCCACCGCCATCGCGGACGGCACGGCTGCGGTCACCCAGGTGGCGCGTACGGCGCGTGCGCCGATCGTCCTCGTCGACGCAGGCGTGCGCGAGCCCGCGGCGATGCCGTCGACGACCATCGCTCTCGGGCGCGGCCCGTCTCAGGATCTCACGCGCGGCCCGGCGATGACCATCGTCGACGCGGCGATGGGGCTCGAAGCCGGCATCGCGCTCGCGATCTCGCTCTCCGAGCCCGGCCTCGACGTCCTCGCGGTCGGTGCGCTCGGGGTCGGGGCGGAGGTCTCGGCCGCGGCGCTCACCGGCGCGATCACCCGGCATCCGCCGGCAAACCTCGGCGACGCGCTCGCCGAGGAGGTCGGGGCCCGGGCGGTGGATGATCACCCGGACGGCGCCCTCGAGCTGCTCGCGACGTTCGGGGGCCCGGAGACCGCCGTGCTCGCGGGCGTGATGCTCGGCGCGGCGTCGATGAACATCCCCATCGTCCTCGACAACTACGCGACCGGGGCTGCCGCGCTCGTCGCCTCGCGGTTCGCACCGAGCATCGCGGGCTACTTCCTCGCCTCGCAGCTGGGCACGTCGACGCAGCCGCTCATCAACGGCCATCTCCACTGTCCTGCCGTGTTCATGGCGGGCATCGGTCACGGGGAGGGCACGGGCGCTGCGATGGCCCTTCCCCTCCTCGATCAGGTGGCTGCGCTCACGATCCAGCGCTAGACCTGGCGCGTGGGTGAGCGCAGGCGGAGCACCAGGTCCTTCGAGGTCGAACGCACGACGGGATCGCACGAGGTCCTCGATCGACTGTTCGTCTACGGCACCATGCGCCAGGGCCAGACGGCGCGGTCACTGATCGCCAACCAGATCACGCGCTGCGTGAAGGCGTGGACCGCCGGCTCGATCTACGCGTTCCCGATGGGCTACCCCGGCTATGTCGACGGTGACCAAAAGATCATCGGGGAGGTCCTCTGGTTGACGGAGCTCCCCGCCACGTTCGGCCTCCTCGACGCCTACGAAGGCAGCGACTTCGCGCGCATTATCAAGCAGGTCACGCTCGCCGACGGCCAGGAGCTGTGGACGTGGATCTACGTCCTGTCCGATCCCACGGCGATCCAGCACGGCAGCCTGATCAGCCATGGTGACTGGGTCCGTTACTGGACCGAACAGCAGAGCTGACGCGACCGACCACGATCCCCGGCCCGAAGTAACCCGGGAGCCCTCAGATCACGAAGTGACCCAGGAGCGCCATCGAGAGGGCGACCAACGCTGCAGCTATCGTTCCGAGCCCCACCGTGGGACGGGAGCTCGTGAGGGACATCCGTTGCGGCACGAAGGTGACTTTCCCCGTTTGGTGGAAAAGATCAAGTTCGAGGGCCGGCCTTCCGGAATCGCTAAGTTCTTCTGTATATTCAACGATATAGCGATGAAGTTCCAGGCCTGAAATCCTCCGTCGACCGCTTGACCGCGAGAGCGGATCGCGCGGTGTCAGGACCCGCGGGCCTGCTTGATGAGGCGCACATAAGACGCCTGCGCGCGGTTGGCCAGGTCCGCGAGCTCGGTGACGAGGCTCTGCGGCGGCGGGCCGGCGAGGGTGTGCGCGTAGATCAGATTGACCGGGCGCTGCTTCACCAGGATGGGCACGACCATGACGGTGGTCGGCTCGGGGACGATGTCGAGCGCGGCCCACAGCTGGGTCTCGACCGGCTTCGCCGGGGAGGGCGGCTCACCGATGAAGCGGGCACCGGTGTCGTGCGCGGACTGAAAGGCGGATGCGCCGCCGAGCGGGAGCGAGAGCTCCTCGATGGGCGTGCGGGGCTTGGACGGGGGCGCGACCCATCCACGCCACCCTAGCGCGTTGCCGTCGCGGATCAGGAACAGGAGGAGGGTGTCGCAGCGGCCCTTGGCGTATTCGACCAGGGTGTCGGCGATCTGCTCGCGGTGCGAGGCGGTATCGATGCGCTCGCACGCGGCCCCATAGCCCAGGGCGACCGGGATCAGGTTGGGCGCCGGCAAGGACGACTCGCGACGGCGACGCCGCGGCTCGAGCGTGAACGTGGGGGGCATCACGATGCCTTGTGCCGGCTGCTGGCGGCGACGCTCGTCGGCTTCGGCCTCGGTCCCAGGGCGCGCCGTGCGGATGAAGCGTGCACGGCGCGGCTGCCCGTACAGTTTCTCGAGATAATAGAGCGCGCGTAGCTCGGGGACGATGTAGGGCGTGATCGGGGCGTCGAGCTTGGTGGCGATCTGCGCCACGGCCGCGGCGTCCGTCGGATCGACCATGGCCACGGCCACCGTCTCCGAACCGAGCGGCGCGGAGAGGGAGACGCCGAACTGAGGCGCGCCGAGATAGTCCAGCGGGACCGCGCGCAGGCGGTGCGCGTCCTCGGAGCCGAGGCGATCGAGGAGCTCCGTGTTGGCGGTATCGAGGAGGGCCGGGGTCGCGATCGGATACCCGGTGGCCTCGGCCAGGTAGGTCGAGAGCATCTCGAGATCGAGGAAGCCGAGCTCGACGAGGTTGGTGCCCAGGCGACCGCCGTAGAGGACCTGGTTGCGCAGGGCCGCCTCGAGCTGCGACAGCCCGATGGCCGCGTTGCGTAGAAGCAGCGTCCCGAGCTTCATCCCGCCGTCAGCATACAACGGTCGCTAGGCGTAACGCGTGGGATCTGGGACGCCCGCTTCTGCGAAGCCTTTGCGACGAAGTGCGCACGCATCGCAGCGGCCGCATGCGAGGCCTTCCTGGGGGTCGTAGCAGGAATGGGTGATCGCGTAGTCGATGCCGAGCCGCATGCCGAGGCGGATGATCTCGGCCTTGGTCAGCTCGATCAGCGGCGCATGGATGTGGATGCCGCCGGAGCGGGTCGCGACCTGCGCGAGTGCCTCGAAGGCGGTCACGAACTCCGGCCGGCAGTCGGGGTACCCGCTCGCGTCGAGCACGTTGACGCCGAGGTAGATGTCGCGTGCCCGAAGCGTCTCCGCCCAGGCGAGGGCGAGCGAGAGCAGCACGGTGTTGCGCGCAGGAACGTAGGTCGCGGGAACGTCGCCCGGAGCACCGATCTCGGCGAGCGAGCGATCCTTGGGCACCGGCATCCCCGCAGTGGTGAGCGCCGAGGCCGCGAGCGGGCGTAGGTCGACGTCGATGATGCGGTGCTCGGTGACGCCGAGGGCCTGGGCCACCCGCGCCGCGGCGTCGAGCTCGACCTGGTGGAGCTGGCCGTAGCGGACGGTGAGCGCGTAGCAGGCGTGACCGGCCTCGCGGGCCACGGCCAGCGCCGTCGTCGAGTCGAGACCACCCGAGAGAAGGACCACAGCGGCAGGCATGGGGATCCATACGACGCCCCGCGAGCGGCGGCCAGGGGGGCGGCCATGTGCGTCGGCCATGGGCGTCGGCGCGCACGTGCTAGCGTCGACGCGCGTGACACCATCGGCCGAGGGGAGCGCACGTCCCGGCACCGCCGAGGCGCGTAACGGCGGCGAAGGGCGACGCGGAGGTGGCTTCGCCTGGGCCGGCGTCGCCGCGGCCCTCGCGGCGCTGGTGACGTGGTCGTTCTGGCAGCGCTGGACCCTGCTCGCGGCGTCGCCGTTTCCCGTGGGGATCGACGGCTATTTCTATCCGATCCAGCTGCGCTCGCTGCTCGAAGACGGGGCCCTCGCCTATCCGGCCTCGCCGCTCGCGTTCTGGTTGATGGCCCCCCTCGCGGCGGTGACGGATCCGATCACCGGGGCGAAGCTGGGAGCGGCGTTGTTCGGCGCACTGATCGCCGTGCCGGCGTACGGGGTCGGGTCGATGCTGGGACGCAGCCGCGGCGCGGGCCTCATCGCGGCCGCGCTGGCGACGACGAGCGCGGGCTCGGCGTTCCTCACGTTCGAGTTCGTGAAGAACGGCGTCGGGCTCACGGTCGCGCTGGCGGCGCTGTGGCTGGTGCTGCGCGCGCTGGAGACGCCGTCGCGCGGGCGGCTCGTCGGCGCGGTGGTCGGCATCCTCGCCGCGATGCTCGCGCACAAGATGGCGGCGGCGATCGTGCTCGCGATCGCCGTGCCGGCGGCGATCGTCGAGGCGCATGCGCGCCACGCGGTGACGCTGCGAGTTGTCGGCGGTGGCCTTGCGGGGCTCGGCGTGCTGGTGGTCGTCCTCGGCCTCGTGTTCCCCGACCGGTTCGTATCGCCGCGCGACCTGACGATGCTGTCGAACCTGTGGACGAGCGAAGCGCGCTGGGAGGCACCGGCACTGGTGCTGCCGCGCGACACGCTCGCGATGGGCCACGAGGCGCTGATCGGCGGCCTGCTTGCCCTCGGTGCGGCCGTGTTGTTGGTGCGCAGCAGCGAGCCTCGCAGCCGGCGGGTCGCCGGCGGGGGCGTCGTCGGGATCGCGCTGATGATCGCGCTGCCGTGGCTCGCGGTCACCGATCCCATGGGCCTCGGCTTTCGCCTGCGCCTGGTCGCGTTCGTGCCGATGGCACTGTGCGCCGCGATCGTGGTGCCATGGCTCGTCGGGACGACCAGGTCGCTCGTCCGCGACGGCCTCCTCGCCGCCGCCGCACTCGCGATCGTGCTGCTGATGCCGCGCGAGCGTGCGCAGGGCAAGATCGTCGCCCACCCCGCGATGGTGGCCGCGGTGCAGGCGCTCGCCGGGAAGCTCCCCGAGGGCGCCACGGCGATCGTCCCCGAGCGCCACATCATGTTCATGGTCGCCTGGTACACGCGCGCGCCCAGTCGCCTCGCGCCGGACCGTGTGCCCGCCGAGCGCCGGTGGCGCGTCCTGCCGCTCGCGTTCACCGGCCAGGGGTCACCGCTCGACGATGCGTTGATGGCCGCACGCACCGAGCCCGGGCTGGTACCGCCGGTGGGGACCCATCCGCGCCATCCCAATGGCCTGGTGCTCGTGCCCGAGGCGACGTGGGAGTGGCTCCTCGCGCATCTCCCGCCCGGGGACGTCCACGACTACTTCGCACGGTGGCCGACCATCTAAAGGCGCTAGACTGAACGGCATGGCGCGCCTCGCCCTCGTCGTCGCTACCCTCGCCGCCGCGTGCGCGCAATCCGCGCAGACCGATCGGCGGTACGTCACCGTCGACACCGATGCGGTCGCGACCGCGCAGGCCGTGTCGGCGGCGCACGATGCCCACCTCGAGGTCCTCACCGCGCGCGATGGCGTGGCCTTGCTCGCGTTCGACGCCGACGATCTCGAAGCCCTCTCGCACGCGATGCACGAGAAGCACGGCCGGTGCGGCGGCTTCATGCTGCACGACTCGCGCGCGGACGCCGAGGCCGCCCTCGTCGCGGCGCCCGCCCGCACGCCCATCGAATACACGCTCGATCGCGCCTCGCAGGTGGAGCGCGCCCTGGCCGCCGTCGACAGCAAGCGCATCCGCAGCACGATCGGCGAGCTGTCGGCGATGAAGAATCGCTACTACCTCTCGGAGAGCGGTGCGGCCGCGTCGGCGTGGCTGCGCGATCGCTGGCGGAGCTTCACGGCGCGCACCGACGTGACGATCGAGCTATTCGATCAGGGCTACCCGCAGAAGTCGGTGATCATGACCATCCCCGGCACCGAGCGGCCCGACGAGGTGATCGTGATCGGTGGCCACCTCGACTCGATCGCGCCCGGTGGTGCGAACAGCACCGCGCCCGGCGCTGACGACGATGCCTCGGGCATCGCGACGCTGACCGAGGTGGCGCGCGTGCTGCTCCAGAACGACTACCGCCCTGCCCGCACGATCCAGTTCATGGCGTACGCCGCCGAAGAGGTCGGGCTGCGCGGCTCGCAGGCGATCGTGCGCGATTACAAGAAGCGCAACGTGAACGTCATCGGTGCGCTCCAGCTCGACATGACGAACTACCAGGGCTCGGATGCCGACATCTGGCTGATCAACGACCACACGAGCCAGGCCCAGAACACCTTCCTCGTGCAGCTGATCGAGCGCTACGTCGGCGCGACGTGGTCGTGGGACAAGTGCGGCTACGCGTGCTCGGATCACGCCTCGTGGCACCGCGCCGGTGTGCCCGCCTCGATGCCGTTCGAGGCGCGGTTCAAGGACTCCAACAAGCGCATCCACACCGCGCGCGACACGCTCGAGAACAGCGACGGCAACGCGACCCACGCGGCGAAGTTCGCGCGCCTCGGTGCCGCCTACGCGATCGAGCTCGCCAAGGGTGACTTCGCGCGCGTCGCGACGACGCCTGCGCCGGCGCCGGCTAGCGACCACGGCCTGACGAAGCTGCTGCTCGGGCTCGGCCTCGCCGGCCTCGGCATGTACCGCCTGCGCCGCCGCTAGGGTCGGACCCTACTTGGCCAACTTGCGCGCGACTTAGCTCATTCGCTGCGCGCGTACGTTGCGTCCTGGTTGAGCGATTAGGGTCCGACCCCTAGACAGACGCTACACGGACATCTCGTGGCCGAGCACGTCGAGCGGGAACACCTGCCCGCCATTGGCGACGTGCTCGAGGAGGCCACCGAGCTCGGCGCCGCGCAACGGCCGCGCGCGGATCTCCGGCAGGGTCAGCCACGCCGCCTGCATCGACTCGTCGTCGGCGATGGTCTTGGGCTCGGTGTCGTCGATCGGCGTGCCCATGAAGATCACGCGCACGCGCGCACCATCGGGCCCGGGCGAGTGCTCGACGCGCAGGACGCCGTCGAGGCGGATCGGAACGCCGGTCTCTTCGTGAACCTCGCGGATCGCCGCGTTGGCGATCGACTCGTCGGGCTCGACGCGGCCACCGGGGATCGACCACGTCTGGCCGTATTTCCTCTCCTGCACGAGCAGGAAGCGATGCCCACGGCGAACGACGACGAGGGCGAAGTACCAGGTCGGAATCGGGGCGCGCGCCATGGCGCATCGTAGCGCGGGTCAACGCGGCGGGTGCACGAGGCGCTGCAGCGTCGCCTGAAACTCGGCGACGCTGACGTCGATGTGCTCGAGCACGCGGCCGTAGAGCATCGGCGTGGGCACCGAGCGCCCCGAGAGCTCTGTGGTCAGCTCGCCGAGCTGCCACAGGATGATGCGCTCGAGCCGGGTCAGGCCATCGCGCGCATCGGGGAGCATCGGGGGCTACGCGTCCTTCTCGACGACGCGGGCCTCGGGCAGGTCGGCTGGGATCTCGGCGTTCAAGCCGTCCTCGCCCATCATGCGCTTGATGCGTGGCGCGACCACGAACAGCGCGCCGGCGACGGCAAGCGACGCGATGATCAGCGTGATGAACAGCGTGTCGAAGCTGAACTTCGCCGTGATCACCGTCGCGCGGCCGGCGAGCCAGATGCCGATGCCGGTGGCGAAGAACCACATGCCCATCACCATGCCGGCAAGGCGCTGCGGCGCGAGCTTGCTCATGCTCGAGAGACCGACAGGCGAGATGCACAGCTCGGCGAAGGTGTTGAACAGGTAAAGGATGGTCAAGAACCAGCCGCTGACGCGCGCGGTCTCGGTCGCGCCGAGCGCCGGCAGCATCGCGATGAAGGAGAACGACAGCAGCACCATGCCGATCGCGAACTTATTCACGCTCGTCGGCTCCTTGCCCTTCTTGGCGAGGCTGAGCCAGATCCACGCGAACACAGGTGCGAACGCGATGATGAAGACCGCGTTGATGCTTTGGTAGTAGCTGGGCTCGAAGAACCCGAGGAAGTCCGGCTCCGTGAGCTTGAGCGCGTAGATGCTCAGCGTCGATGGGGCCTGCTCGAAAATCGCGAAGAACGCGATCGCGCCGAGGAACAGCGGGATGATCGCCAGCACACCCCGGCGTTCCTTGTCGTCGCGCGCCGATTTGTAGAGCGCCACGAACATGATGATCGCGCCGACCATCAGACCCACGCCCTGGACGTTCGCGATAAGGTCGCCAGAGGGCTCTGCCAGCACGACCGTCACTCCGAGCGCCACGAGCGCCACGAGGATCCCGATCAGCACGTGGCGATCTCGCTGCGCGCGCGCCGGATCGTCGGGGATCGTCGGGTGCAAACCAGCATCGCCGAGCAGGTGCTTGAACGAGACGAACTGGATCAGGCCGAGGACCATGCCGAGCGCGGACGCACCGAACGCGAAGTTCCAGACGATGCTCGGGCTGAATCCCTTCTCGACGGCCCACTCGCGGAACGTGTCCGACTGCGCGAGGAAGCCACAGGCGAACGGCGCGATGAAGGCACCGATGTTGATGCCCATGTAGTAGATCGTGTAGCCGCTGTCGCGCCGCCCATCACCGGGCTTGTAAAGCTGGCCGACGAGCGTCGAGATGTTCGGTTTGAGGAAGCCAGTGCCCAGCGCGATGAGCGTGAGGCCGAGATAGAATAGTTTTCCGTTGTCGGGCATCGCGAGGATCGCGTTGCCCACCGCGATCCCGACGCCGCCTACGATCACCGCCTTGCGCTGGCCGAGGAAGCGGTCCGCGATCCAGCCGCCCGGCAGTGCGAGGAAGTAGACCGACGAGCCGAACACGGCCATCACCGAGCCGCCCGTGGTCTCCAGCATGCCGCGCCCGCCAACGCTCTCCGGCGCGATCAGGTACGCCATGAGGAACGCGCGCATTCCATAATACGAGAAGCGCTCCCACATCTCCGTGAAGAAGAGGTTGGAGAGCCCTATGGGATGGCCGAAGAAGGCGCGGTCGCGGTCTGCCATTTCGGGCGCACACTAGCCCAAGGGCCGGCGGGAAGGGAGTGCCGTTTCGGCACGGGGGCCCGGGTTGCCCCGCCGGTGCGACCGGGCTAGGTCGCACGTGAGGACGAGGGGCCCCCGGCGGCCAGACGGGGCTCGGAGTCTCGACGAGAGTTGATCTTGCAAACGTCGTCGGATTGGGAAAGATCCCGGCCCATGTTGAAGACGGTCTGGGCGGCAGTGGCCGCCATTGCGGTGTTCGGGGCCTGTAACCCGGAAACTCCGAAGTTCGCTTTCAAGCACGCCGAGCGGCGCGGGAAGCTGGAGTCGAACGGTCTCCGGTTCGTGCTGATGCCCGACGCGAGCACGCAGCTCGTCGAAGTCGACGTGCGTTACGAAGTGGGCTCGAAGGAGGATCCGCCGGGTAAGGCCGGCCTCGCGCACCTCGTCGAGCACATGATGTTCCAGCTCAAGCCCGACGGTGCGAACACGCCCGCGCTGATGCAGTCGATCGGTGACCTGACGACGTTCTTCAACGCCTACACGAACTGGGACACGACACACTACATGAACACCGCGCGCGCCGAGAACCTCGACGCGCTGCTCAAGATCGAAGCGATGCGCCTGTATTACGGGTGCCAGACGATCTCGAACGAGGAGTTCCTCCGCGAGCGCGAGGTCGTGCGCAACGAGATCCGTCAGCGCGGCGGCACGGCCGAGGGCCAGATCCCGCAGCTCGTGATGTCGTCGGTGTACCCGAAGGGTCACGCGTACGAGCGCATGATCGGCGGCGACGACGCCAACCTCACGACGATCACGCTCGACGACGCCTGCAAGTTTATCAAGGACTACTATACGCCCGAGCGCGCGACGTTGATCGTCGCCGGCGGCTTCGAGATCGATCCCACGATCGAGCTGATCCAGAAGTGGTTCGGCAAGCTCGAGAAGCGCACGAGCGGCAAGCCCGTCGAGGTGGCACCGTTCCAGGTGACGCCGGGCCGTACGGAGTTCGACCTCGACGTCGAACGCCCGAGCGTGCACGTCGCGTGGGCGCTGCCGCCCCAGAACACGCCTGACGGCGAGATGGCGCGCTACGGCCTCATGCAGACGTTCTTCCGCACCGCGCAGAAGGCGCAGGAGTATGACTTCGCGTATTCGGTGTCGCCGGCGTTCCTCGGCGGCCAGCTAGCGCCGGTGTTCGCGATCTCGATCGAGCTCAAGGGCCTCGGCAAGCTCGACGAGGCGCTCGAGTTCGTGAACGGCGCGGCGAAGCAGGCGTACCGCGGCTTCGACGAGGGCACGTACGATCAGATCGAGGAGCAGAAGAACCGCCAGAAGGCGTCGTTCATCGAGGGCATGGAGGCGCTGCAGGCTCGCACCAACCAGATCGGCGAGCTCGTGCAGTTCTCGCGCGACTTCGACTTCAACTCGCAAGGGCTCTACATCTTCCACGAGCTCGACAAGATCTCGAAGTTCGACGGCGCCAAGGTCGGCGCGGTGGTCAAAAAGTATGTCTCGCCCGATAAGGCGAAGATCGTCGTCATCAAGCCGAACAAGGAGGGCATCAAGGGCGATCGCCGCAACACCAAGGTGAAGTTCGAGGTGAAGTCGCACGACAAGATCGTCGTGCCCGACGTCGACCCGAAGGAAGCGAAGCGCCCCGTGAAGGTCGCCGGCGAGCTCAAGGCTCTCGTCGGTGCCACGCACGTGACGCTCGGCAACGGGATGAAGGTGGTGATGCTGCCGATCCACTCGATGCCGCTCGTGTCGGCGCGCCTCATCTTCAACAACGTCGGCGAGGCGATCGCCCCCGATAACCCGTGGCTTGCCTCGACGGCCGCGGACTTCCTCAGCCTGCCGATCGATGCAGACGCCTTCATGAAGACCGGCATTAGCGTAGGCTGCAGCGCCGGCCAGGACGCGACCACGTGCTCGACGAGCGGCATCAACATCTACCTCGACGTGATGCTGAAGGGCCTCGAGCGCCTCATCACCGCGGGCTCGTATCACCAGGAGCAGATCGAGGGCTGGCAGAAGAACGTGCGCGAGTCGCTCAAGACCCGCTCCTCGCAGCAGGAGAACGAGTTCCAGCGCCAGGTGCTGACGGCGCTCTACGGCGCGGACCACCCGTACACCAAGACCGGCGTGGCGGTGCCCGAGGCGATCGGCAAGATCAGCAAGGACACACTCGAGAGCTTCCGCCGCACGCACTACTCCGCGGGCAACGCGACGCTCGTCATCGTCGGTGACTTCGACCCGAAGCAGGCCGAGAGCCTCGCCCGCTCGACGTTTGGCGGCTGGAGCAAGGGCCACGTGGACAAGCCGATCGACACCACGCCGTTCACGCGCACGGGTCCGGCGTTTATCGGCGTCGTCGGCAAGGAACAGCCGCAGCTCGACATCCGCATCGGCTTCCCGGCGCCTGCCGGCGTCGACGGTCAGCAGGGCGCGCGCTCGGTGCTCGCCGAGATGCTCAACATCCGCATGGCCGACGTGCGGTTCAAGCATGGCACCACGTACGGCTTGTACGCGGCGCGCTCGACGCAGAAGGGGCCCACGGCGTACCAGATGGGCGGCACGATCGACGCGGAGCGTGCGGGTGAGTCGATCCGCGCGATGCGCGACGGCATCGACGTCCTGCGCAAGGGTGGCGAGCAGTTCGACATCGACTTCGTGCGCGCGCGCCGCAACATCCTGTCCAAGCTCCTCGGCGAGTCGACCGTGACGGGTGAGCTCGCGGGACGCCTCGGCTTCATGGCCATCCACGGCCTGCAGTCGACGTACTACAACACGCTGCTCCAGCAGGTCGCGGCGGTCTCGCCCGCACAGGTGAAGGCGCTGATCGCGAAGGAGCTGGATCCGAACAGCGAGGTGCTCGTCCTCCTCGGGGACAAGCCGCACCTCGACAAGGCGTTCCGCGAAGCCGGCCTCAACGACGTCAAGATCGTCGAGCCCGACTACAAGTGAACAAGTGAGCGCTGGCGCTCTGCGGTCAGCGCGGCAGGTGCCCCCCACCCGATGCCCTTGACGGAGGTGAGAGCTCCGCTAGCTCCCCGCGCACCACCTGGCGGCGGCGCTACCGTCGAGGATGCACGCTTCTCCCGCCGATGGGTTCTCGGTGCGCCTTGCCACCTCGAAGGATCGCGACCGGCTCCTTGCTGTCGTCAGCGAGCACCAGCCTGGCGTCGATACCCAGCAGCGTTACAGCTGGCTCTACGAGCGCAACCCGCATGGGCACGCATTGACCTGGGTCGCGACCGCTCCCGACACCGGGGAGATCATGGGTGTCGCCTCCTACTTTCGCAAGCGGCTCATGCTCGGTACGCGTACGGTCGAGGGCGCGCTGGGTGGTGATTGCTTCGTGAGGCCTCAGTTCCGTCGACGCGGCATCGGCATGGCGCTGCACCGCGCGGGGCGTGACGCGATGAAGCAGTTCGGTATCGAGGTGATGTTCGGCACACCCACGCCGGCGAATATGGGCCCGCTGCGGAACTGTGGCGGGCACGATGTCAGCGAGGTCGTGCGTTACACACATCCCGTGACGGCGTTCGATGCGCTGGTCCGCCGCATGTCGCCACGCGCGTCCAGCGCGCTGCGCCTCGACGAGATGACGGACCTCGATCCGCGCATCGATCACCTGTGGCACCGGACGCGCCCCGAGCTCCGCATCGCCACCATCCGCGACGCGACGTTCTATACGTGGCGGTTCCTGCGCGCACCGATGTCGCGCGAACGGCCGTACGTCATCCTCGATCACGGACGCCCGGTCGCTGCCTGCGCGCTCGAGCGTGTCGGTGCACAGGTGCGCGTGATCGATCTGCTGGCGCCGCGGGAGGCGTGGTCGCGCGCGCTCACCGCGATCGTGCGCGCGTCGCACGGCTGCGCGGCGGTCAACCTGCGGATCCCGCGCTCGATCGCGGCCTCGCACAAGCTGTGGCGGCACGGCTTCCTCGCGCGCGACGCGAAGCCGCTCAACATCGTGCTACCGCAAGACGCGCCGACCGACGCGCCGTTCCTCGACGAGCGCGCCTGGTACTACAGCTGGGCCGATTCGACCTGACCGCCTGGCGCGCGGCGCAAGATGGCATGGCCCTTCTTCGTCGCGTGCAGCTCGTGGCGAAACTCGGGCAGCTCGCGCTTCCACCGCGCGAGGACGTCGAGCTCCTCGGAGGTGATGTAGTTCATGACGAACGTGCCGCGCGGGGACAGCTTGGGCGCGAACGTCGGCAGCGAGGCGTAGCGCAGGTTGGCGCCGAGCGTGCGCGGCGGGCTGTCGTCGACGACGAGGTCGATCCCCGAGAGGGCATCGAGCGCGCGCGTCGAATGCCAACGATACGTGACACCGTCGATGATCACCGGCGCGAGCGGCGCATCGACCACCTGCGCGAACGCCGACAGGCCGTGGCGTTCGAGCTCGGCGCGGGTGCGTGCGGCATGCGTCGGTTCCTGTTCGAGCGAGATCAGACGGCCACGCCCGAGCTTCTCGAGGAGGTAGGCGATGATCAGCGTGGACACGCCGCTACCCGTCTCGACCACGAGCTGGGGGCGTTCATCGGCGATCAGCTGGACCAGCGCGAGCCCGAAGTCGGGGGCGATCGCGTAGTCCCGCATCGGTGGCAGCGGGCGGCGCGTCACGAGCCGATCGTTCAGCGCGACGAACGCCTGCACCTGGGACACGTCGGCGTCGAGGAATGCGAGGCTCCGCAGCAGGCGGCGACCGATCCGCGTCAACTCGAACGCGAGCACGCCCGCAACGCAGGTCGCCGCGACCGGCGCGACGAACGATGGGGCGGCGACCTGCGTGGCCGCGGTGATGGCGAGTGTGGCTCCACCGGCGCGTGCGGCCGCCAGGAGCCCGTGACGATCGACCATGGCCTCAGCGTTCAGCCCGGCGACCGCGAGTGCACGCGGCGCTCACCAGCGTCTAACGCGCGACGCATGCTCCCGCGACTACATCAGATCGACGAACAGCTCGCCGTCGACGATCGTGATGGGATAACGCCGCAGCTCGAGCGTGCGATCGTGGCGACACTTCCCGGTGCGCAGATCGAACGTGTAGGCGTGCGCGGAGCACATCACCTCGTGTCCGAACAGATAGCCGTCAGCGAGCGCGACATCTTCGTGCGGACACACGCCCGGCATCGCGAACAGCTCGTCGTCGACGGAGGTCACGATCACGGGCCAGGTCACACCGCGCACCGGGAACGCGCGCAGCTCGCCGGGGACGACATCGGACAGCTTGCAGACACGGACGCGGAGCGCCATCACGACCTCCCGCGCTGGCGCGGATCGAGGCGGTCGCGCAGGCCGTCTCCCAATAGATTCGCGCCGAGCACGACCCACATGATCGCGAGGCCCGGCACGAGGCCATAGACGCGGACCCAGTCGTCCTTCCACAGGAAGGTGCGCGCCTGATCGAGCATCGCTCCCCAGGTGTAGTCGACCTGCGGGCCAAGGCCCAGGAACGACAGCGATGCTTCGACAAGGATGATGCTGCCAAAGCCGAAGGTCATCTGCACCAGCGCGGGCGCCATCAGGTTGGGGAGGAGGTGCTTGAACATCACGCGCCGGTGGGAGGCACCGAGGGCGACGGCGGCCGTGACGTAGTCGCGCTCGCGCAGCGCCAGGACCTGACCACGAGCGACGCGCGCGTAGCCAACCCAGCCGTTGGCGCAGAGCGCGAGGATCATGACGTCGAGCCCGGGCTGCGCGACGACCGCGACGATCGCGATGTTGAGCAGAATGCCCGGGAAGGCCATCAGGATATCGACGATGCGCATGATGCCTTCGTCGACGATTCCGCGGAACCAGCCCGCGAGGGTGCCGATGAACAGACCGATCGCGCTCGAGATCGCGACGACGATGACGCTGAGCTGGAGGGCACTGCGCGCCCCCCACAGGACCTGGCTCAGCGTGTCTGCGCCCTTGCTGTCCGTGCCGAGCCAGTGCGCGGCCGACGGCCCCTGGAACCGGTTCGGCAGGTCGAGCGAGGTGAGCCCCACCTCGTACGGCGCGATCAGCGGCCCGAATAGCCCGGCGAACACGAACACGGCGAGCATCACGATGCCCACCCACGCGCTCGGCGAGAGCTTGAGTGCCTTCAGGCGCTTCATCCGCGACGGATCCTCGGGTCCGCGAGGCCATAGGCCAGATCGACGAGGATGTTGACGATCACGTAGATCGCGGCGATGACCAGCACGGTGCCCTGCACGACGGGATAGTTCCGCTCCTTGATCGCGTCGAGGAGCGTGGTGCCAAGGCCCGGCCGCGCGAAGACGTTCTCGATGATCACCGCGCCCGAGAGCAGCGAGCCGAACTGGAGGCCGATGATCGTGATCACGGGGAGCAGCGCATTGCGCAGCGCATGGCGGACGAGCACGCGGCGCTCCGAAAGGCCCTTCGCGCGCGCGGTGCGCACGTAGTCCTCACCGAGCACCTCCACGAGGGAGGACCGCGTCATGCGCGCGAGCATCGCCATCAGGTGCGTACCGACGGCCAGCGCGGGCAAGATGATCGCGTGAGGTCCGGTCTCCGTCGGGCCGGGGAACCAGCCGAGGGCGACGAAGAACCAGAACAAGAGCAGCGGCGCGAACATCATCTGCGGCAGCGCGACCATCGACAGCGAGGTCGTCGTCGCGAGCGTGTCGATCCACGTGCCACGTCTGATCGCGGCCACCATGCCGAGCGGCAGCGCGAGCACGATCGCCACGAGCATCCCGCAGAAGGCGAGCCACATCGTGTGCGGAAACACCTCGGCGATGCGCGCCGCGACGCTCCGCTTGTCCCCCGCACCGGCCGCGCATTGATGCCCGAGCGACCCATCTGCGACGTGGCCGAGAAACGCGACGAACTGCTCGAGCTTGGGCTTGTCGAGGCCCATGCACTTCTCGATCTTCGCGCGCTGATCGGGCGTGGCTTCGCCACCGGCGAGGTGGTCCACCGGATCGCCAGGCACGAGGTGCAGGAAGGCGAACACCAGCACCGAGACCCCGATGATCGCGAGCACGCCTCCGCCCAACCGCTTGAGCAGGAACGAGCTGATGGAGCCGGGCGCCCCGAGGTTCACGCGTGGCAGGGTATCAAACCGGCGCCGGCGCGCAGAACTTCACGTTCGTCTGGTCGAGGGACACGCCCGGACCGAGCACCGGTTCGCCGCCATGCTCGATCATCAACGCCTCGTCGCGGCACTCGTAGCCGTCGCGACAGTCGTCGTTGCTCTCGCACTCGCGCATGCAGTTGCGCTGCTCGGACTTGCGCGTGACGCAGAGGCCGTCGAGGGCACACAGCTCGTCGAGCGAGCAGTCCTGCGCGACCGTCTCCTGCGTGCAGGGCTTGTTCGTGAACCCGCCCGAAAAGAACCGGATGCAGACCGCCTCTTCGGGGCAGGTGTTGTAATCGCAGCCAAGGACCGTGCAGTAGCCGTCCTTGAGCAGGCTGTCGCAGAACCGGTCGCCATTGGGGCTGCAATCGGAGCTGATGACGCAGGAGTCTCCGATCTCTTGGCCGCACCCGGCAGCGAGCGCGAGAACCAGCGTGATCAGGGATTTCCTCATGACGTGCGGCATCCGGCGCGGATGATATCCCACACCCTCGGCTGCGACCATCGCACCCCGGGCACCTCGTGGCGTACGGCCGGTTCTCGCTCGGCCCGTAGAACTACTACGAACACTCGCTCCGCTTCCGGGCGTGCGCCGCGATCTGCGTCGTGCTGCTTGGTCTCGCTCGAGGTCGTGGGACATCATCCGCGCTCGACCACTTCGACCCCTGACAAGGCAGGGGGGTTGCCCGTGGCCTGCGGTATAAGCCGCCGATGCGCGCCGTCGTCCAACGCGTTCGCCGAGCCAAGGTCACCGTAGGCGATCGTGTGACGGGATCGATCGACCAAGGGTTGCTCGTGCTGCTCGGCGCCGGCGCCGGCGATGGGCCCTCCGACCTCGCGTACACCGTCGACAAGATCGTGAACCTCCGCATCTTCGCCGACGACGCGGGCAAGATGAACCGCTCGGTCCTCGACATCGGCGGCGGCGTCCTCGTCGTATCCCAGTTCACGCTCTACGGCGATGCTCGCCAGGGCCGCCGGCCAGCGTTCACGAGCGCGCTCGAGCCCACGGCGGCCAAGGCCTTGTACGAACAGTCGCTCGTGGCGATCCGCGCCGCGGGCGTCACCAGGGTCGAAGCCGGCGAGTTTGCTGCCGATATGCAGGTCGAGCTGGTCAACGACGGCCCGGTCACGATCCTGCTCGATTCGCGCAAGGGCTTCTAGCCGCAAGGTCCTGGAAGCGTTAGGTTCCACCCTGGGCTGCCACCCATGAAGGTCAGGTTCTGGGGAGTACGAGGGTCGATTCCCGTCCCGGGAAAAGCGACGAGCCGCTACGGCGGAAATACCTCGTGCGTCGAAGTACGGCCTCGGCGTGGCGGACCGATCATCATCGATGCGGGCACCGGCCTGCGACGCCTCGGCAAGCACCTCCTCGAGGAGGCGTTCGGCGATGGCAGGGGCAAGGCATCGATCCTGATCAGCCATACGCACTGGGATCACGTCCAGGGGCTCCCGTTCTTCTCCCCGCTGTACCGCGCGGGCAATCAGGTCGACATCTTCGCGCGCCAGCGTGACCTCCATCTGGAAGCCGTGTTCTCGGCGCAGAACCGCGCGCCCTACTTTCCGGTGCCGCTGTCCGCGATGCAGGCGGAGATGCGCTTTCACGAGGTGATCGAGGGCGCGCACTTCGAGATCGGCGAGGCGAAGGTCTCGTGCACCCGCCTCAACCATCCGTGGGTCGCGATCGCGTATCGCGTCGAGGTGGATGGCGCGTCGGTCGTCTACTGCTCGGACACCGCGCCGATGACGGAGGTGCTGCTCGGGCGCGAGTTCGTGACCAAGGCGCCGTCGCTCGACGACCCGCTGCCCGCCGATGTCGCCGCCGAGCTCGCGCAGATGCGCGCCGGCGTGGTGAACCTCGCGCGGAAGGCAGATCTGTTGATCTACGACACCCAGTTCTCCAGGGAGGAGTACCGCCGCCTCCCGCATTGGGGCCACTCGCACCCCGACGACGCGATCGCCGTCGCGCGCGAATCCGGAGCCAAGCGCCTGTGCCTGTTCCACCACGCGCCGGCGCGCTCCGACGACGATAACGATCGGATCCTCGCGCAATACCGTCAGGTCGTCAGCGCGCAGAACGAGAAGTTCGAGCTGTACAGCGCGTACGAAGGCCTCGAGATCCCGCTGGGGGACGAATGAAGATCCGGTTCTGGGGTGTCCGCGGGTCGATCCCCGCGCCGGGGCCCGACACCATCCGCTATGGCGGCAACACGGCGTGTGTCTCGGTCATCGGCGAGGGAGGCGGCCTCGTCATCATCGACATGGGCACCGGGCTCATGCATCTCGGCGCCTCGCTCATGAGCGGCGCGTTCGGCAAGGGCGAAGGGCGCGCATCGATCCTGCTCTCGCACACGCACTGGGATCACATCCAGGGCCTCGGGTTCTTCGCGCCGGTGTTCGTCAACGGCAACAAGTTCACGGTGTGGGGCCCGGGACCGTACGGCTCCGCCGAGATGCTCGAGGAGATCCTCGAGGGCCAGATGGATCCCAACTTTTCGCCGCTGCAGACGCTGAAGAACTTCTCCGCGCTGTTCGACGTGCGCGCCGCTAATCCCGGGCAGACGTTCGAGACCGAGGGCTTCAAGATCACCGCGCGCGAACATCCGCACGGCGCCACCACCGCCCTCGCCTTCCGCATCGAGGAGCGCGGCCGCGCGTTCGTCTACGCGTCGGACGTCGGGCAACCTGTCGAGGGCGCGCCACCGGCCCCTGACGCGATCGAGTTCTATCGCGGCGCCGACGCTCTCCTTCACGACACCACGTATCGTCCCGTCGATCAGGAGCTGCGGCGCAACCGCGGGTTCTCGACCTACGAAGATGCAGCCAGGGCGGCTGTTGCTGCGGGCGTGAAGCGCCTGGTCACGTTCCACTACGACCAGGACTTCACCGACGACGATGTCGACGCGCTCGTCGCCAGCTGTCGCGCCGCGCTCGACGCACAGGGTGGCCAGGCGATCCAGCTCGTGCCCGCGCGCGAAGGCGACGAGCTCGAGATCTAGGCTGGGCACGCGGCTCGCCGCTTGATGCTAGGATTGTGGCCTCGTGCGCGTGTGGCTGGGCTTCGTCGTGGCGCTGTTGCTCGCGGCGCCCGCGCGCGCGGAGGACGCGGACACGCTGCGCAAGGACGGCGAGGTTCTCGCGCGGCAGGGCAGCTACGCCGCGGCGATCGAGAAGTTCAAGGCCGCCGACCGCCTCGCGCCGCGCGCCGCGCATGCCTGCATGATCGGCCTCTCGTACATGCGGCGGAAGCTGTGGGCGCAAGCCGAGCTGTATTTCACGCGCTGCACGCGGCGCGCGGAGTCAGGCGAGACGCTGCCGGACTGGGTGCCGGCTGCGAAGGAGCAGCTCGCGGCCGGCCTCGCCGAGTCGCAGGTGACGCCGGTGGTGATCGAGGTGATTCCGGCAGGCGTTGCGGCCGAGGTCACCGTGTCGTCGCTTCCCGGCGAGACGTTCGATCCACAAACGATCCATCTGCCCGCGGGCAGCTACGCGATCACGGTCAAGGCGCCGGGCTTCGCGACGCAGGAACAAACGATCGAGCTGTTCGGGACCCGCGCGCCCGTGCGGGCGTCGTTCACGCTCGTCGCCGAGGCACCGCCACCACTGCGCACGCGCGATGTCTCGCGCCGGAGGTGGTCGAATCGGTTGTTCATCGTCGGTGGTGTGGCCGCCGTCGGTGGCGCGGTCGCCCATGCGCTCGCCTGGAATCAGCGGGGCAAGCTCGAGGATGCGCGGCTCGCCAATGACCTGGAGGGCTACCGCGACAACGAGACGGCGTTCGATGTCACGCGCACGCTGACGTTCACGCTGTATGGCGTCACCGCGGTCAGTGTGGGCGCCGCCCTCTACCTGCGCATGACGGGCAACGAGCCGCCCGTCCAGGTTTCGGCGGGCTTCGGCGCGGACCGCGCGATGGTGACGATCGGATGGAGCCGGTGAGCGCCGCCGTCGAGCTCTACTGCCCGACGTGCGAGCGCTCGTATCACGCGGGACGGCTGTGCGAGGTCGACGGCACGGAGCTGGTCAACCTCGGCGGCGGCCCCGATCCGCTCATAGGTCGCGCGCTCAACGAGCGCTACACGATCCACGAACGCCTCGGCGCCGGCGGCATGGGCACCGTCTATCGCGGCGTGCAGCACTCCGTCGGGCGCGAGGTCGCGATCAAGGTCGTCAGCGCCGGCCTCGTCACGGATCCCGCCGCCATCAAGCGCTTCCTGCGCGAGGCCAAGCTCGCGAGTCGCCTCTCGCACCCCAACGCCGTCTCGATGCTCGATTTCGGGCAGACACCCGACGGTCTGTTCTACTTGGTGATGGAGCTCCTCGTCGGTCGCACGCTCGACAAGGTCCTCCGTGACGAGGTTCGCCTCGCGCTGCCGCGCGTCCTCCGCATCGCCTCGCAGGTCTGCGACGCCCTCGACGGCGCGCATCGCCTCTCGATCATCCACCGCGATCTCAAGCCCGCGAACGTGATGCTGCTCGACGGCGATCGCGATCTCATCAAGGTCCTCGACTTCGGCCTCGCCAAGTCGCTCTCGCAAGACACTACCTCGCTCTCGATGACCGCCTCGGGCGCCATGCTCGGCACGCCCGCGTACATGTCTCCGGAAGCTGCGCTCGGTCGAGAGCTGGACGCGCGCTGCGATCTCTACTCGCTCGGCTGCATGCTCTACGTCCTCGCCTCGGGCCGCCTGCCCTTCCATTCCGACTCCGTGCACGAGCTCGTCGCGATGCACGCCAGCGAGCCACCTGCACCGATCACCGGCGTTCCGCACAGCGTCGGCGAGGTGATCATGCGGCTGCTCGCCAAGGAGCCGCAGGATCGTTACGAGTCCGCCGCTGCCGCGCGCGTGGCCCTTGAAGAGGCGGCGGCACGAGCTAGCACGATGGACGCCCTCGCGACCACGTTGCCGCCGAGTGGCATCGAACGCCCGCCTTCGCGCCCTGCCGTCGATGTCAACGCGATGACGGTGCAGAGCGGGCCCGGCGTCACGGAGCGGCCGGAGCCGGCCGGCGGTGCGGTCGCAGGCCCCACGCCGACGGTCGCCGTTGCGCCGACGTCGCGGGTGAAGCTCGCGATCGTGGGCGCAGTGCTCGCGGCGGGCGCAGGTGTCGGCGCGTTTGCCGTGCTCGGCGGGGATGGAGGCGCGGCGTCGTCGCCCGAATTGCCAGCAGCGGCATCGCCAGCTTCGCCCCCGTCGGCGGCACCCTCGCTACCGGCGGCGGCCGCCCCATCGACCGCACCGTCGGCGGCAGCATCACCTGCCCCTTCCGCAGCGTCGCCGTCCGCATCGCCAGCGACAGCATCGTCGACGTCAACCTCCTCATCGACGTCGTCGCAGTCGACGCGGTCCACCACCGCGCGGAAGCCGACGTCGTCCAAGCCCCCGAAAACCGCAGCGCCGCCGTCGAACGCCTCCACCTCGAGCACGTCGCCGACGACGAACACGGAACCACCGACGAACACGTCGAACGCTGCCGCGCCGCCAACGGCCACGGCGCCGCCCGCGACCACCGCGCCGCCCACAGCCACGGCGCCGCCCGCCACCACCGCGCCTCCGAAGAAGGGCTCCACGCCATGGTGACCGCGCAGTCCACACGGCCATGGCGCGCGCTCTCGTTCCTCGCGCTCGCGCTCGCGCTCGCGCTCGGCGCCTGCCTCGACAAGCCATCGGCGCCCGCCGGCACCACGGATGCGGCCCCGATGTTTGACATGCCCGCCGACGCCGACCTCGTCGACGCGTCGTTCTGTCCGCCGGGTGCGACGCCGCTCCCCGCGGACCTGTTACTCCGCCGGATCTCGCGCATCGGCAACTATGACAACGACACGAACGACGACGTCTTCGTCTGGGGGCGCACGCAGAGCGGCCAGGGCACCTCGGCTGCATACCTCGTGCGTGGGCGCGAGCCGATGGAGCTACGCTGCTACGATCGCGCCTTTGCGTTCACCGGCAACGCTGTCGAGATCCTCGACACGTGGTTCGGTGACCTGACGCGCGACTCGTCATCGGACCTGTTGCTGTTCGCGCGCGACGACGGGCCCAACAATGCCTATCTGACCCACCTCTATCCGGGTCTGCCCGCAGGGGGCGTGGCCGGTACACCCGACGAGCGCGCAGGCTCCAAGAACACGTTCTCGAGCCCGATCGGCAGTTCGTTGTTCGATCCGTATCCCGCCTACATCGCCGGGTGGACGTCCACGGAGGAGGCGGGCGTCGTGTTCGGGGGTATCAACGCTCCCTACGGTGCGCTCGTCTTCGACTCGGGCCTGAACACGATCCAGGCGCCGATGGTCATGCAAGACATGGCGACAGGGAATGGCATGTTCTTTAGCAGCGAAGCCGTGCAGGACATGATCCCGTACAACAACACGGATCCGCATCGCTTCCTCGTCGTGACCAACGCGAACGTCGACATCATGGCGCACGTAGCAGGCACGCCCGCTACCTTCGAAAAGCTCGGTGGCCGCACCGCGTTGAGCGACAACCTCCCGCGCTTCGTCCGCGCCTGGCGCCATCTCTACGGCAACAGCGAGCTGGTCGCAGCGACCCAAGCCTCGGGTGGCTTCGACATCATCACCTACGACGGCACCGCGCCCCGCGTGCGCCGCCTCCAGGCCGGCAGCGAGCTCGACGGGCGCACGCACGAGGACATCGCGTTCGGCAACCTCGACGGAGACACGAGCCTCGATCTCGTCGCCCTCGTCTCGAACAACTCGGCCGCGCAGCTCATCGTCTATCGCAACCTGGTGTTCGGCACCGACACCATCACCGCCACCGCGCCTAGATCGATCACGCTGCCCAAGAGCCACAATATCCTCGCGGTCGGCGACTTCGACGGCAATGCCTCGACGCCCGACACGATCCTCGCGCTGCAGACCGGTGTGAACGGGAGCCTCGGCCGCTGCCTTCACTTTGTCGTCGCGAACGCGTGCCTCGCCGAGTGTAGCGCGACGTGCCCGTAGCCTAGCGCTCGCTGGCGAACGCGCGCGTGTGCACGCCCACGTAGACGCCAGTCATCCACGCGCCGCGATCGATCACACTGCCACCGACGACGGCGCCGACGTTGACCCACGGGTTCAGCCAGCGCTCCGCCGTGGCGCGCACCTCGACGATCGGCGCCATGTCCGACACCGTCACGAACTGCTCGCACGCGAGGTACTGCGAACGCATCGCGTGGCTCACGTAGTGGAAGCCGCCGGCGACCTCGAGCCCGAGGCTGCCGCTGCCCGCGCGCGTGCGCGCACCGACCACGCCGAGCGTGTTGATCGCGATTGCCGAGCGATGCGTGATCGTGGGCGTGCCGCGCGTTCCGCTCGTCGTCATCTCCGCCGACGGCCCCGCACTGGTGACGCCTCCGAACTCGAAATCGGCGGCGACGTAGAACGGGCGCGGTAGACCGAAGCCAAGCCGCATCGTCGCCATCACCATCGTCTCCATCGCCCCGCCGCCGCCGCTGCCGCCGCCGCTGGAATCGACAGTGCGATAGGTGAACGACTCGTTGTCATGCGAGACGTGGCCGGTCTGATCACCGCCGAGCGCAGGTGCCTGCCTGACCGCCATGCCCATCGCGGCGATGAACCGCGGAAACCGCGTCGCTTGCCCCCAGCCACCGAACGGTTTGCACTCGCGAAACCCGAGCGGCTGGCCGGTGTCGATGCAGCTCGACGAGCTGGAGCTCGACGAGTCACCGCCACTCGACCCGCCGCCGCCACCGCTCGATCCACTACCACCGCTCGACCCACTGCCACCGCCGCACGAGCCCGCTTCTGCCACAGCGGGGGCTGCAAAGCTGAGCGGGAGCGAGATGGCGGCGATCCATGCCGGCCCCTTCACGGAACCACCATCGCGACCGCGTCGTGGCTGCCGAAGCAGACCCACTGCGCGGGCTTGGTCTGCGCGATCGACGCGACGTCGACGCACACCTGACCGAGCACGACATCCGACGGATACGTCAGCGCTTCCTTGCCCGACATCCGGCCGTCGATCGACAGCACGCGGATCTCGGCATTCGGATCGTACGGGGTCAGCGCGATCTCCGCCCCCTCGGACGTGCGCCCGATGACCTGGGTCCACGCGAGGTCGACCGGCGCGGGACGATCACACCGATTACCGAACGAGTAGTCGAGCACCGGCCATTCGCCGTGGTCCAGCTTGCGTTCGACCGCGATGTCGAGACAACCCACGGTCGCGCGCTGGCCTGTAAACGACTCGCGGTTGTAGGCGAATGAACCGGGCTTGTACGCGCAGCCGGTGCTCAGCAGCGCGCTCCCCACGGCCATGACAAACGGGCGCATGCGCGCGTCGGAAGCAAGACCTCGGCCGGTGCGGGGCAGCACGATTCCAGCGCGTTGAGACCCGCTGCCAGCTCCTGCCGTTGCCCGGGCGCCACAGGTTTTCGCAGACCGTCCCCGCGGCGCAACAACGTAGTTCCCACGCAATCATCGGCTCCGGACCGCCCGGCGTTGCCGATGCCGCCGACCGCGAGGTAGCTTGCCGCGCATATGAAGATCGCTGTCGTCGGAACCGGCTATGTCGGCCTCGTCACCGGAACGGGCTTCTCGGACTTCGGACACGACGTCACCTGCGTCGACATCGATCCCAAACGCGTCGAGACCCTGCGTCGCGGCGAAGTGCCGTTCTACGAGCCAGGCCTCCACGATCTCATCAAGCGCAACGTCGCGCTCGGCCGCCTCTCGTTCACCACGTCTACAGCCGATGCCGTCAGGGGCTCGGAGATCGTGTTCATCGCCGTCGGCACGCCGTCCTCCGACGACGGTAGCGCAGACCTCTCGTACGTCATCGAGGCCGCCAAGCAGATCGGCGCCGCCCTCACCGGCTTCACCGTCATCGTCACCAAGTCCACCGTCCCCGTCGGCACCTCCGAGAAGGTGCGCGCGGCCGTCGCCTCCACCGCGAAGCATCCGTTCGCGGTCGCCTCGAACCCCGAGTTCCTCAAGGAAGGCGACGCGGTCAACGACTTCCTCAAGCCCGCCCGCGTCATCGTCGGCGTCGACGATCCGCGTGCCACCGAAGCCCTGCGCGAGCTCTACCGCGGCGTCCTCCGCACCAACGACCGCATCCAGGTCATGGACATCAAGTCCGCCGAGCTCACCAAGTACGCGGCGAATTGCATGCTCGCCACGCGCATCTCGTTCATGAACGAGCTCTCGCGCCTATGCGAGGTCGTCGGCGCGGACATCGAATCAGTCCGCAAGGGCATCGGCTCCGACCCACGCATCGGCGCCAAGTTCCTGTTCGCGGGCGCCGGCTTCGGCGGTTCGTGTTTCCCGAAGGACCTGCGCGCCCTGATCCACACCGCGCGCAGCGTCGACATTCCGCTCAGCGTCGTCGAGGCCGCCGAGCGTGCGAACGAGCGCCAGAAGCGCGTCCTCGGCGATCGCGTCCTCGCTCACTTCGGCGGCAAGCTCGAGGGCAAGCGCATCGCGATCTGGGGCCTCGCCTTCAAGCCCGAGACCGACGACATCCGGGAGTCCCCCGCTCTGACGCTCATCGAGCAGCTGCGCGCCGCGGGCGCCACCATCGTCGGCTACGACCCGCAGGCGATGCCCAACATCAAGGCAGCGGTCGGCGACGCGATCGAGCTCGTGCGAGATGCGTACACCGCGGCAGCGGGAGCGGACGCGGTCGTCCTGGTTACCGAGTGGCACGAGCTCCGAGATCCCGACCTCGTGCGCCTCAAGGCCGCCATGCGTACCCCGGTGCTCGTCGATGGCCGCAATGTGTGGTCGGTTACCGACGCGCGGGCCGAGGGCTTCACGTATTACGGCATCGGCCGGCCCTGATATCGTCGGGCCATGCGGAAGTACGAGCGGCAGAAGCGAGTCCTTGTTACCGGCGGCGCGGGGTTCCTCGGCTCGCACCTGATCGATCGCCTCCTCGCACGCGGTGACGAGGTGCTGTGCGTCGACAACCTATTCACCGGAACCAAGCGTAACGTCTAC
The DNA here is from genome assembly GCA_033763475.1 of Kofleriaceae bacterium. Taxonomy (GTDB): domain Bacteria; phylum Myxococcota_A; class Polyangia; order Haliangiales; family Haliangiaceae; genus JABFXX01. The sequence continues at coordinate 39,892 of JANRKM010000123.1, forward strand.
CACTTACACGGGAATCCGCGGTTCGAGCTCTTGCGACACGACGTGACTTTCCCGCTGTACGTCGAGGTGGACGCCATTTTCAACCTCGCGTGCCCTGCCTCGCCCATTCACTACCAACACGACCCGGTCCAGACGACAAAGACGTCGGTGCACGGTGCGATCAACATGCTGGGGCTCGCCAAACGCCTGAAGTGCCCGATCTTCCAGGCCTCCACCAGTGAGGTCTATGGCGACCCGATCGTGCACCCACAGCCCGAGAGCTACTGGGGTCACGTGAATCCGATCGGTCCTCGATCTTGTTACGACGAGGGCAAGCGGTGCGCGGAGACGTTGTTCTTCGACTACCACCGGCAGTACGGACTCGCGATCAAGGTCGGTCGCATTTTCAACACCTACGGTCCGCGCATGCACCCGAACGACGGCCGAGTCGTTTCGAACTTCATCATGCAGGCGCTGCGCAACGAACCGATCACGATCTACGGTGACGGCACCCAAACGCGGTCCTTCTGCTACGTCGATGATCTCATCGACGGCATTCTCCGCTTTATGGACGTCGACGGATTCATCGGTCCGGTCAACCTTGGCAACCCCGTCGAAAACACGATGCTTGAGCTCGCCCAGAAGGTGATCGAGTTGACCGGTTCCTCGTCGCGCATCGAACATCGACCAAAACCCGTCGACGATCCACTGCAGCGCCGTCCTGACATCAGCTTGGCCAAGGAAAAGCTCGACTGGCAGCCCCGTGTTGGACTCGACGAGGGTCTGCACCGCACGATCGAGTACTTCAAGGGAATGCGCGACGAACCTCTACTGACCTGACGAGATCCACGCCCACTGCCGGCGCACCCCCTCCGCGATGCGGGTCGTCGGCTCGTAGTCGAGGAGTACGCGAGCCCTGTCGATATTTGCAAACGTCAGGGGTACGTCACCAGGCTGATCGGGCTGGCGATCGATCAGCGCACGCTTACCAACCGTCGTCTCGATGGTCGCGACGAGCTCCGCGAGCGAGACGGTTTGCGTGCCGCCCAGGTTGATCAGCTCGTATGTCGACGGCGCTACACGTTCGATCGCCGCAACGACGCCGCTAACGATATCGTCGATGAACGTGTAGTCGCGCCGTGACGAGCCGTCGCCGTACAGAGTGATCTGCCGCTCCGCTGCGATCGCCTCGATGAACTTGTGGATCGCCATGTCCGGCCGCTGACGTGGCCCATAAACAGTGAAGAACCGCAGCGCATACGCTCCGATGCCGAACAAATCTCGGTAGGTCGACAGCTGCAGCTCGTTCATCCGCTTGGTGGCGGCGTAGGGGGATGCGGGCGTGAGGCAGGGATCATCTTCGCGAAATGCCACGGTCCCCGAACGCGCGCCATATACCGAACTGGACGATGCGAACACGAGGCGGCGAAGGCCGAGCTCGCGCATCCGTTCGAGGATGACCCCTGTGCCCTCGATATTGGTCCGCAGGTAGGTCAGGGCCCGCGCCAGCGATGGACGAACTCCGGCGAGCGCCGCAAGGTGGCAAACAACGTCCACCTGAGCGGTGATCGCCGCGGAAACCGCAGACGCATCGAGGATGTCCCCCTCGATGAGGCGAAACTGGGTCGCAGGCAGAGCGGCTAGGCGGGCAGCGTTGGCTCGTTTGCGCTCTGCGGCGTACAGGTAGCCGTCGAAAACATCGAGGCCCGTCACCTCGTGACCTAGTGCGACGAGTCTTTCAACGGTGTGCGAGCCGATGAAACCAGCGGCTCCGGTCACGACCACTCGCATACACCTACCCTGCCTAGGCCGGAAAATCGCTGCAACGATGAACGCGGCCGGTTTTCCGGCCACTAAGACATACGTGCTTGAACGTTGACCCAGGATTGCACCCATGAGAAGTTTCCTGGACGGTTCGCTTAGGATCCCTAAATGATTCGCGTAACGGCCAGCGTGGCAGTCGTCGTGGCGTTGACCTCCACGGTGGCAGCGGAGATCTCCCCTAACGAGATCACGATCTCCTCGTTCAATCCGGCCGCGGCCGTTGCCCCGATCTCTAGCGTCGAGGGCCCGGGCGTAAAGGTGGGAGAGGGGACGGTCGTCCGTCCTCTTTTTGGCATCGAGACCGGCGTGATTTCCAACGTCTTCTACGAGAACGTTGACGCGCAGGGTTCGGGCTTGCTGCGCCTGCTTGCGCAGGTTGGTGTCGCCTCGCTTGGAACGGCTCGCCTCGAGCCGGCGAACGAGGAACCGGAGGTCGAGGTCGTCAATCGCGGGGCGTTCGTCTACCGGGCGGACCTCCGCCTATCGTACGACCTGATGCTCAGCTCGAACAACACGGTCGACGAGACGGGCGGATTGGGCATCGGTGCGAGTTTTCGCGGACTCGTGAACCCTTCGGGGCAGTTCGCCTTCCAGTTCGCCGAGAACTTCGACCGCATCATCCGGGCGGCGAACTTCGAAACGAACGTCAACACAAACCGCGATATCAACAACTTGCAGTTGATTCTTCGCTACCAGCCACCGAATCGCTCGCTGACCGGGTTGGTGTACTACGCGAATCTGATCGACGTCTTCGAACGTGAGGAACAGTCGTTCGCCAACCGAATGATGAACCGGATTGGCGTGCGCCCCCAGTGGCGCTTTCTACCTCAGACCCAAGCGTTCGTAGACGTCTCGTGGGGCGTCGTGACGCCGTTGTCCGAGATGGCGACGAAGTCGACTTCCTACCCGCTCGTGGCGCGCGTTGGCATTGCGACACTTCTTTCGCTCAAGACGACCGTCAACATCGACGTCGGATACACGAACGGTTTCTACGCAAAAGGCCCTAACTTCTCAGCACCGCTCATCGGAGCGCAGGTCGGCTATCGCTACTCTCCGCTCGGCCGAGCGACGCTTGGCTACATCCTCAACTACGAGGACTCGATCAACGCGAACTTCTATCGTGATCATGTCATCCGCGGCACGATCCAGCAGCTTTACGCGCCGTTCATCGTGATGCTGCAGCCGGAGGTACACTTCCGGCAGTACCGCGGAGTGCGCGTAGCCGTGCCGGACCTAACCGGCGGCGCCGACACGCGCAACGATACGATCATTGCCCTCGTTGGCGGTGTTCACTATGTGTTCCGTGACTGGATCGCGGGCACGGTCAACTACCGATTCGCATCTGACCAGACGAACTATGTAGACTTCTCGGGCGGAACCCCCGACGATCCCAGTTACATTCGCCACGAGCTGCTGCTCGGCGTGCGCGCGGCCCTTTAGCACTCGCACATGCTCCGGGTCGGTGTGATCGGGGCCGGAGCCTGGGGCCTCAACCACGTACGCGTTGTCCTTGGCGAACCGCGTTGCGCGCTCGTCGCAGTTGCGGATCCGGACCTGCATGCGCTTGCACGCGTTCACAGCATTGCACCAGCAACACGGCGGGTGCGCGATCCCCACGACCTGATCGATGACCCGAACATCGATGCCCTGATCATCGCGTCACCTGCGCCTACGCACGCTCCGCTTGGAAGCGCCGCTTTCAAGGCTGGCAAACACGCCTTGATCGAAAAGCCGTTTGCGATGACCACCGAGCAGGCGATCCAGGTGGCGCAGGCCGCGCGCACAGCACGACGCACCGGAATGGTTGGGCACCTGATGGTGCACCACCCGGCACTGGTACGCCTGCGCGAGCTATTGAATTCCGGCATGCTGGGGACGCTTCACTACCTACACAGCACACGTGTCAATCTCGGTCGCCTGCGACGCGACGAGAATGCGCTGTGGAGCTTTGGACCCCATGATCTCTCGATGATCCAGCTCCTCATCGAGGCACCGCCGACGAGCGTGGCCGCGCGCGGGCAGAGCGTTCTCCAGCCCGGCATCGAAGACGTGGTCTTCCTAACGCTGCGATATGGCTCCGGTGCGATGGCCCATGTCCATCTTTCGTGGCTAAGCCCGCGAAAGGAGCGTCGCCTCACAGTCGTGTGCTCTCAGAAGATGGCGGAGTTCGACGATGTCGCCACCGAGAAACTTAAGATCTATGACAAGGGCTACGACCGGCCGCCCGAATTCACCGAGTACGCGCAGTATCTGACGTTGCGGGACGGCGATGTGCACATCCCGCAGCTCGTCATGGCCGAGCCGCTGCGCCTCCAGCTGCAGCATTTCTTGGATTGCATCGAGCTCGGGCTCGAGCCCGAGAGCAGCCTCACGCGTGCGATCGAAGTCACGCGTATCCTCGAAGCAGCACAGCTATCTCTCGCTCGCGATGGCGTCCCCGTGGATCTAGTGCGTTGATTCGGCTGCGGATTGAGGCTAAAAGTCGGTCCGGTCGTCAAATGAACTTTCGGACCAGGACTGGCGACTAACGTGCGGGACGACGTGGACGAGCCGCGACAAAGCAACGACGCAGCACCGGATCAGGTACTCGCGATCGATTTTGGTAGGTACCTCGACGCACTTCGCAAGTACGTGTGGGTCGTGCTGGCTATCGTGGCCCTCGCCGTTGCGGCGGCCGTCATCTATACGAACCGTCAACCGCGTGTCTATCAGGCGCGAGCGTCGGTCCAGATCGAGCCTCGCTTGCCAGATCTCCTCGGTCAGGGACAGGAGATCATCACCGGCCTAGGTGGTGGCACGGCGGACTACTACAAGCAGCAGCGCCAGGTACTGTCCAGCTACACGCTGGTCCGACAGACCGTGGAGAGCCATCAGCTCTACAACGTCTTGCTTGGCGAGAACGAGCGCAAAGATCGCAAGCTCGAGGCGCTGATCGAGACGGCCACTGGGCGGCTTCGTCAGAACCTGAGCGTCCGGTATCCCGACCAAGATCGGATCATGTACGTCACCGTGCGCAACGTCGACGCCGAGCTCGCGGCGCGGATCGCAAACGCGCACGTGGCAACGTACGTCGACTACTCGAAGGGTCTGCTGTCGACCGATACCAAGTTGGCATCCAACGTCCTATCGAAGGAATTTGATGATGCGGAGAAGAAGCTCCGCGAGTCCGAGGCCGCGCTGTACCAGTATCAGCAAGACAACGACCTGCTCGCGGTGACCCTCGAGGAACGGCAGAACATCGTTTCCTCTGGGATCACTGCGTACACAGAAAAGTACAACGATACTCGCGCCCGTCGGCACGAGTTGCAGGCGCGCCTAGATCGGATGCGCAAGGCAGCCAACGAAGACGTTCTCACGTCGCCGATCTTCATGATCGGTGACGGTAACGCGAGCAGTGCGCTCGACTCCCTCCGGGCGCAGTACTACGCGGAGCGCAACAAGTTCATCGAGATTGCGAAAGAACTCGGGCCGAAGAACCTCGACTACCAGATGCAGAAGGCGAAGATGGATGACATTCATCAGGCCCTGCAGTCAGAGGCGAACCGCATGCTCGCCGGGCTCCAGGAGCAGCTCCAGGCAGCGCTCGCTACCGAGTCTGCGCTCAAGGGCGAGATCGACAAGGCGACCAAGGACTCGCTCGAGCTCGGACCCAAGGTGGTTGCGTACAACGAGCTCGTGCGCCGCAAGAAGAGCATGGAGGATCGCTACAACATCCTCCGGTCTCGGCTCTCGACAAGCGAGCTGACGGATCGGATGAACCGGAACATCGACTCGACGAACGTCCGTCCGCTCGATCCCGCGCTGGTTCCATCCAAGCCTGTCTATCCAGTCCTGCGGAAGAACATCATCATCGCCGCTGCGTTCTCGCTGCTACTCGGCCTTGGCTTCGTACTGTTAATCGTGATGTTCGATCGCTCGGTCAAGTCCACCGCGGATGCGACCCAAGCCACCGGCGCGCCGATCCTCGGCATCATTCCGGCGATCGACCCCTCCGAGCTGGCGGATGCGACGGACCCCAACCGCGACCTCTACGTGCACCGCAACCCGGGATCCCGCGTAGCGGAGTGCTGCCGTGCGCTGCGCACGAACATCATGTTCTCCGCTGCGGATCGCCCGCTGAAGACGATCGTAGTCTCGAGCCCGAACCCGCGCGAAGGCAAGACGACCACCGTGATCTACCTCGGGACCACGATGGCGCAGAGCGGTCAGCGCGTGCTCCTGATCGACACGGACATGCGCCGTCCGCGCATCCACGCCTCCACCGGCGTCTCGCGGCAAACGGGTCTCACCAACCTGATCGTTGGCGATCACGACTACGACGACGTGATCAAGACGACGGAGATCCCGAACCTCTTCGTCTTGCCATGCGGACCATTGCCGCCTAACCCCGCCGAGCTGCTGATGAGCCAGCGCTTCCAAGTCGTGCTCGGCGAGCTCGCGCAACGTTTCGACCGGATCATCCTCGACTCGCCTCCAGTCCAGGTGGTCACCGACGCGGTCGTGCTCTCGAAGAAGGCCGACGGCGTGATCCTCGTCGTCAAAGCTGGCAAGACGCTCCGCGACGAGGCCAAGCGCTCAGCCCGCGAGGTGCGCGCAGTCGACGGCAAGATCTTCGGTGTGATCGTGAACGCGATCGAGCCCGACCCGCGAAGCGGCTACTACTACTCGTACTACGGCTACGCGGAGAAGCCCGAGCCGCAACCCCAGCAGTCCTGAGGATGCCAGACCGGCTCCTAGTGATATCCCACACACCCCACCATGTCCGGACGGGGACAGTCGTTGGGTGGGGGCCGACAGTCCGCGAGCTCGACCAGCTCGCCAAGCGCTTCGAGCGCGTACGCCATGTGGCCTGCCTCTACGAAGGGCCAGCGCCCGAGAGTGCGGTTGCCTATGACGCACGCAACATCGAGCTCGTCCCGGTTCCGCCGGCGGGTGGTGACAGCATCCGCCGCAAGCTCGATGCCGTACGCGTGCTCCCACACTACGCACGGACGATCCTGCGCGAGCTCGCCAACGCCGACGTGGTGCACGTACGTGCCCCGGCGAACATCGCGATGGTGGCAATGCTCGTCCTGCGTCTGGCACCAGGCGCGAAGCGGCAATGGTTCAAGTACGCGGGAAACTGGAAGCCCGCGACGCGAGATCCCGCGACCTATGCGCTGCAGCGTTGGTGGCTCGGGCGTGGTCGCCATGGTGGGGTCGTGACTGTGAACGGACGTTGGCCCGTACAACCGGCATACGTACGCACATTCCGGAATCCATCGCTCGACGACACGGACCTCGAGCGCGGCCGCCGCGCGGCGCAGGGGAAGCAATTAACGTCGCCGCTCCGCCTGCTGTTCGTGGGCGCGTTGAATGACTCCAAGGGCGCCGCGCGCGTCCTGCAGATCCTTGCCCTCCTTCGCCGCCGCGGCGTCGATGCGACCCTCGAGCTCCTCGGTGATGGTCCAGACCGTGGACGGTTCGAGGCCGTTGCAGCCTCGCTCGAAGTCTCGGAACACGCGCACTTTCTCGGCTGGCAATCTCGGTTGTCGGTACACGCCGCCTACGAGCGCGCGCATTTTCTTTTGCTCCCTTCCGCCACCGAGGGCTGGCCGAAGGTTCTGAGCGAAGGGATGGCGTTTGGTGTCGTTCCGCTTGCAGGCGATGTCAGCGCGATCCGCGGCGAGCTCGAGACGTTCGGTGCTGGAGCCGCACTGCCGGTGGACGACATCAATGGGTTTGCCGACACGCTCGCGCGCTACATCACAGATCCCGCACGCTGGCGGATCGAGTCGTCGCGAGCGGCAGCGGCGGCACCACTGTTTTCGTTTTCCAACTACCTCGCGTCGGTCGACGAGCTCCTGCGCGACCTGACCCGTGACGGGCTCAGCGGGTGAGTCGCGTCATCAAGCGTTCGAGCGCCGCACCGTGTCCCGGGCGGGAGAACACACCAGCGATGGTGCCTACTCCATATGCCGCATGCATCGTGGCGGCGGCCGCAGCAGCGCCCACCCCGATGCGCACGTCGCGAGTGTCGATCGTGACCCTAGCGGCGAGCCAACTCAGCAGCGCACCGTACGCAACGAGGGGCGCAGCAGCCACGATCGAGGCAGGAACCGGAAGCAGCAAGCTCGCACCGGCACAAAGGGGCGCCGCAAACACGAACACTCCTGGCACGAGATGGCGCAGCGCTATCACGCGACCGTGCTTCCTCATTACCTCGACCTTCCAGTACGCGTACTGGAGGTACTGGTGAAACAGCGCCTTGAACGAACCGCGGACGAAGTACTCGTGCCGCACGCGTGGAGAGATGAAGATCTTTCCGCCAGCGCTCGTGATCCGGAAGTTGAGTTCGTCGTCCTGGTTGCGAACGAGGTGCTCGTCAAACTGTCCCACGCGGTCGAATACCCAGCGGCGGAACGCTGGGAACGCCGTCCCCTCTGCGTAACCCTCGTAACTCTCGAACCGATGTCGCGCCCCGCCTACGCCGATCGCGCTCGACATCGCCGCGGCGATCGCGCGCGAGATGCGCGTGGTGCCGCGATGCGCGATCGGGCCGCCGACGGACCAGGCCTCGGGATGCTCCTCGAACAGCACGAGGTTCGCGCGGACGAAATCCTCGGCGACCGTGGTGTGTCCGTCGACGCGAATGATGACCTCGCCACGCGCGGCGTCGATACCCAGGTTCAGTGCATGCGGCACCGTCTTCGCCGGGTTCGACAACACGCGAACACGCGCATCTTCGGTTGCCATCCGTTCGAGAGTCTCGCGCGTGCCATCGTCGGACATGCCGTCGACGACGATGACCTCGTACGCGGCAGGCAAGTCGCGCTGGGCCAGAAGCGCGCGCACGGTGCTTTCGATGAACGCTGCCTCGTTTCGGACGGGCACGATTACGCTTACCGAAGGCTCGTTCACGAGGTCGCACGATAGGTCATGCGCCGCTAGAATTCCACGCGAACGTTAACGATGAACGCTCGACTTTCCGACAGCAACGGCTCCAACGTGATGCGCGACATTGCAAGCGCGTCACGTGCGGCCGTTCGCACGAGACGCGCGCTGTTCACCATCGGCGCCTTCGCTCTCGCACACATCGTACTCGCGTTGCTGATGCGTCCGCTGCCGATGGTCGCCGCCTTCCATGCCATCGCGACGCTCGTCGGCGGCGTCGTGATCGCGGCGCGGCGTCCCGTGCACGAGGTCCCCGCGGTCGTGGGATACATCGCCGCCTCCGAGGTGCTCTGGCGCATGACGAAAACGCCGGTGTTCTGGGAGTTCGGCAAGTACGCGGTGTGCCTCGTCTTGCTCCTCACCCTGGTCCGCATTCGCGCTGTTCGCAATCGCATCACGATCCTCACCTACTTCGTGCTGCTGCTTCCGTCCGCACTCTTGACGATCTTCGCGTACGAGCTGGGAGACGCGCGCGAACTGTTGAGCTTCAACCTCTCCGGCCCTCTGTCGTTGATGCTCTGCGTGCTAGCGTTCTCGAACATTCGCCTGGACGAGGAACATCTCCGCAAGACGCTGCTCGCATTGATGGGCCCCACGATCGGCATCGCCGCAGTCGCTTACTCGCGTATCGCCGAGCTGGAGACTATCGAGTTCACGGCCAATTCGAATCCCCTGCTTAGTGGCGGCTTCGGTCCGAATCAGGTCTCGGCCGTGCTCGGCCTCGCGCTCCTTGCGTGCCTACTCCTGCTGCTGGAGCGCAAGCAGCCCCTCCATCTGCGCATCGCACTCCTCGCTGGCGCGATCGTGTTTGCGGCGCAAGCTGCGTTGACGTTCTCGCGTGGCGGAATCGTCCTCGCTGGAATCAGCATCATCCTCGCCTCGATGTACCTGGTGCGGGACGGGCGCACGCGCGCCACGCTCGTGATCCTCTCGATTCTGCTCTTCACCGTCGCCGAGCTCTTCGTGTTGCCCCGGCTCGATACATTCACATCAGGCAAGCTCGCGGAGCGCTACACGGATACGGATACGACGGGTCGCAGTCTCCTCGCCGGGTTCGACCTGCAAATCTTTGCAGACAATCCATGGTTGGGGGTTGGGCCAGGCGCAGCCACACCGCTCCGCGCCGAGTTCGGACACTCGGGCGCCGCGCACACCGAGTACACGCGCATTCTGGCGGAACATGGTGTGTTGGGCGCACTCGCGATCCTGTTCCTGATCATCCTCGCGATCCGCACGCTTCGCGAAACAGCGACGGTGCGTGCGCGCGCGTTCGTCGTCGCGTTCATGGCGTGGGGGGCTCTGTTCTTGGCGATTAATGCGATGCGTCTCGTCGCGCCTTCTTTCGCGCTTGGCCTGGCGTGCGCCATTGCGTATTCGTCCCAACCCCGCCTGCGCGAACGGAGAGCGACATGAACGCCGCTCTCGCACGTGGTCTGTACTTCACGCTGCAACGCTTGCGCGGCGAGCCCCTCGCGAGCGCGCTCGAAGACGTGCGGCGATGCGAGAGACTTTCGCTCGACGAGTTGCGTGCGCTCCAAGCATCCCGCCAGCGAGCGCAACTCCATTTCGCGCTCGAGCACGTCCCTCGTTATCAGCACACCCTCGGCTCGCTGCGCTCCGAGATCGCGCGCGCTCGTGATTGGGACAGCGTGAATGCGATCATGCAACGCTTGCCTATCGTCGAGAAGGGCTCGGTGATGGACCAGCCTGCCGACTTTACGGCACGGACGAAAGAACCGCTGACGACCTATGCGGACAAGACCTCTGGCTCGTCCGGCACGCCCGTGGTGTTCCCCTGCGATCAGCGCGCGTGGGCCTATCGCCATGCGTTGATGCATCGCGGAATGGAAGCGTTCGGTATTCAGATCGGAGAACCCTACGCTCTCTTCTTCGGACTTCACTGGGACGCGCGCGCGCGTGCGCACGTCGCGGTGCGAGACCGCGTCCTCAACCGGGTGCGCGTCTCTGCGTACGATATCGGTCCCGCCAAGCTCGATGCTCACTACGCGGCGATCCGGCGCAGGCGCCCAACACATTTTCAGGGCTATCCGTCGGCGGTCTTCGAATTCTGCACCCTGGCCATGAACGCGGGCGTTGACCTCCGCGAGCTCCGGCTCAAGGCGGTCGTGACGACGGCGGAGCCCTTGCGCGCCGCACAGCGCGAGGTGATCGAGCGTGCCACGGGTGCACCATGCATGGACAGCTATGGCAGCTCCGAGAGCGGCGTCCTCGCGATCGAATGCCCTGCTGGTGGACTGCACACGACACCGGAAGCGACCTGGCTCGAGCTGCGTGACACGCAGACGCACCGAGGCGAGGCCATCGTGACCGACATGATGCTCCGCGCGTTTCCAATGATTCGCTACGCCCTCGGCGACGAGATCGTGCTGCGCGCCGGAACCTGTGCGTGTGGCCGCAATCAGCCGATGCTCGCTTCCATCGAGGGACGGTCGGGACAGCCGATCGAGCTTCCGAACGGGCGGATCATCAACCCCAACGTGCCGAGCTATATCTTCAAGCCGTTGGCCGCCCTCGGGGTAATTCGTCGATACAGATTCGTGCAGCGTGGCAGCGAGCTCGAGCTGCTACTCAGCGTGACCGGCAACTTCACAAGCTCCCATCTCGAGCTCGTTCGCCGCGAGACCCTGATCGCATTCGGAGGCGACCTCGTTCTCAAGATCTCCGTCGTAGATGAAATCCCTCATCTCACGAACGCCAAGCACCGCGACTACGTCCGCCTGGACGGTTGAGCGCAGGCCCACCGAAAGCAGTTCACACGATGCAAGTACCGTTCTTCCGACCCAGTGTTGGTGACGCCGAGATCGAAGAGGTCGTGCGCTGCCTCCGCTCGGGGTGGTTGACCACAGGCGCCGTCACGCACGCGTTCGAAGCTGAGCTGGCGCGCTATGTCGGGGCCAAGCATGCGATTGCTCTCAACTCGTGTACGGCAGCACTGCACCTTGCCCTCGAAGCGGTCGGGCTCAAACGCGGCGAGCTTGTCCTGGTCCCGACGATGACCTTCGCGGCGACGGCGGAGGTCGTCCGCTACTTCGACGCGATCCCGGTGTTCGTCGACTGTGACGAACAGACGTCGTGCATCGATGTTGGTGCCGCTCGCAGAACATTGGCGCAACTTCGCGCGGGCCAACCGACAGCCGGGCTCGAAGGCCCCTACGGCGTGGTTCGCGCGATCATCCCGATGCACTACGCGGGGCAGATGGCGGACGTCGATGGGATTCGCGAGCTCGCCGCCGAGTATGGTCTCTCCGTCATCGAGGACGCCGCGCATACGCTCCCTGCCTATACCCGCAGCGACGCCACCGCACCTTGGCGCTCTGTCGGAACCACGGCACCGATCACCTGCTTTTCGTTCTACGCGAACAAGTGCATCACGACCGGCGAGGGTGGGATGGCGGTCACGAACGACGACGCGATCGCCGAGCGGATCCGCTTGATGTCCCTCCACGGGATGTCGAAGGACGCCTGGAAGCGCTACACGAATTCGGGCAGCTGGTACTACGAAGTGGTCGCGCCGGGATTCAAGTACAACCTCACTGACATCGCAGCGGCCATAGGGCGCGTGCAGTTACGCCGCGCCAACGAGCTGTGGGAATCACGCCGGCGGATCGCAGCCTCCTATGGGCAGGCGCTTGGCGATATTGCCGGTCTCGAGCTTCCACACGTCCACCCAAACCGGCAGCACTCGTGGCATCTCTATTCGCTCCGTCTCGATCTGAAAATCTGGAAGAACGGCCGTGACGCGTTCATCGCTGGTCTCAAGGAGCGCGGCGTCGGAGCTTCGGTGCATTGGCAGCCCTTGCACATGCAACCGTACTATCGCGCGCAGTATGGCCTCGCACCCGACCTGTTCCCTGTGGCCGCGGGGCTGTGGCCGCGCCTGGTGACCCTACCCTTGTTCCCGGGCATGACCGAAGCCGATGTCGCATTCGTTGCCGATGCAATCCGAGCGATGCGTGGGTGATATGGAGATCCGGCCTGTCTCTCATCGCGAGTTGCAGTCCGTGGTCGCGATCCACAGGACGGCATTCCCGGACAGTGCACTGACGGCCTTCGGTGACGAAGTTGTACGCCGCTACTATGCCTGGCTCCTGGATGGGCCCCACGATGCGTCGCTGATGGGCGCCTGGATCGATTCACGACTCGTGGGGTTCTGCGCTGCCGGCATCTTCCGTGGCGCGATGAATGGCTTCCTGCGGCTGAATCGCAGGTTCCTGGCATCGCGTGTTCTCCTCCGACCGACCCTGCTCGCCAGCCCGCTGATCCGCAGCCGTGTTCGGTCTGCACTATCGATCACGGTTCGCTTCTCGCGCCTCGCACAGCGCCGAACGCCGCCAGCCCAGCCGTCGTTCGGCGTCCTCGCGATTGCAACGTCACGCGATGTCCGCGGGCGCGGAGCCGGACGTGCGCTCATGTTGGAGGCCGAGGCCCGTGCCCGCACCGGCGGCCATCGACGCATGGTGCTGACGGTGCATCCCAGCAACGCACGCGCCGTCGCGTTCTACGAACAGCTCCATTGGGTGCGCACGATCGGTTCTGATGGGACCTGGTCGGGCGCCATGCATCGCGACCTATGAAGATCTTGGTAGTCACAGGCGGTTTTCCGACGCGCTCGGAGACCTTCATCTATCGCAAGGTGGTGGCCCTCGCGCGCCGTGGGCACGAGGTGACTGTCGCGACGCGGAAGACAGGCGACTGGTCGATCTATCCAGATGCCCTGCCCTCGAATGTCACCGTCGTCGAGCTGCTTCCCGACCACTCCCTGGTCGTCCCGTCGCGTGCGCTTGCGATGGCCGTCGGTGCGGCACAGCTTGCGCTGACTGCAACGTCGGGGCTCCGCGACCTCTACGAGCTTTGTCGTCGCGATTCGCGTGCGGCGCAAAACGCGTCCAAGCACTTCTTCCGCCATCTCTCGTTCTTGCGCATACGTCCAGACGTCGTCCATTTCGAATTCCTCAGCCTCGGGGCGATGTACCCGCTCGCCGCGGAGGTGCTCGAGGTCCCACTGATCGTGAGCTGTCGCGGGAACGACCTCCACACGCTCGAGTTGCGGGCGCCGGACGAGCGTGAAGCGGCACTCGATTGTCTCCGCAAGGCGAGCGCCATCCATTGCGTCTCGGACGAGATGGCTGGAGAAGTCGCTCGTATCGCGGATCGACGTGCTGGCGTGTGGGTCAATCGACCCGCTGTCGAGACCGATCGCATCACGATGCGCGCGCCGCAGCGCGCGCCAGGCCCGTTGCGGTTGTTGGCCACGGGGCGCCTGATCTGGAAGAAGGGGTTCGATTACCTGCTGGCGGCGCTCGCGCGACTCGCCCGACAAGGTGTCGAGTTCGAGGCGGAGATCCTCGGAGAAGGAGAGCTGCATAGCTCGCTACGCTTCTCGATCGAAGACCTCGGGCTTGGCCACTGTGTCAAGCTCGCGGGCGCGGTGCCGTCCGCCGATGTACTTGCGCGCTTGCGGAGCGCGGACGTCTTCGTTCTGTCGAGCGTCGAGGAAGGGATCAGTAATGCCGTACTCGAAGCGATGGCAACTGGCGTTCCGGTCGTAACCACCGATGCCGGCGGGATGAACGAGGCCGTCACCGACGGGGTCGAGGGCTTTGTGGTGCCCGTGCGCGATGTGGCGGCCCTCGCGGATCGCATCCGCCGTCTTGCTCTGGAACCAGAGCTGCGAACGCGCATGGGAACCGCCGCACGAGCTCGTGCCGAGAAGGACTTCTCGATCGAGCGTCAGATCGATGTGTTCGAGAAGATCTACCACTCGGTCATGCAAGGGAACGGATGACGAGACCGCTTCGCATCGGCATCTTCGTGATGGCCTTTCCGCGCCAGTCGGAGACGTTCATCGTCACCAAGGTCCTGAAGTTGATCGACGCTGGCTTCGACGTCCACATCTTCACGTTTCAGGAGAGCACGCAGTGGGATGCGTTCGACGTGCTGGCAGGACGCGACGATGTCCGCGCTCGGGTTCACGTCGTCCCACCTCTTCGCCCCCTTGGCCGCGTGCTATCGCGAGGAATTGTCGACGTCGCCAAGACCGCCGTGACGCATCCCCGTTCGTTCGCGCGCTTCGTGCGGCATAACTGGGAGAGCCGCGCCGAGTCGCCCTTCGGCTTCGCGAAGTCGATCTACTTTCGCCTGCGCTTCGTGGGCCACGAGCTCGACATCCTGCACATCGAGTTCGACTCTCAGGCGCTCGGGGTCGCGGATCTCAAGCGCTACCTTTCATGTCACGTGCTGTTAAGTGCACGCGGGACGTTCCAGATGCACACGGTGCTCGACGACATTCCGGATGCTCCGGCGCGCATGTTCCGGTATGTCGACGGTTATCACTTCATCTCGAGCTTTCTCGACAACAACACGCGCAAGCTCGGCCTGCCAGCCGAGATCCCGACGTGGCAGATCGAACCGGCCATCGATCTCACCTTGTTCCGCCCGGTCGCGCGCCCGGAACGTGCCCTCGGCGAGCCTCTGCGGTTGATCTCGGTCGGTCGGCTGTCGTGGGCCAAGGGGCACGAGTTTGCTCTCGACGCGGTAGCTCGCTTGCGCGCGCGGGGTCTCGACGTCGAGCTCGCCATCTATGGCGCCGGCCCCTACGAAGAGGCGATCCGGTATGCGATCAAGCAGCTCCACCTCGAGAGCTGTGTACGCCTCGAAGGCGCGGTGCGACGCGAAGCGATGCCGGCGATTTATGCTGCCGCAGACATCATGGTGCATGCGGCCATCGAAGAAGGCTTCTGCAACGCGGTCATCGAGGCGCAGGCCATGGAGCTCCCCGTCGTTACCTTCGACGCAGGCGGGCTGCCGGAGAACGTCGAACACGGTGTGACGGGCTTCGTCGTGCCACGCCGCGACGCGGACGCGATGGCGGACAGGCTGATGGAGCTCGCCAGCGATCCCGATATGCGCCGACGCTTTGGAGAGGCCGGGCGTGTACGCGCGCTCGCCAAGTTCGACCTCGATCGGCAGGCGGAGGCATTCGTTCGTCTCTACACTGAGCTCGCAGCGCTCCCGCGCCGCCAAATCAAGCCGCTCGCCGACAGATAAACGCGAGATCCCGTTCGCGGATGCCGTGCGATAGCCCCGTCCCGGCGGCATCGTAGCGATGCAGGTCGACGACCTCCACCTTCGCGAACACTTGCTCGAGGAGGTTCACCAGCTCGAGCCCGTAGTCACGGTAGTGCCCGTTTGGAAGCTCGCCGTGAAAGTGGACGGTCTCCCGACGTGAGAAGTCCCCGGGCACCGTGATCACGGCGGTCCCTCGCTCCGTCAGCACCCGCGCCAGCTCGCGCAGCGCGCGCTTGTCGTCGGGTACGTGCTCGAGCACGTGGTTGCAGACCACCATGTCGTAACTACTGTCCTCGAACGGAAGTTGCTGGAGGTCGACATCGCGATGTATCGCGTCCTCGAGATAGAGATCCGCGGTTTCGTAGCGAAGCGGCCGCTCGGCGAAGTAGCGACGCAGAATCGGCTCGGGGGCAAAGTGCAGAACGGAGCGCGGCGCCTCCCGATCGAGCAGCGCGGGAAGCAGTAGCGCGAGGCCCCGGTGGCGACTCCGTGAATCGCACGAGGCACAAGCCGAGTTCCAAGCGACGCGCTCGGAGCTGATCAGATGCCGAAATGCTGGTGTCTCGTGACCACAACATGGGCAACGGAATCGCATCGGCAGCGCGCCGCCGAGCCTCGCCATCACGAGGTTGGCCGCATCTGCCGCCACCCCGAGCGCCGCGAGCCGCAGGGTCCCGCGTCGAGCAAGTGAGACCGCGCGCGAGGCGATCCCTCGCAAGGTCGGAGGAGAGGCGACGCGAAACGCGCCGGGATTGTCACGCGTCGAGGTCATGATCCGCGCACGATGGCGAGGTAGTTCGTCGACATGAAGACCTCAAGGGTCTCGTGATAAGCCTCGATGCGCTCGAGCCCGCGCGGCAGCACGCGGTAGATCTCGTACTGGGGAGCTAGCAGATGGAACAGGTCCGCGAAGAAGGTGCGGGCCCCCAAGCTCGGTTGACCAAATTCGAACTGGACCATCCCGATCGCGCCACGTTCGAGCAGGCCGCGGGCACCGCGAAGGGCATCGAGCTCCGCCCCCTCGACGTCCAACTTGAGGAGATCGATCTGCTCGATCTGTCGCGCAGCGCAGAATTCGTCGATTGTGACGACCTCGATGTCCTCCCCGCCCCCGCTCTCGTTCCCTGATGGGTAGATCGAGGCCAACACCGAACCGGCCTGACTTCCCCACAGCGTCGCTCGCCCGGGAACGGCACCAACGCCGACGCGCGATAGCTGGACGCCAGGCGTTCCACCAAACCGACGCTCCAGGGCCTCGAATGCCGTTCGCGATGGCTCGAGAGCAAACACGCGCGTATTCGTTCCCAGTGTCGCGAGCACCTGACCGAGATAGGTTCCGACGTTCGCGCCGACATCGAGCACGACGCTTTGACGATCGCGATTGGCAGCAATCCTTTGCAGCGCAACCAGATCACCCGAGGACGCCGAGCTTCCCGCTCCGCCGTAGTTCATCCCCGCAAGCGCGACGCGGTACAGCAGTCGATACGGACGCTGTAGCAGGGGCCGAGCGATGTGTTCGCGAAGCCGCTTCCGCAGCTTGCGCATCGATACCTTGCCGAGCGAGCTCATTGATAATCGCAAGGTGCGTGAGCGAGATCGAGGACCGTCCACGAGATCGTCGCTGCGGCAGTGGTGCTCGTCCGCTGGACGACGACATCCCCATCACGGGGCGTCAACGTGACCGCAGCCTCGCCGATCAGGTCGGCGGGATTTCCGTTGTAGGTCGTGGCACCCGTCGATGGCCCGAGGACGGATTGTGTCGACGCTAGCGCCACACTGCTGGCAGCCGGCAGGTCGGGGATCGACGTGGTCTTCATGGCTTCACCGGCCGCGAGCTCCGTCGTGAACGCCTTGCTGAAGAACGGCAGGGAGACGACTTCCCACGCGACTTCGATCGGCACTCCACCCTGTCGGCGCGAGATCTCGAGTTGGGTACCTCGATTGGCGATGTCCACCATCATCGACGCAGCAGCGGTCGCGCCCGTCGCATTCGCGGTGTAGCTGGCCACGACGAGTGCGTCTTGGGCATTGGAGATGGGGACGGAGGCCGTGGTCGCGGCGGTGGCGAGACTCGTGGTCCCGCGTTGGACGACAGCGGAATCCACCGTCACGACCTGCCACCACGTCTCGGTGCCGCCCGCCGCCGTCCTGACGTCGAGTGTTCGCTCGTCGACAAGGCGCGCCTTCACGAACTCGTTGTTGCCCCAGTCTGGCTGACGCACCCATTCACCCGACAACAAGACGAAGCTACGCGCCAGGTCGACCGCCTGAGGCAGTGTCACCGTGAACGGATTTCGGGCGGCGGTGTTTGCGTCACCATGTTGGACGCTCACACCCGAGGAGAAGGTCGCCACCGCCCATTGAATATCGATCACGCCCTGGCTGCCCGGTGTGTCCGAACCCTGCGTCCACCGCTGACAACGAATGCCGAACGGCTTCGTCGAGTCGGCCGGCATCATCCGGCACAACACAGCGCCATTTGCCGGTGACGCCTCTCGCTGCCGCAACGTGGTGAACAGCACGCTGCGATCCATCGGCACATCCGCGAGCGGAGCGAAGGCAGCCCGATCGTTCGCGCCGAAAACCAGCGAGCCTCGTTGCAGCCCCGAAAGCTGTGGTCCTGGCGGCAAACACGTTGGCGTGTCGGGCTGCAGCGGCTGGTCTGGTTGGGGAGCGGTATCAACGGGCGCCGCATCGTCGACGGTCGGAGACGCGACCGAGAAGCCACAGGCCGGCGTCGCCGTCACGACAAAGGTCGCGATCATTCGTACGAGCGGTTCCACCCTCAAGTTGCCTCTATCTCGATGATGTCGGATCTTCCTGCAGGCACGCAACCTTGTTTCAGATGCCAATGAGCTGCTACGCCTTGGCGTCGTTGCACCTTGCGGCAGCCTCGACCTATAGTCCGCTCAAGTTGAACGCGCCCCTTTCCGCGACGCCTCCCGTGCCGGTCTTACGGCTCGAGCCGACGCGAGGTTGGGTCCAGCTTCGGTTGTCAGAGCTGTGGGCCTATCGCGAGCTCGTCTTCTTCCTGACGTGGCGAGATATCAAGGTTCGCTACAAGCAGACCGTGCTGGGGGCTGCGTGGGCGATCTTGCAGCCACTCATGACCATGGTGGTCTTCAGCGTCTTTTTTGGGCGCCTCGCGAAGATGCCTTCCGACGGAATTCCGTACCCGATCTTCTCGTTCGCGGGTCTGGTGCCGTGGACGTTCTTCGCTGGCGCACTGGTTCAATCGTCGAACAGCCTGGTCGGCTCGTCGCAACTCGTCAAAAAGATCTACTTCCCTCGCCTCGCAATTCCGATCGCAGGCGTGCTCGCTGGACTCGTCGACCTCGCCCTCGCGTTTTGCGTGTTGTTCGTCCTCATGATCGGCTATGGGGTCATGCCCTCTGTACAGATCCTGTGGCTGCCGCTCTTCATCGCAATGGCGCTGGCCACCGCACTCGGTGTCGGACTCTGGCTCGCCGCCCTCAACGTCCAGTTCCGTGACGTTCGCTACGTGGTGCCATTCATCACACAGTTCTGGATGTTCGCGACGCCGATCGCATATCCGTCGAGCATGCTGGACGAACCCTGGCGCACCGTCTACGGACTCAACCCGATGGTGGGGGTTGTCGAGGGCGTTCGGTGGTCGCTGCTCGAAACCACCATTTCGCCCGGACCACAGCTCGCCGTATCCGCCTGCGCGGCGCTGGTCGTGTTGATCTCTGGCGCCTACTACTTCCGGCGCATGGAAACCACCTTCGCGGACGTCATCTAGATGAGCGACGTCGCCATCAGGGCAGCGGGACTCGCAAAGCGATATCGCCTGGGAGCGAAGCAAGCGCGATATCGCACGTTCCGTGAAACCGTGCGTGGCCTGGCGGGCGCGCCGATGCGCGCGCTCCGGCGTTTGGGATCGGGGGCTCCCGCGCCCGAGCACGTCTGGTCACTGCGTGACGTGTCGTTCGAGATCAAGGCGGGTGATGTCGTCGGTGTCATCGGGCGGAACGGCGCCGGAAAAAGCACGCTCCTCAAGATCCTCTCGCGCATCACGGAGCCGACCGACGGATGGGCGGAGATTCACGGCCGCGTGGGCTCGTTGCTGGAGGTCGGTACGGGATTTCATCCCGAGCTGTCCGGGCGCGAGAACATCTGGCTGAACGGCGCGATCCTCGGGATGCGCCGCAACGAGATCAACGCGCGCTTCGACGAGATCGTCG
Organism: Kofleriaceae bacterium; assembly: GCA_033763475.1. GTDB lineage: Bacteria > Myxococcota_A > Polyangia > Haliangiales > Haliangiaceae > JABFXX01. The sequence goes on from JANRKM010000123.1 coordinate 59,922, forward strand.
CCTTCGCCGAGGTCGAGAAGTTCGTCGACACGGCGGTCAAGCACTACTCGAGCGGCATGTACCTGCGCCTCGCATTCGCGATCGCAGCCCACCTGGAACCCGAGATCCTGCTGGTCGACGAAGTCTTGGCCGTCGGAGACCTCGCCTTTCAGAAGAAGTGTATCGGCAAGATGAGCGAGGTCGCAGCGACCGGCCGGACCGTCCTGTTCGTCAGCCACAACATGGCAACGATCACCGCGCTGACGCACCGTTGCCTGCTGCTCAGCGGTGGTCGGCTCGTCAAGGACGGCCCGACGCTCGAGGTCGTGCGCGATTATGTTGCAGAAGCGGCGGCGACGGGTGGCAAGCTGGTATGGCCGGAAGGTGAACGTCCAGGCGACGAGAGTTGCCGCCTCATCGCGTGCCGGCTCGGCGATCAGACTGGGCGCAGCACGTTCTCGTCAGACGACGTCATCAGTGTCGAGCTCGAATTCGAGGTGCTGAAGGAATCGCACGGGCTGCGCGTTGGCTTCGATCTCATCTCCAGTGAAGGAGTTCTGATCTTTCGTAGCTACCACGACGACCTCGTCAGAGAGCCGCCCCCTGTGTCACCCGGCCGCTACGTTTCGACGGGTGTGATTCCCCGAAATCTCTTGAATCAGGGAGCCTATTTCCTAACACTCCGCGCCGGCGTCCACGCCGTACGGCAGGTGTTCCGGCTCGAACAGGCGCTGTCGTTTGAGATCGTCAACGTCGTAGGTTCCAATAGTCAGTATGGCGGTGTCCGCCCTGGAATACTCAATCCAAGTGTGGAGTGGTCCACCGTCGTTGAGTCGTAGCGATGGAGCGATGACGATGGATCGTAATGCGGAAGTAAACTTCTACAACGAGCACTGGCGAACCCACGACTTTCTCAATCGCTCGAAGATGGCGCGTGCAGCAGCCATCATGCAGGCGATGTCTCAGCTCCGGAAGCACGCACCGCGGATCATCGACCTCGGCTGCGGGACTGGTTGGTTGACGGGCATCCTCGCTAACTTCGGGCCGACCACCGGTGTCGAGCTCTCGCCGGAAGCTGTGACACGCGCTCGCGAGCTGCACCCCCGTGCGACCTTCGAGTGTGTCGATTTCCGCGACTGGAAGGTCCCTGAGGGCCAGTTCGACGTCGTGGTTAGCCAGGAGGTCCTCGAGCATGTGGAGGATCAAGCGGCCTACATCGACATCGCGCGGAGGCTTCTCGTAACGGGTGGCCACCTAATCCTGACGACGCCGAACCGCACCACCTTCGACACCCTGCCGCCGGAGATGCTCGAGATCTGGGCGCGGCAGCCGATAGAGATCTGGCTTACCGGTCCCGAGCTTCGCGCACTGGTGAAACCACGGTTTCGTGTGCTCCAGGAATCGAGCCTCATTCTCGGATACGGGAACAGCCTCGTCCGGCGTGCTCTTGGAGCGCGCAAGGTCCGCAGATGGCGACCCGCAGCGATGTTGGCGGAGTCGGCGGGGCTGGGACTACATCTGTTCCTGGTCGCGGAGGCACGGTGAAAGACGAGCCTATGCGCATCTATGCCGATCCGGCGCACTATGAAGAACGGTTCCGAAAGGACCTGACCGACATCGTGAAGGCGTCGTGGAATAACGCGACTGCCGACGAGCGTCGCCAACGGTATGGCGCGTGGATCGATCATTTCGAGGTCGTTTCCACACCGGATAACGCCGACGTGCATCTGCTCACAATGAAGTGGCAGCACTACGTCGAGCATCAGCGCATCGACCAAGCGCGCCGTGCGATCGATGTCGCGCGCATAGCACGCAAGCCGGTAGCGGTGTTCAGCATGGGCGACTTCGAGGCCAACTTTCCCGTGGCCGGGAAAGACATTCATTTGTTCCAGGCGGCGGGCTACCGGTCGCGGCAGCAGACTCAGAACCACGGCATGCCTCCGTTCTTCGACGACCCGCTCGAGAGTCGAGGCGGGGAGGTTCAGATCCGTGACAAGCGCGTGCGTCCTTCGATCGGATTCTGTGGTCAGGCGGGTGCATCGCTTCCTCGGCACGCAGCCCGCTTCGTCCGATCGCAGCTCCGCCAGCTCCAGTGGCGCCTGGGCCGCCTGCGCTGGGAACCGCCTCCCTTCGAACACACCTGGTTTCGCCAGCGCGTGCTCGATACGCTCGCGAGCAATCCTGCGGTGGAGACTCGCTACGTGCTCCGCAAGCAATACCGCGCTGGAGTGCTATCCGCGCGCCGTTTGGACCCCGCCGAGAAGTCACGCCGCGAGTTCGTCGAGAACGTTCTCGGGACCGACTACACGGTGTGCATGCGTGGTGGAGGGAACTTTTCCGTCCGGTTCTACGAGGCGCTCGCGATGGGGCGCATCCCCGTATTCGTCGATACAGACTGTGTTCTGCCGTATCAACATCGTATCGACTGGCGGAAATATGCGGTGTGGATCGATCAACGCCATCTTCACGACGCGGGCCGAATTGTCGCGGATTTCCATTCCCGACTATCCCCCGAGCAGTTCCGCGAGTTACAGCTTGCATGCCGGCGGATCTGGCAGGAACGCTTGACCGCTGACGGCTTCTACCGCCATTTCCGGGAACATTTCGAGGAGCTTCAGTGACCGACGCCCCTCCGCAACACGTTCTCCTCGAGGACCTCGGTCTTCGAGTGTACCTGGATAAGCGCAAGTCGATTCTGCGCCACTATCAGGATCTATTCGTGCAGCGCTATGGCGCGACCCTCCAGGGCGAGGTGATCGAGATCGGCGGAGAGCGGGCTTACGGGCACGAGCGCTTCTTCCCACGCGCAAGCAAGTATCGCTGCACCAACATCGCGCGCGAACATGACGAGTACCTGGATGTCACCGCCATGGGGTTGGCGGATGCATCGGTCGACGCCTTTGTCTGCGTGTCGGTGCTCGAGCATGTCTTCGATATTCGCACGGCGATTCACGAGATCACGCGCACGCTGAAGCCTGGCGGTCGGTTGTTGCTCGTCGTTCCGTTCGCATTCCCCCAGCACGACGAAGTCGATTTCTGGCGACTGTGCGCCGATGCCTATCCGCGCCTGCTCGAAGGGTTCAAGATCGACGCGTTCGTCCATCTCGGCGGCTTGTTCTCGACGATCGCAGACAATCTCAAGCGCCCGAAAGATCGGGTCACCAAGCGGTACTTCTTCCACAAGCTGCTCGGCCTAGGCGTGGTCATGTTGTTTCGCCATTTCGAAACCCTGGATGGGATTCCGCTGGGTTTCGGCATCCAAGCAACCCGCTGCGGGTAGCCACGGAGATCAGATGACGGCCGCCAGTCGCGAAACACGAGCACACTTCGATGAACGTGCGCGTGAGTACTACGAGCGCAACTACGAGCAGCCACGGAATCGCCACGCCCAGAATCTTTATCTCCGGCGCGTTGCCTGCCTCTCGATGCTGCCCCCCATCGAGGGGGCGATCCTCGACCACGGATGTGGCCCAGGAGCGATGACGTTTCCGTTGCTCGAGCGCGGACAGCGTGTCGTCTCCATGGACCTCTCGCGCGAGATGCTCGGACAGCTCGTCGCGCGTGCGGAAGCGACGGGGCTCGCGGCGGCACCGGTCATGGGGAGCGCGACTGCGCTTCCGTTCGCGACTGGAACGTTCGGTGCGGTCGTCAGCACAGGTGTTCTCGAATACGTCAGCGACCTTCCGCGTGCGCTCCTCGAGATCCATCGGGTTCTTGTCCCCGGCGGAATCGTGCTCGCGACGATGTCTCTTCCGAGAAAGCTCGAGCGGTGGGCGGCACGCGTCGCCAGTCGCATCCGCGGCGCCTCCGAGACTCCGCAGTTCATTCGCGATCGGCGCTCGTTTGACAGCGCCGTACGCACGGCAGGATTCGAGATCGAATCCACGCGCTGCGTCGGATTCGCGCCCTTCCCTCTGGACGTCATCTGGCCCTCGAGCGTTCGCTGGCTGGACGAGCAGTTTGGCCAGCGCCTCGATGAAAGCGAAACCGCGCGCGATCAAGCCAAGACGTACATCGTCTTGGCGCGACGCAACGTAAGCGCTGTGCGAACCAGTGGCAGTCTTTGCGACCGGTCCGCTTGACCGCTACGGCTGTTCGCTTGGCGGGACCGTGAAGCTGCCAAGCTGCATGTCGAGTTCGTCCGGGTTCAGTCGCGCACGCGTCGCGGTCCAG
>JANRKM010000124.1:0-2692 GCA_033763475.1 Kofleriaceae bacterium
CTTCCCTTGCAAACCCCAAACCCGATCGCTATCATCGCGTGCTCTGCGAATGCGGGGTGGAGCAGTCTGGCAGCTCGTCGGGCTCATAACCCGAAGGTCGCAGGTTCAAATCCTGCCCCCGCTACCAGTTTCGGAGGTGCAACAAAAAGCCCCGTATTTCGGGGCTTTTTGTTTTGGACATCGGGAAATGAGAGGCCGAGCGGACGCGATAGAGGCTTTGCTGGCGCCGGTGGTGACCGGGCTCGGGTACGAGCTGGTCGGCATCGAGCACCTGCGCCAGGGGCGCGGGTCGCTGCTGCGCGTCTTCATCGACAAGGCCGGCGGGATCACGGTCTCGGACTGCGAGCGCGTCAGCCGGCAGCTCAGCGGGGTGCTGGAGGTGGAGGACCCGATCCGCGGGGCCTACACCCTGGAGGTCTCTTCCCCGGGCACGGATCGCCCCCTGTTCACGACAGCGGATTTCGTGCGCTTTACGGGCGAGGCGGCGCAGGTGCGCTTCGCCGAGCCGTGGAATGGCCGGCGTCAGATGCGCGGCCGCCTGGCGGGAGTCGAGGGCGGGGAACTGCTGCTCGACGCCGAGGATGGAATGCAGCGGGTACCGCTGGCGGTCATCGCGCGCGCGAAGCTCGCGGACACGCCGGAACCCGTCGCCGATGGTCGCAAGCCGCGCCGCGCCGGTCGCGCCGGCGGCAACGAGAGGACCCGAGGGCCATGAACAAAGAGATTCTCAACGTCGTCGACGTCGTCTCCAACGAGAAGGGCGTGAGCAAGGAGATCATCTTCGAGGCGCTCGAGGCGGCGCTCGCCAGCGCGACCAAGAAGCGCTATCGCGACGACATCGACGTGCGCGTGAAGATCGACCGCTCCACCGGTGACTACGAGGCGTTCCGTCGCTGGGAAGTCATCGATCCGGCGATTCCGCGCCCGGTCGTCATCCAGAACGAGGACGGCTCCGTCACCGAGACCGGCGAGACCGTGACCGGCCTCGAGTTCCCGTCCCGCCAGCACGACCTGGAGTACGCGCTCGAGATCGATCCGAACACCCGTCCGGGCGAGTTCATCGAGGAGCCCCTTGAGCCGGCCGACTTCGGCCGCATCGCCGCCCAGACCGCCAAGCAGGTCATCGTGCAGAAGGTGCGCGAGGCCGAGCGCGCGCAGATCGTCGAGGCCTACAAGGGCCGCGTGGGCGAGTTGCTGATGGGCGTGGTGAAGCGCGTGGAGCGCGGCAACGTCTACCTCGACCTCGGCTCCAACACCGAGGCGATGATCTCGCGCGAGGACATGATCCCGCGCGAGGCCGTGCGTCCGGGCGACCGCCTGCGCGCCTACCTGAAGGACGTGCGCAGCGAGAAGCGCGGCCCGCAGCTGTTCATGAGCCGCACCTGTCCGGAGATGCTCATCGAGCTGTTCAAGCTCGAGGTGCCGGAGATCGCCGAGGGCCTCATCGCCATCATGGGCGCGGCCCGCGATCCGGGCTCGCGTGCCAAGATCGCGGTGCGCTCCCGCGACGTCAGGCTCGACCCGGTCGGCGCGTGCGTCGGCATGCGCGGTTCGCGCGTCCAGGCGGTGTCGAACGAACTGGCCGGCGAGCGCGTGGACATCATCCTGTGGGACGAGAATCCCGCGCAGTTCGTGATCAACGCGATGTCCCCGGCCGACGTGGTCTCCATCCTCGTCGACGAGGACACGCACAGCATGGACGTCGCCGTCGTGGAGGACCAGCTGTCGCAGGCCATCGGGCGCAGCGGCCAGAACGTGCGCCTGGCGAGCCAGCTGAGCGGCTGGGAGCTGAACGTGATGACCGAGTCCGCCGCGGTCGAGAAGAGCGAGGCGGAGACGCAGATGCTGCAGGCGATGTTCCGCGAGCAGCTCGACGTCGACGACGAGATCGCCTCCATCCTCGTGCAGGAAGGCTTCGCGAGCATCGAGGAAGTCGCCTACGTGCCCGAGAAGGAGATGCTCGAGATCGAGGAGTTCGACGAGGCGCTCGTCGCCGAGCTGCGCGGCCGCGCCCGCGACCTGCTCCTCACCCGCGCGATCGCCTCGGAGGAGAAGCTCGGCGATGCCAAGCCCGCCGACGACCTGCTCGAGCTGGAGGGCATGGACGAGGAGCTGGCCTACGCGCTCGCGGCCAGGGGCATCGTGACGCAGGAGGATCTCGCCGAGCAGTCCGTCGACGACCTCCTGGAAGTGGAGGGACTGGACGCCGAGCGCGCGGCCAGCCTGATCATGGCCGCCCGCGCACCGTGGTTCGCGGACGCCGGTGCTGGCAACGGAGGGCGCTCGGATGGCTGATGTCACCGTCAAGGAATTCGCCGATGTCGTCGGCATTTCCGTCGAGCGGCTGCAGTCGCAGCTGAACGACGCCGGCCTGCCGCAGAAGAATGCCGGCGACCCGATCTCCGACACCGAGAAGAGCCAGCTGCTCGCCTACCTGCGGCGCATCCACGGACGCGACGACGCGGCTGAGCCGACCAAGATCACCCTGCGCCGCAAGACCGTCAGCGCGCTGACCGTTCCGGCCGATCGCACGCGCACCCGCCTGCGCGTCGGCACCAAGGCACCGGCGGCGAAGACCGTCGCGGTGGAGGTGCGCAAGAAGCGCACGTACGTCAAGCGCACGGCGGTCCAGGAAGAGGAGGCGCAGAAGCGCGCCGCGGAAGAGGCGGCCGAGCAGGAGCGCCGGGACGCG
>JANRKM010000125.1:0-14354 GCA_033763475.1 Kofleriaceae bacterium
TGCGACATAGACCGCCAAGGCACCGGCCTGTCGCGGCCGGCGCCGCGCGAGCGATCGGGCACGGGCACGGGCACGGGCACGGGCACGGGAGCAGGGCGCGAGAACCGCCGCGGTGCGGCGTTTCTCAGCGCCCTGCTAGTCGAGCGGCAAGGCTCGCGGCCTGCGGCTCGGGCACGGACATGCTGGGGACGTGCTGGGTTACATCCGCTCGAGCAGGACGTCGAACGACTCGTTGACGCAGGCGCGGCCCCAGAAGATGCCGGTGCCCGCAGCGCCGGGGCGCATGTAGAGCGGCTCGCAGGTGAGGCCGACACCGCACGACGCGTCGGTGGTGCACATGTCGACGCAGACCTTGAGGTTCTTGTCGCAGAACTCGCTCGTACACTGGCCGTTGCTCGTGCACGCCGCACCGCCCTGGCGATCGTGCGCGCCGGCACCGTCGGGGAGGCAGACCGGCACGGTCTCGATCGAGGGCTGCCCCGAGACGCCAGTCGCGGTGTTCGCCGCCCAGGTGCCGGTGGTGACAAACGCGCCGTTCACCGCGCAGTGATATCCAGCCGGGCAGTGGCTCTCCTGGCCGCAGGGCTGGGCGCACTTGCCGTTGACACAGCTGGCCGCGCCCCACTTGCAGGGGGTGTTGTTGTTGCACGTCTGGCCGTTGTCCGCCGCGCCGTTATCGTCGAGCTCGCACGACGCGTACATGAAGGCGTCCGCGCCCGTCATGGACACGATCTCGCAGATGGTGCCGTCGCCGCAGCTGCCGGGGCCGCCGCCATGGTGATCGCAGAAGTCCGTACAGCGATCGCAGTTGGCACCGCTGCAGTAGGTGTCACACGAGCCACTGCGGCACTCGGTGTCCGCCCCGCAGAGCTCGCCACCGAGCTTGCTGCCGAGGGTCGCCGTCGTCTCGGCGCACGCGTGCTGGTTGTTGGACTCCGTCCACCGGTACTCGCAGGTCTGCGTCGCGGTGCAGCCGGCGCCGATGGGGCCGGTGAAGCTACCCTCGCAGAACGAGGCGCAGCGGTAGTTGCCCGTGCAGTCACCGTCAGCGTCGACGATGCAGCCGCACTGGAGGTCATCCTTGCAGACGTCGTCGTCGGTGGCGAAGTTGCACTGCTCGCTCACGTCGCAGTTGTCGGTCGTGAACCTGTTGCAGTCGGTGTCGAAGCCGTCGCACACCTCGGGCTTGCCCGGGCCAACGGTGTTGCGCGTATCGTCGCAGTCGCCCTGGCACTCGCTCTTGCCGTCACCATCGTTGTCGGTGGCGTCGCAGGGCTGGCAGGTCTCGTCGATGTACCCGTTGCAGTTGTCGTCGCGGTTGTTGCCGGTGTTCGCGCTTCCGCACAGCTCGGGCGCGCCCGGGTGCGTGGTGGGGACGCTGTCGTCGCAGTCGCGGACCAACGGATCGGTCGAGCAGGTCGAGAAGCCGTCCGAGTCCTGATCGTAGTCCTCGTCGATCTGCCCATCGCAGTCGTCGTCGAGGCCCTCGCACGCGTTCTCGTTAGCCTGCGGCTTCACGATGCCGTTGGTGTCGTCACAGTCGACGCACTGGTTCGCGCCGTCGAAGTCGGCGTCGATCGCGGTGTTGCACGAGCTGCAAGTGCCGTCGGTGCAGAAGCCCTGCGGGCACGTGGTGCCGTCCGGCTTCGCTTCATCGGCCGGGCACGTCACCGACAGGCCGTCACACACCTCGGCGGCGTCGCACGAGCCGGCGGCCGCACGGCACTCGGTGCCGAACGCCGCGAACTTGCAGTTCATGCAGCACGCGCCCGTCTCGCAGTCCTCGTTCGCCTGGACCACGCCGTCGCCGCAGGTGGAGGCATCGACGCTGCTGGCGTCGACGGATCCCGAGCGGATCCGGTTATCACCACAGGCGGCGGCGAGGCCTACCAACGCGAGCACGACGAACAGGGGGCGCATTGCCGCGCATCCTGCCCGTTTCGAAGTGTTGCGCAACGGAAAACGGCAAGGAAACGTCGGAGCTACGGATATCCGTGATCTCCTGACCCCTCCGGAGGCGTGGCTCCGATCTGCGCTACGGCGAGCGGACGAGCCTTCGCGCGCGGGCGCGCCACGCGCGGTACGTGCGATCGCGCTCGACGCGTTTCCACGCCGCAAAGAAGATCGACGCGCACTTCGCCTTCGTCGAATCGGGCGGGGTGGCCGAGCCGCGGTACTTCACGCCGGAGCGGCGGTTCGCGTAGCGACGTGCGCGCGTGAAGCCCATCTGGAGAAACTTGCGCGCCATGTCCATGCCGACGCCGTCCCCCGCCGCGCGGTAGGCGACGAACTTTTTCCACAAGGCGCTCACCGACGCGCGCGCGAGCTCCGGTGTTCTGAACCGCCACAGGGGAAGGAGCTCGCTCTTGTAGGGCTCGGCGAGCAGGACGCCTTGTTCACCTCGGCCGACGCGATAGCGTTCCGGATGTGCGCGAAAGTCGATGCCGCGATACGCGGCCGCGTGGTCGGCCTTGTGGGCGCGCACGATCCGGACTGGTCCCTTGTAGCCTCGCGGCGAGACGCGGCGCCCGCGCTGGCGGAGCTCCACGGCACCTCGCCGCGCGAGGATCGCCGCCGCGTCGCGAACCGCCGGCAGTAGCGCGCGCCACGCGCCGTGTGGACGCACCGCGCGCGCGACCTCCGATGGACAGATCGAAGCACCGGGGCGCCGCTGCGCCAGCAGTGCGAGGATCTTGTCTTCGAGATCGACGCTCACCCTCACTGCTTACCAGGTGAGTGCCAGCGCATTGGCGCTATCTCGCGCCAGGCCTGAACGTGATCGGATAGCTCACGGTGACGTCGGTCGGCGTCGTGGGCTTGGGGAACGTGATCGTCTTGACCGCGCTGGTGACGCACGCTTCGACGTCGGCGTGCACGCCTTTGCCCGCGGCCGCGGCGACCTTGCCGTCGGCATTGATCGTGAAGTCGAGCGTGAGCGTGCCCGCGAGCCGAGGCGAGGCCTGGAGCTCCTGGTCGTAGCAGAAGCGGAAGCGATTGATGTGCTGCTTCAGGTAGCGGCGCACGATCGCCGGGTCGAGGTCACCCGTGATCTTCGGCGTTCCGAGCATGGCCGTCGAGCCGGTCGGTCGAGCGATGCCACTCGATCCGAGGGGGCCATACCCCGTTCCGGTTCCCGTTTCGGGCGGTCTGCCGGTGCCGATGCCGATGGTGCCGAGCCCGGTTCCGCCACCGCCGAGCTGAGCTTCGCTCCAGTTTCCGCCGAGACCACCGTAGACCTCCGCATCGCCGGTGATCGATGCGAATGCGCCCGTCTTCACGGTCCCGCTGTAGAACCGCATGCGCATCGACACGCCGGCGGGCATGCCGTCCTTGGGCTTGGCGAACATCAGCTTGGTGAGCACGCCGGCGACACACGTCGAGAGCGACGGGTTCGGCGTGGGGACAGTGGCCGTGGCGACGGTGCCGTTGGCCTCGACCGAGAACGTCACCTCGATATCCGCTTCGGTGGGTCCAGCAGCGAGGTCCTGCTTGAAACAAGCGAGCAGCTTCGGGTTGGCCTTCTTGAGCGCCGCGGTCACGACCTTCGCATCGACCTTGCCGCTGACCTGGACGTTCGCGACGGTGACCGATGGCTTGCCGGCGTGAGCGAGGGACGTGCTCGCTGCGAGGAGCAAGACGGGAACGAGCGTGCGCATCGGCAGGACGATGGCGCGCCTCGTCGACCATGTACAGAACGTTTGCGGGGATACGATACGTTCTGCCTCCGCGACGGTGGTGGCTCCTTCACCAGCCACTGACACGCGGTTCGCGGATCTGCGCGTCGGCAGTGGTGAATCGAGAACGGATAGCTCGTGCCATGACTTATCTTCCGCGTAGTTCGCGAATGGTCCAACCACTGCAGGTGGTCGCGGCGCATGAAGACCACGTCGATGCTCGCTGCGCTTTCGCTCGTTGCTCTCGCCACCGAGGTCGCCCACGCCGATGACGACGTGATCGGGGCTGCGTCCCTCGCCGTCCAGGCCGCGCCGCTGGTCATGGGCGTGGCGGACCTTGTTGGCCACGATGGTGGGAAGGGGTACGGCGTTGCGGAGATCGCGTTCGGTGGCACCGCCGCGGCGATGAACCTCCGCGCGCTCGCCCTGCTCTCGAGCGAAGGCGGGCCGAGTGGCGCCGAGGTGGCTGTGTTCGGCGGTGCCGCGGTGATCGACGCCGCAGTGATGGTGCACGGCCTCTATCTCGTCACGCGCGAGGAAACGCCGTCGCCGCTTCAGGTCAAGGCGGGGTCCCTGCGCGGGACGTTCGCACCCACGCTGGTGAGCAATGGCAAGGCGTCGGCGCCGGGCCTCGGGCTCGGGGGCACGTTCTAGGCGGATCTCCGTCGAAGGTCGTCGCACGCTCGACGACCCTCACGTTGCGCCGCGGTCCGCGCGGCGAAGACTTCGAGCATGTCGTACTCGAGTCTCCACGCCAAAGCCCAGGCGGCGTTCAATCCCGCGCCGTCGATCGACGAGGCCACCAGGATCAAGTTCGACGCGTCGACCTCGATTCCGAAGGCCACCACCTGTGTCGGTGCGCCTGTGTTCGAAGACGGCGAGGTGCCGTCCGCGCTCGGTGTCGATCGTGCGGCGCTGACCGCAGCGGGCTTCAAGGCGAGGGTGGGCGATGCGATGGTGATCCCGCAGAACAACGGGCCCGCGCTCGTCGCCGTCGGCGTGGGGCCGCGCGGCAAGCTCGAAGCGAGTCACCTGCGCGATGCCGCGGCCGCGTTCGCGCGCGTGAGCAGCGAGCACAAAAAGGTCGCGTTCCTGTTACCCGAGGCGGGCGCTGCGGTGGACGTGCTGGCGCAGGCGATCGCCGAAGGCATTCTGCTCGCGCGCTATCGCTACATGCCCCTCAAGCAGGAGCGCTCGACGCCCCTCGACGAGCTCGTGGTGGTGGCAGCCAAGGGCAGCGAGGAGATCAAGCGCGGCCTCGAGCGCGGCGGTGTCACGAGTCGCGCCGTGGAGCTGGCGCGCGATCTCGCGAACGCGCCGGCGACGCTGCTCACGGCCCGCCGGATGGCCAACATCGCCGAGTCGCTCGCCAAGGTGACCCACCTCGACGTCGAGGTGTTCGACGAGGATCAGCTCGCCGAGCTCGGTTGTGGCGGCCTCCTCGGTGTGAACGCCGGCAGCGCGGAGCCACCGCGCATGATCAAGCTGACCTACAAGCCGAAGCAACCCACGGCGAAGTCCGCGCGCATCGCGCTCGTCGCAAAGGGCATCATGTACGACTCGGGCGGCATCGCGCTCAAGCCTGCCGACGCGGTCCACGCGCAGATGAAAAACGACATGTCCGGGGCGGGCGCGGTGCTCTCGGCGATGACGGCGCTCTCGGCGCTCGACTGCCCGCACACGGTGATCGGGTTCCTCATGTGCACGGACAACATGCCGTCGGGCACGGCGATGAAGCTCGGCGATGTGCTCACCGTGCGTGGCGGGAAGACCGTCGAGGTGGTCAACACCGACGCCGAGGGCCGACTCGTGATGTCGGACGGGCTGGTGCTGTCGACGGAGCTCGACCCGAAGCCCGACGCGATCATCGATATCGCCACGCTCACCGGTGCCGCGCTGCGCACGTTCGGCAACCTGAACGCGGCGATCATGGGCAACCACCCGCAGCTGCTCGAGCAGGTGAAGGCTGCGGCAGAGCGCACCGACGAGACCGTGTGGCAGCTTCCGCTCGATCATCGCCTCCGCTCGGAGCTCGACTCCGAGGTCGCGGACATCAAGAACCTCGGCGGTGCGAACGCCGGCTCGATCACGGCCGGCCTGTTCCTCGAGGAATTCGTTAGCGACATCCCGTGGGTGCACATCGACATGTGCGGCACCGCGTACGCCGCGGCCGACCTCGCGTGGCGCTCCAAGGGAATGACCGGTTATGGCGCGCGCTTGTTGATCGACGTATTGACGAACTTCAAGCGGCTATCGCAGCCCCACTAGCCAAGTGCTTTCTCGATCGCGGCACGCGTGACCGCGCCTTCGCGCAGGAGCGTGAAGCTCGCGTCGGTGAGCTCGACGATCGTCGACGGTGGTGCGGCAGGGACGTCGCCCGCGTCGACCCAGATGTCGACGCTGGTGTTGAACCGCTGCTTCACGGCAGACGCCGAGTTGGCGCCGGGCTTCTTCTCGAGGTTGGCGCTCGACAGCAACAAGGGCCCGCCGAACGCGCGCAGGATCGCGTTCGCGAGCGGATCCTGGGGTACGCGCACGCCGAGCTTGCCGGTCGCCTTGCACAGCACGGTGCGCACCTTCGCGGGCAGGTCATTGCTCGGCGGCAAGACGAGCGTAAGCGGACCGGGCCACAGCTTGTCGGCGATGCGCTTGGTCGTCTTCCACGCCGTGCCGTCGACGATCGTGCGGGCGGCGGCGAGGTCCGCGACGATGACGAGCGCGGGATGGTTCTTCGCGCGGCGCTTGCTCTGGACGAGGCGCGTGACGGCGTCGACGCTGCGGACGTCGGCGACGATGCGATAGGTCCCGCGCAACGGGAAGCATGCGAGCCCGCCCTCGGCCAACACGTTTGCGATCTCGGAGACGCGTGCCTTGGCCTCGGCGACAGGGATGACCTTCATCGAATTCGCCCAGTGTATCGCGACGGCTTGTCCCCCGGAGCGTGACAAGTTCACGATGAAGTCACCGAGCTGGAGGTAGGTCACCCGGCGCCACGCCGCACGGGCGTACGGAGGGTGTCGCGCGTGCTGAACCGGTGCGCGATGTCAGCGGAACGCGCGCAGACAGGCGAGGCGGGTGTGGCTGCTGTAGTTGTTCGCCTTGCAGTAGTTGACGACCTCGAGTGGGTCGCGCCGCATCGCGGCGAGCTCGCGCGTGCAAGTGAGGCGGGTGTCGCTCGAGTAGACGAGGTCGGCGCACGCCGCGATCGTGCGCGCGTCGAGCAGACCGGCGGCAGCCGCCGCAACGCATTGGAGGCGGGTGGCGCTCGAGTACACGAGGTCGCTGCATGCGGCCATGCCAGCCGATGGGTCACGCCAAGCGGTGGTCGCGCTGGAGATGCACTGGAGGCGGGTGTCGCTCGAGTAGACGAGGTTCGCGCAGGTCGCGGGGATGTTGCGGGCATCGAATCGCGCCGAGGAGAGCGACTGCACGCAGCGGATCCGGGCGTCGGACGAGTAGACGACTTCGCTGCAGGCCTGCGCGGCGACATCGAGGGGCGTGCCGCTGCGGCGCGGGCCGCGATCCCGATGGAATCGGCCACCGGGGGCAGCGTCGGCGGAGTCGACGAAAGGAGGCAGGGCGGTGAAGGCGAGGGCGGTGAGAGCGAGGGCGGAGAGGACGGAGACGCGCATCGTGGGAGGGCTCCGAGCACGTCTCGTGCCGCCCGTATCTCTGCGAGCGCTCGTCGCCGCCGCGCCATTGTCTGCGGATTTTGTCGAATGAACTGCAGTTCTCGCAGAGGAGGGTGCATGCGACGACGTCTACCGCACCGCTATTCCGCGCAGCCAGCCGTGACTAGACTGCCGAACAAATGACCCAGGCCCTCACGTACGTCGATCCCGCTCGCCGCAGCGTCGTCACGTTCACCATGAGCGGTGATCCGTGGCCGAAGATCGCGGCGTGGGCGCAGCGCAACAAATACCTCCCGCGCGCGCCGCAGACCGGCGACGTGAAGCTGTTCCAGAAGGGCAGTGGCCTGTGGACGTCACCGATGCGCGCCCAGTTCACGAAGAGCGGCGATCAGATCGAGCTGCAGGCCTGGGTGCACAACCCGCTGTTCGCGCGGCTCATGTCGCTGTTCATCCTGCCGGCCGAGATGAACGTGAGCTCCGGCGGGTTCCGCGCGGTGGTCCCACGCAACATCGCGCGCAAGGCGATCAACGAGCTGCTCGCCGAGGTCGGCGCGCCGCTGATTCCTTAGGGCCCCCCGAATTCATACGTCGATCGATTGAAAGGCCGTGCACGTGCCACGTGCACGATCGCTCGTGAACGTCGAGTTGTTCATTCGCGGGCCCTTAGTTGGTTAGCCCGTGTAGCGGACGAGCTCGCGCAGCATCGACGGCGGCGATAGCTTCGCATCGCGGAACGCGCGGGTCATGGCGTCGACGCTGCTGTAGCCGACGTGCTCGGCGATTTCCGCGAGCGTGGCCTCGGGCGAGCTGGCCCATAACAGCGCCGCGCGGAGGCGCAGTACCTTTTGCGTCTCGCGGAAGCCATCGCCGAACAGCTCGAAGGTTCGGATGAGCTCCGTCATGTCGCGCTGCAGCTGGCGCAGCGAGAGCCCGAGCACCTTCTTCACGTGGAGCAGCGTCGTCGCGGTCGCTTGCTTCTGGTAGTACGGCGCGAGTGCGCCCCACAGGCGATCGATGTGCGCCTCCTCGCGCTGGATCGAGGTGCTGAGCCCGCGCACGACGAGGCCCTCCTGCTCGAGCGCCGCAAGAAACGCGCGCAACGGCTCGGGGGAGAGGTCCTGCAGCGCGATCGCATCGGCGAGCCGGAAGCCCGTTTGCCAGGTGGTCTCGGAGAGTGCGAGCGGGCCGTGTTTGAGGCCGACGGGTACGCCGGGCATGACCTCGACGCGCGGCACGCGTAGCTCGAACGAGACGTACGGCTCGCCCCAGGTGCGGAGGGTGAGCGCGCCGGGCTTGATGCGCTCGTATTCGGTCTCGTCGAGCACGAACGCGGTGGGCGCAGCGCGCGGGAGCTCCCCGCGCACTTGAGCGCGTCCGTCGAGGATGAACAGCAGTGTGACAGCGTTGGTCGGTTTCCTGGGGCCGGCGGCGTGCGCGGTATCGAACAGCAAGCGCTCGCGCCAGGCGCTGTAGAGCCGGAACCGACGCTCGATGAACACCGCGGTCGTGAGTCGACTCTCGGCGAGGACCGCCACGCTAGACGCCACGAGCACGCCTCGACGGTATCGCGAGTCAGGCCGAGACGCGATCGGAGGTTGTCGCGATGTAGCGTTGGGCGCGCGTGTCCCAGCTGAAGACGCCGGGGCCGGCCGCGAGATCGAGCTCGCGAATCGCGCGCTTGATCGGCCGGAACCCATCGGTCATCGGCAAGCTATCGACGACACGCAGCAGGCGCGGGCGCCCGTACTCGGGCAGCGTCCCGACGACCGCCGACAGCTCGTCGAGATCGAGCGTGGCCCCGGGCTGCAGCTGCACCGCAGCGATCGCGTACTCCGAGCCCGCGCGGTCGGGATCCGGCCGCGGGGCGACGATGCATAGCGCGACCGCAGGGAGCTCGTAGAGCGCATCTTCGATCTTCGTCGATGCGATGGCGCCGAGGCGCGTGTGCACCATCTGGTTCGCGCGATCGATGAATGTGAAGTCGCCCTCGGTATCGACCTCGGCGAAGTCGCCGGTGACGAACCACAGATCGCCCGGCTCGAACGCATCGTGCAGCACGCGTTTCGAGTCGATGTAGGCGACGTCGGCGCCGGCGCGCGACGACAGCCGCGCCACCAGCATGCCCGGCTCGTCGAGGCGGGCACGGATGAGCCGGCCCGCACCGTCTCGCTCGAAGTCATTGTCGGGGAAGCTCCACGCGGCGACGGCGAGCTCGGTGCTGCCCGGCAGCGGGCGCCCGACGGAGCCGATCTTCTTGCCCCGCGCGTTGGCGAGCACGGCGTTAGCCTCCGTCGACGCGTACATCTCGAGCACGCCGACGGGCCCGAACCGATCGACGAGCTGGCGCCACACGTCGCGGCGCATGCCGGAGCCCGCGAACAGGCGCACCGGGTTGTTCTTCTCGCCGAGCACCGGCGGCGCATCGACGAGGCGGCGGCACATCTCACCCGCGTAGTAGACGACGCTGACGCCGTAGCGGCGGACCTCGTCCCAGACCGTCGCCGGCTCGAACCGCGAGGCGAGCGCGAGGCGTGCGCCGCCGGTGAGCGCGCTGCCCGCGGCGACCAGCGTGCCCGACGGGTGATGCAGCGGTAGACAGCAATACACGGTGTCGCGCGTGGTCAGCGTCGCGGCAGCCGCGGCACCGAGCGCGGAGAACGCCCACCGGCGATTCGTGATCCGCGTCGCGCGGGGCGGTTCGAATACGCCCGACGATACGAACACCATCGCGAGGTCGCGCGCGCGCCCCGGGTCGGGCTTGTACCAGGAGGGCAGGACCACGGTGTCGGGATCGATTGCCTCCATGTCGTCGACGCCGGGCGGCAGCGTGCGCGCCTGACCGGGGTGCCACGGCACCTCACCAACGCCGCCGAGCACGAGCACGCGACTGGCTACCGCCGCCCGCGCGCGCACGGCGCTATCGGGATCGACGACGAGCATGTCGGCCTCGCCGAGCTCCATCGCCCGCGGCAGCACCACGTCCGGCGTCTCTGGCGACAGCAGCACGGAGACGGCGCCGAGGCGGTTGATCGCGCACACGAGCGAGAGGTGGCTCGGGCGCGACTTCATCATCACCGCGATCTTCTGGCCCGGCTTGATGCCGCTGGCGATGAGCCCCCGGACCACGGCGTCGACGCGGCGATTCGCATCGGCGTAGGTGAACGCGCGGCCGCGGAACAGGAAGAACGTGCGGTCGCCGATCGAGCGCGCTTGATCGGAGAGTGAGCGCCCGAGCGAGATCAGCGAGTCGTCTTGCAGATTGCGCAGGCGCTGGATGCGTGGCAGCTGCCAGCGCGCGTTATCGACGTACGCGCCGAGGTCTTCGGACAACTCGGCAACGCGCTCCAGCGCGGCCTTGGCCGTCTTCTCGACGATCTCGCGCGCCAGATCGAGATCGAAGCCCCCGCCGTGCGGATCGTCCTCGGCGGCTTCGTCCTCGGCGGCGTCCGCCTCGACGGGCGGTGGTGCGTGTGGCTTGCGCGCGTCGACGGCGTGCTCGGGCAGGGCGCCATCGTTCTCGCGCCAGCGCATCCAGTCGACGATCGTGGGCCACGTGATGGTGAGCGCGGTCGAGCCGACGACGAGGCCGAAGTGGCCCGCCTTCAGCCACACTTCATACATGCTCTCGACGCGTGGAGCGGCGCGCCGGATGCCGCGCACGGCGGCGGGGCGGCCCATCTCGTCGCGGCTGCCGACGAAGTAGAGGATCGGGCACGTGATGTCGGACAGCGTCACGGTGTGGCCATCGATCACGAAGCCGCCCGACTGCATGCGGTTGCCGACGATGAGCTCGTCGACGAACTTGCGGAACGCGGGGCCGGGCCACGCGACGAAGCCCTGGCCACCGAGGAACAGGCGCTTCGCTTCGCGCTTCTCGAGCGCGCTGCGATCGTGCAGGTTGCGCACGAAGTCGACGAGCTGCGTGACCTCCTTGCGCGCTGACAGCAGCTTGAACCCCGTCGACGTGAACATGCCAGGCAGGCCTTCGATGCGCGCCAGCGGCCACGACAGTGCGGCGCGCAGGCCCGCGACGAGGCGCTCGGTGGTGTCCTCGCCGAGCTTCACGGTGCGGTGCAGATCGACGGGGCTACCCATCGTGATCACCGACGCGAGCCCCGCCGACTTGCGGAACGCGGCAGCCTGGTAGCAGAACATGCCGCCCTGCGAATAGCCGGCGAGGTGCACGTCCTGCCCCGTCGCCTCGCGCACGCGATCGATCGCTTCGGAGACCGCGCGCACGTGATCGTCGAGGGTGCGGTCCATGCCGCCCTCCTCGCGCTCCGGGGCGCCGAAGTCGACGAGCCACACATCGACGCCCCAGCGCGAGAGGGCAGCGACGGCGCTGACATCGGGCGAGATGTCGTAGACCTCCGACGCCACCATCAGCGGCGGGATGAGGAGCAGCGGCGCGCGCACCGGGCGCACACCAGCGTCCGGTGTCTGCGCGTAGCGACGGAGTCGGTAGACGCGTTCTTCGTGGATGATCTCGAAGGCCGCGCCGTATGGTGCGGTCAGCCGACCCGCGCGCGCGATCTCGATCGCGTTCTGCCACGCGAGACCGAGGCGGCGAATGCGCTTGGCCCAGCGGATTTGGCGGCGGCGCTTCGCGGTTGGATTGCCGATACGGCGGCGCGATTCACTCTCGGCGACCATCGCCGCCGAGTATACGCGCAGTGAGATCAGCCCGCCTGGCCGGCGAGCCGATAGCCAACACCGCGCTTGCTCTCGATCAAGTCGTCGGCATGCACGCCCGCGAGCTTGCGACGCACGCGATGCACGAGCTCGCGCACGTTCTCGCTATCGGCCTGCACGGAGCGGAACGACAGCGCGTCCGCGATCTCGTGCCACGCCACGTACGCGAGCTCGGCGTCGGCGACCGAGCGACGACGCTCGACGAGCAGCTGCAACAAGCCGAACTCCATCGCGGCGAGCTCGATCGACGCATCATTGATGCGCAACACGCCGCCGTCGACGCGCTGGCGGAGGTCGAGCAGGTGGCCGCGCGGCGTGGTGACCTTCGCGCTGAACACGAGCTCGTCGCGGCGCGTGGGGGCCGTGCGGCCGGCGCCACGCGGCGCTTCCATCTTCGGCAGCGCCTCGTTCCAGAAGTAGAACTTCACGTCGCCGAAGCGCAGCGTGTTGCCCGCGGCGAGGGGACCGACGGTGACGCGGTTGCCCTCGACCTCGGTGCCGTTGCGGCTCGAGTTGTCGACGATCTGCCACACGCCGTCGACGCGGCGCAGGTTCGCGTGCTCGCTCGAGACCGAGGCATGGAGCACCGCGAGCTCAACCTGGGGATCGCGGCCGATCTTGGTTCCCTCGGCCAACCCGTGAGCCACGCCCCACGCATCGATCAGCGACGCGACCGGCGCGCCCACGCGCGAGAAGATCTGCTCGCTGGTGATCCCCGGCGACGCGATCGCGACGCCGTGCGATGTGCACAGAACCCCGATCGACCGGGGCGACGAGCAGAGCAGACACGACACGGTCACCCAGGAACGATCACCCGGGAATCCCGTCGGCGCAAGCCCACTTGGCTACCAGGTGCCTACAGCCATCACCCCCAGCTGCCCCTCTGCTACCCAGGGCGCGTAGGACGTCGCCCCTGTCCCAGCCGTAGGTGCCGGCTTCGCGAAGCGGGGATCCGGAGCGGAGTCCTTCGTCATCATGATGCCCAGGCCGAATCCGCCCCACATACCGGCGGTCATGCATGCCGCCACGATGTCCGCGTTGCGCTCGGTATCCCCGGCTTCGTTCTTTTTCCCGGTCGCGAGGCCCGCGATCATGCTGCCGACCAGCGCGCCGACGCCGCTCGACGCGGCCACGATGCGCGCGCGTCGCGGCGACCAGTCGAGATGCGGTGCGATGAGCGCACCGGCGACGAGGCCCGCGTCGAGTCCGATCGCGAGCGTGCCGTTCTCCCAGTTGCCGAACTCCTGATCGCGGCTACCGGCGATCGCTCCGAGCGCGGCCGTCGCGACACCGAGCACCGTGACGTTGCCAACGAACGTCGCTTGCGCACCGGTGAGCTCGGCAGCCTGTCCGTAGATGAAGCCGCCGCCTGCACCGATGGCACTGCCGAAGAACAACAGGCTCAGGATCGACGATGGTTCCTCCCATCCGGTGGGCTCGATCAGCAGCGCGCCGTTCGCCATGCCAGCGAGCAGGCCGATGGTCGTCGAGCGCGCGGCGCCTTCGTCAACCTTGTACTTCTCCGTGAGCAACCAGCCCGAGGCTCCGCCGCCCAGGAGGCCGCCGAGCAGGATCATGGTACCGACACCGCCATCGACGTCCTGGCGCACGATGATGTCGACCGCGGCGAGCGTGCCGACCGCGGCGAAGTCGGCGATCACCTCGCCGCTGTGAACGCGGCTCCGGCCCGGTGTGGACGTGACTTGTCCGGCAGGCTGCGGTGGGTAGGGCTGGCCGTAGGGCTGAGGTCCATACGGTGCCGGAGGCGGATATGGCTGCTGCGGATACGGCTGCTGCGGATACGGCTGCTGCGGATACGGCTGCTGCGGATGCGGCTGCTGCGGATACGGCTGCTGCGGAGGAGGATATGGGCCCTGCGCCGGCGGATAGGGCTGCGGTTGCGGTTGCGGTTGCGGTTGCGGCTGCGGCGGCGCAGGCTGTTGCGCCAGCAGCGTCGGGTCGGTGGTAGGAGGTTGCGCAGGAGGGGCAACGGCGGGTCGTGGAGGAGGTGTTGCCGACGTCGGCTGTGACGGACGTGACATCGGAACGCACGCCGACAGAGCGATGCCGAGACCCACCATGAAACGACGCATGCGACGAGTATCGGCCGCGGGTCGCCGTCGATGAAAGCGCCGCATCGTTAGCCCATGGTGATGAAGCATGAACACCGTGAGCATGCCGTTAGTAGATCGCGGCGATCGCTATAATCGACGGCAGATGCGGCAGCACCTGGCAAACGTGATCCTCGCTTCGACGACGCTCTCGGGCTGTTCGCTGCTCTATGACACGAACGAGCTGCCCTCGATCGATGCACCGATCGACGCGGCCATCGATATGCCGCCGCCGGTCGATGCGG
>JANRKM010000126.1:0-8225 GCA_033763475.1 Kofleriaceae bacterium
AAGTCGACATCGAGGCTCTGCTCGAGAACTTGGGTGCCAATGACGATCATCCGCGCGGGCCTTGCGGATGATCGAGGACCGAGCGCCTGCTCGAGCCGCAGCTCACGTGCTTGCCGGTCGGCGACGAGCAAGCGCGCGTGGAGCAGCAGAACCTCGGTGTCGGGCGGCAGGCTGCCGTCGTCGACGAGCGCCTGGACCTCGACGAACGCCTGCTGGGCTCCGTGCACCGTGTTGAGGATCCAGCCTATGCACCCCCCGCCTCTCCGCTCGTCGGCGAGGGCGCGCGCCAGCGGCCCGGGCGCGGCCTCGCGACGAATCAGCTCGACGTTCACCGGCGCCCGACCCAGGTCGAGCGTGTGCGAGAGGACGCGGCCCGCTTCGACGCCCGTGGGATCACGATCGCGATCACGGCGACGAGCGCGAGCCCCAGGACCGATCCGAGCAGCGCCACGGCGATCGCTTGAGCGAACAGCAGGATCATCAGATCGGTATTGGTCGCGCCGACCGCTTTGAGCGTGCCGAACTCGCGCAAGTTGTCGACGACCGATGAGAACATCGAGAGCGCGACGATGACGAAGCCGACCACGAGCCCGATCATCGTGCTGGTCCCGAACGTCACGCCGATCGCCGTCTTCAGGAGCAGGTGGCGCACGATGATTCGCGTGAACTCCTGCTTCGTGAAGACCTGCGCGTTGCCGGCGCGCGCCTCGAGCGCGGCCTTCGCGCGCGCGAGGTCTTGCCCGGGTTCGACGCCAACGAGGACATAGTTCGCGCGGTCGCTCTTCACTCCGATGATCTCGCGCGCGAGGTCGTAGTCGGCGAAGGCGTAGCCTGCGCCGAACGGGACGAGGCCCCACGTGAAGCCGCCCACGGTGACGCGGCGCCCACCGACCTCGCGGATGCTTCCCAGGTTCAGGCCGCCGAGGTTGGCGCGCTCTCCGTCTTCGCCTGCTGGTCGGAGAGCACGACTGCGAAGACGACGCCAAAGAGCGTCCCGAGGAGCTTCAGCTTGTCGTGGAACAGCATCGCGAGACCCACGCGCGTCATCGTGGACATCCGCAGCAGCAGCGGCGCTCGCGAGGTCTTGGCTGCGTGGTTCGTCATCGAAGGCGGTCGCTGGAGGATCCGGCTCGAACCGTGCGGGTGAAGAGTGGCGACGGCGGACGCGCGGACCGAGAGACTGTGTGCAGAGTCACCTTACGACTCCGCGTCGAGCCGACGGACACGAATCGCCGCGCCTCTACAATTCGCTACCGAAGGGGCGTCGTCGAAAGCTGTAAGTGCATGGATGATGCAGATGAAGATGATGAAGCGACTTGTCCTCCCCGTGGCAGCCGCGGTGGTCCTGACGACAGCAAGCTGTAGCAAGGACGAGTCCCCGAGTGGATCGACCGACGCCCCCGCGGCGGACGGGGGAAGCCAAGACGCGAGCGCGGCGGCGCGTCCGCTGGCCATCCTGTCGGCGTACCTGGGCATCGTAGACGCCAACGCGCTGCAGGCAGTGAGGCTGAGCGACGTCACGGGCTGCCCCCAGGTGGCGGGAGACGACGCCATGCCCGTGGTGGTTAGCATCCCGATCGACACCGCTAGCCTCGCAACTGATCGCATCACCGTTCGAACCGTCAGCGGCGCCTCCCGCACGCCGACCTGCGCCACCCTGGCGCCGGCCAACGAGCCCGACGAGCTGCGGACGCTCCTCATCGCAGGCCCTCTGGGGTCGGCCGATGACCCACCGAAGGAGGTCGTGTTCAGCGGCGACGTGCTGGCGCTCGACGGGAGGTCCTACCGAGGTGTGGTCTCGCCCAGCATCACGCGCGTCGACGCCGGTGTCGGTCTCGCGTACGCCATCGTCGACAAGGCGGGTCCACTTTGCGCCGGCAAGGGGAGCAGCACCGAGGTCCAGCTCGCCTTCCAGGGCGGCGTGACCAAGAACAAAGACAACGCAAACGACGAGTTCGACGCGGCCGCCTTGCCCGCTTTCCACCTGGTCGACGCCGCCGGCGCCGACAAGACGCCGCTCGCCTTCGACGACCTCGACGACGGCGACAACTACCTCGTCCTTTGCGTCCCCGCGGGACACGCGCCGACCCGCGTGACCGTCGACGCCAAGACCGTCTTCGACCCCACGAACAACCCCAACACGAGCCCGCTCGAGGCGTCCATTGAACCGCGCAACTGATCTCCGGCAGTCAGCGGTCGAGCCGATTCGAGCCGATTCTGATTCTCGGTCGTGGCGATTTTCATGATCGGCGAACCTCACATACTCTAGACTGTCAGCATGGGACTCTCGCTCCGAAGTTCTCGCGGCGACTCGACCGCACACGATCGGTTGCCGGCGGGTGGGAGCGGTGTGGCGAGCGGGTTCGACGCGGCGCTTGCGGGCCGCGTGCGCCTTTATCTGGCCACGACGTTCTTCATCAACGTGCTCTTCGCCGGAGCCGCCATCTCCACCCGGATTGCCGGCGCGGCGAGGTCCCCTGCGACGAGGTCCGTCATCATGCTCGCGACCATCGCCGCGAACGGCCTCGCGTGGTTCCTCGTCGCGAAGAGCCGGTCGGGCGCCGCGAGCTCGCCGCACGTCGCCGGCTTCACGACACTGTTGCTTTCCGCCGTCTATACGCAGGTCGCGATCTCGAACGCCGTCGATCCGAACCCGACGCGGTCGGTCTTCTTCTTGCTCTTCGCGGTGGCGTGCATGCTGGTGCTCCGCGCGTCGATCATCCCGAGCCCGACGACGGCCACCGTCGTCGTTGGCGTCCTCTGCGTCGCGCCACCCCTCTACTACGCGCACCGCCTTGCGATCGGCTCAGACCGCTTCTTTTTGGCGTGGGCGATCGCCGCGGCGCTCGTCGTCGTCGCCGTCACCGCCGTCACGTCGAGCACCGTCTACGGGCTGGACCGCCGCATGCGTGCCGCGACCCGACTCGGGCAGTATCAGCTCGAACGACTGCTTGGCCGCGGCGGCATGGGAGAGGTCTACCTCGGTACCCACGCGCTCCTCCGCCGCCCCACCGCTATCAAGCTGCTGCGCGACATCTCGTCAAGCGCGATGCGGGACCTCTTCCGACAGGAGGTGCTGACCGCCAGCTGCCTGACGCACCCGAACACGGTCGAGATCTACGACTACGGGCGGACGCCCGACGGCGTCTTCTACTTCGCGATGGAGTACGTCGAAGGGGCGACGATCGAGGAGGTCGTGCGTGCCACCGGACCTATGCCCGCGTCGAGGGTGGTCCACCTCCTCATGCAAGCGGCGGGCTCGCTCGGTGAGGTCCACGCGCGGGGGCTCGTCCACCGCGACGTCAAGCCGTCGAACCTGATGTTGTGCGAGCGTGGCGGCATCCACGACACGCTCAAAGTCATGGACTTCGGTTTGGTGCGCGACCTCACCGACGGAGCGGGATCCGACGAGAGCGCGCTCGAGGGGACGCCGCTCTATCTCGCCCCCGAGATGATCCTCGAGGCCGACGGCGTCGTGCCGCAGAGCGACGTCTACGCGCTCGGCGCGACGGCGTATTTCCTTTTGACCGGGGAGCCTCCTTTCGCCAAAGGAGACCTCGTCGAGATCTTGAGCGACCACTTGACGAAGGACCCGGCCCCCTTCGACTGCGAAGATGCCGCGCTCGCACGACTCGTCCACCGCTGTCTACTCAAGGATCCGCAGGCGCGCCCGTCGCACGCCAAGGAGCTCGCGCGCGAACTCGAGCGGTGCGCCTCGTTCGGAGAATGGAAGCCGAGCGACGCCGAAATCTGGTGGGCCGAGCACGGCGCAGTCATCGCAGCGCGACAGCCAGAAACGACGTCGACGGCGCGCTCACCGTCGGAGATCCAAAACGCGCCGAGCGTGTCCACTCAAGCGGTCTGATCGTAGCGCGCGCGGCGCGCGGTCTGGAGTCGACGGCGGAGCTCGGCGACGTCGATGGCCCGCGTGCGGAGCTGCTCGGCGAGCGCGTGGATCACCTCCGTGGGCACGCTGCTCTCCGCGCGCGTGAGCTCCGGCCTCTCGGCGAGAACGACGAGGTGTTGGCGAAGCCGGCCGGGCAGGAGGTTGTCGAGATACTCGAGGCCGGTGCCCCGCCTCGCGAGATCGGGTGACGTGATCGCCGTCAACGCCAGGAGCAGTTCTTGCTCATCGCCGCCGACGGCGAGCAGGAGGAACGCGAGCTCGAGGCTCGGCGCGATCTCCTTGCTTCGCTCGTCCCGGAAGAACGGCGAACGGAGCTCGAACGCGCTCCTCGGCTCTCGAGCCTGCGCGGGCCTCTCCAGCTCCTTCGCAGCCAGCTCCGTCAGGACCGCGCGCGCTGGCCGGAGCGTCGGGGCCGCGCGGCATATCTCGAGCAGCGCGAGCGCGGCCCCGCGGCGGATGCGGAGCTCGGGCGAGTCGAAGAGCGCGACCATCGCGTCGGCGCCGCGCCGGCTCGGAATCGACGCGATGAGCTCGATGGCACGCATGCGCACGTCGATCGACTCACGACGCGACAGAACGATGTCTCCAAGCTGGCCGATGAGCGCAGGCGCGCTCTGCCGGACTTCGGCGTCGATCACCTCCGCGTCGCGGAGCCGCTGACGCAGCGGCGTCATGAGGAGGCGTTCGCTCACGACCGAAAGCGGTGGTCGCGCACGCGCCGCGACGTCTCGGGCCATGAGCTGAGCCTTCTCGTCGGCACGGGCGCGTACCGCAGACAGCAACTCCGACTTCGTCCTCCGAGTTGCGCTCCGTCCAGGCTGGGCGGGTGAATCCGCCGAAGTGGGCATCGCCCACGCTTGGGCGTCCCCGACGAAGGTCGAGGCGAGCTGCATTGCGCGAGCGCCCGCCGCCTCCTCTGACTCGGGGCGCTCGGGCATCACGGCGCGCTTCAGCTGCGTCGCGAGCGACGAGACGTACTCCGCGCGCAGGACGATCAGCACCGCGCCGATACAGATCGCGCCGAGGATCGCGCCGAGGAGCAGCGTCCGACCGACCGCGAGCGAACCCGCCGCGAGGAGGAGCACGACGACGACGCTCGCGGCGGCGGATCCGAGCCTGTCGCAGCCGAGATCGACGAGGACCTTCGCGCTTCGCTTCTGATCGGGTGAGACCGGCGCATAGAGGAGCTCGTACCCCGAGCGGTAGAGCGAGTTCTCGAACACCATCGCTCCGCCGCGGAGCAGCACGAGTGTGACGATCCCCGGTGCCGCCAGCGCGATGGACGAGAGCGCGGTCGCGGCGAGCGGAAACAGAGAGACTGTCGAGACGACGCCGATCGCCTTCAGCACGCGACGCGAGCCGAGCGCCTGCACGAGGAACGTGGCAACGCCCGTGACGGTGTAGAAGACGGCGAAGAAGCCTACGAGATCCGCCTTCGGCGCGGTGCCCGCCACACCCGCCTTGAAGACGTAGTCCACGAGATCCGAGGTGAAGGCGACAAGGAGCACCAACAGCGCGATCGCGCGCGGGTAACTGTTCTTTGCGATGACCGAGACGCCGGCCAGAAGCGGCGCCGGCGCGAGCGCACGTCCGCTCCGAGACTCACGTCCGATCCGACTGATTCCAACCGCACAAGCGAAGCTGGAGAGCCCAAGCCCCGACACGAGCCAGCTTGGCTCGACGTTCGAGAACGCCCAGCTGAGCGCGCCGCCGAGCACCCCGCCGAAGGTGGCGCCGCCGGCGATGCGTCCGACGAACCTCTTGGCGGTGTACGGGTCGAATCGCTCGTTGATGACGGACCAAAAGCCTGACACCACGGCCCCGCCGAACGCCGCGACGTGCAGGTAGAAGGTCGCGGCGACGAGACGAGGGGCTTGGCCCGCGACCGCCGCCTCGACGAGGAAGAGGACCCCGTTCGCGCCGAAGAGTACGGGTACGGCGGCGCGCGGAGAGAACGTCGCGATGAACTTGCCGAAGAAGAGAGCCGCGATCAGCGAGACGACGGCCCCCGCGAAGCTCGCGTACGGAAGTGATGTCACATCGTACTGAGCGAGGAAGAACCCGTCGCGTACCGCCTTCGAAGCGATCTGCTGGGCGATCATGAAGGTCGCGACGATCGTCGAGAGCCAAACGACCCGCGTGACGCTTGGGTTCGAATCGGATCGCTCACGCACCATCGACTCGTCGAACCGTAGCAGTCGACCGCGGTCGCGTCACTTCGGGTTTGCGTGGTTGGGGCTGGCCGCCGACCTCAGACTGCCGTGGGCTATCAGTTTGGCTCGCCGACAATCAGATACGATGAAGCTTCACGGACGTTCACGATGTTCTAATGAACTTCAAGGACCTCACGGGCAGCTATGAGGTCTGTCATCGCTCCGTTGCCGAAGCTCACGTCGGTTCACTCCTTCCAAGGAGTGGCCCACGTTGTGCCAGACGACAATCTACGGCACGGACTGGCGCAAGTGCGCGTAGTGAGCGGTCATTTTGCCCGGGGCTTGTTCGCGGGAGGTGGCTTTGGATTGCTTACACGCCCCGAGCCCTTGCCCTGGCCCTTTGCTAGTGACAAATGGCTCGAAAATCTGCCCTTGGAGGCGCTCGGGGATGCCGCTGCCCGTGTCGGTGATCTCGACCACTGTTCGGCCGCGCGCATCACTTTTGGTGGTCACCCGGAGTTCGTTGTCGCGGCCTTGGGTGTCGGCCATGGCGTGCACTGCGTTGACGATGAGGCTCAAGAACACCTGGCACATGCGCGCCTCGTTGGCGAGCACCGGCGGCGGACAGCTGTAGTCCTTGCGAATCTTTGCGTGCCGCCGAACCTCGTGCTGGGCCATGCGTAGCGCGGCGTCGACCACTGGCTCGATGTCGAGCACCGCGCGCTCGCCGGAACTGGCGCGGGAGAAGCTGCTGAGATCTTGCGCCACGGCGCGCATGCGGGTGGTGCCCTCGATGGCCGAGAGCAACGCCGAGCGCGCGGCCTCGGAACAGGCCCCCGGTGCACCCAGCTCGTGGCGCAGTTGCTCGAGGCTGGTGGTGACATAACTAAGCGGGTTGTTGACCTCGTGGGCGATGCCCGCGGCCAAGCGACCCACCGAAGCCAAGCGATCGGCCATGTTCAAGCGCATTTGCATCTCGCGGTGCTCGGTGAGGTCGCGGCTGACCATGGTGACGCCCACGATGTTTCCGTTGTGCACCACCGGGCCCACGTGCACACCGAATACCCGTCCGCCGAGCGCCGCACTGGTGCGGGTCTCGTAGGAGTCGGAGCAGCCCGTGGCCAACACCCGGCGCACACAATCGCGGACGTGCTCCACTTCGCCTGGGTCGAGGGAGTCGTAGATGCTGCGACCGACAAAATCGTTGGCGTTGTCGGGCGGTGCTGCGCGGTTCAGGAAGGGGATCTTGCCTTCGGGATCCGTGGACAAGATAAAGTCCGGGGCGCTGTCGAGTACCGAGCGCAGCGTGGCCTTGGACGCGAGGAGCGCCAGCTCGACCTCTTTTCGCTCGGTCACGTCGAGAAACGTGACCAATGCCCCCGCGAGTTCGCCGCCCGGCGCGCGCAAGGGGGAGGCCGTGAACACACAAAACACAACCCGCCCATCTTGGCGTCTCACGCCGATGGTTAGCGGCGGTTGGGCTTGCCCCGTTTGCAGGGCGCGACTTCGCGTTATGGTCGGAGGGTCAGCCGCCGAGCTGGGCGGAGCACATCGCGCGCTATCGCGAGCGGCTCGGGGTGGCGGAGCTTCGGTGAGGTCGCCTCACAGCCCCAGCTCCGCACGCGGCTCGGCCAAACACAGCGAATGACCGGAGGCCACTGTCGACGGCCGCGAGCCGCAGATTCTCACCCACGCGCCGTATCTACGCCACGGGCCCGGATCCGTCGAAGAGAGCGCACCACGTCCTCGCTGCGCTCCGCCTCGAGGTCGTGCGGGACAACCTCCTTCGCACCCTCCTCGGCGGCGCGCACCAAGTCCCCGTGGCTGCCCCCACGCGTGGCCTCTAGCGAGGTGAATGGGCGGGTCACTTGATCGGGTGACTGAACGTCACCCCCAAACCCGGCTCTCCGCCGCTCCACCGCACCTCGTGGTGCTCCACCCGGCGCAGGTCGTCCGCGAACAGCCGCAGCCTCCGCGCCACCAGGCGATCGAGCGCGGCGCGGTCCCACGGTCCCTCCGCCGCCAGCGACGCCACGACGTGCTCCCGCGCCGCGTCGCTGGTGTCTGCGAGCGTCGCGTTCCACAGCATCACCGTCGCCGCTGCGACCCGCTCGAACCTGGCGTTCGCGCCCGGCGTCGCCGCGTCCTCCGCGGTGCGCGGCGAC
>JANRKM010000127.1:0-57170 GCA_033763475.1 Kofleriaceae bacterium
TGCCATTCACCGAGCCGGCGCAGCGCCTCGCGCAAGGTCGGCCGCGACGCACCGAGCAGGCGTGACAGCTCGCGCTCGGCCGGCAGCCGCGTGCCCGAGCGATACGTGCCTCCGACGATGTCAGCGAGGAGCTTTTCGAACACCGCATCGATGGCGGTGGTGCTTGGCTCGGTCTCCAGATCAGCCACGGGCATGGGCGCTCCAGGTGGTATTACCAACTGGTAAGACCAAATCTGGAGGTGATCAAGGAAAATCTCGCAACGACCTGAGATTGCTGACTGTTTGCGAGCTGGTCCCGGCTTACCTGAGACGATAGCCGGCGAGCTCCACGCGCGAACTGAGCTTGAGCTTCCGCAGGATCGCCGCCATCTGGTTCGCGACGGTGCGAGGGCTGGAGCGCCGCGCCGCCGCGATCTCCGCGTTCGAGCGGCCCGCGGCCGCGAGGCGTGCGACTGCGAGCTCGCTGGGCGTGAGCCGCGCCGCCGCGCCAATGGGCGTGCGCCGGTGGGCGACCTCGAGCACCTGCAGGCGGACCTCGTTTGGCAGCCCGATCTCGATCAGGTGAGCCTCGGCGAACGCGAGGCGATGCAGGTCGGCACGCCCACGCAGCCCGAGCTTGCGTACGCCCGACGCCAGCACCGCCCGCGCGTTGCTGTTGCTGATCCCCAGCGCGTACGCGATCTCCTTCGGCGTCGCCCCTTCGCTCGTCAGCGTGAGCGCGGCGATCTCGCGCTCGCGCAGGCGGCGCGGATCTTCGAACCGAGGTGCATTTGCATGGGCAGCGAAGAATCGACGCCCGTCGTGATCCCAGTAATCGACCAGCGTCCAGCGACCGTTCACGAGGCCGGTCCACAATGCGAGCGCCGCGTTGGGATCGCGCCGGCGCAACGGCCCGCGCGCGCGCTCGATGCTGCGCACCGCCTCGCGCAGAGCCCACCGTGCGCCGCGCTCCTCCGCCGCACCGACGGCATGTTTCACCCGCCCTTCGACGTCGACGATCGCCTCCGCGCGTTCCTCGACCCGCTGCGCGCCGAGCGCCCCGCGCAGCCGCAGCCCCGCTGACAGGTGAGCACCGACGCGGGTCCACATCGTCTTCACGCGGGTCGCGGTCTCCTCGCGCTGCGGGGACGGCGCCCACAGCGTGAGCGTGTCCGCGCCGCCGGGGGCGTGTACCCCGATGCCGTCGGCAAAACCGAGGGGGGCGACCTCCTTCGCCCAGAACGCGAGCAGGTCGGTGTGGTGGCGAAACTCGTCGTGCACGGCATAGAAGCCGCGCGACACGTCGCGAAAGCCGTCCTTCACCGAGGCGGGCGCGACGTCGTTGAGCTTCTGCAGAACGCCCAGTAGCTCCGGCGTCACGAACCGCGCGCCCATCGAGGTCAGTGCCATCGTGTGACGATCCGCGATGTACGCGATGACCCCCGCACCGCGGTCGAGCTCGGGGGCCGCCGCCGCGGAGATGCGCTCGAGCCATTTGTTCCGGTCAACGTCGAGGTCGTACGCCGCCTCGACCACATCGATCGCGTTTCGACACGTCAGGGCCTGCACCACGCGCGATTCTAGATGACATACGGCATGGTCATTGCGCTCGGCGCACCACTGCGCGATGCCCAGGACGATCGGCTTCGTGCACGCCGTCGCGAGGAGCTTCACCCGCCCGTCGCCGTATCCTATGACCTGCATCGATTAGCTCGAAGCCACACTTGACAAGACCTTCAGCTCCGTCAGCTCAACGTCGTCGCGTACTTGCCCGCGAAGTAGCGAGTCAGCGCGTCGCGCGGAGCTGTTCCTCGAGCTTCGCGGCGGCGGCGCGGACGTTCTTGTCCTTGCCACGCGTGCGGATGTGCGCGAGCAGTTGCAGCGCACGCTCGCGTTCGCCGTACGTGCGCGCGAGGAGCGCGAGGTCGTAGCGCGCGGCGTCGACGAGGGGGTGGTCCGGGAACTCGCGCAGGAGGTTTTCGAGCAGCGTGCGGGCGGCGAGGGGATCGCGGATCGCGAGGCTGGTCTCGGCGCGCCGGTAGAGCTCGACGGCGTCGACCTGGATGTCAGGAAGGGACGGTCGCGATGCGGCGTCACGGTGCGCGGAGGCCAGATTCGGCGACGGCGTGTTGGGCGACGGCGTCGGGGACGGCGGCGGTTTCGCCAGCGACGGGTTCGGGGACAGCGACGGGCTCGGGGACAGCGACGGGCTCGGGGACGGCGACGGGGTCGGGGACGGCGACGGGGTCGGGGACAGCGACGGGTTGGGGGACGGCGACGGATTCGGCGGCGACGGATTCGGCGTCGTCGTGCGCGCGGGGGGCTGTAGTGCCTCAGCGGCGGCGTGGCGCTCGATGATCTGGTCCGCGCGCTCGTCGGACCCCATCACCACGGTCGTCGGCGAGACGTGCACCGCGAACCGCCGATCCTGCGAGACGGTCGTGCTGCCGCGCGCGACGACCGAGAGGGCAGGCGCATCCGGCGCGCGCTCGGCGAGGAGCGTGCCGCGCGTCACCTCGACGCGCAGGGTGTCCTCGACGGCGTCGACGGTCGCCGCGGCCGGGCCGAACAGCGAGAGGACGATGCCCGAGTGTTGGAAACTGGTCGTCTGGCCCGCGGCGGCGACCAGCTCCGTCGCTGCCAGGCGCGGAGATGGCGTCGTTCGTGCGCGCAGCAGAACGAGTGCGAGGACGGCAGCGGTGGCGGCGGCGAGGGCAAAGGCAAGAGGCCACGCACGAGCGCGGCGCGGGGCCGCGAGCGTGAGGGGCGAGGGGGACGCGTCGAGCGCGCGTTCGATCGCCCGCCAGCTGTGCTCGCGGCGGACGTCGTCGAGGCGGCCCTCGAGCGAGCCGATGGTGTCGCGCACCTGGGCGTCGGTCTTGGGGGGGCGCTTGACCGCGGTCATCGCTGCGCCTTTCGCGCGCACTGCTTCGTGATCGCGCGCTTCGCGAGGGCGACGCGCATGCGCGCAGCCGCGGGATGAGCTTCGACGATGCGCGCGACCTCGTCGTGTGAGAGCCCCATCACCTCGCGGAGAACGAAGGCAGCGCGGAGCTTGGGGGAGAGCATGTCGAGGAGGGCGAGCGCGTCGACGAGCTCCTGCTTGCGCGTCGCGTGGTCCGCGGGGGACAGGCCAGGATCGATCTCGGCATCGAGGTCGAGATCGGTAGGGGTGGCGATGCGGTGGCGCCGGCGCAGATGGTCGATCGCGACGCGCGTGGTGATCTGATAGATGAACGTCTGCAGCGCGCACTCGCCGCGAAAGCGCGCGAGGGCAGGGTGCAGGCGAATGAAGACATCCTGCATGAGGTCCTCGCGCTCGCGGTCCGGCCCGATGAGACGCGTGAGCAGTGCGAACACGCGGTCGGCGTGCGCACGATAGAGGGTCTCGAAGGCAGCGCGATCGCCGGCGGCGATGCGTGCGACGAGCTCGCGATCATCGCTCGGGGGAGCGACGGCCGCGATCGGGTGGTTCACAGCCGCCACTCGACTCCACCGCCGAGATGGCCGCCGTAGGCTTCGCCTGAGAGCGTGGTCATGCCGTCGCAGCCGTAGGCCTGCTCGAGCATGTAGTAGCCGCCCCCCTCGACGACGACGTGCGCGCGCGGCGAGACCGGGAGGTAGATGCGCCCGGTCGCGTAGCCGCCCTTGCCCACCTCGCGGCTGCCGGTGCATCCCTCGTGAACGGCGGCCATGCCGCCGATCTCGACGCCGAGAGCGCCGGCGCGTCCTTCGAGGCCGAGGCGCAGCGGGATGAAGCGCGCGTCGCGCAGGGGCGCGGTCGCCCGCGTGTACGTGACGCTGCCGACGAGTCGCGCGAACGGTGCCAGCCGGTAGCTGACGGCGCCGGTGACGGGCGTCGCGAACGTACCGCTGTCGTCGCGCGCGAAGCCAACGGTGCCGCGGATCGACCACGGCGAGCCAGTCGCGCGCGGCTCGTGGTCGAGCGTCAGCCCCGCGGCGGGCGCGGGCGCAGAGGGTGGCGGAAAAGCCGGGGTGCTGGCCGCATCCCCGACGAGCGCGACCACGACCATCGCGACCACGCGCGCGGCGCCGTGCGGGTCGGTGTCGTTGACGGCAACGACCTGGCGGGCGTCGCCGACCTCGACGAGCAGGTCATTGCCCTGGCGCGTGACGCGTACATCGACGCGCGGATCGCCGCGGAGCACGACGGCCTCCTCGAGCTGAAGCGCCGTGAACGGTACGGCCTCGCCCACGGCGTACGTAGGGCTCGCGAAGGCGACAGCCGGGGGCAAGAGAACCGCGGCGAGAGTGGTAGCGAGGCGCGTTCTTGGCATTTGTCTGGTTGGTCGTTCGCACCCGCGAAACCGAAACAGAAAATGCAGTGCCTGGCAGGGGAGGTCGAGCAAGATCGACCAGTGGAGTGCGGCAGGTGTATGGTGGCGCCGTGCACGTCCTTGGGAGGTCGTCGTTTCTGATCGCGCTCGTGGCCGCGTGTGGAAAGGGCACCGAGCCGGGGCCGGCGGCGACCCAGGGCAGCTCCGGATCGAGCGCGGCGCTGGGTTCGTCCACCGCCGACATGCGGGCGCAGTGCCTGAAGGTCCGCGATCACATCGTCGATCTGCTCGCAGAAGCCTACGTGGCGAATCCGGCGACGACCTTTGACGGGCTCGACCGGTCCGATCCCGTCATCGCGGAGGGGCTCGATCTCGCGCTGACCCGCGACTCGTTCGGCGCGTTCCTGACCACCGATGCTGGCAAAGCCTGGATCGCGCGCCAAAAGGCTCGCTCCATCGGGTCTCCGGAGATGGCGGCCACCGTCGACAAGTGCACGCGCGAGGCCACGCAGGCCAACATCGATTGCTGGCTCGAGTCGATGAATGTGACCGCCTTTCAGCTGTGCCCGATGCCGGGTCCGACCGCTCCGCCGGCACCCTGAAGGATCCGGAGCGCGGGCTCGCTCGACGACGAAAACTTCCCGTCATTACGGGCAGGTCGGCTTGACGCTAACGCACTTACGTCGCTACGGTCCGAGTTATGACCAAGCCCAAGGCAGGTGGGGAGCAGCCGGTCGAGATTCCGGACACGCTCCCCATCCTCCCTCTTCGCAACTCCGTGCTGTTTCCGGGGGCGATCATCCCGATCGACGTCGGTCGTCGCAAGTCCGTACGCCTCGTCGAGGACGCGATCGCGAAGGAGCGCCCGGTCATCGGCATTCTGACGCAGAAAGATGCGCGGACCGAGGACCCGGGCGCCGGCGACCTCTACATGGTTGGCTGCGCGGCGCGCATCCTGAAGGTCATCAAGCTCGCGAAGGACAACTTCTCCGTCATCCTCCAGGGCGTCTCGCGCTTCGAGGTGTCTGCGTTCGACGGGGCGGAGCCGTTCCTCGCCGCGAAGGTCCGCTCGGTGCCGGATCCGACGTCGTCGGATGTTGAGCTCGATGCGCTGGTGATGAACCTCAAGGACATCGCCAAGCGCGTCGTCAAGCTGATGCCGGAGCTCCCCAAGGAGGCCGGTGCGCTGGTCGATAGCGTGACCGAGGCTGGCCACCTCGCGGACCTCATCACCAGCCACCTCGAGCTCGAGGTCGGCGAGAAGCAGGACGTCCTCGAGACGTTCGACCTCAAGACCCGCACGCGCAAGGTGCTCCAGTTCCTGTCGCGCCAGCTCGAGGTGCTCAAGGTCCGCGAGCGGATCAACACCCAGGTGCAGGAGGAGATGGGGCGCAACCAGCGCGAGTACGTCCTCCGCCAGCAGCTGAAGGCGATCAAGGAGGAGCTCGGCGAGCTCGATGACGGCGGTGGTGACCTCGACGAGTTCGGCGAGAAGATCACCAAGGCCAAGATGCCCGAGGAGGCCGAGAAGGTTGCCAAGAAGCAGCTCGACCGCCTGAAGGGCATGCAGCCGTCGAGCGCCGAGTATACGGTCACGCGCACGTACCTCGAGTGGCTCGTCGAGCTGCCGTGGTCGATCTCGACCGAAGATCACATCGAGCTCGCGGAAGTTCGCCGCTGCCTCGACGACGACCACTATGACCTCGACAAGGTCAAGAAGCGCATCGTCGAGTACATGGCCGTGCGCAAGCTGAAGAACGACAAGAAGGGACCGATCCTGTGCCTGGCGGGCCCCCCGGGCGTCGGCAAGACCTCGCTCGGCCGCTCGGTGGCGCGCGCGATCGGCCGCAAGTTCGGCCGGATCTCGCTCGGCGGCGTGCGCGACGAGGCGGAGATCCGCGGTCACCGGCGCACGTACGTCGGCTCGCTGCCGGGTCGCATCATCCAGGGCATCAAGAAGGCGGGCACGAATAACCCGGTCTTCGTCCTCGATGAGATCGACAAGCTCGGCCATGACTTCCGGGGCGACCCGGCGAGCGCGCTCCTCGAGGTCCTCGACCCCGAGCAGAACAGCACGTTCTCCGATCACTACCTCGAGGTCACGTTCGACCTGTCCAAGGTCCTCTTCATCGCGACCGCGAACCAGCTCGACCCGATTCCGTGGGCGCTGCGCGATCGTCTCGAGATCATCGAGCTGCCGGGCTACACCCGCCAGGAGAAGAAGCAGATCGCGCGCAAGTTCCTCGTGCCCAAGCAGCTCGAGGATCACGGCCTCTCCAACGAGCGTTGCGAGATGACCGACGACGCGATCTTCGAGGTCGTCGACAGCTACACGCGGGAAGCCGGCGTTCGTAACCTCGAGCGCGAGATCGGCTCGGTGTTCCGCGCCGTCGCCGTGCGCGTTGCGGAGGGCCAGGCCAAGGAGCACGAGGTCGTCACGCCCGCCGAGGTCGAGCAGTTCCTCGGGCCGAAGAAGTTCGTCAGCGAAGTTGCGGAGCGCACGGCGGAGCCGGGCGTCGCGACGGGTCTCGCGTGGACGGCCGTCGGTGGTGACATCCTCTTTATCGAAGCGTCGCGCATGCCCGGCAAGGGCAAGCTGACGCTCACCGGCCAGCTCGGTGACGTGATGAAGGAGTCGGTCACCGCGGCGCTCTCGTTCGTGCGTGGTCGCGCGGCGTCGCTCGGCCTCGACCCGGGCAACTTCCTCGAGAACACCGACCTGCACGTCCACGTGCCGGCGGGCGCGGTGCCCAAGGACGGTCCGTCCGCGGGTATCACGATGTACACGGCGCTGGTGTCGCTGTTCACGGGGGTGCCCGTGCGGCCCGACGTCGCGATGACCGGCGAGATCACGCTGCGCGGTAACGTGCTGCAGATCGGCGGCGTAAAGGAGAAGCTCCTCGCCGCCCACCGCGCTGGCATCAAGCGCGTGATCATCCCGGATCGCAACGTGAAGGACCTGATCGACGTCCCCGATGAGGTGAAGAAGGAGATGGAGATCCTGTCGGTGAAGCGCATGGACGAAGTCCTCGCGCTCGCGCTCAAGGATCCGCCCGCTTCGATCATCGACCTCGCCAAGGCCGCGCAGGCCGAGACGCAAGCGAACGCGTAGCACCGCCTGGCAGCGCGCCGCAGGCCGCCTCGGAAAGGCGGCCTGTGGCCGTTTCGGGCCCGATCCCGAGAGCGACGGGGGACTAGTAGTGGTGCGGGGTGCCGCTGCGGCAGACCTCGGCGAGCTTGGGCCAGAAGTGCGCTGCCACGCCGTTGATGTACGCCGTGAACGGGTACAGCTTGCGGCCGTGGATGCGCTCGCAGCGCTCGAAGGCGGCGATGCGCTTTGGATCGGACTCCCCCTTGCCGTCACGAATCGCATCGGCGAGCACGTTCGGGTCGGTGACGGTCTCGAACTCGGTCACCGCGAGTACCGCCTTGGCGCGCTTGTCGGTCAAGTCCTTGCCGCGTAGGCGCACCGCCAGGACCGGCAGCATGGTGAAGGTTTCGCGCTTGGGCTTCATCGCGAGCAGCTGGTCGCGCGTCTTGGCGTCGAGCTGCGCGATCAGCTCGGGGTGGTTCGCGAGGTGATACGCCGCGTCGTACGCGACGGCCTCGTCGCCCTTCTCGATCTCGGCGACGAGGACGGCGGCGCGCGCGGCGTCGTCGGTGGCGGCCGCCCACGCGTCGAGGGCGCTTCGCCAGCGCGCGACGTCCTCGAAGTAGCCCTCGTAGCCGCCGACGGTGTGGCCCTTCTTGTCGAGAAACACGAGCGCGTTCTTGCCGGCGCGAAAGCCGATGTGACAGCTCGTGTTGGTCTCGTGGGTGGTGAGCGATGTGGCCTTGGGGCCCTTGATGATGCGCTTCGCCCGTAGCGCGACCGGGCCCGCGCCGACCTGGAACTTCGTCGCCGTTGGCACCTTGGTGACCTGCACCTCGGCGACCGTCACCGCGTCGTCGAACAGCTCGTATATCGGCTGGTGGCGCTTCGAGCACGCGTCGCTGACCGTCGGCTCGACGACGAGCGACGCTGCAACCAGGGCCAGTACGGCAGGCGTGCGCATGGGCAGATGCTAACGCGTCGGCGCATCCCACGATCTTCAAAGGTCTGACTTCGCATGCGTTCGCGGTCCCCGCAGGCCAGCAAGCGGCGTACCATCGAGCTTTCGCTGAGCTGCTCGAATCGGAGACGAACGATGCGCCTACTCCTATTCCTTCTCTTCACTCTCGTCGCGGCGTGCGGCAGCGGCTCGGACGTCACGAGCGACGCGGGCTCCCCCGACGGGGACTCCCCCGACGGGAGCTGTGACGCGGGCTGCCAGAGCAGCGACGCGACGCTTGCCGCACTCGCGGTCGTCCCCGCGAACGTCGGCGAGCTCACTCCCAGCTTCGCGCCGGAGGTGACGAGCTATTCGTGGAAGGTCCCGTTCTGGATCACCGAGGTCTCCCTCGTGCCAACCGCGGCCGCGACGTCGGCGAAGATTACCGTCGATGGCGCCCCGATCGTCTCGGGGACGTCAACGCCCGCGCTCGCGCTCGACGTCGGCGCGAACCCGTTCGCGATCGACGTGACCGCGGCGAACGGCGACGTGCGTACGTACACGGTGGTCGTCGTGCGCGCCCCCGAGCACTACGTCAAGGCGTCCAACACGGGCGCGGGCGACCGCTTCGGTGGCGCGATCGCGATCTCGGGCGACACCATGGTCGTCGGGGCGAGCGGCGAGTCCTCGGCTGCGACGGGCGTTGGAGGCGATGAGACCAACAACAGCGCGGCTGCGAGCGGCGCGGTCTACGTCTTCGTCCGCTCCGAAACGGGATGGTCGCAACAGGCCTACCTGAAGGCCTCGAACACGGACGCCGGCGATTACTTCGGTTCGGCCGTCGCGCTCGATGGCGACACGCTCGTCGTCGGCGCGCTCGGCGAGGACTCCGCGTCCGCCACCATCGACGGTAACCAGGCGGACAACAGCCTCGGCGATGCCGGCGCGGTCTATGTGTTC
The DNA here is from genome assembly GCA_033763475.1 of Kofleriaceae bacterium. Lineage (GTDB taxonomy): Bacteria > Myxococcota_A > Polyangia > Haliangiales > Haliangiaceae > JABFXX01. Next base: position 9,269 of record JANRKM010000127.1, read on the forward strand.
GAACGAACCGGCACGACCTGGGCGCAGACCGCCTATCTCAAGTCTCCCAACCCGTCGCGGTATGGGTATTTCGGCGCGAGCCTCGGGCTGGAGAACGATCGGCTCGCCGTCGGCGCCTATTACGAGTGGGTCGGTTCGGCGCGCACGGGGGCTGTCTACGTGCTCGAGCGGAGCGGCGGCACGTGGAGCGTCAAGGACCAGCTCACCGCCGCCCAGGGCGACTCGAACGATTGGTTCGGGCAGACGATCGCTCTGTCGGGCGATACGATCGCCGTCGGGGCGTACGGCGAAGATTCGAGCGCGAACGCGATCAACGGCGACCAGTCCGACGAGTCGCTCACCGCTTCCGGTGCTGCCTATGTGTTCCGCCTCGTGGGGACGGACTGGATGCAGGAGGCGTTCATCAAGCCGCGCAATCCGCGCGCGAATGGGTTCTTTGGCCGCGCGCTTTCGCTCTCTGGCGACACACTGGCCGTCGGATCGTACGTCGACGCATCGGGGGCGACGGGTATCGGTGGTGATGTGACCGACACCAGTGCGGATCGCAGCGGGGCAGTCTTCGTGTACCGGCGGTCCGGGACGACGTGGAGCGAAGAGGCCTACATCAAGTCCTCGAACAGCAACGCCGGCGACTACTTCGGCATGCAGCTCGTGATCGATGGCGATCGTCTCGCGGTGTCTGCGCCTGATGAGTCGTCGAGCGCGAGCGGCGTTGGCGGGGACCGGACCGACAACTCGCTCGATGGGAGCGGCGCCGTGTACCTGTTCGAGCGTGCTGGCGGCACGTGGAGCGAGCGCGCGTACATCAAGGCGGCGACGCCCGGTGAGAGCGACCGCATGGGCGACTCGGGGATCGCGCTCGAAGGGACCGCGTTGGCGATCGGCGTCATCTCCGACGATTCGACGGCGACGGGGATCGGCGGTGACGCCACCGACAACTCCGCCGTCGACAGTGGCGCGGTCTACGTTCTCTATTGAATCACGCCTCGACGCCGCGGACTGGGGCCCCGCGCGCCGCGAGCAGGCGATCGAGCGCGCACTCGTTGTAGTCGTACGCGCCGCCGGGGAGCAGGCCGCGCCGCGCCGCCGTCAGGTGCGCACAAGAGGTGATGAGTGCCATGTGGCTGAACGCCTGCGGCAGATTCCCGAGGGCCTCGCCGCTCTGGGGCTCGATCTCCTCAGAGAACAAGCCGACGTCGTTGGCGAGCCCGAGCAGGCGCGTGAGCAGTGCCTCGGCTTCATCGAGGTTGCCCGCATGGGTGAGGCAGTCGACGAGCCAGAACGAGCACAACAAGAATGCGCCTTCGCCGCCGGGTAGCCCGTCGGGCGCGAGATAGCGGTACAGAAGGCCGTCGCGTTCGAGCGAGCGACGCACCACAGCGATCGTCTCGCGGACGAGTGGGGACGTGGTCGGCAGCATGCCGTACGAAGGCACGAGGAGCGCACTGGCATCGGGTACCGCGTGGGACGCCGCCTGCTGGAACCACCCCGCCGGGGCGCACTGCTGGAGCACAAACTCGCGTACGCGCTCACGCTCCGCGATCCAGTGTGGCAGATCGCAGGGCAGGCCCAGCGTCTGCGCGAGCTGGACGCCCCGGTGCAGTGCGAGCCAGCAGTTCGCCTTCGAGTGCGTGAAGTGGCGGGGGGCATCGCGGACCTCCCAGATGCCCTGGTCGGGCAACTGCCACCGCTTGCACACCAGGTCGACCAGTCCCGACAGAAACCTCCAGTTCATCCCGTCGAGGTTGCCGCCCGCGCGGGCATAGAGAAACGCGGCCTCCAGAATCTGCCCGTAGGCGTCGAGCTGTAGCTGCTTGACCGCGCCGTTGCCGATCCGGACCGGCACCGAGTGGCGATGCCCCGCGAGGTACGTCAGCTCGAGCTCGGGCAGCGAGCGCTCGCCACCGATGCCGTACATGATCTGCAGCGCCTCGGGGCGTCCCGCGCCGGTGCGCTCGAGCCAGGTCTTGAAGTCGTCGGCTTCTTCGACGAAGCCGGTCACGAACATCGCGGTCAGCGTCAGCGTGGCGTCGCGGATCCACGTGTAACGGTAGTCCCAGTTGCGCGCGCCGCCGAGCTCCTCGGGCAAGCTCGTGGTCGCTGCCGCGACCACCGCACCCGACGGTGCATACGTGAGGGCCTTGAGGGCGAGCGCCGAGCGCAGCACCGCATCGCGATGCAGGCCGTCGTACGCGCAGCGGTGGAGCCACGTCCGCCAGAACGCGATCGTCGCCGCGAGCCGGCGCTCGCCTTCGGCCGCATGGGCATCGGGGCTCGTCGACTGATGCTTGGGCTCGTAGGACGGCTTCCACACGGTGTCGATCCATGCGGTGTCGCCGGCAGCGAGCTCCCAGTGCGCGACGATCGCGCCGTCGAGGGCCGCGAGCGGACGCGTCGCGTGCACGTACAGCGCATCCGCACCGCCGACGATCTCGGCGCTGAAGTCGCTCGTGGTGCGGAACCGCGGCACGAACCCGCCGTATTCGAAGCGCGGTGCGAGCTCGACATCGACCGCGGCCGTGCCCGCGATGCAGCGCACACGGCGCATGATCGCGGCGTGTCCGTGCGTGCGCCGCGGCTTGCCATCGTCGGACCGTTCGATCGGCATGCAGTCCGTGAGCTCGACGGTGCCGGTGGCCGTCTCGAACGTGGTGACCAGGACGTTCGTATCGCGCAGGTACGCGCGCGACGAAGCCTTGGTGTCACTCGCGGTGATCGACCACGCTCCACCGCGCTCGTCGTCGAGGATGGCCCCGAAGACCGACGGACTGTCGAACCGCGGAAAGCAGGCCCACTCGATGCGCCCGTCTGGGCCGACCAGCGCGGCGGAGTGGCAGTCTCCGATGAGCGCGAAGTCGCCGATCCGGTTCACGCACAAGGCTACGGCGCGAACACGGCAAGCGCGAATTCGCGATTGCCCCAGGGCGTGAGGCCGGTCTTCGCGTCGACGAGGACGGGTCCGCGTCCGTCCGACGACAACAAGAACATCTGACCCTGCACCTCGATGCCAACTCGGTAGTACTCGTTCCGGTCGAGGCCGACGTTGGGCTTCGCCATGTGCTCCCACGCGCCATCGGCGAACCTGCGCAGATCGGCGATGAACCGATCCTCCCGCTTGCGGATCGCGATCCGCTCGCCTGCGATATCGAGCTCCCACCAGCGGGCTGTCGACTTCTTCATCGCGATCACCACGCCACCATCGACCGGTACCGCGGTGCCCGTCGCGAGCGCCTCATCGATGCTCTCGGTGATGTCGGCGATCGCGCGTTCATCGCCGGTCACGTTATCGAACGTGGCGACCTCCGCGGGAGCCATCGGTTTGGCCGTGAACGCCTCGCGCCGCTTGCGCGCACTTTGCCCGCGCTGGCCCTTCCAGATCGCGAGCTCGCGTAGGCCGTGGCTGCCGCGCTCGCGGTCCTGCCAGGCACCATCGACCCACGCCCACGTGGTCATGTGCTTCTCGTCGGACCGCGTCAAGCTCGTGAACACGAGCGGGACATCATCGAACCCCACGGCCCGCACGACTCCGCGGTCCGGCGGCGGCGGGAGCGGAGTGGGCGCCTCCGGCCCCTGGCCCAGGGTCACCGCGAACAGGTGGTCCTCGCCGCGGGAGCTGAGCCAGGCGATCGCCGCGGCGCCGGACCACGCCAGGTCGACGTCGTCGCAACGGGCCGGGAACCGCGCCAGCTCCTGCGGGGTCGGCTCCCCCGTCGCGATCCGGCGCCACACGCAGGGCGGCCCGTCCTCGTCGCTATCCTCGAACGTCCACAAGGCGACGGCAGGTGCCGGCGTCGAGTCCTGGTCAGCGACAGGGACAGCCTTGCCGGCTTCGTCCCCGCGGCAGCCCGTCAGCAAGACCAGCAGCCAGAAGGCAAGGGATCGGACGGGGGCACACATGGCCGGCCGGAGCCTACCCGATGGGCCGGCGCGCACACCCTCAATAATAGAGGGCTCGGGCGGGCGGGTGCGCACGGTCCTGGCCGATCAGCGAGAAGTCGAGACCACGCCTTGACGGGCTGTTGGGGCCTACTTAGGTTGCGCGGCAAACAATTCCGACACGAGGAAAGCAAACGTCATGGGCAAGATCATCGGCATCGATCTAGGCACCACTAACTCCGTGGTTGCGATCATGGAAGGCAAGGAGCCTAAGGTCATCCCCAACGAGGAAGGCGCTCGCCTTACCCCCTCGGTGGTCGCCTTCGACGAGAAGGGCGAGGTCCTCGTCGGCCAGATCGCCCGTCGTCAGGCCATCACCAACCCCGAGAACACCGTGTTCTCGAGCAAGCGCTTCATGGGTCGCAAGCACAGCGATCCCGTCATCCAGGAGGAGGCGAAGCGCGTGCCTTACAAGATCGTCGCCGCGAGCAACGGCGACTGCGCGTTCGAGATCCGCGGCAAGCGCTACTCGCCGCCGGAGATCGGTGCGCGCGTTCTCATGAAGCTCAAGCGCGCGGCCGAGGAGTACCTGGGCGAGCCGGTGACCGAGGCGGTCATCACCGTCCCCGCGTACTTCAACGACAGCCAGCGCCAGGCCACCAAGGACGCCGGCAAGATTGCCGGCCTCGAGGTCAAGCGCATCATCAACGAGCCCACCGCGGCCGCGCTCGCCTACGGTCTCGACAAGACCAAGGAGCAGCTCATCGCCGTGTTCGACATGGGCGGCGGCACCTTCGATATCTCGGTGCTCGAGGTCGGTGACAAGGTCGTCGAGGTCGTCTCGACGAACGGCGACACCCACCTCGGCGGCGACGACATCGACAACCGCCTTATGGACTGGCTCGTCGCCGAGTTCAAGAAGGACACCGGCATCGACGTCAGCAAGGACAAGATGGTCCTCCAGCGCCTCAAAGAGGCGGCGGAGAAGGCCAAGATCGAGCTGTCGAGCGTGCAGGAGACGGAGATCAACCTTCCGTACCTCACCGCCGACGCCACGGGCCCGAAGCACCTCCTCAAGAAGCTCGCGCGCAGCAAGTTCGAGCAGATGATCGAGGACATCGTCGCCCGCGCGATGGAGCCCTGCAAGAAGGCCCTCGCCGACGCCGGCAAGAAGATCGAAGACATCCACGAGGTCGTCCTCGTCGGTGGCTCGACCCGCATCCCGATGGTGCAGGCGAAGGTCAAGGAGTTCTTCAAGCGCGAGCCGAACCGCAGCGTGAACCCCGACGAGGTCGTCGCGCTCGGCGCGGCGGTCCAGGGCGGCGTCCTCTCGGGCGACGTCAAGGACATCCTCCTCCTCGACGTCACCCCGCTGACCCTCGGCATCGAGACCCTCGGCGGCGTGATGACGCCGATGATCCCGCGCAACACGACCATCCCGACGCGCAAGAGCGAGACGTTCTCGACGGCGGCGGACAACCAGTCCTCCGTCGAGGTCCACGTCACGCAGGGCGAGCGTCCGATGTCGAAGGACAACAAGACCCTCGGCAAGTTCCAGCTGACCGGCATCCCGCCGGCTCCGCGTGGTGTGCCGCAGATCGAGGTCACGTTCGACATCGACGCGAACGGCATCCTGCACGTCACGGCGAAGGACAAGGCTACGAACGCGGAGCGCAACATCCGCATCGAGGCGTCGAGCGGTCTGTCCGAGGCCGACATCAAGCGCGCGGTCGACGATGCCGCGGCGCACGAGGCCGAGGACAAGCAGCGCAAGGAGGCCATCGAGGCGCGCAACCAGCTCGACACGCTGATCTACGGCACGCAGAAGCTGGTCAAGGAGAACGAGGGCAAGCTGCCGGAGACGGAGAAGCTCATGATCGAGGAGGCGCTCAAGGACGCCGAGTCGGTGCTCGAGCGCAACCGCGATGGTGGTGACCCGCAGCAGCTCCGCGACGCGTTCGAGAAGCTCCAGGCCGCGGCGCACAAGGTCGCCGAGGCGATGTACAAGCAGTCTGGTGGTGGCGAGGCCCCGCCGTCCGACCAGGGCGGAGGTGGTGCCGGCGCGCCGAAGGACGACGTCATCGACGCCGAGTTCGAGGACAAGTCCTAAGCAAGGCTCAGCGCGACCTCGCGTCGATGGTCGCTTGATGCGGTAGGAGGGCCCCCTTTGCCGGGGCCCTTCGGCCGTTTCGGGCTGGCCTGGGGCAAACTGCCCCCACATTTTGCGACGACCGTCCACCCGTGACCTCGGCGAGCTATGCTCGGTCTACGTGAGCGACGTTATCGACGCCATGTTCGACGCCGGTCGAGCCGCTTGGCCCGAGATCGAGCTCGCGCGCGAACACCTCGCTCTCCACGTCGTGAGCCACGAAATAGACGCCGTGCAGCGGTATCCCGCCGATCTGTATCTCGCGGCGGCGTGCCTCTCGAATAACCCGAGCGCGCTCGCCGTGTTCGAGCGCGATATGCTGGCGCCCGCGCGGGCCGCGATTGGCTCGATCGATTCCAGTGCGGCGTTCGTCGACGAGGCATGCCAGCGGCTGCGTGCGAGCTTACTGGTCGGCCACGACGGCCGCCCACGGATCGCCGACTATGCCGCGCGCGGCCCGTTGCGTGCGTGGGTCGGCGTCGCCGCTGTGCGCATCGCGCTGATGATGCGGCGCGCGCAGGTGCGGTCGAAGGAGGTCGTGGGCGAGGACGACGACTGGACCGAGGCGCTGACGGCGATCTCGACGGGCGACCCCGAGCTCGAGCTGCTCAAGCGCCAGTACGCCGCGGCGTTCACCGAGGCACTGCGCGCGGCCGTCGCGCAGCTCGAGCCACGGCTGCGCACGGCGCTGCGGATGAGCTTTGTCGACAATCTTTCGATCGACCAGATCGGCGCCGTCTATAACGTGCACCGCGCGACCTGCGCGCGATGGATCCAGCGCGCGTGCCAGTCGATCCTCGAACAGACACGTGCCCGGCTCGCCGAGCGTCTCAAGCTGTCGCCGAGCGAGCTCGACCGCGTGACCGCGCTCGTGCAGAGCCAGATCGACGTTAGCCTCTCGCAGCTGCTGCCGGCGAACCTGGCATGACCGTTCCGCGAGAGCATGGGGCGAATGCGGCTAGCGGGGCTCGACCTTGTAGCTCTGCAGGAACCGAATCGCCTTGAGGCCGCGCGCCGCCCAGAAGGTGACGAGGAACGCGACCACGAGGAACGCAGGGCCGGCGAGCAGCAGCTTGGTCCACGGGACCGCATCCGCGTCGCTGACGCCGCCGAGGATGCTGTGGTTGATCCGGGACAGCAGCATCTCGGCGATGAACACGTACACGTAGGGGAACAGCTGCACGAGCAGCACCGACGGAATGCCCCAGCGAAAGAACCGCGCGTGGGTGCTCACCGGTGTGCCTTCGTTGAACCGCGCCTGGAAGATCTTCTGGCACTTCCCGAGGAAGAACGACATCGACAGGATGAGGGCCGCGAGGTTGAACACGAGGAACAAGACCACGCCGAACAGCGCGAGGAACACCTTGCCGCTCGACGCGCCGTCGACGAATTGTAGGTACTGCACGGCGGCGCTGAAATAGGCGAGCAGTGCGTCGAGCGCGGGGCCGACGATCTTGCCGAGCACGAACGCCGAGACCAGCGTGAGCACGGCGAGGACGCCGATCGTGCACAGCGTCGCGAGTAACTCACCCTTCACGCGGTGCATGGCGCGCTTCACGACGTCGCTGCCGCCGCTCGCACGACCCGAGGCCACCGCGCCGGGGAGGTTGATGATCTCGACCAGCGTGGGTTTGATTGCGAGCACGAACAGGATCAGCGTCACGATCAGGAGGACGACCGGCAGGATGCCGAACACGAAGTCGACCTTCTTGAACATGTTCTTGATGGTCAGGAAGACCTTCGCGTCCTTGACGAGCTTCTGCCCGTTGGCGATCAGGAGCGCGGCCGGCTGCTCGTCGGGGTGGTTGCGCATCTGCTCGAGTGTGGGCGCGAACAGCTCCTTGCCCGCGACGATGTACTCCTCGGCGTTGCGATCGAGCGTGTCGAACGTTCCGCTCGCGATCGCGATGCTCGGGTTCGTGTAGTTCGAGAGCGCGCCCTGCGCGGTGCGCATGCTGAACAGCACGGCGCCGAACAGGTTGACCGTGACGAAGAACGTGCCGGCGGCGAGCGCGGAGTATTTGAGTAGCAGCTTGCCCTGGCCGGGGTACTTCTTCTTCAGCACGAGCGGCATCGCGAGGAGGAGGAAGCCGCACAGCGAGACGCCGAACACGATCCACGAGAACTTCGCCATTCGCTGGTCGGCCTTCTTCGCGATCTTCTTGGCCATCTTGCCGAGGACGATCTTCTTCACGAGACGCACGCCGGCGCGGAACTGCTCGACCGTCATCGACGGCTTGAGCTCGGCGTCCTCGGGGCGCTGCTCGAGCGCAGCGGCGTCGGGCTCGTTCGGGACGTCGTCGAAGAACTCGGCGAACTCCTTGCGGTCGGTGACCTCGTCGGGGCTGACCACACCGTCGCCGTCTGCGTCGAACGGATCGGTCGGCGGATCTTCCTCCTCGGCATCGGCCACGCCATCGTTGTCGATGTCGCCGTCCTCCAGCGCATCCGGGGTGCCGTCACCGTCGGCGTCAGGTGCATTCGGGTCGACGTCGGCGGCATCGGCCGCTGCAGCATCGGCCGCTGCATCGTCGCTGGCGTCGTCGCCACCCGCGTCGGCGTCGCCGGGCTTGTCGTCGCCGGGCTTGTCGTCGCCGGGCTTGTCGTCGCCGGGCTTGTCATCGTTGTCGGGCTTGTCATCGTCGCCGGGCTTGTCGTCGCCGGGCTTGTCGTCGCCGGGCTTGTCGTCGCCGGGTTGGTCGTCGTCGCCGGGCTTGTCCTCGGCCTTGTGGTCGTCGGCAGGCTTGTCGTCCGCCAGCGATTCATCCGCGGGGGCAGGGGCAGGGGCGGCGAGCTCGGCTGGGTCGTCATCATCGGCGAACGCCGGACCAGCGAGCAGGCCGAACGAAGTTGAGAGGGCGACCAGGAAGGCAAGAAGTATGGAGCGTTTGGGGGACATGGACATGGAGAGGCTCTGACCTCTGGATGCCTGGCCCTCTGCGATGTCGCACCGGAATCGTCAGCGGCAGGTGGGATGCGCGGCGAGCCACGCCTTCGCGACCTCGTGGCGGGCCCTCCACGATGCCGTCGCCTTGGCGAACCGCGCATCGGCGCTCTTGACGAGCTCGCACCCGCGCTTCGGGGACTCGGCGTACACGAGCTGGCCAAGGCTGGTCTCGGCCGACGCGAGGTGTCCCGGATCGAGAGTGTCGTCGGCGAACATCGCGTACGCGCGCTCGAGATCTGCACGGGCACCGGGGCGCGAGAGCTCCGCGCGGAACGCGCCGCGGGTCAGATACACGTTCGCGAGCTCTGCATGCTCCTCACCGTAGGCGTGGCGGATGATCGGCAGCGCCTTCTCGATCAGCGCCAGGCCCTCGGCGAGGCGTCCGAGCCCGTAGAGCGCGCGGGTCCACTCGATCCAGCACTCGGCGACCGGCGAGGCCTCGGCGCCGACTCCGAACGCGATGATGTCGCATGCGCGCTCGTAGAGCTTGTCAGCCTCGGCGAAGCGCCCGAGGTCGACGAGGATCGTCCCCTCGAGCGCGAGCACCTCGCCGTAGCGCTCGCTGCGCTCGCCCAGGACGCGCTCGATCGCGGCGGCGCCGATCCGCATCTCGGCGAGGGCGGCCTCCAACTTGCCAGCCTGCTGGAGCACGGAGGCCAGGTTCGTGTGTGTGAGCGCGCGATCGACGTTGTCGGGACCGAGCGCACGCTCGCCGAGGGCGACTGCCGTGCGCGCCTCGATCTCTGCTTCGTCGACCTTACCGACGGCCGAGAGGCTGACCGCCAGGCGATCGCGGATCACCACGGCCATGTTGTCTTGCTTGTCGCCGAGCTGAACGAGCGCGCGGCGATACGCGTCGATGGCTTCCGCGAAGCGGCCCCGATCCTCGTAGAGGTAGCCGAAGCCCTGGACGATCTGCGGCATGTACTCGAGCGCGCCCCGCTGGGAGACCGCGAACGCGCGCCACAGCGCGGCCTCGCCCTCGGCGCTGCGATCGGCCTCGATCAGCACGGCGCCGCGCGTGTACTCGAGCATCGCCATCGTCGCGTCCGGGCGGCCGATGCGCTCGGCTGCCGCGTCTGCGTAGGTCAGATACTCCAGCGCGCGCGGCGGATCGCCCTCGTCGAACGCGGTGCCCTGGGCGAGCAGGATCCACGCGGCCGCCGCCAGGTAGTCGCTGTGTACGCGCTCCGCGAGCGCCGCGGTCTCGCGTAGCATCGCCTGGCCCTGCTGGCTGTTCCCTCCGATGGCATGCACGGTCGCGAGCAGGTACGTCGCCTCCACCTCGAGCTGCGGCCACAGCTTGGCCGCCTCGGCACGCATCGCGTTCGCGATGTCGAGCGCTGCCTGCGTCTTGCCCGCGTCGCGCGCCTCCTCACCATCGAACAGGCGGTAGCGCAGCGCGGTGACCTGGCGACGCAGCACCGGATCCTCGGGTACGCGTGAGAGCGCCAGCCCAGGTGCGGGATTCGTGCAGCGCGCCGGATCTTGGACGAGCCGGGCCAGCCGTTGCCCGTACTTTGCGTGCTCGGCACCGCCACTGATCATGTCGTCGATGACCGCCGCGAGCTCGAGCCGTCGCGCCTCGAGGCAAGCGCTCGTTGTCGCCGGCTGGATCGGTTGTGCGTCGGCGCGGCAGGTCGCGCGGTGCGTCGCGCGCCAAGCATTCGCGTAGTCGGTGACGCGCGACGCCACGGCGTCGGCTTCGGCCGCGCGCAGCACGGCATGGAACGCCGCGAGGCGCTCCCCGACGCCTTGCTCGAACGCGATCTCGACGCGCCGGCACGGATCTTCGTTGGAGCCAGCTCCGAGCGCGAACCACAGTCCGCCTGCCAGCGCGAGCGCGACGCCTCCACCCGCGAGCCACGCGATCGGTCGCCGCCGCACGATTGCGCGCTCGAGTGCGTCTACCATCCCGTCGAGGTCCGGCCAACGCTCGGCCGGCGCGAGCGCGAGCCCACGCAGCAGGATCCGCACGACCCGTGCCGGAACCGCATGGCGACGCGGCTGCACCGGTGGGCGCTGCATCATCGCGCGGATCTCTCCGAGCGCCTGTGCCGGGAACGGATGGACGCGGAACACCATCTCCCAGGCGGTGACCGCGAACGCAAACACGTCAGCACGTGTGTCGACCGTCTGCCCGTCGAGCTGCTCGGGGGCCATGTACGCCGGCGTTCCGACGATCGTGCCCGTGGTCGTCAGGTGGACGTCCTTCGGTCCCGGCGGCGCCAACCCGACCTGGGGCCGGCCCATGTCGAACGCGCGCGCTACGCCGAAATCGGTGACCACCACACGCTTGATCGCCTCGCCGTCCTGTTCGACGAGGACGTTCTCCGGCTTGAAGTCGCGGTGCACGATCCCTGCGGCGTGCGCGGCGGCGAGCCCGCGGCCCGCGCGCGCGAGGAGCACGAGCGTCTCTCGCCACCCGGGCTGGACGCGCCGTACGTACGACCCGAGCGTCTCGCCGCGGATCATCTCCATCGCGATGAACACGTCGTCGTCGGTGCGCCCGACGTCGTGCACGGTGATCACGGCCGGGTGCGAGACCTTGGCCATGAGCCTCGACTCGCGCACGAGCCGCTCCGCGAGCTTCCCTGCCGAGGCCGCGAGCTCGGGTCGCATCACCTTGAGCGCGATCGTTCGGTCGAGCTCTACGTCGTATGCCGCGTAGACCCGCCCCATGCCGCCGGCCCCGAGGAGCTCCTTGAGCTCGTAGCGGCCGATCATCGCGCCGATCATCGGGCCCGCGTGACGTCCCCATGCCGGCCCGGCGACCGTGGCGGTTTGGGAGGGCGTCCCCGCCGCCAGCGCCGGGGCGCGCGCGACGACGCCGCCGCGCACCGCCGCGATCACGATGTCGCGGCAGCTCGCGCACACGTCGAGGTGTGCGGTCACCCGTGCCGTCTCGTCGACATCGAGCGCGCGCTGCAGATGCGCGCCGAGGATGTCGTCGGAGGGGCAGGCGCGCATCAGATCATCTAGCCAACCACGAATCAGGGCACCTCGTCGGCCCGAAGGATCCTGAACTCGATCCGGCGGTTCTTGCGGCGCCCGTCTTCGGTGGCGTTGTCGGCGATGGGGACCTCGGCGCCGTGGCCGACCGTCAGGATCCGCTTCTCGGCGATCCCGCGCTTCACCAGGTAGTCGCGGACGGTCTGCGCGCGGCGCAGCGAGAGGTCGAAGTTGCGGTCGGCATCACCGTCGGACGACGTGTGCCCGGAGACCTCGATGAATAGCGTCGGATGCTCGTTAAGGATCTGGAACGCACGCTCGAGCAACGGCGCCGAGGCCCCGTCGATCTTTGCCGAGTCGAGCTCGAAGCCGATGCCCGCGAGCTCGCGAATAACCTCGTCGGCGCAGCCGTCCTCGTCGGCCCAGCCATTCTTGATCTCGGGCACGAGCGGGCACGCGTCGGCGGTGTCGACAAGGCCGTCGCTGTCGTTGTCGAGCTCGGGGCACCCGTCGTCGTCCTCGAAGCCGTCGCGATCTTCGGGCTTGGCCACACACCGATCGACATCGTCGCGAATGCCGTCCCCGTCGCGATCATCGGGTGCCGATGCGACGGCGGTCAGCTTGCGCGCCGCGCTGCCGAGCTTGACCGTCACGCCGGCGGTGAGCTCGAAGTCGCTCGTCGCTCCGTCGCGCGAGCGATCGGGGACGAGCAAGTGCCGCGCGTCGAACCGCAGGTCGAGCTTGGAGCTGACCGCAAAGCGCACCCCCCCGCCCCAGTGGTAGGCGCGATCGGTGTCGCCGTCGAACTGGGGCGAGCTCGTACGTAGGATATGCACGCCGAGCCCGGCGACGGCGAACGGACGCACGCGGCCGGTTAGCAGATCGACGCGCGCGTGGGCTCGAAGCCCGACCACGGTCGCCTCCTCGTCGAGCACGTCGTCGCCCGTCGGGATCCACATCGCTTCCGCTTCCGCAGCGAGGCGGCGCCCGAAGGGATAGGCGAGGCGCGCGCCGAGCAGCGCCGCCGAGGAGGGGCCGGGCTCGTCCATACGATCGGCGACGCCGAGCTCGACGTTGCCCGAGAAGGCATGCCCGCCGAACGCGCCGCCGAGCTCGAAGGGGTTGGCTGCGGCGAGGCCGGGAAGGCACACGAGACCGAAAAGTAGGGTGCGCATGAGGAGTCCTAGCGACGGCAAGAGCCGTACGAGATGCCGTTGACGAGAAGGGTGTTGACGAAGCCCACGCAGGTCTCGCCCACGCCGCAGTGGGGATTGTCGAGGTCGCAATACGGGCGGCAGGTGCCGGTGCCATTACTGCCCACGCAGGCCGCGCCCGGCAGACAGTCCTCGGTGGACGTACAGATCTGGTGATGGGGCGTGGTCCCGTGTCCGGCGCACGTGGTGACGTCGCCGCCAGTGCGGTCGCGCGGAAAACATGCCGTGCCCGTCGGGCATCCGGTCTGCGTGAGCACGTCACACGCGTTCGAGCACACCATCACGTTCAGCGGATCGCCGTTGTAGTCGGCGAGCCCGATCGCGCACTTCGCGTCGGTGCCGCAGTCGGCGTCGACGTTGCACAGCTTGTTGCACCACGAGACCGTGTCGTCGCCCGCCGCGCTAACGCACGTGTAGCCGGCGGCGCACGCGGTCGCGGTCGAACACCGGTGGTCGGAGGTCCCGGCGGCCGTGATCGGGCGGCACGCCGTCTCGCCGTCGGGCGCGTCGGCGAAGTCACACGCCTCATTAGCGGGACAGCCCGTCTGCGGCACCAGGCCACACGCGGTCTCGGTCTCGACCTGGCACGTTGGCGAGCAGCCATCACCGCTGGTGTGGTTGCCGTCGTCGCACGCCTCGCCGGCCTCGCGGGTGCCGTTGCCGCACACGCTCTCGACGACACACGTCGCCGAGCAGCCATCGTTGCTCGTGGCATTGCCGTCGTCGCATGCCTCGCCCACCTCGCGGGTGCCGTTGCCGCATTCCGGGTCGGCCACCTCGACCGCGCACTCCGCGGAGCAGCCGTCGCTCTCGAGGCGATTGCCGTCGTCGCAGCCTTCGCCCGGATCGCGGGAGCCATCGCCGCACGTCGCGTGCCCGTCGCCCAGCCGTCGGGCCGCATTGTCGCCAAATCCGCACCCGCTCGCCGCCACGCCCAGCCCGAAGACAAGGATTCTCAGCTTCATCATGTCCCCTGGATGCCGGCCCTTGCCTCAAGTCGCACACCTTGCCCACGTTTCCGCGTGCGAGGGGCAACCGTGTGCCTCGGGCGCTCACCAAGCACAGACTTCTCGCGCCCGGCGTTGGCGCATTGCATACTGTAATGGTGCGACTGCTCCTCGCCGCTGCCGCGCTTCTGGGGGGGGCTGCGTGCGCCGAGCTCGGTGTGATCGACGACGGCACCAGCATCTCGATCGGCAAGCCGAGCGACGGCATGCTGCGCGCTGGAAAACGCCTCCCCGACGCAGGCGAAGGCTTCATGACCCGCGCGGTCTGGCGCACCCGCGGCAACCGCTACGGCACCGACGAGATGATCGACCTGATCACGGGCGTCGGGCGGCGCCTCGCCACCACCAGCAAGATCCGGCTCGTGGTCGCCGACCTTTCGAGCAATCGCGGCGGTGCGGCGAAGAAGTGGCACCGCTCGCACCAGAGCGGACGCGACGTCGACCTCGTCTATTTCATGCGCGACAAGGACGGTAAGCCATTCGAGGCCGACGCCATGCGCGTGTTCGATCGAGAGGGCAGGGCGGTCGACGGCAGCGGCATCACCGTTGACATTCCGCGGATGTGGGAGTTGGTGAAGGCATTGATCACGGCCCCCGAGGCCGACGTGCAGTGGACGTTCCTCTACGCGCCGATCGCCCAGAAGATCCTCGACCACGCGCTCGCGATCGGCGAGCCCGAGCTGCTCGTCAACCGCGCCCGTATGACCCTGAAGCAGCCAGGCGATAGCGCTCCGCACAACGACCATATGCACGTGCGCATCTATTGTTCACCACACGACCGCGCCTTCGGCTGCATGGACATCGGCCCGCTGGAGCTGCTCGCCGAGCGCGACGCCGAGCGGCGCGAGGGCAAGGATCTCGCGGCGCGGATCGCCGCGCTTTCGCTCGAGCCTGCCGGGCCGCCTTCGGTCGCGTCCACGTTGGCGTCCGCGGGACCGTCGGGGATCGCGGCCGCCGTCGGTGCGCCCCTCGAGGTGTGCACGGCCGCGCCCACGATGGCGACGAGCATGTCGGCGGCTTCGTGCCCGGCGCCCGCGTCGACCACCGTCGGCACGCCGATTACAGAACCGCCGGGCAGCGCGTTACTTCGCCTGCTGCGCGCCGGCTTTCATCCGTTGCTGCGGCGCTAGGCCACTACAGGAGCGGCACGATCAGCTTCGCAGCGCGGAGCGCGTTGTCGGCGACCGGTTTGTAGTTGCGGACGTGACCCTTCTTGAGCTCGGTGGTCATCGCGAACGCGAGCTGCTGCGGTCCTTCGGGTTTCCGCAGGTCGCGATAATCCAGGTACTGCATCGCTCCGTAGTTCATAAGGCGGTGGCGGACCCAGATCTGCTGCTCGAACTGACGCAGGTACGGAATGACGATGAACGGCACGCCGGTGGCCGTGAGATCCATCGTTTGCGTCAGGCCGCCGTGGACGACGGCCAGGTCGCAAACCGCCATATGGCGATACAGATTGTGGACGAAGCCCGTGATCTCGAGCCCGTCGGGCAACTCGCCGGTGTAGAGCGACTCCGGTGCGATGCGTGGACCACCGACGATGATCATGCGCAGGCCAGGAATGTCGCGCTTGACGTATGGGAACGCATCGATGGCCTTGCGGAGGAGATTGCGTCCTGCCGCCATGCCACCGACCGCGACGATGACGACCTTCTCGTCCTTTCCATAGCCGAGCTCCTCGCGGATCTCGGCGCGCCGCGAGATCTCCACCTTCGGATCGAAGCCGAGGACGTAGCCGCTGTTCTTGTAGAATTCGTCGCAGTGATCGCGAACCGTCGGCAGTCCGGTGCCGAGGGAGACATCCGGGATATCCTCGCGCTCACCGATGAACAGCGACAGATCACGTACGTGACGGAAGCGCTCCAGCCGCGAGATGTACTCGTAGTTGAAGTCAGTCACCATGCGTTCCTCATACGCGCGGTCGCCCACCCCCGGCTGGCTCGGATCGAACGGCTCGCCCGGCGCTGCGGTCGCTTGCATACCCACCACGTCGGTGGTCCACACGAACGGCGCACGCTTCATCTCCGGATGCTCGTGGAGGAAGTGGTCCACCTCCCAGCCCTCGTCGGCGATGACCAGGTCATATTGCTTGGCGTCCATGCATTCGAGGAACACGTGGAAGTTGTTGACCATGATCGTGTCCATGTTCCGCAACACCGGGAACGCGGGCTGACAATGGTCGACCGTGTGTGCATCGAAGTGATCGATCTCGCTGATGAGGTGCTTGGACTCCGCCAACATCTTCTCGCCGCGCGGCCCGAGGATCTTGTCGACGGGGCTCTGCGTCAGCCAGTCGACCTCGAGGTTCGGGACCAGCTCGCGTAGCGAGCTGGCGATCGCCACGTCGCGGCGCGCGTGACCGAGTCCGATCGGCGACGACAGGTAGAGCACGCGCTTGGGACGCGACAAACCGCGGCGCCAGGTGGTGTGCGCCGGCATCTTGCGCTCGTGGAACGGCGTCGCCTTGTCGACGAACTCGCGCATCAGAAGGTTGAACCAGATCGGGTAACGCGCATGCACCGGATGGCCGCAGCCCTCCGCCAGCACGTAGTTCGCGCCGAGCAACTCGCTTAGCGCGCGCGCTTCCTCGACCGAGCGGATCTGATCCTCTTCTGCGGCGATGACCATCGTCGGGATCTTCGCCTCCTTGATGGTCGTCGCCAGAAGCTGAGTCTGCTCGATGGTCAGGTCGTCGCCGAGGATCGAATCGACCATGACCTGGGGATCGACATCGGCGGCCCATTGCACCGCGAGCTCGATGCCGCGCCACGAATGCGGATCGCTGCACGCCTCCTCAAGGAACCATTGCGAGAACTCGGGCCAGTTCTCGCGCCAGTAGTTTGCGTTGAACTTGTCCCACCCCTCGGGGGTGCCCTCGAGCTGTCGCAAGAACCGCGCGCGGCGGTCGAACGGGTCTGGAATGAGAGGCACCGAGGGTGTCGCGAACACCGAGCAGGCGATCCGATCCGGGTTCGCCGCGCACAACCGGAGGTTCGCTCGCGAGCCGATCGAGTAGGAGATGATCGCGGCTTTCTCGGTGTGCGTCGCGTCGAGGACCGCGAGCGCGTCGAGTGCAGCGTTCTTCGAGCCGTAGTGCTCGGGGCCGCGCGGGCGATCCGAGCGGCCATTTCCGCGAGGATCGAGGATCAAGACGCGATAGTAGCGGGCGAGGTAGTCGACGTTCCCGCGCCACGTCCACCCGTGGGAGATCTGCCACGGCGGGATAAGCAGGAGCGTCTGCGGCCCATCGCCGTGAACTGCGTAATAGGTTCGGACCCCATCGCGCGTAACAAAGCCTTCAGAATCAGGTCGTCGCATGACCATCGTGCAGGTACCTCTCGTGTCAAGCGCGCGCTACGTGCCCATGACGCCAATGTCCGCTCGGGTAGCGCCAGGCGATTGTAACGGATAAGGTCGCTCGATAGCGCGGGTCCCTGCGTCCTCGATCAGCGTCGTCGCGACGATGCGGACCGCAGCTAGCGTAAGTGAGCGGAAGATCGGTGAATCGTTGCAGCGAGGAGCGTGCGTACAACTAATGTTGACCCAGCTTACCGCAACGATTCACGACCCGGGTTGCCCGACCCGCGGCTCGCGCATTGAAGGTGTCGAGCCGCCCGAACAGGGCGCGGGCAGGCCCACCTGCGCAGATACCGCTCTTCACTCCAAGCCCACGGATCAACCCCAGGCGAGCATTGGGATTAGTTTTCGTTGGCGAGCTTGGCGGCGAGAAGGTCGGCGCCGAGCTCGTCCGGCGACGGAGACCCCATCTTCAGCTTGAGCAGACCGCGAACTTCGACCTGGCGGATACGCTCGCGGGTCAGGTTCATGATCTCGCCGACCTCTTCGAGCGTGATGCCACCGCGCTCCGCGACGTCGAGAGCACAGGTGTGCTGGAGGTCCCACGGCTCGAGGTCCGGGAAGTTGATCTTGATCGACCCGGTCTCCGGGTTGATGTCGAGATAGAGGTGGTGTTTGCACGCGACCCACGGGCACGGGCGCATCTCTTCGCGGCACTCGGCGCGCGAGGTCGGGCGCGGAATATCGACCGGTGGGTACATCAGCGCGCCGGTGCGAAGCTCCTCGCGCGTGAGGCGCTTCATCGCGATCGTCTTGCTACGCGGACGCGTACGGCGCCGGCGCCGGCGGACCTTACGGCTGAACTCGGGCGAGTCTCCGCCCTCGCTGGTGCCGAGCCCGTCGTCGGACAGCTCGTCGTCGTTGGCCTCGGTACCCTCGGCGGTCGGCTCGGCGCCCTCGAGGCCCTCCACGTCGTCATCATCGTCAAATTGGTCGTCGCTCATCGGATCTCCTTCGGTGGCTAGAGCAGGTCTTCGGCGCCCCCCGCGGCGCCGGCGAGACGGAGGCTGTCGGTGCGCGGCGCTGCGACGCGCCGTGCGAGCTCGCCGAGACGCTCGACCAGGCGGTCGCCGTCGCGGCGGGCTTCCGCGAGCTGCTTGTCGAGCTCGCGCTTGTCTTGATTCGAGACGAGCTTGGCGACGTCGCCGCCCATGCGCGTCCACAGCTCTGCGAGGTTCTCGGCGACGCCCTCGACCAGATCCGTGTAGAGCAAGAACTGCCCCTGGATCTCTTCGATGGTGTAGCCGTCGGCCATCAACGTCTTGACGTCGTTGATCCGGCGCACCGTCTTGGCCGGGTACACGCCCAGCGAGCCGCGGTGCTTGCCCTTGCGGCCCACTCGCCGGCTTCGCGGCAAGAGACCTTGCTGGACGTACTTGCGGAAGCTCGCCTCACTGAACTTGATCCCGCGGCTGGTGAAGACATCGACGATCTGCACCGCGGTAATCCCGTCGGCGTAGGTGCCTTCGATGGCGCGCAGCTCGTCCTCCTTCAGGAGGGCGAGACGCGATGCGGATGAGCTCGCGCCCGGTGCGTCGTCATCCTTCCGGTTCGCGACATCCGCGAGAACCGGACGCCGGTGCGCGCGGAACGGCACGACGGTTCCCGTCGGCGTTGCGTGTGCTGACCAGCTTCGGTGACGTGAAAACAACGGACTCTCCCTCGATTCGGCGTGTGTGCATGAACGCGCGGAACTAGCACTGTCGAGGTCGTGCTCTAGCGAGCTGCGCCTCAACACGTTTGTGTGCTTTGCCCCCCGACGTACTTATCTAACTCCGCTTGTCGTTGTATCTACCAACGTCTAACGAAGTGTCGTCACAATATTCGCGTGAATGTAATCGGTCAACAAGAGGACCTCGATAACAAGCAAGTTTTTGCCTGAGAACATGTTCAGGTCCGGATTGAGCGGCCCACCTCGCGCAGATCGCTCGAGAGCGGCTACCGTCGACCTCGATGCACCGCCTGCTGACGACTGCGCTTCCCCTCGCGCTCGCGCTCGGCGGTGTGCTGTCGCTGCCGTTTCTCGTCGGAGAAACGCATGCGGAACTCGATCAGCAGAAGCAGATTTTCGCGTCGCGGACCGATGGCGTGCGCGTCGTGGTGCCGCGCGGCTGGCTGCCCACCGATCAGACGAGCTACCCCGGGCTGCTGCTATGGCTCACGCGAAATCAGCCCCCAGGCCAGATCGTGCTGACGGGTGAAGCGCTGACGCGACAGATGTATTGCTCGTGGCCGATCGCGTGCCGGACGAGCCCGGAGCCGCTCCAGGGCAAATATGCTTGCGCGATCCGCGAAAAGTTGAACGCGCAGCGCATGCGGGTGGGTCCGACCCAGCAGGGCCCCAAGGACAACGATGCCGCCGGCGTGCCCTCGGTGTGGTTCGAATACGACGATGGCAAACGCTTTCTCCGCCACGCGATCGCAGTGAGGAACGATCGCGCCATCTCGCTGGTGCTGTCGGCGCCGTCTAACGACGCCCGCGCGACGCACGCACGCTCGTTCGAGCAGGTCCTGCGCACACTGCGCCCGCTCACCGCCGCCGAGTCCGCGGCCCCGGGCGCCGTGGCCACCGACGGTGTGGGCCCGCTCGATGCCCCACCCGCGGACGGCGCGACCCAGCTAACGCTACCGCCGGACGGTGGTGTGTTCGAGTCGTCGCCGCCGCCCGCGATCTCGGCGGTCGGCTCCTGCCCCTGATGTTCTATGTGCTACGAGTTTTTCGGTCGAGCTCGACGAGTCCGGACGGTGAGGCGGCAGATATTTCTCGCCGATGTGCTTGAGCCATAGATAACGCTGTCTGATATTGGCTCAGTTGTTCGAGCTAGAAGTGTTTGCATCCGGGCAGCGGCTGCCATGACCTCACCGCGCGCCTTGGAGGTCGTCGAAGCCGCACTCGTGACCCGACGAGCCCAGTTCGGCGCCACTGCGCCGCCGTATCGCGTGCCGTCGGCGTGGATGTCCGACGACGTCGAGCCACGGTGCGTCACCGTCGACCCGTTCGCATTCCACCTCGACGTCGTTCGGCGGTTCAAACAGCAACCGATACGGGTCCCCTCCGACGATGGTGGCGAGTGGTCGCGCGAGGCCGTCGTCTACAACATGCTCGTCCGCACGAGCGCTGCATTCGATCACGACGGAGATGGACGACTCGAGCTCGCGACCGGAGTCTCGCAGTTCCGCGAGACCGGCACGTTCCTCAAAGCGATCGCGATGCTGCCCCATATCAAGCGGCTGGGCGCGACCGTGGTGCATCTGCTGCCGATCACCGCGATCGGTCGCGACGGCAACAAGGGCTCGCTCGGATCGCCGTACGCGATTCGCAATCCCTACCAGCTCGACGAACGCCTTGCGGAGCCGATCCTCGGGCTCGACGCCCAGACCGAGTTCGCGGCATTCGTCGAGGCGGCGCATGCAATCGGCTTGCGCGTCGTGCTCGAGTTCGTGCTGCGCACTGCCGCCCGAGATGCGGATTGGATCTACGAGCACCCGGAGTGGTTCTACTGGGTCGGCGCCGATGTTCCCGATCGAAGGTTCGGCGACTCGGATCCGTCGGCGTACGGCCCGCCGATCTTCACGCCCGACGAGCTTCACCGCATTCACGCGGACGTGGGCGCCAACCGCTTTCACGATCTTCCCAGGCCGGATGCGCAGTTCCTGAGCTTGTTCTCGCCTCCTCCGACGAGGGAGTACCTGGCCAAGGAGGTCGGGCGTTACATCGGCGTCTCCAACGGTCGACGCGTCCGAGTTTCGACGGCGTTCTCGGACTGGCCGCCGGATGATCTCCAGCCACCTTGGGAAGACGTCACGTACCTGCGCATGTACACGAACATGGAGTTCGACTACGTCGCGTACAACACGATACGAATGTACGATTCGCGATTGGCGGCCCCCGCGTTCGTCAATCGCCCCCTGTGGGACAAGATCGCGGGGATCATCCCGTACTACCAGCAGACGTTTCGGATCGACGGCGTGATGATCGATATGGGGCATGCGCTGCCCGCGGATCTGACGAAAGAGGTCGTTCAGCGCGCCCGCGAGATCGACCCGGGCTTCGCGCTGTGGTCGGAGGACTTCGACGTCAACCACAGCAGCCGGAACCAGGGCTACAACGCGGTCGTCGGGTACCTGTGGAGCGTCGCACACGAGCCACAGCAGCTGACCAAC
Source organism: Kofleriaceae bacterium (assembly GCA_033763475.1). Classification (GTDB taxonomy): domain Bacteria; phylum Myxococcota_A; class Polyangia; order Haliangiales; family Haliangiaceae; genus JABFXX01. The sequence goes on from JANRKM010000127.1 coordinate 30,935, forward strand.
CTGTGCCACCGGCTGGCCTCGGAGACACTGCCCATTCCGTTCTTCGCCGCGACCGAGAATCACAACACGCCGCGAACGGCGTCGCGCGCCGGTGGCACCCGGTATTCGCAGTGGACATTTGCCTTCAGCGCCTTCATGCCGGCCATTCCGTTCATCCACTCGGGCTTCGAGCTCGGCGAGACCCACCCGATCAACACGGGCATGGGCTTCACGGATGCAGAGCTGCACCAGCTGTCGGCGGACCGGCTGCCAATGTTCAGCGAGTACGCGTTCGACTGGGCGCGACCAACGGCGCTCACGCGCTTTGTCGCGCAGGTCATGGCGGTCCGCGCGCGCTATCTCGCGCTCGTCACCGATCCGGAACACTCGACGTTCCGGGTGCTCGCCACCAACGATCCGGAGGTTCGCGCGTATGCCCGGGTGCGCCCCGGGCAGCGCCTCGGTGTCGTGACAAATACCGACGTTAACCGCGCCCGCACCGTCGATGTTCGGGTCCCGCACCACGGCACGGTAACGGATTTCTTGTCGTCGACGTCCTTCGAGGTTGCGAACGGCGTGTTGTCCACAACGTTGGAGCCCGGCCAGGCCCTCGTGTTCGAGTTTTGAGCGACACAATCACCATGCCACCATCCCGCGACAGCGAGCTGCGCGCGATCATTCGGCTCATGATCCCGCTGGCGCTGGCGGACGCGGGCTATCAGCTCCTCGCGTTCGTCGACGCGGCGATGGTCGGGCACTACGGCACGGCGGCCCTCGGTGGCGTCGGCATCGGCAACGGCATTTTCTTCTCGATCATGTGTCTCGGGATGGGATGCGTGATGGGCATGGACACGCTCGTCGCGCAGGCGCTCGGCGCCGGGGAGGAGGCGCACGCGCGGGAGATCCTCGCCGCCGGGGTAAGGCTCGCGATCTGGCTCTCCGTGCCTTGTGCAGCCCTCGCCTATGGCGTGGTCTGCCTGTTGCCAGCGTTCGGCGTCCAGCCCGCGATCGCAGAGGCCGCGCATCAGTTCGTGCTGGGACGGCTGATCAACGCGACGCCGTTTATGGCGTTCATCGCGATGCGGTCGTACCTGCAGGCCAAGGGGCAGACGCGGCCGATCGTCGTCGGAATGATCGCCGTCGTGTCGGTCAACCTCGTGGCCAACGCGCTGTTGGTGTTCGGTGATGAAGGGCTCGTATGGGTCGGCCTACCTGGGATCGGGCTGCCCGCGCTGGGACCGCTGGGCAGCGGACTGGGCACGTCTATCGCCTCGTTTGCGTCGATCGTCGTTCTTGCAGTCGCCATCAAACGCGGCGCCCCACCCGCATCTACCCGCGCTGCGGGGACCCAGCGCGAGATCGCGCGCCGCATCGTTCGCCTCGGGTTGCCAATCGGCTTCCAGTACATCGGCGAGATGGGCATCTACACCCTGCTTGGCATCCTCGCTGGGAGGATGAGCGAGGCCGCGGCCGCTGCAAACCAGATCGGCATGATGCTAGCGACCGCGATCGCCGGAATCTCGATCGGCCTCTCCACCGCGATCACCGTGCGCGTCGGCCTACACGTCGGAGCCGGCGACACCCCACGCGCGCGGAGTGCTGGGTTCCTCGGTATGCGGGTCGGCATCGTGGTGCTGCTCTCGATCGCGATCGTGTTTCTGCTGGTGCCCGGCCCGATCGCGCGAGCGTTCACGAGCGATCCCGCGGTGCACGCCATTGCAATGCCGCTGATCGTGACCGTCGGGTTCTGCCAACTCGCCGACGGCGTGCAGATCGCAGGTACGGGTGCGCTGCGCGGCATCGGGGACACCCGCTCCCCTCTGATGATCGTGCTCGTCGGCCATTACCTCGTCGGGCTCCCGGTGGCGGTGTACCTCGGCTTCGAGCTCGACCTCGCCACCTCGGGGTTGTGGTGGGGGGTAACCGGCGGTCTCGCCGTCGCGGCGCTCGCTCTCGCGCTCCGGTTCTCACGACTTACCTCGCGGAGGATCCAGCGCGCATGATCCTGGCACCACCCCACTGTGGTAAACGGCGAGCATGATCAAGCGTGCGCTGGTCTCGGTTTCCGATAAGCGCGGAGTGGTCGAGCTAGGCAAAGCTCTCGCCGAACATGGCGTAGAGATCCTCTCGACCGGTGGCACCGCGGCCGCGCTCACGGCTGCGGGGATCCCGGTCAAACAGGTCTCGGAGCATACGGGGGCGCCGGAGATCCTCGACGGGCGCGTGAAGACGCTGCACCCGAAGATCCATGGTGGTCTCCTTGGCCGGCCCACGCCGGAGCACCAGAAGGAGATGGCGGTGCATCAGATCGCCCCGATCGATCTGGTGGTGGTGAACCTGTATCCGTTCGAGGCGACGATCGCGAAGCCGACGACGAGCCTCGAGGAAGCGATCGAGAACATCGACATCGGTGGCCCGTCGATGCTGCGCTCGGCCGCCAAGAATCACGAACGGGTCGCAGTGGTCGTCGACCCGGATGACTATTCGATGGTGCTCGCCGCGCTGCGGACCGGTGGCCTGTCGCCGGCGCAGCGGTTCGCGCTCGCGCGCAAGGCGTTCTCGCACACCGCGGCGTACGACGCGTCGATCGCTGCGTACCTCTCGTCGATCGACGACAGCGCGGCGCACGCGCGCACCCAGGCGCCGTCGCGCCGCGAGCTGCCCGACACGCTCAGCCTGCAGTGGCGCCGGCTCTACGAGCTGCGCTACGGCGAGAACCCCCACCAGGGCGGGGCCTTCTACGCCGACGCGCGCTCCCCGCTGCCTCGCGCACAGTCGCAGCGCCCAACGATCGCCGCCGCCGAGGTGCTCGGTGGTAAGCAGCTCTCGTACAACAACATCCTCGATCTCGATGCCGCGCTCGGTCTATGCCTCGAGTTCGCGGCGCCGGCCGCGGTGGTCGTGAAGCACAACAACCCGTGCGGCGTGGCGGTCGACAAAGATGTCGCCACCGCATACCAGCGCGCGCGAGAAGCGGACGCGACCAGCGCGTTCGGCGGCATCGTCGCGGTCAACCGCGAGGTCGACGAGACGCTCGCCAAGTTGCTCGTCGAGACGTTCCTCGAGTGCGTGGTGGCGCCCAGCTACTCGAGCGCGGCGCGCGACCTGCTCGCGAGCAAGAAGAACCTCCGCCTGGTCGCTGCCAGCGGCGACTGGAGGGCGCCCACGGGCGAGTTGTCGTGGAGCGTGCGGACCATCGCCGGCGGTGCCCTCGTGCAGAGCGTCGACAACGGCATGGTGAACCTCGATAATGCCAAGGTCGCCACCTCGCGCGGCCCTAGCGACGCCGAGCGCGCAGACCTCGGGTTCGCGTGGCGCGTCGCGAAGCACGTGAAGTCGAACGCGATCGTGTTCGCCAAGAACGGCGTCACCGTCGCGATCGGCGCCGGCCAGATGAGCCGCGTCGACTCCGTGCGGATCTGCGAGCGCAAGGCCGGGGCCGCACTCAGGGGCGCAGTCGTCGCGTCGGACGCGTTCTTCCCGTTCCGCGACGGCGTCGACGTGCTCGCCGAGGCGGGCGCGGTCGCCGTGGTGCAGCCCGGCGGCTCCGTGCGCGACGACGAGGTCATCGGGGCGGCCAACGAGCACAAGCTGGCGATGCTGTTCACCGGAATGCGCCATTTCCGCCACTGACCCGAATCAGCGACTCGAGCTGGGCTTGGCGTGGCGGTTGTCGCGGCCGCGTGCTCGCGCTCCAACCCGTCGCAGGTTCGGAGAATCGACGCAAAGACGCGAAGGACGCAAAGCGGAGAGGAAATTCTCTTCGGCCAAAGGCCGAGAAAATTCTCTGGTCTGCGTTGCGTCGTTGCGCCTTCGCGTCGTTGCGTTGTTCTGGGCTCTGCTGAGCGGAGCGATCCCCACTCGAGCAACGAGGGCTGCGTGCTGATCGACGGCGCGACGTTCACGCGGCTCGTCCGCGCGCGCGAGCTCCTCGCCGACACCGCGCTGCCGGTGCGTACGGTCGCGTCGCGGGTCGCGCTGTCGCCGTCGCACTTCATTCGCGTGTTCGGGGCGCTGTTCGGCGATAGCCCACTGCAGTTTAGGACCCGCGTGCGGGTGGAGCGGGCGAAGGCGTTGCTCGCTGCAGGCCGGACGGTCACCGATACGTGTCTCGAGGTCGGTTTCTCGAGCGTCGGCAGCTTCTCCGGGCTGTTCACGCGCTGGATCGGCGCCCCACCGACGCGCTACCGGACCACGATCGCCATGCCGCGTGCGTTCGCGCCCTTCGCGGAGCACAACTGCCTCGGCATGCTCGGGCTGCTGCCAGTCGACGCGTGGAGCAATTCTCGATAAGCAGGCCGTGCCTGGAAATGCCAGGCTGCGACCATGCTGCAGATCAAGCTCACGAGCATCATGGTCGACGACCAGTCCAAGGCCCTCGCGTTTTACACCGAGGTCCTCGGCTTCAAGACGCAGATGGACTTCCCGGTCGGCGAGTACCGTTGGATCACCGTCGCGGCGCCGGGGCGGGATGACCTCCAGCTCGCGCTCGAGCCAAACGCGAACCCAGCGGGCAAGGCGTTCCAGCAAGCGATGTTCGAGCAGAAGATTCCAATTACATCGTTCGAGTCGACGGACCTCGATGCAGATTTTGCGCTGCTCTCGTCGCGCGGCGTCGCGTTCACGCAGACACCCACGAACACGGGGCCGGTGAAGACAGCGATCTTCTCCGACACCGTCGGGAATTTGGTTCAACTTCATCAACCGCTGTAACCGGCGCGTTGGCGGAGCGTCACTCACGTCACGCTTCCTGCGGTGCGTGTGCCATCAGCGCTCGTTCGAATTCACAGCGACAAGAGTTTTGCACCGGGAGTTCTGGTCTTCGATCGCGATGCTTTACTCCACGGCTCCATGCGCAGATGGTTGTGCTCGTCGAGTGCTGAATGCAGGGAGTCAGCGAGATGGGAAACGGTGCGGCGGGAAGGTTCTCGCGGTGGGATGGTGGTTGGCTGACAGTACTCGGTGGGAGCGCGCTGGACGCGCGGATGGGCGGGGAGAGGGGTAGGCCGAGGCGCCGGCGGCTCAGTTCTTGGTCAACAGATAGACCGGGAACTGCCAGCCGTCGGCGACCTCGAGCCAGAGGGTCAACGTCCAACCCTTGGTCGTCATCATGTTCCGGATCCGGAGCACCTGCGAAGGTGCGACGGTGAGCGGCAACTTGACGGTGACCTTCTGCGACGTGCCTGCGGCGACGCGCAGCTTGGGTAGAGACGTCGTCGCGATCAACTGATCGTTCTGGCGCGCGTCGAGATGATTGTTCTCGATCTCGAGGTCCGTCGAGGTCGGGTTCGTGATGGTCACGTCGAATTCGACGGCGACCGTGATCTTGTCGTTGCGCACGCCCGTGACGAGGTCGAGTGCACTCGGCGTATCGGCGCGGACGCTGCTCCAGTCGACCGCGTAGTCGCACTTGAGGATCTGGCTCTTGTGGTGGACCGAGCGGCCGACGGTGACGAACCGATACGTGTTCCACCCGAGCAGGCTCACCAGCAGCACCCACGCGAGCACGCGCACCAGCAGCGAGCTGCGCGCGCGATGCTTCGCGTCGGCGACCAGCGGCGCCCCGGCGACCGTGCCGCCGACCGCGGCGAGGGCGATGCCGATGATCTGCGCGCCGAACGACACGCCGAGCTGCGTGGTCAGACTCCACGTCGGATGATGGACGGCGATGTTGGCGACCACGATCGACGGCAGCGCGAACAACGCGCCGAACCCGAGAAGCAGCACCGGGTGCGCGAGGTAGGTCTTGATCATCATCGAGTAGCGCAGCTTGTGGCGCTGCAGCACCGGCGACAAAAAGTCGATGCCCACCGACACGAACAACACCACGAACGAGAGCACCGTGGCGAGCGTGCGACGCAGCGGCTCGTCGGAGTAGCCGATCCAGAAGATCGTGCCCTGCGCGGCGAGCATGAAGAGGAACAGCTTTACTTCCTCCCACGCCTGGAACCACAGCGGGAATTCCTGCATCGGCTCGTCGACGAGCTTCGCGTCGGTCTCGAGCGCGGCGGACAGGTGCTCCTTGATCGGGAACAGCGTGATCTGCACGGCCATTAGGCTGGCGGCGAGTGCCGCGTTGATGACGACGACGCTCTCCTGCTGCTTGAAGAACCGATCGATCACGATGCGCGCCGCGAACTGCCAGTCCCTGGGGACGACGTAGTCGAGCACCATCGCCTTCAGATCGCCGGAGTGTGCGACGACGTATGACGCGACGAGCCCGAGCACCACGGTCGCAGCGATGAGGTACATGCCGAGCCAGGTCGCGCTTCGCTTGCGCAGATGGCGTACGGCGGTGGGGGCTTCCCATCCGGCGAGGGCGAGCTGTCGGCGCACTCCGAGCATCTGCGCACAGCGTAACGTGTCGGCGATATGATCGCTCGACTCGCGGGGCGTGTGGAAACACCGTCGCCGCGCGGCTAGATTGCACCCATGAAGATCCTGGTCGTTGGCAGCGGCGGACGCGAGCACGCCCTCGTGTGGCGTCTCGGGCAGAGCGGGCACGTGGTGATCGCGGCGCCCGGCAACCCCGGGATCGAGGCGCTCGCCCGTTGTTTCCCGGTCAAGGTCGACGAGCTCGAGCGCCTGGTCGAGCTTGCTGTCTCCGAAAAAGTCGAGCTGGTTGTCGTCGGCCCGGAAGCACCGCTCGTCGCCGGGCTCGCCGATCGCCTGCGCGCGCGGGGGGTGCCCACCTTCGGCCCCGGCGCCGAGGGGGCGCAGCTCGAGGGCAGCAAGGCCTTCAGCAAACAGTTCTTCGCGCGCCACAACATCCCGACCGCGCCGTTCGAGGTGGTGGCCACCGTCGCTGAGGCCGACGCCGCGATCGCCAAGCTCGGCGGTCAGGTGGTGGTCAAGGCCGATGGCCTCGCCGCGGGCAAGGGCGTCATCGTCGCCGACAACGCCGACGAAGCTCGCTTGGCCGCACGCTCGATGCTCGAGGCGGGCCGGTTTGGCGCCGCCGGCACGCGCGTCGTGATTGAGAAGCGGATCATCGGGCGTGAGGTCAGCGTGCTCGCGCTCACCGACGGCCGCCATCTCGACGTGTTGCCCGCCGTCGAGGACCACAAGACCATCTTCGATGGTGACCGCGGTCCCAACACCGGCGGCATGGGGACCGTCTCACCCGCGTGGACGAGCGACGTGCTCGCGCAGCGCATCCTGCACGAGATCCTTCAGCCCACGGTGCGCGGCCTCGCCGCCGACAAGATCGACTATCGCGGCGTCCTCTACGCCGGCGTGATGGTCGACGCGGCCGGCACGCCGTGGCTGCTCGAATACAACTGCCGTTTCGGTGACCCCGAGACCCAGCCGATCATGGTGCGCATGCGTGGTGACCTCGGCGCCGTCCTGCTAGGTGCCGCCAACGGCGAGATGCCCGTTGGCGCTCTGGCGTGGGACGCGCGCGTCGCGATCTGCGTCGTCGTCGCAGCCCCCGGCTATCCCGGCGAGGTGCGCACCGGCGATCCCATTGGCGGCCTCGCCGCACCGTCCGACGACGCGTTCGTGTTCCACGCCGGAACCGCACGCCGCGACGGCGCCATCGTCACCGCCGGCGGCCGCGTCCTCGGCGTGACCGCGCTCGGCGTCAGCGTCGACCAGGCGCGGTCGAAGGCCTATGCGGCGGTCGATCGCATCGAGCTCGCGGGCAAGCAGTTCCGCCGCGATATCGGCGCGCGCGGTCGCTAGCCAGCACCGCGTCGCGGGCGGCCCACCGCTTGCGACGCGAATGATACGTTCGGGGGCATGCCCCACATTGCCGGGTTCCGTGGAGTCCTCCCCGAGCCGTCGAAGGTCGCCGAGGTGCTCGGCGCACCGGTCGATATCACCAAGGGCCTCGCCGCGGGCACGCTCGTGCGCGACGGAGGGCGCGCCGTGTATCGCTATCACCAGACGTTTGCGGGCCCCGGGCGCGCGTTCACGCGCAAGTCCTTCGCGTGTGCGGTCCGGTCGTCGCCGTACGCCGAGGGCATGATCCGGCCGCACGAGGAGACGAAGCCCGCCGACCGCGAGGCGGCGCTCGCGCGGATTCGCGCGCATCGCGCGCACGTCGACCCGGTGCTGTTTGGCGTGCGTGACAACGCGGGCGAGGTGGACCGCGCCTTCCGTAAGGTGGAGGCCGCGCGGCCGACGCTCGAGCTCACCACGCCCGACGGCACGCAGCACAAGCTGTGGCGCGTGCAGGACGCCGAGGTCATCGGCAAGCTGCGGAACTACTTCACGCCGCTCAAGCTGCACTTGCTCGAGGGGCACGCGAGCTACGAGGCGATGCTCGCATACCACGACGAGCTCGAGGCCAGGGCGCCGCTCGCGATGTATGCGTCGCCGAACTACGTGCTCGGGTTCATCGTGCCGTTCAGCGATGCCGGCATCGTCACGGCGTCGCGGCACCGCATCATCAAGGGCGCGACGGTCACGCGCGAGCAGGCGCTCGCTGGCGCCAGCAAGCACTTCATCGTCGACAAGATCGCGGGCGCTGCGGGCGACGTGAACAAGCTGCTTGCCGCGCTCGGCGAGTCGGTCGCGCATCAGCCGGCGTTCATCGCGGTGTTCGCGGGCGAGGGCGATGCGTACAAGCTGACGCTGTCGCCCGAAGTGAGCCCGGTCGCGGAGGGCGTGAGTATCCATCGTGCGCTGCAGAAGTATGATCCCGTCGTCGTGCAGAGCATGTTCGTCGAGCGGCATCTGCCGGGCGCGCAGGTGACGACCGAGACGGATGCCGGGCGCGCACTCGCGGCGCTCAAGGCGGGAGCGTCGGTGGCGTTGCTCGTGCGGCCGCTGTCGCTCGCGCAGATCGCCCACGTCGACGAGCTCGCCCAGCTGCTGCCGCCGCACTCGACGGCGCTCTATCCAGCGCTCGCGACGGGCCTGGCCAGCCTGGTCATCGACCCCGACGAAGATCTCGCTTGAAGCGGCGCACTTCGACGGGCGTGTCGGCATACCCGGAGTCCGCGATCGCCTGGCGCTTCGGTGAATCGAACAGCGTGTGCATCATGACGTCCTGCTCGTCGAGGATGCCGATCTCTCCGCGATCCTCGACGAGCACGCCGACGTGGCGCGGAAACAACACGAGGTCGCCCGTCTCGGTGTACGCGACGGGCTGGCCCTTCGCGTCGCGGTAGATACCGGTCGCGTCGCGCGTGCCACCGCCGAGCTTCTTGGTCACCCTCGGCAGCTCGCCGGTCCACATGTACGGGAGGTCCGCGCCCATGCGCCTCGCGCCGTAGACGATGAAGTCGGCGCAGTCGGAGCCCTCGAGGCGCTCGCTCTGGTGGGCCTTGGTCGACGTACCTGCCGAGCCCCAGATGTACGGCTGCCCGAACATCTCGGTCAGGTAACCGAGATAGCTGTCGTCGGCGCGAATCGATACGCGCGTGACCGCATCGGTCAGGCCACCAGAGCCGCGCCCACGTCGTGCCTCCGGCCCCGGGCTCGCGATCTCGCGGTCACCCTGACGCGCGACGAGTCGGTAGCGCATCGTGCCGACGCCATTGCCGTGGTCTGGCGTCAGGGTAGGGCGGACGTCGGCGCGCAGTGCGGGCTGGTTGTCGCTGTGCGCGATCGCGGTGGTCCGATACTCGATGGTGTGAAAATGGAACGTGCTCGGATCGCCGTTGGAGTAGTTCGCACTCGCGGGCTCCACGCGTTGCCACGCGAGGGTCAGCCTCGGGGCCCGTGCGAGCGGCGTGGCCGTGATGCGCGTGCCGCCGAGCACGAGAGAAGGCGCATCGCTGTAGACCACGCCCTCGGCCTCGATGACCGCGAACAGCGTGACGGGCACGTCGGCGCGCGCATGGCTGGGACGGTCCGTCGCAGGCCCGTCACCGACGCGCGCTGCGATCCGCACACGCGAAACGATGCCGCGCGTCGTGTCCGTGCCCACGTGGCTGTGCGACGTCTGCACGACACGGGCGGGAGTTTGCGGTTCTTGGGCAATCGGCGCGTTTTCGCGCCGCGGCGCGCTAGCCGCCGACGCGCACGCAGCGCCGAGAACAGCGACGTTCGTGAGCAGCAATCGCCTCATTTCGGCTTCAACGCATGACCTGGCTTACGTGTTTCACCGGCTTTTGGGCTTTGTACATGCGGGAGCTTGAAATGCGGTTGTCTCGTCGAAGGTTGTCATGGCAAGTTGCCGGAGTCGTCACCTCGATGGGGCTCGCTCGCTGCGGGCCGGTGCGAAAACGGGCGTAGTGAAACGGGAAGGAATCAGCACCATGTGGAGCTTTGCTGATCGAGTCGTGAAGGCAGTGTCGGACGTCACGGTGGGCACCGTGATCGTGCTCGTGCACGTCGCTCTCGCGGATCGTAGATCGCGGCGCCAGGCTGCGCAGGTACCGCAGCGCCTGACCTCGTAAGTTAGAGCGGCAGGTAGCCGCCGCTGCCGCGCCACAGCTCCGCCGTTGTCGTGATCGCGGGCGCGCGTAGATGCGGGATGGGATGCGTGCGCTCGAAGCCGAGCAGGACATCGCGGACGCCGAGCGGCCGGCGATGGTTGAACGCAGCGATGACCAGCAGCGCGCCCTCCTCCGTCCACGCATAGCCTGCGCGCTGCGCACCGGCGTTCAAGAGATTCTTGGTGGCGGCGACGTCCGCGGCGAGCTCGCCGGCCTGGCTGAACACGGGAACGTTGTCGGCGGCGAGCTGGCCGAGCTCTTCGAGCCCGCCGCTCGCGCTGTTGCACGCGAGATGGCCAAGGTAGTGGTGCGCAAGCTCGTGCGCGAGGATGTACGCGACCTCCTCCTCGAACAGCTCGCGCTGGCGGGCGATTTTGGTGCGGTCGGTGTGATGGGCGAAGTAGTAGAAGCCTACGGGCGGCGCTTCGAGCGCGTGGTGCTCGAGCCAGTCGAGGTAGTCCGTGCGCTTGTCGGTGTCGAAGACCTCGTCGGACGCCACGCTCATCGCGAGGTGCGCGCTGATCTGGAGCAAGCCATCGCTCACCGCGACGAACGGCGTGCCGTCGTCGGAGCAGCTGGCGTACGCGTTGACGTCGCCGAGGGAGTTGTCACCGAGCAGCGGGATGTCTCGCACGCGCGCCTGGTGTTCGGCGGGCAAGGCCGCGACCAGCTCGGCCAGCACGCGTCGGGAGATGTCGCGCAGCGCATCGACCTGGAGCCGGTTGATCGGGTCGCGCGCGGCCCCGGGATCTGCAGCCGGGATCTGCTTCGCGAGACCGGGGCCCGCGGCACCGCAGCCGGTGACTGAAAGGGCCGTTCCACCGACGACAAACGCGAGGGCGAGCGCACGCACCATCCAGATCTAGCGCGTGTTGGATCGCAGCGACTGGCAGAGGGCGGACAAGCGCGGCATGCGATCCGTGCTCCCAACTGTCGGAGGGTTCTGGTACGCGATCTATCCGTGGGTACTCTCGCCATCTCGGTCCGCCGTGCCTCCCCCTCCGACGCGCCGGCGCTTGCCGAGCTCGTCAATCGCGCCTACGAGGCCGAGCGGGGCTTCGTCGACGGAGACCGCACCAACGCCGAGGAGATCGCGGAGCTGACGCTGCGCGGCACGTTCCTGGTCCTCGAGCATGGTGAGGGGCTCGCCGCCGCCATCTACGTCGAGCGGCGCGGCTCGGCCGCGTATTTCGGCATGCTCGCCGTGCAGCCGGAGCTGCAGGGCATGGGGCTCGGTACGCGCCTGGTCCGGATCGCCGAGGCGATGGGGGAGGCGATGGGGGCGACCGCGATGACGCTGCGGATCGTGAACCTGCGCGAGGAGCTGCACCGCTGGTATCGCAGCCTCGGCTACCGCGACGTGGGCACCGCCCCCTACGAGCACCGCCCCGTGAAGCGCCCCTGCCACTTCATCGACCTGGCGAAGCCGCTGCCGATGTCGACCGGCGTCAGCGCCGCCTTGGGCGCAGCCTGACAGGTAAGTTGCGTTAGGATGCGCACGATGACGCTCGTGCGTACGGTCCTGTTCGGTGCTGCCAGCCTCGTGGTCGCGGCGTGTGGTGACGGAGGTGGGTTCCCCGACGCGCCGATCGATCAAGGTCCACCGGCTAACGGCGCGTTCTCGGTCGCGTGGGCGGTACAGGACAGTGTCAGTACCCCCATCACGTGCGACCGCGTCGGGGGCCAGAGCGTGACGGTGATCCTGCACGAGAAGGGCACCCAGGGTGGGTTCACCGAGGCATTCACCTGTGGCACCGGCATGGGCAGCGCCAGCGTGCCCCCCGGCGAGTACGACCTGAACTTCGAGCTCCGCTCGGCGACGGGGATCCTCTCGACCGCGCCGGAGCAGAATCCCGTTGTCATCAAGCCCAACGAGACCACCGCGCTCGCGCCCCTCGTGTTTCACGTCGACGCGACCGGCAGTCTCGACCTCGCGATCGCGACCAACACCACCGGCGGCAACTGCGCGGACACCGCCTCGAATGGCGCGGGCATCACCGGCATGACGCTCACGCTCGAGACCGCCGTGGGGGCCACGTGCCAGCCGGTGACCTTCAACGTGTCCGCGGGGGCGTCCGGGACGGCGGGCACGTACGTCGTCAACTGCTCGTCGCCCACGGTGACGACGTGCCTCAACGCCGACCAGCGGCTGACGACCACCGCGGTGCCATCGGGGAACTACCGGATCCACGTCCGCGGCCACAAGGGCGCCGTGACCGACTGCTGGACCAACGACGACGTGTTTGCGATTCCCGCGCTCGGGATGACGCTGACCCGGACGCTCAATCTCGCGTTCCAGTCCTCGGTGCCTGGCTGCCAATAGCGCGTATGCTCCGCGGGTGACGACCGTCAACCACTACCGCGCGAACCTCCGCGATACGTTCTTCCAGCTGTTCGAGGTCCTCGAGATCCAGAACGGCGTCCTCGGCAAGGCCCCGTTCGAGGGCATGGATCAGGATGCGGCGCGCGCCGCGCTCGAGGGCTTCCTCGAGATGATGCAGGCGTCGTGGGCGCCGTCATTCGCCGAGGGCGATCGCATCGGCGCGAAGTTCGACGGCAAGGGCAACGTCACGCTGCCGCCCGGCTTCAAGAAGGCCTTCGAGGCGTATTACGGCGGAGGCTGGCACGGCCTGGAGTTGCCCGAGCGGCTCGGTGGTTTCGGCGCACCTCCGACGGTGCAGTGGGCTGCGTTCGAGCTCATGGCCGGCGCGAACCCGAGCGTGTGCTTCTACATGCTCGGCAACATGATGACGAAGATCATCGATGCGTTCGGCACGGAGTCGCAGAAGCAGCGCTACGTGAAGAACATGCTCGACAAGCACTGGGGCGCGACCATGGTGCTGACCGAGCCGGGCGCGGGCTCCGACGTCGGCGCCGGCACCACCAAGGCCACGCACGTCGCGGGTGACGAGTACCTGCTCGAAGGCGTGAAGCGGTTCATCACCAACGGCGACTTCGACCTCACCGAAAACATCGTGCACATGGTGCTCGCGCGTCCTGAGGGGGCAGGCCCGGGCACGAAGGGCCTGTCGCTGTTCATCGTGCCCAAGTTCTGGGTCGAGGCGGACGGCTCGCTCGGCGCGCGCAATGGCGCGGTGGTCACCAAGGTCGAGCACAAGATGGGCATCAAGGGCTCGGCGACCTGCGAGCTCACGCTCGGTGACGGCGCTCCGTGCCGCGGTTTGCTCCTCGGTGAGGTGCACAACGGCATCGCGCAGATGTTCCATGTCATCGAGTACGCGCGCATGGGCGTCGGCACGAAGTCGATGGCCACGCTGTCGACGGCGTACCTCAACGCGCTCGACTACACGCGCCTGCGCAAGCAGGGCCCCGATCTGCTGAAGCAGATGGACAAGGCCGCGCCGCGCGTCGAGATCATCAGGCACCCCGACGTGCGCCGCATGCTCATGCTGCAGAAGGCGTTCGCCGAGGGCCTGCGCGCGATGGTGCTGTGGACGGCGAACATTCAGGATCAGGTCGTGCAGGCCGGTGGTCACGGCAGTGAAGCGACGCGCCACCTCGACGCCCTCAACGACCTCATGCTGCCGCTCATCAAGGGCTACGGCTCGGAGAAGGTCTACGAGTTGCTCGCGGTGTCGCTGCAGTGCCTCGGTGGCTCGGGCTACTGCGAGGACTATCCGATCGAGCAGTACATCCGCGACCAGAAGATCGACTCGCTCTACGAGGGCACGACGCACATCCAGGCGCTCGACCTGTTCTTCCGCAAGATCGGGCGCGATCGCGGCGCGACGCTGACCGCGCTGCTCACGCAGATCGGCAAGAGCATCGAGGGCCTTCCCGCCGACCTCGGCGTCGAGAAGGCGGCGCTCGCGGCGGCGCTGGGTGACATGCAGGGCATCGTCGCGGCGATGCTCGGTAAGCTCGGTCAGTCGATGTACCACGTCGGCTTCCAGGGCAACCGCATCCTCTATGCGCTCGCCGAGCTCGTCATCGGCTGGCGCCTGACGATTGGTGCGCAGGTCGCGTTCGGCAAGATGGCGAGCGCGCAGGGCGACGACAAGGCGTTCTATCGCGGCAAGCTCGCGGCGGCGCGGTTCTACGCGAAGAACGTCTTGCCGGGCATCGCGCTCACGCGCAAGCTCATCGAGGCTGGCGACCTCGATCTCATGGAGCTTCCCGACGACAGCTGGTAGCGTGCGCCATGCGCATGATCCTGGTGACGATGCTCGCGGCCTCAGCGGGCTGCGGTGGTAAAGGCGACGACTGCCAGCGGTTCGTCGACAAGTCGAAGCCCGTGCTCCTCGGCATGGGCAAGGACGCAGGGCGCGAGGTGGGCGAGAAGGAGCTCGCCCAGATGGTGTCGATCTGTCGATCGAGCGACAAGGCGAAGGCCGATCCGGTGATGAAGTGCGTGCTCGACGCCAAGGACGAGAGCGGCGTGCGCGCGTGTTATGGCACGGCGTTCGGCGACTACATGTCGAAGGCGAAGCGCTCCGAGGCCGAGCTGATGCTGAATAGCCTCAGCCATATCGCGAAGGCCGAATACGTCACCAATTCGGAGTTCCCGAAGGGCAAGGCGGGGCCGACGCCCGCGAAGGCGTGCTGCGAGCAGCCCGAGCACAAGTGCGCCGTCGTCGACGATTGGGCGAAGGATCCGGTGTGGACCGCGCTCGGCTTCTCCGTCGACCAGCCTGGCATGTTCCAGTACACGTACGAGAGCGACGGCCAGACAGCGAAGGTCACCGCGACCGGAGATCTCGACTGCGACGGGAACTTCGTCACCTACACGCTCGAGGCGTCGGCGAAGGACGGGGAGCCGCAGACCACCGTCACCAAACCGACCACGGTCGACTAGCTCGCGCGCCTACTTCGTCAGCTTCGCGTACGCGGGCCTGTCGAAGCCGATGATCACCTTCTTCCCATCGATCAGGATCGGGCGGCGCAGGAGGTTCGGCTCTTTCGCCACGGCCTTGGCGAACTCGGCCGCGGAGGGCGGGGCGGTGGCCCAGCCCTTCTCCTTGGCGATGGCGTGGCGCGTGTTGAGGACCGCGGCGACCGAACCGGCCTTCGCGACAATCTCCTCGACGGTGGCCGCGGTCAGACCGGTCTTGGTGTAGTCGACTTCTTCGATTTCGAGCCCACTGTTGCGCAAGGAACTCCTCGCGTCGCGGCAGCTCGTTCACGTCTTCTTCAGGTAGAGGCGCATCCCCAGAGTCTACCGAAGAAAACGACGATGCGACTGGGGCGGTCAGCGCCCGTCCGATCTACCGATGCTGCGCTTTGTCTGGGTCGCGTTGCTGCTCGGCTGCGGGCACAGCGCTCGCCCGGTCCACCCCGCTCGCGCGCTGGCGCCGGCCGCGTGCGCCAAGGCACCACCGCGCGCCCTCGACGTCGAGCTCTCGACGAAGCCCGTCGCGAAGGTGACCATCACGGGGCCGGCGGCGTGGACGCAGGAGGTGCGCCAGCGCGTGGAGACCAAGGCTGGCAGCGACCTCGACCGCACGCTCCTCGCCGCGGACGTTCGCCGGCTGTGGGAGCTCGGGATCGCGTCGCAGATCGAGGCGCGGATCGCCGACACCAGCGCGGGCCCGGAGGTCGAGCTCGTCATGCATCCGCCCCTGCGGATCGCGCGTGTGGTCGGCGCCGAGCATCCGCTCCTCGCACTGTTACGTCCGCTCGAAGGCTCGCTCTACGACCCGGCACGCCTGCAAACACTCGCACGGCTCGCCGAACGCCGGCTCAAGGCCCACGGCTACGCGCGCGCGACCGTGCGCCCGACGGCGGAGGTCCGGTGTGGCCTCGTTTCCGTGACCTACGCCGTCAAGACGGGGCCGCAGTACAGGCTCTCCGCACTCGTGGTCGAGGGCAGCGCGCTCCCCATCGGGCGATCGTTCGAACGCGCGCTCGGCACCGCGAACGTCGTCGGCGGGGTGCTGAATTACGAAGACATCCTCTCGGAGACCCAATTCCTGGTCACGCAGCATCAACTCCAGGGCTGGGTGACGGCGAGCGCCAAGGAGCCAGTGCTCGCCTATGACGACGCGCGCGGGCTCGTCGCGGTCCGCATCGAGATCAAGGCGGGGCCTCGCTATCGGTTCGGCACGCTCGTCGTCGTCGGTGGGTCGGAGCGGGCGCGCGCGCGCTTCGAGGAGCTCGTACGGCCTCTGCGCGGTGCGCTGCTCGACATGAACGCGTATCGCGAGGTCGAGAAGCGGCTCGGCGACGACATGCATGCGCTCGGCTTTGGCGTGTGGACTACACCGGTCACCAAGGACCAGACGCTCGACGTCCAGTTCGAGCTGCGCCCGGAGCCCCGATGACGCGCCTCTTGCTGGTCATCGTGCTGCTTGGAGGGTGCGCGCGCACGACGTACCTGGGCGCCCCGTTGCCGGCATCGTGCAAAAGCTCGCTCGGCGCCTGCGCGTACGACCTGCGGCTGCGCGCCTTCGCCGATCGCTTCGGCCCCGGTCGCGCGAGCCTGGTCGCGTACATCTCGGGCGTCGCGTCGCGCGTCGCGCGGGTCAGCACGCTCGCGCGGACTCCGAAGATCGTCCTCGTGCCCACCGACGGTGCATCGGTCGTTGGCGACACGATCGTCGTGGGGCGCGAGCTGCTGGTGCGACTCGGCTCGGAGGCGGAGCTCGCCGCCATACTCGCGCACGAGATCGTGCACATGGAAGGGAACCTCCCGGCCCTGGCCTACGATCATGACGTGGACGACGACCAGAGGCTGGTCCTCGAGTCCGTCGCCGACGAGCGCGGCGTGCTGCTCCTCGAGCGAGCGGGCTATCCGTCCTACGCCATGTACGATGCGCTGCGCTTCGGGTTGACCTCCGACGAGGACGGGCGGCATCCACCGCGCGACATTCGCTTGCGTCGTGTCGCATCGCTGGTCGATCGGAGCTCGCGGCTCGACGACGGGCGCACGCGCTTCTTGACCGCGATCGCCGGCGAGGTGCTCGACCTCGACTTCGAGCGCGGCGGCGCCGTCGGCGAGCGGCTCGTCTTCCCGCGCTCGCGCGCGGCCCTGTCGCTGCCCGCGGGTGTCGAGCGGGTCTCCTTGTGGACGTCGCTGAACGGCTCCCACACCGCGTCGCTTCGCAAGTACAGCGCGTACAGCATGGGCCGCCAGATGGCCGCCGAGCTCGTCGCCCACATGCGCGAACGCCGCACCGTGCGCACCCCCGTCGGTGATGCACAGGTTGGGGTGGCGCCGCGCGAGTCGAAGGGGAATGGGTCGTCGCTCGAGCGCGTGATAGAGCAGGCGCGCGCACAGATGTGGTCGCTCGGGCCGTACGACGCGGTCGCGGTGGTGGAGCGCGAGCATGAAGCGATCGTGCTGGTCGTGAGCGGCAACGGATCGGGACCCGCACTCGCGGCGTGGCTCCCCCTGTTGCAGCCGGCCTCCGATGCCGAGCGCGCCGCGGCTGTTTCAGCAAGGATCGTCCCGACGCGCGTGCCGCGTGCGGGGACCACGCGCGATCTCGCCACGACGTGCATCGATCCGCGGGCCGTGTACCTGTTCGAGAACGGCGAGCGAAGACTCGCAGTCGGCGACCTGTTGAAGTGCAGCGACCGCCGCATTCCGTGAGCTGGGATCGATCAGCGGAACGGGTTACGCGGGTTGCGCGGCAACGGGCCGACGCGATCGGCGCTCGGCCATCGACCGCAGGTACGCAACGAGGGGCCAATCGGCTTGGCCGTGCGGATGCGGCGCAGGAGGCCGATGAAGGTAGCCGACCAGCTGATCGGGTGATGTGAGGGAAGTTCGACGGGGCGACCGCGACGGCTGGAGGGGAGCATGGCCGTCGCCGTGGTGCACACACGTTGCCAGCGTCGAGCTCCAGCGGAAACCAGGGCTTGCGAGACGTGGTGCGCCGCCCAGCTACATGAAGTTGCGCGTATGGAGCGCGGAGAGCGCGGCGGCCTGGTCGCGGGGGAACCCGAGACGCATGAGGCGCTGCCGGCGGCCATCGTCCATGGTGCGCTGGAGCTCGACGACAGCAGCGTGCCCGGCGCGCAGGGCGGTGGGCGACCACGAGCCTGCGGCGAGAAGGACGAGCGCATCGAAGACCTCCGCGTTGAGACCCGCCGTGTGGGCGAGGGAGGCGTGCCGGCGCTCGATCGCGGCGGCGAGCCGCGCGCGCAGTGTCGGGTCCTCGGTCACGTGGCGCTGCAGGTGCGCGAGGCCAAACGCGACATGGCGCGCTTCGTCCTGGGCGGCGAGGCGCGCGACCTCGCGGGTGCACGGGTCAGGCGCGTGATCGCGCAGAAACCAGAGAAGCGACAGGAAGCTGCCCTCGCCGAGAACCGAGAGGAGGAACGAGGCGATGGCGAAGTCGGGCTCGTCGAACAGGGATGCGAGCGAGGCCTGGCCGCCTGCGGTGGACAGGCCGAGGACGTTTCGGCGTAGCCGCGCGCGCCGCGTGAAGACCTCGATGTGGCGCGCTTCGTCGGCGCCCTGAATCGCGAGGAGCTGCATCACTTCGCGGAAGTGCGGGTGGAGGCGCGCGAGGAAGCGGGTGGGGACGAGCAGCGCCGCCGTCTCGTTCTCGATGAGATAGGTCATCACCTGCACGACGGCGTCCTCGACCTCATCGGGATGGTCGGCAGGTGCGTCCCATGGGATCGCGGTGGCTGGGTCCCATTGTGACGCCGCGGCCTGGGCGTAGAGGCGGGCGGCCTCGTCGGCCCAAACCTCGGTGCGGGTGGCGAGCGGGAGGTCGAGGGCAGGGGCACCTGCTTCGACGAGCGCGCCGCGCGCTGCGAGGCCCCAGCGTGGTGGGGCACTGGCCTCGGGTGCGCCGACGGTGCCCGCGCGCTCGGCGCCGGCCCAGCGATCGGGCCCGCGCTCGATCGCGAACGTGTCGTCGCGCCGCTCGACGCGGTGGCCCTGGGCGCGCGCCCACGCCGGGAGGTCGATCGCGAGCGTCGGCGCGCTGCCGCGCACGGTGATCGACGGCGTCGCGGCGAGCGCGTGCTTGACGAGGAGGTGCGCTCCTTCGTCGAGGCCGAGGTCCCCGAGGTCGAGAACGACGTCGACGCTCACTGCCGCGCGAGCCACGCGTCGAGCGTGCCGAAGCGATCGACGGCGCGCTCGAGCAGGGCGTAACCCGAGATGCGGCCAGGCTTCCACGCCTTGAGGCCCTCCATGTCGAGCAGAGGGCGCACGCGTGCGTCGTCGTACGACATCGCGAGCAAGAGCTCGCGGAACTTCACGATGCTCGCCGGAACGCCGTCGAGGATCGTGAAGTTGCAGTGATCGTACGCCGGCGTCTGGAGGACCACCCGCAGAGCGTTCGGCGTGAACAGCGCCTCGCGGATGAAGGCGAGACGGTTACCGTCGATGATGCATGCCGCATCGACGTCGCCCGCAAGCAGCGCCCTGATCGCGTCGCGCTCGCCGCCGATGTGATCGCCGTGCTTGCCGACGAGCACGTCGTGGCGCCTGACCGTGGGTTCGACGCCTTGCTCCGCCAGTACCTCGAGCGGAATCAGCGTGGCCTGCGGCGAGTCCGCGGCGCCGACCGCGATGAGCTTGCCATGCAGCTGCGCCGCCGTGTGGTAGTCGCTCTTCGCTTGCACGAGGACCACACTCGTCAGATCGCAGTCCGTGTCGCGCATCGCGATCGCCTCGGCCTTGCGTCCCTGCTTGCGCGCGGCGCGGTC
Organism: Kofleriaceae bacterium; assembly: GCA_033763475.1. Classification (GTDB taxonomy): domain Bacteria; phylum Myxococcota_A; class Polyangia; order Haliangiales; family Haliangiaceae; genus JABFXX01. The sequence goes on from JANRKM010000127.1 coordinate 50,935, forward strand.
GGTCTCGATCCACGCAAGCGGCGAGTTCCACGCGACGTCGATGTCACCACGCAGGTGCGCTTCCACCTGCCGCTCGTAGTTGGAGTAGAGGACGAAGTCGAACGGCAGCCCGTGCGCCTGGAAGTAGGCGCGAAAGCCCTCCCAGATCGGGACGACCTTGGCGTCGTACGCGACAGCTCCGAGAACCAGCTCTTTCATGGGCATTCCTCAGAACAGCGGCAGGCCACACACGGCCTTGCCGATGAAGTCATAGAGCACGTCGACCGTCGGCCCCATCACGAGCGATGCACGCGAGTCGCGGAAGATGCGCTCGACCGCAACGTCCTTGCGGAATGCGGCACCACCACACACGCGCATCGCGAGGTCGGTGACCATCGCGGCGGACTCACCCGCCGATGCCTTGCTCTCGAGCACACGCAGCATGGTATCCGCCCGGTTCACGCCCATCGCCGCCAGCGTATCCGCGAGCAGCGCCTTGTTCTGGTCGGTCGCGATGCGCATCCGTGCGATGAAGGCGCGCACCGTCGGTAGGTCGGCGATCGTCGAGCTCGCGTGCTCGAACCGCGTGCCGCCCACGTGGGCGGCGGTGCGGGTGACCGCCGCCTCCATCAGCCCGGTCGAGAACGCCGCCGACAACACGTTGAACCAGGGCAGCACCGCGCCCATCATGATGCCGAAGCCCGCGCCATCGTCGCCGAGGCGCGCCGACGCTGGAATCTTCGTGTCCTCGGCGGTCACCGGGCTCGAGTCGTTGCCGCGCAGACCGATGCCGTCGAACGCGGTCTCGGCGATACGCAGGCCCGCGGTTGCGCGCGGCACGAGCCACAGCGTCGACGCTTCGCTGCCGGCGACCGGCTTGCTCGACCACACGTAGCTGTCGGCGTGGCGCGCGCTGGTGACCCAGCTCTTGCGCGCGGTGAGCCGCACGTCGGCGCCCTCGGCCGTCGCCGTGCTCACCGGCGCCCAGAACTGGCTGCGCGAGCCGAGCTCCGAGAACGCGAGCGTGGTGAGGTGCTCGCCCTTCGCGATCGCCTCGCGCACGGCGCGCGGCCCGTGTGCCTCGAGCACCGCGGTGCCGCAGTAGTGCATGCAGACGACCATCGCGGTCGAGCCGCACTCGCGCGCGAGCCGCTCGACGACAGCCGCGGCGGCGGCGAGCCCGAGGCCCTTGCCGCCGACCTCGGTCGCGCTGACCAGGCCGAGCAGCCCGCTGGTGCGCATCGCCGCGAGCGTGGCAGTGGGGAAGGTGCCGCGATCGACGTCGGCGGCGTGGGTGGCGGCGATGGCGGCCGCGGCTTCGAGATGCGGAACAAAATCAAACGACATGCGAGCTCCTTGCGCGGGCGACCGCAAGGAGCCCGACGCGTCATGACCCAGCCACGCTGGGCCGTAGTTGTAGTCAACGGCGGAACATGCGCCGGACCGTACTACAGAGCTTCGAAGAACGGACGGATCGCGGCCGCGATCCGTGCACAACCACCCGGCGTGTGCGTCACCGCATGCGACGTCTCGAGCTCGATTCCGGCGTACCGCACCGCGCGGTGCTCCTGGCGCAGCGCCGTGCAGATCGCCGGTCCCACGCCACTGTACGGCTGGTTCGCGCGTACCGCGAGGCCGGCCGACCGCAGCTGGAACAAGAGCTTCTCGGCGAGCTCGGCCTCGAAGCCATGCGATGGATCGTAGAGCACACCGACGTCGAACTGCCGGTTCGCGGGATCGAGCGACGGATCGAAGCTGTGCGACGAGAAATGCAGCACCGCGCCGCGATCGTGGAGCCGCGCGCGCACGTCGAGCCGTACCGCGTCCCAGTACGGCGTGTGGAACTGCGCGATCCGCGCCGCGCGATCACCCGGCGTGAGCCCGGCATTGCCGGGAACGTTCGCGCCGTAGCTGTTGATCGGGATCACGTCGGCGTGCCCGGGCGGCCGGTTGAGATCGACGAACATCCGCGTGAAGGCGCCCGCGTGGACGGGGAGGCCCATGGCCTCGCCGAGTGCTTCGGAGATCTCGAACGCGCCGTGATCCCAGCCCGCCTGCGACGCGCGCACGTCTATATCGACGCCGAGGTCGACGCCCGGTGGCAGCTGCCACGAGGCGTGCTCGCACGACAACACCAGACCGATCCTGCTCATCGCCGGGCGATGGTACCAAGATCCGTCGGTGGTTCTCGACAGGATCCGAAGGCCCCAGCGCACGGTCGAAGATCAATTCAGAGAATGAGGATGCCTTCCGAGCGCGCACGCGATCACCGAATCGCTTACCAGTTCGCGCTCACCTGTCCTCGCGGCGCGCAGGGCGAGGGGCATGAGGCAACCCCGCGCGGCCTCACTCAACCAGCCGCTAACGCCTGACACGGCCGCGCGCGGGAGATCGGCTAGGCGCTCGAGCTCGAGTGCGGCCTGCGTGGTCAACGGGATGTGCACCTGAACTTCGCTACCCCCCAGTTTCCGCGCAGTCGCCTCATCCACCGCGACGGCACACTCGTCCCACGGTAGGGGAGCTCGCACCACGACGTTCGCGCCGCACGCCAACAACAACGGGTAGTTCGCGCTGACACTGTCGAGCGCTTGCAAGCCGATCGGTGTGACATCCGCAAGCAGGCGTCTGGCCGCAGGGCTGTCCACCGAGTAAGTCACCCGCAGCCGACCGACGGCGAACTCCTCGAACAACTCCATCTGCATGGTGCGAGGCAGGCGACAGGTGCCGGCCGGTAGCGACGGGTCGATGGTGAGCGCGGCAAAGCCGCTCCAGTCCACGGCCTTCGAGCGCGACATCGCCCAGGTCATTTCGACCGCCACGACGAGCTCGGCGAACAGCGCGTCGACGGCTTGCTGCGCCATGTGCTGGGGCACGTCGAGCACGCGTTCGTACGCAGCGTTCAGCGGCGACGCGAGAGGGCGGAGGCCCGCCGGCAACACGGGAAGGACCTCCATGGCATGGCCGAGGAGCGGGTGTTGGCAACGCAGTTCGAGGTGGCCGAGGCGCTCACGCCTGATGCTCGCGTACGCCACTTCGACGCCACACTGCGCGCAGACCACGACACCCTCATCGTGGTATTTGCCGCACTCACACACGTTATCCTTGACCGGGCCGAACACGCGCTGAGAGAACAACCCGCCAGCCGTCACGAGTCCGCTCGACATCGAACGCAGCTCCGCGGCGGTCAGGGTGCGCACCCCCGTCGCCGGGGCGTCCAACGTCAGCGCGAGACCCATCGCGTTGAACAACTTCGCCAACCGAGTGATCACGTCGGGCTGGACGTGCTCGCTGCGGTCGGCACGAGCGCGAATCGACCCCAGGAGCTTGTCCCATCTCGGCACATCGGCCTTGACCGTGAAGCACTCCCACAGAAACGAGGGCGCGTGCTGCCCCAGAATCTGAACGAGCTCGCCGGCGATGCGCTGTCCTCCGTTGTCCTCCCTCCCCTCGACGGGCTGCATCGTGAAGGCGTCGTATGAACCTGTGCTTCGCGCCTGTATCATGTCGCGCGCGCAGGACACCTTCGTCACGTGGGCCCCCCCGCGCACGCTTACGCCGTCCACGTCGTCATCCTGCTCTCGAATCGCCGAAACGACGAAGCGCTGACCGTCGATCTCGATGCAATCACCGATCTCGAGCGGGCGCGTCCACGAGACCCGCACGCGGGCCTTTCTCCCTTCGAGCACTGCGGCGGTGACCGTGCCGAAGCAGTGGTCGGGGACTCGCAGCGAGCGGTCAAGCCGGTCGAACTGGGCGTTAAAGATCAGGCTGACGAGCTGCTCCGCCGGCGTCAGCTCCTGGCCTTGACTCGGAGTCATGCGGCCGATCAGCAGCGCCCTCGGAGAGACGAACTGGCCCACGTGCGCCAGACCGCGCTCGTCGAGCCCGAGCGTCGGCTCATTCTCGAGCTTGTTGGTGAAGACGTCCTGCTCCCCTGCCTCGAGCTCGAACCAGCGCGAGTGCTCGGTCGTCAGGCGTGGCGCGAACCGGGTAGCGACGGTGACAAACCGCACCGGCGAAGGCTGCTTTTCGGTCACGTGTAACCTCTAGCGGTAGTGCCCGTTGTGCTCGGGTCCCATGAACGGCTTGTAGTCGACCGGCCACGGCATCACGCGCCCATCGCGAATCGTCAGCGCCATCGGCGTCACCTTGCGATAACGCGACTCGATCGGCAGGTCATCGTTCTCCGCACCGCCCGCCGAGAACAATGTATGCAGCTTGTACGGTCCGAGCGCGAAGTTCGTCTCGAACCCGGCATCGACCTGCTCGTGGCCGCGGATCAGCGTGTGGCACTTGATGTGCTGCATGAACGCGCGGAACTGCTCGGCGCCGAAGTTGAACCGCGGGCTCTGCTTCTGCAGCTTCGGCGGCACCACGTCGGTCTTCACCGGATCGCTCCACATCATCTCGAAGCGCATCAGCACGTCGTCGAGGCTCGATAGGTCGCGATAGCGCTCGACCAGCGTCTCGTCGCGCGGGATGCCGCCGTGCACGAACAGCGTGCGCTCGAAGATCATCGCCGCCGGCATGCGCTCGAACAGGTGCCGATACGCCTCGAGCAAGCTCACCGGTGCGCGCTGGGCGAGCGTGGGTACGGCCTCGGCCGGGTTGACGGCGCTGACCACCGTGTCGCCGAGGCGCACGAGATACTCGTGATTGCCGCGCAGCAGGAGCACGTTGTCGGGAAACGCGACCAGGAGCTGCAGCGCCGCGCGCAGGACGCCTTCGAAGCTGAACCGCCCGCGATCGATGTAGTCGCCGAGCAGCACCAGCTTCACGTCGGGATGATTCGCAGGATCGCGCTGATGCTTGCGCACGCGCTCGATGAAGTCCGATTGCAGCAGCGCAGCCTTGAGCACGCCATAGCAGCCGTGCAGATCCCCGAGCACGATGAGCTCCGTTGGCCGATCCGGGCGCAGTGCGTAGGTATGGCCATCCAGCCAGTGGGCACCCGCAGGGAGCTGCTGCGGGTCAGTGACGCCGAGCAGCCGCCCGTTCCCGCGCGCACGTTGCTGCTCCCACACGGTGATCGCTTGGAACACCAGCTGGTAGTCGTTCGCGAGCTGCGTCTGTAGCACCGCCGGATCGGCCGAGTATCGGTGCTCGAGCCCGTCGAGCATCGGATGCGATCTTGTCCGCAGCGGCAGCGGGGTCGGCGGCTCCACGCGCATGCCCTCGGTCGCGGGGGCAGGGACCGCCTGGGCGTGAGCCTGCGCCGGTGCCTGGAAAAGCACGACCAGCTCGTCGTACAGCTCGCGCTCGTGCGGGCTCAGCGAGCCGTCGACGTGCATCATCTGCGTCAACAGGGCGAGCGCGCCCTCCTGATGGGACGGCGCCAGCGAGCGGAAGAGCGCCACCGCGCGCACCTTGAGCCGCGTGCGCATGTAGTGCTCGTCACCTGCGGCCGTGACCTCGGCGACCAGGCCGGCGATCTCGGCATCGAGCGTGCGGTGCACCTCGTCGATCTGCGCGCGCGCCTGCGCGAAGTTATCGACGAGCCACTTGGTATAGCCCTCGATGAACCGCTTCTCGTCGGCGTGGAGCAGACCGTCGACGTAGCCGATGGTCAACAGCAGGTCGATGACCGCGATGACGTTTGCGTCGGGCAGCGGGCTCATGCGCGCCGAGCTTACCGCGGCTCCGTCATGCGTGGCGCCAGGGCCGCCGCGAGCAGCGCCGCCACGACGACAACGCCGCCGTGGATGAGGCCCTGGTGCAGCCCATCGGTCACGCGGCAGTGGAGGTGCAATACGAGCCCACCGAGGCTGCCGCTACCCGCACCGAGCGCGGCGGCGATCCAGCGGCTGCCAACGGGCAGGGCTCCACGCAGGCACAACATCCCGATCACGACGGGCACCAACGCCGTCGCGAGCCCGAGCTCGAGGCACACGTGCCCGCGCAGGAACTGCTCGCTGCCGAAGTACAGGCTCGACGGGCCGCTCGGATGCACCGTGAGCCCCAGCGAGACGAACGCGATCGACGTGAGCACTGCCGACGCTGCGGCGAGCTCCCACCGCCCGAGCATCGATCCGCGCCGCGGCACGAGCGCGAGGTACACGGGCACCACGAACCCGACGAGCCACGCCAGCGCCGCCCCCGCGATCCACAGCGTCGAGAGCTCGTGCATGTCGAGCCGCGTGGCCACCACCGCGAGCACGCCGGCGCCGTACATCAACGAGATCGCGAGCAGCACGGCGAGCTGGCGCAGCGGCCGCCGCGGGTTCACCGGCTCGAGCTCATCGAGCGCGTCCTCGAGC
>JANRKM010000128.1:0-2117 GCA_033763475.1 Kofleriaceae bacterium
TCGTGGACGCAGGCGTCCTGCGGGTAATCCCGCGAGGTCGCGTTCCACTCGACCAACATCTGCTGCCGCTCGGCGGCCGTCAGCAAGGGCAGCTCGCCGATCCGCCGCGCGGGGTCAGCGACGATCCCCGCGAGCAGCGTCGCGTAGTGCCCGATCATCCGCTCGATCGTGGCGGCATCAAACAGCTTCGTGTTGAACTCGATCGCGCACGCGATGCCGTCTGGACCCTCGGTGATCGTGAGCGTCAACTCGAATTTCGCCACGTCGCTGCCCAGTGCGACGTCCTCGACCGCGAGGTCGGGGATCGCCCAGCGCTCGCCCCCACGGTGGTGCACGAACATCACCTGGAACAGCGGCGAGCGCGCCAGATCACGCGGCACGCGCAACTCTTCGACCACCCGCTCGAACGGGACGTCCTGGTGTGCGTACGCTCCCAGCGCCACGTGGCGCACTTGCGCCAATACCTCGGCAACGCGCGGGTTGCCCGCCAGGTCGGCGCGCAACACGACCGTGTTGACGAAAGAGCCGATCAGTCCGTCGAGCTCGGTGCGCCCGCGGTTCGCCACCGCGGTTCCCACCGAGAGGTCCGCCTGATGGCTGTAGCGGTGCAGGAGCACGTAGAACGCCGCCAGGTACGTCATGAACGGCGTCGTCCCATGTGCGTGGCCCACCGCCTCCAGCGCGCGGCCCAGCGCTGCGGGCAACGTCCGCTTGACCGTCTGCCCCTGGGTCCCGAGCACGGCCGGGCGCGGCCGATCGGCCGGCAGCTCCAGCGGCGCCGCGCCCGTCAACTGCCCGCGCCAATACGCGAGCTGCTGAGCCAGCACGTCCCCCGCCAGCCACCGGCGTTGCCACGCCGCGACGTCCGCATATTGCACCGGCAACGGCGCCAGCGCCTGGCCCGCATAGAGCGCGATGAGCTCCTGCCCCAGCACGCCCGTCGACCACTCGTCGCCCACGCTGTGGTGCATCCGCACCAGCAGCACGTGGTCCTCCCCGCTGATCCGCACCAGCTCGGGCGCGAACAGCGGTCCCGTCGTCAGATCGTACGGCCGCTTAGCCGCCTCGCGGCAGTACGCCTGCGCCGCCTCGTACGACCCCACGTCCACCACCGCCAACACGCCCGCGTGCGCCGGGGCGATGCGTTGCACCACCGCGCCGTCGCGCTCCGCCAGCGTCGTCCGCAGCACCTCGTGTCGCGCGACCAGCGCGTCCACCGCGCGCGCCAGCGCCGCCTCGTCGAGATCGCCCATGATCCGGACCGCGTACGACATATCGTACGCATCGTGCTCCGCCATCTGCGCGAGCACCCAGAACCGCTGCTGCCCGAACGACGCCTCCAACTCGCCCCCGCGCGCCACCGGCACGAGCGCCGGCGCCACTACCCCCGTCGTCCGGCCAGTCACCTCGGCGAGCGCGCCGAGCGTCGGCGCCTCGAACACTGCCCGTACCGTCAGCTCGACCGCCAGCACCTGCCGAACCCGCGCCACCAGCTTCATCACCAGGAGCGAGTGACCGCCCAGCTCGAAGAAGTTGTCGTGGATGCCAACCCGCTCGACCCCCAGCACCTGGCTCCAAATCCCCGCCAGCAGCTCCTCCGCCTCCGTCCGGGGCGGCACATACGCCCGCTGCGACAACGCACCCAGATCCGGCGCCGGCAGCGCCTTCCGATCCAGCTTGCCGTTCGGCGTCACCGGCATCACCTCGAGCACCACGAACGCCGACGGCATCATGTACTCAGGCAGCTTCGCGCCGACGTGCGCACGCAGCGCCTCGACGTCGAGCGGCCATTCGCGCCCGACCATGTACGCCACCAACCGCTTGTCACCCGGCTGGTCCTCGCGCGCCAGCACCACCACCTCGCGCACCGCGCCGTGCGCCGCGAGCACGGCCTCGATCTCGCCCAGCTCGATCCGGAACCCGCGGATCTTCGCCTGATGGTCGATACGGCCCAAGAATTCGAGCCGACCGTCGGCGAACCAGCGGACCTTATCGCCCGTCCGATACAGCCGGCCCGAATCGAACGGATCCGGCACGAACCGCTCGGCCGTCAGCTCGGGTCGACCGAGGTACCCCCGCGCCACACCCTCCCCGCCGATGTACAGCTCCCCGGGCAC
>JANRKM010000129.1:0-32646 GCA_033763475.1 Kofleriaceae bacterium
GTGCCCGGGGAGCTGTACATCGGCGGGGAGGGTGTGGCGCGGGGGTACCTCGGTCGACCCGAGCTGACGGCCGAGCGGTTCGTGCCGGATCCGTTCGATTCGGGCCGGCTGTATCGGACGGGCGATAAGGTCCGCTGGTTCCCCGACGGTCGGCTCGAATTCTTGGGCCGTATCGACCATCAGGCGAAGATCCGCGGGTTCCGGATCGAGCTGGGCGAGATCGAGGCCGTGCTCGCGGCGCACGACGCGGTGCGCGAGGTGGTGGTGCTGGCGCGCGAGGACCAGCCGGGTGACAAGCGGTTGGTGGCGTACATGGTCGGGCGCGAAGGGCCGCTCGACGTCGAGGCGCTCCGTGCGCACGTCGGCGCGAAGCTGCCTGAGTACATGATGCCGTCGGCGTTCGTCGCCCTCGACGCACTGCCTCTGACACCGAACGGCAAGATGGACCGCAAAGCACTGCCGGTGCCGGAGCTCGGTGCGCTAACGCAGCGGGCATACGTCGCGCCACGGACCGAGGTGGAGCAGCTGCTCGCAGGGCTATGGTGTCAGCTGCTCAGGGTTGAGCGGGTGGGCATTGACGACAACTTCTTCGAGCTGGGCGGGCACTCACTGCTTGTCATGCAGCTGGTAGCGCGGGTCCGTCAAACGCTATCGGTCGAGCTCAAGGTGCGCGCGGTGTTCGAGGCACCGACGCTGGGTGGGCTCGCCGAGGTGATCGGGAGAACGGCAGGGGAGACGGCACCGCCGCTCGTGCCGGTAGCACGCGGCGGCGAGCTCGAGGCATCGTTCGGACAGCAGCGGTTCTGGGTGCTGGCGCAGCTCGCCGAGCGCGATGCGTACGATATGTCGCAAGCCCTCCGTCTCCGGGGCGCGCTCGACGCGGAGGCACTGGCGCGCGCGATGGACGCGCTCGTCGCCCGACACGAGGTGCTGCGGACAACGCTGGCCGAGGTCGACGGTCGGGTGATGCAGCGCATCGCGCCGGCGCGTGCGGGCACGATGGCGATCACCGAGGTGGGGTCGTACGACGAGGCCCATGCGTACTGCCGCGCGCAGCGCGAGCAGACGTTCGATCTGACAACGGGCCCGCTGTTCGCGCCGGCGCTCGTTCGCATCAGCGCGGTAGACCACGTGCTGATGTTGCGGATGCACCACGTGGTGGGCGACGAGTGGTCGCTGAACGTCCTGTATCGGGAGCTGTTCGCGCTGTACGAGGGACGCGAGCTCGCACCGCTAGCTGTCCAGTACGCGGACTTCGCGGCGTGGCAACGCGCTTGGCTTGTCGGCGACGTGCTCGAGCAGCAGCTCGCCTACTGGCGTACGCGCCTGAAGGGAGCGGCGTCGCTAGAGCTGCCGACGGACCGCCCGCGCCCGCCGGTGCTCGGGACCCGGGGCTACATGGTCGAACGCTCGTTGTCAGCCTCGCTGGGCCATGCGATGGAAGCGCTCGGGCGCGCGCACAATGCGACGCCGTTCATGACGTGGTTGGCGGCGTTCTACGTGCTGTTGCACCGCTACAGCCACCAGGACGACATCTCGGTAGGCGCGCCGGTGGCGAACCGCGGGCGCGTGGAGACCGACGCGCTGGTCGGCTACTTCGTGAACACGGTCGTGCTGCGTGCGGATCTATCGGGGACGCCGAGCTTCAGTGCGCTGCTCGCGCAGGTGCGTGACATCGCGCTCGGTGCGTACGCGCACCAGGATATCCCGTTCGATCGCGTCTTCGAGGCGCTACAGCTGCCGCGCGACCTGGCGCGGACGCCGCTGTTCCAGGTGATGTTCGTGCACCAGCGCGGGGGTGAGAGTGCGGCTATGCCGGGATTCGCCACCGAGGGCATTGATCTTGGCACGACCACGTCCAAGTTCGATCTGACACTTCTGATCGTCGAGCGGAGCGACAGTGTCACCTGCGCGGTCGAGCTCAACACAGACCTTTTTGATGTCAGGACGATCGAACGGATGCTCGAGCAGTTTCAGACGTTGCTCGAAGGCATCGTGGTCGAGCCCTCGCGGTCAATCGGTGAGCTGGAGCTCCTCACGCCGTCCGAACGGCAGCGGCTACTCGTCGATTGGAATGCGACAGACCGCGAGTATCCATCGACGCTGTGCTTGCACGAGTTATTCGAAGCGCAGACAGATCGTTCGCCGGATGCAATCGCGGTGGTCTGCGAAGGAGCGCAGCTGAACTACGGCGAGCTCGATCGCCGCGCGAATCAACTCGCGCATCACCTGCGCTCGCTGGGAGTCGGTCCCGAGGTCCGCGTAGGCATTTGTGTCCGCCGGTCGCTCGAGATGGTGGTGAGCGTGCTCGGCGTCCTGAAGGCGGGTGGTGCGTACGTCCCACTGGATGCGAACTATCCAGCGGAGCGTCTCGCGTTCATGCTCCACGACGCCGGAACGCCGGTGGTGATCGCGCACGCCGCAATGGCAGCACGAGTGACGCCCCCCGGTCTTCAGGTCACACGGATCGATATCGATCGTTCGGTGCTCGATGGCTATCCGACTACGCGTCCCGAGCGGCAGGCGCGCCTTCGGCAGGCCGCATATGTGATCTACACGTCTGGAACGACGGGCCGTCCCAAGGGCGTGGTGGTCGAGCACCACATGGCCGTGAATCAGGTGACGGGGCTCGGTGCACTCGAGGCGATCCAGCCGAGCGACCGCGTGCTTCAGTTCACGTCGCTGTCGTTCGACCCGAGCGTGCAAGAGTTGTTCACGCCGCTGGCGCATGGCGCGACGGTCGTGGTGCGCGGCGAGGACGTGCCGACTGCGGACGAGCTACTAGGGCCGCGGTTCGCGGGCGTGACGATCCTGAACTTGACCACGGCGTACTGGCACGCACTGACGCCAGAGGCCCTGCCGCCGTCATTGAGGATGGTGGTGTTCGGTGGAGAACGGGCGCTGCCCGCGCATGTGCGCACCTGGAGTGCGCTCTCGTCGAAATGCCAGGTGTTGAACCTGTACGGCCCCACCGAGACGACGGTCGCAGCGACGGGGACTTTCTTGCGCAGCGACGATCTGCTCCCCGGACGCGAGGTACCGATCGGCGCACCGCTAGCGAACTACAAGGTCTACGTACTCGACGCGAATCGTCAGGTCGTTCCGATCGGCGTGCCCGGCGAACTCTACATCGGCGGCGTCGGCGTAGCACGTGGCTACTTGCACCGGCCGGAGTTGACGGCAGAGAAGTTCGTCGCCAACCCATACGGCCCGGGAATTCTGTATCGGACCGGCGACAAGGTCCGCTGGTTCCCCGACGGTCGGCTCGAGTTCATGGGCCGCATCGATCACCAGGTGAAGATCCGCGGGTTCCGGATCGAGCTCGGGGAGATCGAAGCGGTGCTGGCGGCGCACGCGACGGTGCGCGAGGCGGTGGTGGTCGCACGCGAGGATGCACCGGGCAACAAGCGGCTGGTGGCATACGTGGTGGGGCGTGCGGGGCTGCCGGACGTCGACACGTTGCGAGCGCACGTGAGCGCAGCGCTGCCGGAGTACATGGTGCCGGCGGCGTTCGTGGCGCTCGACGCGCTGCCACTGACGCCGAATGGCAAGCTCGATCGCGAGGCGCTGCCTGCACCCGAGCAGGATGCGTTGGCGCAGCGCGAGTACATCGCGCCGCGTACCGAGGCGGAGCGGCTGCTCGCGGCGATCTGGAGCGAGCTGCTGGGCATCGAGCGGGTAGGGGCGCACGACAACTTCTTCGCGCTCGGCGGTCACTCGCTGCTCGCGATTCAGGCCGTGACCCGCGTGCGCGCGCGCCTCGGGGTATCGCTGCCCCTCGTGGCGATGTTTCAAGCCGGTACGATCGAAGCGCTCGCGTGCCTAATCGAGAAGCTCAGTCCGACGGCATCGACGCGGTACCTCGTGCCCTTCAAGGCCGCCCATGTCGGCACCCCGTCGGTCGTCGCCGTGCATCCGATTCATGGCACGGTCGAGGACTACGCGTCACTCGGCGACCTGATCGGGCGCGCGCGGGGCTTCGACGCGTTCGAAGCGCGCGGCGTGTTCGGCGGCGCTGTCTGGACGTCAGTTCCCGAGATGGCCGCGCACTATGCGCGCGAGCTGATCGAGACGCGGGGCACCGGCCCTGTTCATCTCCTCGGGTGGTCGTTCGGTAGCCTCGTCGTATACGAGATGCGCCACCATCTCATGGCTGCGGGTGTCGAGGTCCTGTCGACCACGCTGCTCGATGCGCAGGGGCCGTCGCTGCCCGGGGACCCGCCAGGCGATCCGGGCGTCGAAGCGCTCGAGGCGCTCGCCGGCGGACTCGGGCTCGAGCTCCGTCCGGACGAGCTCGCTCGGCCGCGTGAAGAGGTGCTCGCGATGTTTGCCGAGCGTGCTCGCGCTGCTGGGAATGGCGGGGCGTCCGTGGAGGTAGCCACGTACGATACCCATGCTCGCGTTATCGAGGCGCACGTGCGTGCCGCGCACAGCTATGTCGCGGCACCGACGGACACCCGGATCGTGCTCATCAACGCGAGAGACGCTTTTTCCCAGGCCAGTAGAACCGAGCGCTGGCGACGGTACGTGCCCAATCTCGAGGTGCTCACGTCGCCCGGCACGCACGGATCGATGCTCCAGCCCCCTCATGTCGAGGCGCTATACGCGATCCTCGACGAGATCTGGAGCCGAAGCGGCTGATCAGCGCCAGACGACGGTATGGATCTCGGGATCCGTCGCCGGCAGCCGCGCCAGGTCGTTCAGGACCCAGTCGGGCGCGCGCCGCTCGAATCCGAGCTGCTCGAACACGTCGTGACACGGCCGGTTCACCTCTTGCTCGGTCAGGAGGCCGACCAGCGCACCGACCGGGGCCATTCGACGGAACGACTCGGCCAGCCACGTCGTCGCAACCTTGAGTGCGAGCACACGGCAGCTGAGAGCGATCAGCTCGATGCGGTCCGTCACGACGCAGCACCCGACGAGGCCGTGCTCGGAGTAGCGATCGGCGACGGTGAGGGTAAAGACGCGGTGCTCGGGGTGCTCGATGATCGCCCGCAGCGACATCGCGTCGTAGCGTCGGTGGGTCGTGTTGAACTGGTTCGTGCGCTGGACCAACTCGGTGATCCGGCCGAGCTGCTCGATGCCGCGCACGTCCTCGATCTCAAGCTTGATGCCGAGGCTCCGCAGGAAGTCCCCCTCGTCCATCACCGCGGCGTCCGCCGCACGCTTGAGCTGCGCCTTGTACATCGCCGGCCGCTGCTGGCTCTCCGCGCTGTACTCGAGTTGCTGCAGGTGCGGGTCGCGCAGAAGAGTTCGTCGGGCCTGGTTGAGGTCGTGGCCGAGCACCCGCACCGCCGGTAGCGAGGTCACGACCTCATGGCGCTCGATCGGGTTGTCATCGATGAAGAGCACGCTGCCCAGGCGCAGTGAGAGCTCGTCGCAGATCTGGCGGATCGCGACGGACTTCCGGTCCCACGAGATCTTGTGGCACACGAAGTCGTCGGGGCGCAGCAACGCAGCCGTCGGGTCGTCGCGCAGCGGCGCGATCACGCGGAGCTCCCAGTGACCGAGCGAGACCTCTTCGGTGTTCTTGCTGCAGGTGACCAGGGGAATGCCGCGCTGGCGCAGTACGTTGAGCGCCTCGTGCAGGCCGCCGAGGGCGCCATAGCCGAAATCGGCCGCGCCAGCCTCACCAGCCTCACCAGCCACACCTCGCCACAGGGTGTTGTCGAGGTCGACGACGACGAGCTTGACCGGGTTCTGTAGCTTCCACACTACGTAGCAGTCGAGGATCTCCTGGGCGAGCAAGCGCAGTGCGGCGCCGGGCTGGGAGGCGAAGGCGTCAGGCAGGCTCTCTCGCAGCGAACGAGCGCCGGGGTGCGCGGCGGTCGATTCGTCGAGGTAGCCCTCGTGGCGATACGGCGCCACCCATTCGTCGCGGATGCGCGCCTTGCCGTGGTCGGCAAATACCTGCTCGACATCGACGTACATCATGTTCGGGTGGCCCGCGGTGAGCTCGCGAACGTAGCGGTTCACTTCCTCGATCACCGCCCGTAGGTCCCACGACCGGCGGTAGCCGGCGCGCCCTAGCGGCGACGCAGCCGGGAGCGCGGAGCCGACGATAAGGACGAGCTTGTCGGTGGCGAGCGCCTTGAGGCGCTTGATGGTCATCCCCCACCACGCCTTGACCAGCGCGACCCGCTTCTCCCACTGCGCATCGTCGAGCAGCCCGTCGGCGCGCCGTCCGAGAATCATGTCGAGCACGTTGTGGCCGGCGACGACGAGCTCGGCGGCGATCTTCCCGGGCCGCTCCTCGATGTCAAACTGGCTGGTTACCTCGACGCCACTGAAGCCGCACCGATAGGCAGCCTGTTCGACGCTGCGCATCGCCAGCTGCACGACGCAGTTGCCGATCATGCAGATCCTTAGCTTCCGCGTGGTCGGCGGCAGATCGTACTCGTAGAGCGGCGTCGGCGGCGCAAACGACACGAGGTCGACGGCCGGCGTGCAGTGCTGACGCCACACGTGCTCCGCGGAGATCAACGCCGGCCCCATTGCGGCGGCCGCGGGGCGCGGGTTGGCCGCGAGGATCGCGGCTGCCTCCTCGGCCGCCGACGCGAACAGGATCCGCTTGTCGCGCAGGAACTCGAGCAGGCGGGCTGCACCGCGCGCTCCGATCGTCGTCGCATGCAGCTCGGCGAATCTGCGCGCACTGACCGGTTCGGCACGCAAGGCCTGCACGGCGTCCCAGGTGCGGCGCGAGAGCGCCACGAACGCGCCGAGGAACGGATGGACGACGAACACGTTATCGTCGTCGATCGTCAGCGCACGAAGGTGTGCAGATGGCTGCAACGGATCGTCCGATGCGGCGCCGTCGCCGAGGGGAGGCGCGATGGGCGCGGGTCCGAGCGTGGGCAGTGCCCCGTGAAAGGTGTGGAGTCGCGGGCGCAAGCGGGCCGCGATCGCACCCTCATCGTCACTCTCTGCGGAGAGGAGGCCATGCTCTAGAAGGAGCTTGACGGTCTCCTCCGGGAGGCCTGTGACGCCGTCCGGTCCGCGCAGACGCTCGAACAGGCTAACCGGCATCGCGAGACGCGCGAACGCGAACGGGTTCGCTGCGATACTGCAGGCGTCGTCCAGAGGGTAACTTACCACATGACGGCTAAGGCCTCGGTCCACCATAGAAGCAGGATCCAGCGAAGGGTGGTCGCCGGTCAACCAGCCGGCGTCAGGGGTCGCCGATACCACGTGCCATGGCGCCGAACGCCGAGCACGGCAAGGCGTTGTGTGGCCAGATAGTCATGAGGCATGAGGCGGGTCCTTTTCATCTCAGCTCCGAACACGCGGGGTGACATCGAGCCGCTCGCCCATGTGGCCGACTGGCTGAAACTCCGGGGGCACACGATCGCGTGGACGGCGTTGCCGTTCGCTCTGCAGGAACCTCTCGTCACCCGGCTCGTGCCGATCGTCGACGAGTTCTTGCCAACCCCGGAGATCGACTGGCCAGCGGCGTGGCGTGGCGAGGCGCTCGCCGCGATGTTCGCCGACGCCGAGCGCAGTACGGAGGTCGCACGCGCCTTCGTCGATGCGACGGTTGCCCTGGTTCCACCGCTACGCAAGCTACTCGCCGCGCAGCGTCCCGATCTCGTGCTCGGCGACAGCCAGAACATGGCATCGCTCGTCGCGTGCGAGCTCGAGCGGATCCCGTTCGTTGGCCTGTGCGGGGGCTTGCAGATGCTGACGCCGGGCTTCTTCCGCGGCCACCACGACGAGCGTGCGCGCGAGGTGCTCGCCGGCTTCGGCGTTCAGGCAGAGCTCCGGGGCGGAGCCGCCCTGTCGCGGTTCGCCAACCTGGCCTTCACGACGGCGGCGTATGTCGGGGATGGCGCCGGCGAGGATCGCGCGAAGCCGATGTCGCTGGTCGGGCCGTCGCGACCGCGCATCGCGCCCGTGGAGACCGTTGCCTTTCCGTGGGAGCGGCTGGCGCGCGATCGGCCCATCGTGTACGCCGCGTTCGGCAGCGTCGTCGCCGCGGGGACGTACACCTACGAAGTGGTCGCCCGTGCGGCCGCCGAGCTCGGCGCACAGCTCGTCCTCAGTGGACGGCTGTCGCCTGCCGAGGTGGAGGCGCTGCCAGGCGACGTCATCGCGATGGAGCGCGTGCCGCAGATGGCGCTGCTCGAGCGTGTCGATGCGTTCGTATCGCATGGTGGCGCGAGCTCGGTCGCCGAATCGCTGTACGCGGGCAAGCCGCTCGTCATCGTGCCGTTCTACGCGGATCAATTCGTCCAGGCGCACTACGTCGAGGCATCGGGCGCTGGCGTCGCGATCGCGCGTCCCTCGTTCACCCCGGACACCTGCAAGGATGCGCTCGCGCGGGTGTTGCGGCCGGGCAGTACGTACGCCCAGAGCGCGACGCGGATCCGCGCGTCGTATCGCGCCAACGACGGCGCCCGCCGTGCGGCCGATATCGTCGAGCGGATCCTGGCAGGTGGGCGAGCCCAGGACGTCGAGGCGGCCAGCGTCGCCGTGGCCGACGCCGCGCCGCAGCCGAGTGCGAGCCCCGAGCTCACGGCCGAGCAGCGCGCACTGATCGTCGCACGGCTACGACACCGGCCGCGCCGGTCCGAGCCGAAGATGGTGACCGCCCCCGTCGAGCGCGCACGCACCGCCTCCGTGATCATCCCGGTGCGCAACCGCCCCGGGGTGCTCGACGTGCTCGACGCGCTGGCGCGCCAGCGTTCGCACGAGCAGCTACTCGAAGTCATCGTCGTCGACCTCGAGTCGACGGACGACACGCGAGTGGTTGCGGCGAGCCGGCGCTACCCGTTCGAGCTGCGCTGGGAGACCCGGCCGTTCACCGCTCCGTTCAATCGCAGTCGCACGCGCAACTGGGGCATCGAGGCCGCGCGCGGTGACGTCGCCCTGTTCCTCGATGCCGACGTGCTCGCAGGTCCCGACCTCGTCCGCGAGCACCTGCGCGCGTACAGCGGCGAGGGGTGGCACGCGACGATCGGCTACGTGTACGGAGCGTCGATGACCGATCCGTGGTCGCGGACGCCGGAGGCCTTACGGCCGCCGCCGGCGGCGGAGCTCGTGGAGCGCGTGCAGGCACTCGCCGCCGACGTGCCTGCGTGGCGCGATCAGCGCGATAGTGCACTCGCGGCATGGCGGGGGTTGGAGCGCTGTCCGTTCCCGTGGAACTTCTGGTGGACGAACAACGCGTCGTGCTCGCTCGCGGCACTGCGCGATGTGGGCGGCTTTGACGAGACGATGGGTGATCGCTGGGGCTTCGAGGACATCGAGCTCGGCTACCGGCTCGCGCGGAGAGGCGTCACGATGTCGGCCGTGCCCACCGCATGGGCCGCCCACTATCCGCACGAGGTGGCATCCACGCTCGAGGCCACCGCGCGGACGAATGCCAACTACTTCGTGCGCAGGTGTCGCGACCCGCTCGTAGAGCTCGTATGCTGGAGCTTCTTCTCGTCGCTGCGAACATCGGATCCGCTTGCCCCGGAGAGCCACTTACGCGGGCAGCTGCTCGCCAACATCGTCGGTGCCCCGAAACCACGACCGCTGGATCCAGCAGCAGCGCACGCGCTCGTCGACGCCCTTCGACGCGAGCATGGTGCGCGACGGATCGTCTGGTTCGGCGCGGCGCCCGGCGAGCTCGCGCACGCCGCCGAGGTCACCGTCGAGCCGGCGCTGATCGGATTGTTCACCGGCCTCGACGATCGAACGTACGACGTGGCGGTCGCGTCATCGTGGAGCCATCTGCCGCTCGAGACGTTGCCGCACCTGACCGCGGAGCTGACGAGGATCGCGCGGCTCGCGGTGGTGCTCGTGGAAGACACGCGTGTGACCGAGGTACAAGACGCGCTACGGCGCCAGGGGGCGGACGGCGGCGCGGTGCGCGTTGTTTCGAGCGGCGCATGACCGCGGCGACAAGGCAGTGCGAAGTGCCGCCAACGACCAGTCCCGGCGACGCGCCTCGACGCACCGTGACCGGCCCGTGCGTAGCTGTCACGTGGCCACAGCGGCGCGGACGCCCCGGCGCAATGCGAATCCGCGCAACCTAGCGACCGAGTCGCCTGCCATTGCGCTAGCGCGAGCCTCACTCGTGCGGAGTGATCTCGCAATCGACGAGCGTGAAATCGCGAAAGTGGCCCTCCCCGTGCTCCTTGACCGTGCCGCGCACGTCCAGCCGCAGCTTGCTCATGTCGAAGCTCATCGCAGCGTCGCGGAACTTTCGGTTGCCGTCCTCGCCGCCGGCCATCACGCATTCGATGTCGTCCTCGGCGCTGCCGTTCGCTTTGAACGAAACCTGATCGTTCCCCTGGCTCGAGAAGAAGCAGTTGCTGAACGCGAACGTCTTGCCCGCGATCTCGGCCTTCGCGGCGTCGATGACCTTCTGCGTCTCGGGCTTGCCGAGGTCCATGTTGCGCCCATTCGCGTCCGACAGCTTCTTCGCGAGGTCGAGCGCGCCGGTCTCGCATGGCGTAGCCGCGACCTTCTCGATGGGCTTGGCGGCGACAGTGCCGGCCCCGGACTTGCCGGCCTCGGTCTTCCCGGCCTCGGTCTTCGTAGACTCCGACTTGCACGCGAGGAAAGCAGGTACGAGAACAGCGAGTGCGAGAAGTTGTTTCATCGGTGCGCATCCTCCCCACGGAACACTCCGACCGTCATCGATACGATCTGCCACCGTCTCCACGACCACGAAGCGCGTCACCTTCGCGAGGAGAGTGAATGGCGACGCGGCAATCGCTCGCGGTCGGCCGGCACGCGGGACCGATGACTGTCCGGATCGCGGAGGAGAAGCCGAGGTCACGTTTCTCGACGAGCTCTACGTCGAGGTCGACGGCATCCGCGTGGAACCGCCGTCGTGCAAGGGCGTACCCGCGCCTGCGCTCGGCGTGGCCGACGACAAGCACCACGTGCTACGCGAGGGTGACACGCTCGATCTCGTCTTCGAGGTGAGCGGCGCGGCGGCGCGGTTCGCCAGCGGTCAATACATCCCGACGCTGACAGCAGCGCACCGCTCCACCGACGCCGCCTGGGTTGGTCCAACCGTACCGCCCCCATTCTCCGCTGCCGCGAGCAACGGGGACAGTCGCTAGATCAGTGCGTCCAACCCACGCGCTGCACGGTCCACCCCTCGAGGTCGAGGTGAGCGCATGAGTCACTATCGTCGAACGACAGGATGATGCGCCACGCGTCCTCGCCATCCGCTGGTAGCTGGAGCTCGTGCAGCGTGAAGGGCACCTCGCCGTCCTCGTCCGCAGGGGCGAGCTTCTGCGCGGTCTCGTCGTCGACGAGAATCCCGTTGATCGCCGCCTGTATCTCCGCCCATCGCTCATCGTAGAGATCGAAGACGGCGAGCGCGTAGGCCGAAAGCCCCGTCGCCTTCTTGTCGATCTCGAGTTCGTAGCGCTTGCGGACCTCGGCCAGCTTGCTCCCCAGCTTTTTTACGCGCGCATTCACGGCACGCTTGAAGTCGCCCTTGCACAGCGTGACTCCGAGCGATGCACGCGTCGGCAGCAGCGCGCAGATCGCCGCGGTGACGTCCTGCATGGCGCGCAACTCGAAGCCCCCGTCGGGGGCACCTTCCTGCACGTGGCTGGCGATCGACTTCGTGATGGCGGCTCGCCCAGCAGCTATCATCTGCTCGTCGGTGAGCCCGTGGTCGCGCCAGAGCCGGACGGTACTCAACACGACGCGTTCGGCACGCTCCTCGAGCGTCTCCTTCTGCACGTGCGAACCGTAGCGATCGGCTCCGCTGACCTCCACCGATAGTTCGGGTCAGGCGCGCCCCGCCGCATCGGGGTCGTGGGTGTGCGGCGACCCGATGCGGTGGGCCCAAAGCGGCGCGGCGCCGAGTCCACGGAGCGTCGAAGGGCCTTCGCGGTCGCGTAGTATTCAGTGCGCCGATCTGGACGCCCGGGATAGCTCCGCAGGCCTTCGCATGGCGGCGGGGTGCTCGACGTGATGGCAGATCGAGTAGCCAGTGCCGCGATGGGACCTCGATGACGCGACGCCAACCGCGCGGGATGTCGTGGGCGCCAATGACAAGATGGTCGCAAGCGACGGCCTACGCATTGCTACCCGCGACGGATATGTCCCGCCCGCGTAGATCGACGTTGACCGTGCTTGCGCTCGTATGTTCGTCCCTGTCTGCCTGCCTCGATGAGAAGGGGGAAGAGGACGATGTGCCGACGGAAGGCGACGGCAAGGACGATTCACAGCGCCGGCCCACCGACCATGGCGATCTCGCGTTCGCGACATCCGCGATCGAGACGCTCTCCGACACCGCGAAATTTCATGCCTGGCAGTTCGAGCTGTCGGGCGACGCCGAAATCGATGCGTCGACCACCTACGCCGTCCTCGGGCAACGCCGTGTCGACACCGTGCTCTACCTCTACAAAGAGGGGCCGGGCGGCTGGGGCCCCTACATCTCGCGCAACGACGACGACGGCGCCAGTGTCTACTCGCGGGTGAAGCGCACGCTCGGCGCAGGTCGCTACCGCGTGCTGGTCAAGGGCTTTGCGTCGACGACGCGTGGTCGATTTGCCGTGAAGGTCGACTGCGACGGGGCTGGCTGCGCTCCGGCTGTCACCGGCGGATGCTTGTTCGGCGAGAGCTACCAAGACGCGTTCGAGACCGCCGCCCTGACTCCGCTCGACACGCAGGTGCTCTCGCTGGCTCACCCCGAGCGGATCTCTCCCTTCGATCACGATCGGATCGTACGCGCCGTCCAGCAATCGTCACACGCCGATGTCACCACGTGGCAAGACGCGCTCGGCCGCGTCGACGGCGGCGAGGTCAATCGAACGTTCTTCCTCGAGCCCGATGGCCGGCGGATGTTCGTCGCCTACGAGTATGGCGCGGGTGACAACTCGTACGGAGCGTTCTTCGATCATCACAGCAGTGCGCTCGTCGCATCGATCCGCGATGCGGACCTCGAGGGCTGCAACGTGACGGCGGAGACGTGCCTCCTCGCCGCGAGCTACCCGGAAGTCCGTGCGGATCCAGCCTACTCGGTGTCGAACGATCGCTACATCACCGCCACGAGCCAGCTCGAGCCGCGCGAAGCGGCCCAGGCCCTCGCGACGTTCCGCGCAGTCTACGGCGAGGTCGCAGACCTTGCCGCGGGCCTCGCGATGGTCGATGAAGGTTCGCTGCGATTCACCAGTCTCGTACACAACGCGACCAACACCGAGCTGGTCGCGGTCGAGTTCGGCGCCGGGGATACCTCCGTGGGTCGGCTCTACTACGGGACGAGCCTCCAGGTGGCCGCGGGGATCAGCGACTCCTCCATCGAAGCGTGCAACTGGTTCGCGGCGCGCACACCCGGCCAGGCCACCGCGGGCCAGGGTTGCCGCGCACAATCCGATTGCGCCACAGGCCTACAGTGCGAAGGCACGTTCGCGAATTCTGGCACGTGCGTGATGCACGCTAATCTGCCCGGAGAGGGCAACGAGTGCGCGAGCGACGCCGCCTGTGGCAATCCGGGCCTGGTGTGCGCAGGCGTGACGCGGGGCTACGGGCTGTGTGGTCCCGCATGGATGCGCGCAACCTTCGCGGACCCGACGTCGGCGGGCGTGCCCGATGGAGGGACGCTGGTGCGTGCGATCGCGGCGCGCGGCCTCGCGACCGTCGACACCGATGTCGTGCTCTCTCTACGGATCGCTCATCCGCGCGCAGCTCAGTTAAAGATCACGCTCACCAATCCGGCAGGCAACGAGGTCCTCGTTTACGACGGCGTTGCGGCCAATAATGGTGCCCCATTCGTCCTCACCGCCAAGCCGATCCTCGGGTTCTCGGGCGACGAATCGGTGAACGGAGAATGGACCCTTCGCGTCACCGATCGGACATCGGGTCACGTCGGCACCCTCGAAGGTTGGCAGCTGACGCTGACGTCGCGCTGGGACTGACGGCCGGAGAGCGCCGACAGGGCTCGCGAGGATCAATTGCCCGATGAAAGGCGGTTCCATCCGACCGAGATCGCGCGACCGAAGGGACGCGCGTAGCCCGTCCCCAGGGAGATGCGGCCTCAGCCACTGCGCGGGTTGACGGTGACGAGCTTCTCGAGGTGTGCATTCGCAGCCGGGGACAAGCCAAACCGCGCGAGGTCTTCCGCCAGCTGCGCGGGCGAACCACGCCCCGCGACGTAGCCGTTGAGCCGTGCGGCGACCGTGGAGTCGACGAGCTGCCGCGGCGTGTACTCGGCGAGCTCCTGCATCAGCAGCTTGTCGCGCCGGAGGTAGTACTTCTGATGATAGTCCTCGGCGAGGTAGAAGCGCGCGCCCGTGATCGTCGGCGCCGTGATGCCAGCCGCGTGAACAACCGCTTCTTGCGCGCCGTCCGCGCAAAACACGGCCTCCATGTATTGCCGGCTGTACGCACGACCGCCCCGGCGGTTCGCCCAGATCGCGCGACACAGGTCGGCATAGCCGAGCTGCGTCGGGTCGTAGTCGACCTGGAACACCTCGGTGTGATCGCCGAGATTGCGATACGTCGGATCGACGGTGCTTCCGCCGGCGTAGCCGACGCGGGTGCGAACAATTGCTCGGTGACACCCGAACCGGGCGTCAGGGGTCCAGAATCAACCGAGCCCGAAGGTAGCGGTCTCGACAGGCGGCTGCTGCAAATCGATGCCGAACATGACTCCTAGTCTACGCTGCCCGCAGCAACTGGTTACCACCTGCCCCCGCGGCCATCCGCGATGCTCACCTGTTCGGCATCTGCTCGTCAGATCGCTCGCTCTCCTCCCCGCGGGCGCCCGCGATGGGGATCGTGAAGAAGAAGGTGGAGCCGAGGCCAGGCGTGCTCTCGACCCAGATCCTGCCCCCCAGCGCTTCGACGAGGCCTCGCACGATCGGCAGCCCAAGCCCGGCGCCGTGTCCATCGGTCTTTGCTTGCCAGAAGCGGTCGAAGACGTGTGGGAGGCTCTCCGGTGGAATTCCGCACCACGTATCGGCAACGTAGTACAGCACCGCCTCGCCGTGCCGCCGCGCACCGACGGCAATTCTGCCTCCCTCGCTCGTGAACTTGACCGCGTTGCCGATGAGGTTCTCGATCACCTGACAGAGCCGCTCATGATCGCCACAGATCTCGGGGATGTCGCGATCGAGCTCGAGCGTGATCTCGAGCGCGGCACTCTTGGCGAGCGCGCGCAACGACTCGACCGTCTCTGCCAAGAACGCCGTCCCCGACATCCGCGTGTGATCGATCCTCAGTTGCCCTGCCTCGATCTGAGAGACGTCGAGGAGATCCTGGATGAGGTGACTCATCCGATCCGTCGCCCGCATGATGCTCTGCAAGGGCCGCGAAGCACCGCGCTCCGATTCTTCGGCGTCTGACTGCAGCCTGTCCGTCGCAAGTCGGATCACGTTCACCGGATTGCGCAGGTCATGCGCCACCACGGCGAGCACCTGGTCACGGAGCTTATTCGCCTGAACCGCGGCCTGATACAGCCGGGTATTCTCGAGCGCGAGCGAGATTCGTCCTGCGACGCGTGGACGCCAACCGGACGTGGTGCTGATCGTAGATCCGGTCCGGGGACGACGAGATCCAGAGCATCACGCCGAGACGCTGGCTTCGGCTCGTCAGGGGTACCACCACCATGGAACACGGCGCGATTGCCCGCAACAGCCGTAGATGTTCGTCGCTACGCGCGTATGTCGGGAGCTCGTCCGGTCGGATGCGCGCCAGCAGCACCGGCTGCCCCGTGCTCAGCGCTTCCTCGATGATCGGGCCGCGAATGATCGAGTACGTTTTCGGTTGCTCCAGCTCGCGGGCGAGGCTGGCCTGGTCGGGCGATGCAGACGCAATGCGCACCGTCGTCGCGTGATCTGCGAAGACCTCCATGCTGCACCAGTCCGCCACCTCGTCGACGATCTGCTCGGTGACACGGCTCATGATGTCGTCGAGGTCGAGGGACGCGGTCAGCGTCACGCCCGCCCGCGCCAACAGGCGCAGCGCTGCGTCAGAGCGCTTCCGTTCGGTGATGTCCTCGATCTGCTTGATGAACATCGGCGGCTCGCCCTCGATCCCGCGAAGGAGCGCCACGCTCAGCTTGATGTTGACCGTGCTTCCGCTTCGCGTCAGATACCGCTTCTCGAGCCGGTAGCTGGTGATCTCACCGCGCGCGAGCCGGCGCGCCTGTTCCTCGTCGCGCGCGATGTCGTCGGGGTGCGTGATGTCCTGAAACCGCCGTTGCAGGAGCTCCTCGGCGGAATAGTCGACGATCTGGCACAGCGCGCGATTGACCTGACGAAACCGCCCATCCACGTCGACCAAGGCCATCCCGATCGGCGCCTGTTCGATCGCCAGGAGCAGCCGGTCTTCCCAGGCGCGCCTCTGCGCGAGGGCTGCCTCTGCCGCACGTCGCGCCTCCTGCTCGAGTGCGAGCAACTCGTCGCGCTCTCGTGCATACCGCTGCGCCTCGAGCCGCGCCTTTGCAGTGCGGAGCGTTCCTTCTACGCGAGCGGCGAGCTCACGCGCAGAGAATGGTTTCACCAGATAATCGCTGGCGCCGGCTTGAAGGCCTTCGAGCGTAGCTTCCTCTCCAGCTCGCGCGGACAGTAGGATCACCGGGATGGGGGCCGTGTCTGGATCCGCACGAAGCGCCGCGATCAGGCCAAACCCGTCGAGGTTCGGCATCATGACATCGGAGATGACGATGTCGGGAGCGCGAGCACGTGCTGCCGCCAGGGCTGCTTGTCCGTCGGGCACGGTTTCGACGGTGTAGTGCTCTTCCAGGAGCCGCTGCACGTAGTCGCGCATGTCGGCGTTGTCGTCCGCGACGAGCACGTGCGCACGGGGCGCGACGGTCGTGCCGCGGCCGCGCTGGTCTCTTGACGATGATGGCGCGGGGGTCGTGCGCTCGATCCAGCTGCTCGCCTCGTGCACGAAGGCGTCTGCGCGCGTCGCCGTCGCGGCGATGCGGCGGACGTTCGTCAAGCGATCCTGAGGCAGGTGACTGTTTCCGGTCGGGATGGACACCGTGAACGTGCTGCCTTGTCCCAATTGACTCTCGACGCGAAGAGTCCCGCCATGAAGCTTGACGAGCTCCTGGACCAAGGGGAGCCCGATACCGCTCCCTTCGATGGTCCGCGCGCGCGCGCCCTCCACGCGGTGAAAGCGCTCGAAGAGCTTCGGCAGCTCGCTTTCTGGGATCCCCGTTCCGGTATCGGTCACCGAGAGCTCCGCGTGGTCGCCGAGCCATCGCACGTGGACTGCAATGGAACCTTCGAACGTGTGCTTGAAGGCGTTGGAGACGAGGTTGAGCACGATCTTCTCCCACATGTAGCGATCGACCCAGAGCAGCTCGGGCATCGTGTCACTCTCGACGATCAAGGCGAGGCCTGCCGCGGTGGCCGTGGACGCGAAGCTGCTGACCAACTCGCGCGTGAGTGCGGGGATATCGGTCGCTTCGTAAGAGGCCTGGACGCGCCCCGCCTCGATGCGACTGAAATCGAGCAAGGAGTTGACGAGCTTGAGCAGGCGCAGCGCACTCTTGTGAACGAGCTCCAGCCGTTCGCGCTGGCGAGGTGCCAGGCTTTCCCCGCCATCCGCGAGGCTGTCCTCGAGCGGTCCGAGCATCAGCGTGAGCGGCGTGCGGAACTCGTGGGAGACGTTGGAGAAGAAGTCCGTCTTTGCGCGATCGATCTCGGCGAGCACGTCCGCGCGCTTGCGTTCGTCCTCGTACCCGCGCGCATTCGCAATCCCCAACGCGATGTGATCGGCGACCAGGCGGAGAAAGCTATGGTAGTTGTCATCAATCAAGCGTCGAGGACTCGCGCCTGCGATGAGAAAGCCATCGGGGTGAGCAGCACCGGGACGAGCGATCGGCAACACGAACGCGCTGTGGATGGGTTCGGGCCAGCGCGGCCCTGCGATCTCTCCGAACCGTCGCCGAACATCGCGCACGAGCGCGCCATGGCCGCTCTCGGCGACGCGTCGCAGCGGCCAACCAGTCTCGTCATCGCCACCTAGCGCTATCTCGGCGGGCGCGAGCGAAGTTGGGTTGGGGGCTGTGCTCGCGGTGAGCCTCGCGATCCTGGCGTCATCGTCGAGCACGTACGCGAATGCGAACGGGACGTCCGCTGGATTCGCGGCGAGAACTTCGATGCAGGCGCGCCACGTGGACTGTACATCCGTGGCCTGCGCAGCCCGCGCGGCCACATCCCGGAGCGTGCCCATCTCCCGCTCGCGCTGCACCCGCGCCGTGGTTTCGGCCGCGACCGAGAGCACGCCAGCAACCGCGCCCGATTCGTCGAGGACCGGGCTGTAGCTGAAGGTCCAGAAGCATTCTTGAAGGAATCCATCGCGCGTGATCGGGATGAGCTGGTCCTCCGCCCAGGTGGACGCTCCGGTGGCGCGGACATGCGCGACCAGGGGGCCAATGACAGGCCAGACTTCAGCCCAGCAGACTTCACCCCGCTGGCCCAACGCACTTGGATGTCGCTCCGTCCCGATACTGGGGATGTACCCGTCGTTGTAGAACTGTGTGTGCTCCGGTCCCCACCACAAGAACATCGGGTACCGACTGTTCAGCAACGTGAAGACGATCGTCCTGAGCGACTGCGGCCATGACTCCGCCGGCCCGACGGGTGTGCGCGACCAATCGAACGCGCGGGTAAGCGCGCCCATCTCGCCGCCACCAGAGAGCCAGCCCGACGCCATCATGGCCCTGGCGCACCTCTTGCGCCGGCGGGCGCGCGACTCCCTTGCACGCGTGGCGCTGACGCACGAAGCCACAAGCTCGCCGATGACAGTGGCATCGATATCGAGGTACCCCGCTGCTCTCACTGGTGCAACGAACGACCATCTATCGACGAGTCACAAGCGCAGCCAGACGTCAGGCTCGGGCCTTCGCCTACGACGATACGCGACACCGATGAGGTCGTAGGCGAGGTTCTCGGTAGCTCGCGGGCGTATCGGAAAGGTCGCGGCGCGACATCTGCTCGTACGTTCTCGCTCGCTCACCGATCGACCCGGGGGAGACCTCTGGTCGCCGACAAACCGCAACCAGGCGCGGTGTTCGAGCATCACGGCATCACACGCAACGTCAGCGCGAACGCAGACAGCGAGGCATGCACGCAAGTTGCAAATCGCCGCAGGCATCCCGAACACTGGGCTCCGGACGCAGGTCCAACATCAGGAGGCACGGAAATGAGCGGAGACATCCCGTGAGAGAAAACGGCCGCGGCACGACTCGGGGCCAGCCCTTTCGGGAGGACCCGCGCCGACCGCGCGCCCCGGACGACCGCATCACCGAGGCGACGTGGCACGAGCTGGTGGCCGGAAGCTGCAGAATCTCGGGGGCGCTCGAGCCAGACATGGTGCTCGAGACCGCGGTCGTCGAGGCGATGCGGCTCTTGCACGGGACCGCCGCGGTGGCGCTACGACACGAGGACGGCATGCTGCGGGTCGCAGCCCACCAGCAGCTCTCGGTTCATGATCCCGACCTGCGGATCGCGCTCGGGCCCGAGCTGCCGATGGGTGTCCGGTCGCTCGGCGCCCGCCTCGGGCTGGATGGATGTGTCGGCGTTCCCCTGCGGGTCCGCGAGGAGATCATCGGGTTCCTCGCCGTGTTCGCTGCGGACGCTGACGCGTTCGGCGCGCGCGACGAGAGCGTGCTCCGCATGCTTGCGAAGCAGACATCACTCGCGTTCGACAATGCGCGCCTCTACCAGGAAAGTTCGCAGCGTGCCGCCGCGCTGACCGAGAGCGAGGAGCGCTTCCGGCTCGCCTTCGACGAGGCGGCGATCGGCGTCGCGCTGGTGGGCCTCGACGGCCAGTTCCTGCGGGTCAACAACGCGCTCTGCGAGATCGTCGGGTACTCGCCAAACGAGCTGACCGGCAAGACGTTCCAGGCGATCACGTACCCCGACGATCTCGACATCGACCTCGAGCTGGCGGGCAAGCTCCTCCGTGGCGAGCTTCCCCGTTATCAGCTCGAGAAGCGCTATCTCCACAAAGAAGGGCGGATCGTCGACATCATGCTGACGGGTTCGATCGTGCGCGGAACGACGGGAACGCCGCTCTATTTCATCGCGCAGGTCGAGGACGTGAGCGAACGCAAGCGTGCCGAGGAGCAGCTTCGCCAGACGCTAGAGCGGTACGAGCTCGCGCTGGCCGGCGCCGACCTGGGCAGCTGGGACTGGAACGTCATCACGGGCGAGGTCGCGTTCAGCGCGAGATGGGCCGCGATGCGGGGTTACCGCCTCGACGAGCTTCAGCCGAACGTCGACACGTGGGCATCCAATGTTCATCCCGACGACATGCCTGCCGTGCAGCGCGCTCTCGAGGACCACTTCGCCGGGCGGACACCGGTCTACGAGGCCGAGCATCGCGTTCGCTGCAAGTCCGGCGACTGGATCTGGATCCTCGATCGAGGTCGCGTCTTCACCCACACACCGGAGGGGCGACCGCTCCGCATGGTGGGCACCGAGCTCGACATCACCGCTCGCAAGCGTGCCGAGCAGGAGCGCTTGCGAGCCACGGAGCGCCTCCAGACGCTCATCGACCTGGCACCGGTGGGCATCGGGATCACCGTCGGCGGGTGCGGTTGGCGGGTGAACGAACGCGCACAGCAGCTCATGGGAGTTCAGTTCGACGAGACCACCGCCCCATCGACCTACATCGGAGGGATCCTCGACGCGAGCGGGCAGCCGATTCCCTACGAACAGCTGCCCGGCATGCGCGCCCTACGTGGCGAGCGCCTCGAAGCGATCGACATCACGTTGCTCCGGCCAGACGGTCGGCGCATCCCGGTGCTGTGCAATGCGGCCCCGCTCCTTACCCGAGAGGACGAACCGCCCGCTGCGGTCGTCACCTTCGAGGACATCTCCCCGATGAAGGAGCTCGAGCGACTGCGCACCGAGTGGAGCTCCATCGTCGCGCACGACCTCCGCCAACCGATCCACAGCATCAGCCTCGCCGCCGCGCTGCTCCCCGAGCTGCGGGATGATCCGCTAAGGCACCGACAGGTCCTCGATCAGATCCAGAGCGCGGCGCGCCGGATGGGTCGCATGATCCAGGACCTGCTCGACTTCTCGTTGATCGAGGCCCGGCAGCTTCGGCTTCGCCGGTCGGTCTGCGAGCTAGCGGACTTGATCGAGGCCGTCGCTGTTCGCTTGCGCCTCGAAGATCCGCGACGCCCGATCCACGTCGACGTGCGCGGAACTCCGGCGCGCGTGAATGTCGACCCCGACCGGTTCGCGCAGATCATCGAGAACCTGCTGACCAACGCGCTCAAGTACGGCGCCCCTAACACGCCGATCCGCATCATGGTCGCCGGCGGCGGCAGCGCGGCGTCGGTTTCCGTGAGCAACGCCGGTGCGGGCATCGCCCCAGATCGCCGTAAGCACCTGTTCGAGCGCTTCCGAACGCTCGGGGACGGGCGTCGCTTGGGTGGGGGAAAGAGCCTCGGCCTCGGCCTGTACATCACCCGCGAGCTCATCGAGGCTCACGGCGGGCAGATCAGCGTCGAAAGCATTCCAGGCGAGACGACCACGTTCACGTTCGTGCTGCCGACCCTCTGCGAGCGCGTAAAGGATGTCGCTCCGGCAATGGAGAGCGTCGCGCCGATGATCTAGCGACCGCACCGAACCTGCCCCCGGTGGTGATCGGCGCCGAAACACGTTCCGGCCCTGCATCGATGATCGGCGATCGCGCGCGCGGCTTGCATCGCCAGCACGGCGACGTCGAGGGTCTCCGGACCGCTGCGCCAGCGTCATCGGTGCAACACGCGCGCACACCTCGGGCGCGCGTGCCGGGATCACGGACGTCGCGCCGCGTCGTCCGGGCGCCCCGCTCTGCCGGTCAGGACACGGCCGCCGGGTCCGCGTCGCGCCTCGCGCCCTGTCGCTCCGAGGCCAACCGGCGCAAGGCGACACGCTTACTCACGCACTCGACCGCGAGCACGAGCGACCGGTAGAGCTCCTGCCCCTCCCGGAAGTCCGCTGGGGCCAGGTTGTCGACACGCGCCGACGCGAACATGTGGTCGGCGGCGGGCCACTCTCCGGATCCGGAATGGTCGACACCGAGCGCGATGCCCCCGTTCTCGTGGATCAGCTTGAACGCATCGAGATCGCTCAGGCCGTCGCCGACATAGATCATCTGGTCGAGCGGCACGTGCCATTCATCGATCGGCTTCTCGACGTGGACGTCCTCGGGCTCGTCCGCTCCCTTGAGGTCGAGGCCCTTGGCGAGCGCGAGCAGGTAGCGCGCCTTCTCGGAGTGAATGATCGCGCGCTTCACGCCGACGAGGCGGTCCTGATCGTCCCAGTCCAGCGCCGAGCCCCACAGCGCGTCGAAGTACTTCGCCGCGCGCGAGGCCCCCATGATCTCCACGAAGCCACTCGACAGAACGTATAGATCGACCATCGCGCCACCACTTACCGTGCGCCCTAGCTCCCGCAACGCGGGGAGTGCGGCCTCGACGCCGTCGAACACCGGCAGCGAGCGGCCCGCTTCCTCCGCGATCGCGCGCGTCAGCACGATCCCGCGCTCGCTCGCGGCGCGGCGCAGCAAGGGTCCGTGTGCGAGCAGCTTATCCCAGTCGTCGTCGACGTACGGCTGGAGGTGCGCGTGCTCCCAGCGCACCGGGTCGTCGATGCCGAGCCGGCCGAGCAGCCATGGGACGGTCGCCGGCGCGAGCGTGTCGTCGAAATCGAACACGACCGCCAGCCGGTCGTGGAAACCACGCGTGCCTCGTTCGGCGGGCATGATCGAGCCTACGCGTGCATCCACCGCGCGCAACGAGCGTGATCGCACCGTGGCGCAGTCCGAGTTGTTTCGAGCGCACGCCTCGGGCTCGGTGACGTGCTGACCCGTGCGAGACCGTACCAGAACGGGATGCCCAGCAGCGCCGATCTCGATGAGGTCGTGCTCTACGACCGCGCGTTCGAGGCCGAGGAGCTCGCGAGTCACGTGGCCGCGGCCCGCCGCGTGGCATCCCCAAGGGAGAGCCCCAACCGCATGGGAGGAGCGTGCGGCTAATGCGCGCGCGGTTAGGCCCTCAAAAACGGAGCTTGCAGTATCGTCGGCGCATGCTGGAACGGCTCGTCGATAGCGGCCTGGTCCCGGAGCCCGCGCTCCGTGCAGGAATCCG
This sequence comes from Kofleriaceae bacterium, assembly GCA_033763475.1. Taxonomy (GTDB): domain Bacteria; phylum Myxococcota_A; class Polyangia; order Haliangiales; family Haliangiaceae; genus JABFXX01. The sequence continues at coordinate 23,063 of JANRKM010000129.1, forward strand.
CGCGATCTGCGCACTCCGGTTGCGCGAGCAGCGTGCGGGCGTCGAGGAAGAGCAGGCCCGTCATCAGGCGCTCGTGGCGTCGCTGCGCGCGAGCGAGGTCGCGATCGAGACAGCGGCGGCGAACGCCCAGCACTACGAGGTGCCACCGGCCTTCTTCCAGGCCGTGCTCGGGCCGCACCTCAAGTACTCGAGCTGCTACTGGCCGCCGGGCGTGACCGACCTCGCGGCCGCCGAGGCGGCGATGCTCGAGCTCACCGCCGGTAGGGCGCAACTCGCGGACGGCCAGGACATCCTCGACCTCGGCTGCGGCTGGGGCTCGCTCTCGCTGTGGATGGCCGCGCGCTATCCACGCAGCCGGATCACCGCGATCTCGAACTCGGGAGCGCAGCGCGCGTTCATCGAGGCACAGGCCGCCACGCGCGGCATCACCAACCTCACGGTGCGAACGTCCGACGTCCGGACACTCCTGCTCCCTGCCCGCGCCTTCGATCGCGTGGTCTCGATCGAGATGTTCGAGCACATGCGCAACTACGAGCTGCTGCTGCGCCGGATCGCGGACTGGCTCCGCCCTGACGGCGCGCTGTTCGTCCACGTGTTCGCGCACCGCCGCCACGCCTACCCGTTCGAGGACGCGGGGCGCACCGACTGGATGGCGCGCGAGTTCTTCACCGGCGGCATCATGCCGAGCGCGCAGCTCCTGCATCACTTCCAGCATGACCTCCGCATCGTCGACGAATGGCACGTGGCGGGCACGCACTACGCGCGCACAGCCGAGGCCTGGTACACGAACCTCATGGCGCGGCGCGCGGAGCTGATGCCGATCTTCACGGCGGCGTATGGCGACGAGGCCGCACGCCGATTCCAGCGCTGGCGGGTGTTCTTCTTAGCGTGCGCCGAGCTCTTCGGGTACGCCGGCGGACGCGAGTGGATCGTCGCGCACTACCGGTTCGTCCCGCGCTAGGGACGAGTGCTATATCGTCGGACATGGTTCGTACGCTCCTCGTCCTCGTGTTGCTCGCTGCAGGCTGTAAGTCGGAGTCCGCCGCGAAGCGCGAGACACCTGCGCCGACGCCCGCGCCGGCAGCAAACGCAGGTCCCAGTGCCAAGGCGCGCGAGGAAGCCCCGAAGGGACCTGCACCACAGGCATCTGCGCCCGCGAACAGCGAGCTCGCGGAGCTCGACAAGAAGGTGACCGCGGCCGCCGACGAAGTGGCCGCCGCGCAGACCGACGCCGACCGCAGCGCCGCCACCACGAAGCTCGAGCAGCTCAAGAAGGAGCAGGCTGCGCTCAAGCTGAAGCGGCTACGCGACCTCGCACCCGCCCGAGGGCGGCAGGCCCCCAACTCCACGCCTGCGCCGCCGGGAACGATGATCGAGGCCAGCGAGAGCGCCGATGGGAAGCCGCACGAGCCGTAGTCACGCGCCCTGTCTTCCGCTCGTGACGATGGCGAACACCGAAGCGGGTGTCCCGACATGGTGCGCCGCACGTACTGGGATGCCCGCGCCACGACAGTCGCAGCCGACGGCGTGGTGAGTATTCCGGGCTAGCTATACGACTCGATCGGCGGGCACGCGCAGACGAGGTTGCGATCGCCGAACGCGTTGTCGACGCGCGCGACAGGCGGCCAGTACTTGTGCACGCGCAGCCACGGCGCCGCTGGCGGGTACACCGCCTGCTCGCGCGAGTACGGATGGTTCCACTCGGGCCCCGCGATCTCGGCGGCCGTGTGCGGCGCGTTCTTGAGCGGGTTGTTGGTGCGGTTCATCGCGCCGCTCTCGACCGCGCGGATCTCCTCGCGGATCGCGATCATCGCATCGCAGAACCGATCGAGCTCCGCCTTCGATTCGCTCTCCGTCGGTTCGATCATGAGCGTGCCAGGCACCGGGAACGACATCGTGGGCGCGTGGAACCCGAAGTCCATGAGGCGCTTCGCGATGTCCTCCGCTTCGATACCGCCCGTCTTCTTGAAGCCGCGGCAATCGAGGATGAGCTCGTGCGCGACGCGACCGTTCTGGCCCGTGTAGAGCACCGGGTAGTGCGTACCGAGCCGATGCGCGATGTAGTTCGCGTTGAGGATGGCGACCTCGGTTGCGCGGCGCAGGCCCGGCTCGCCCATCATCGCGATGTACGCGAACGAGATCGGGAGGATCGACGCGGAGCCGTACGGGGCCGCCGAGACCGGGCCCACGGGCTGCGCGGTGCCGGGCTTGCGGTCCGCCGCGAGCGGGTGACCGGGCAGATACGGCGCGAGGTGTGCGGCGACGCCGATCGGGCCCATGCCGGGGCCACCACCGCCGTGCGGGATGCAGAACGTCTTGTGGAGGTTGAGGTGGCAGACGTCGGCGCCGATGGTACCGGGGCTCGTCAAACCGACCTGCGCGTTGAGGTTCGCGCCGTCCATGTAGACCTGGCCGCCGTGCTGGTGAACGATCGCGCACACCTCGCGGATGCCATCCTCGAACACACCGTGCGTCGATGGATACGTGACCATCACCGCGGCGAGCTGGCCCGCGTGCTTCTCGGCCTTCGCGCGCAGGTCGGCGAGGTCGATGGTGCCGTCGGCCGCGGAGGCTACGACGACGACCGTCATGCCCGCGAGCACCGCCGATGCCGGGTTGGTGCCGTGCGCGCTCTGCGGGATGAGGCACACATTGCGGTGCGCCTCGTTCTTGGCCCTGAAGTAGCCGCGGATCGCGAGCAGGCCCGCGTATTCGCCCTGCGCGCCCGAGTTCGGCTGGAGCGACACCGCCGCGAAGCCCGTGATCTCGGCGAGCCACGCCTCGAGCTGGTCGAACATCGCCTTGTAGCCGCCCCACTGGTCGGCAGGCGCGAACGGATGGATCCGCCCGAACTCGGGCCACGTGACCGGAATCATCTCGGTGGTGGCGTTTAGCTTCATCGTGCACGAGCCGAGCGGAATCATCGACGTCGTGAGCGACAGGTCCTTCGCCTGCAGGCGGTTGATGTAGCGCAGGAGCTCGTGCTCTGCGTGATAGCGATTGAACGTGGGGTGCTGGAGGAACGCCGACGTGCGCGCGAGCGATCCGGGCAGCGCCGGGAGGTCGGCGGCGGCGATCAGTGCATCGAGCTCGAACGGCAGGTCCGCGCGATCGGGCACGAACGCCTCGAGCAGCATGTGGACGTCGCCGTGGTTCGTGGTCTCGTCGCACGAGATGCCGATGCCATCATCGTACGCGCGGAGGTTGAGGCCGAGCTCGACAGCGCGCGCCTGGATCTGGGCGCGGCGGTTCGCATCGGCCACGTCGACGCGCAGCGTGTCGAAGTAGACGCCCGGGCGCGGCGCGAAACCGAGCTTGGTGAGGCCGGCAGCGACTACCGCCGTGAACGCACGCACGCGGCGCGCGATCGTCTTCAGCCCTTCGGGGCCATGATAGACGGCGTACATCGAGGCCATCACGGCGAGCAGCACCTGCGCGGTGCAGATGTTCGACGTCGCCTTCTCGCGACGGATGTGCTGTTCCCGGGTCTGCAGCGCGAGGCGGAACGCGACCTTGCCCTTGGCATCGCGCGACACGCCGATGATGCGGCCGGGAATCTGGCGGCGGTATTCGTCCTTGCACGACAGAAACGCCGCGTGCGGGCCGCCAAAGCCCATCGGCACGCCGAACCGCTGCGCCGTGCCGATCGCGATGTCGGCGCCGAGCTCGCCCGGCGGCACGAGCAGCGTGAGCGCGAGGAGGTCGGTCGCCATCACGACGACGCCCTGCCCCGCGTGGATGCGCTCGATCAGCGCGCGGTGATCGACGACCGCGCCGTCCGTCGTCGGGTACGAGAGCAGCGCACCGCATACGTCACCCGCGTCGAGCGCGAAAGCATCCGGCGCGGCGACGGTGAGCTTGATGCCGAGCGGCTCGGCGCGCGTCTGCATCACCGCGATCGTCTGTGGGTGCGTCGCGGCGTCGACCCAGAACGTCTTGCGCGCGTGCGCGCAGGCCTCGTACGCCATCACCATCGCTTCTGCGGCAGCGGTGCCTTCGTCGAGCAGTGACGCGTTGGCGATCGGCAGCGCGGTGAGGTTCTCGATCAGCGTCTGGAAGTTGACGAGGGCCTCGAGGCGGCCCTGCGAGATCTCGGCCTGGTACGGCGTGTATTGCGTGTACCAGCCCGGGTTCTCGAGGATGTTGCGCAGGATCACGGGCGGCGTGATCGTGTCGTAGTAGCCCTGGCCGATGAACGAGCGCAGCACCTGGTTGTCGGCGGCGAGGTTCTTCAGCTCCTCGATGAGGGCGTGCTCTCCGAGCGGCTCCGCGAGCGCGAGTGGCTTCTTCAACCGGATCGCGGCGGGTACGGTCGCGCTCGCGAGCTCGTCGAGGCTCTTGTAGCCAAGCTCGGTGAGCATCTCGGTGACCTCGGACTCGCTGGGCGCGATGTGGCGGCGCGCGAACGTATCGGAAGGAGCGAGAATGTCGGATTGCACGGCGGCACCCTACCGCGCCGCGCGTACGTTGAAAACCCCAGCGATCTCGACGGCGCCTGAGCCGAAATGATCGAATCGCGTACGCGCGAAGCAAGGACGTGAATCACCCTGCGGCGAAGGCGGCCCCAGGGGGGACCGGAGACTTCTCAGGTCATGACGCATCGCCCAATGGCGGCGGTCCGACGAAGGCGTGGAACGAGACAGACCTCCCCAGCTCGGTCGGCTTGTAGCGGACGTCGAGCAGCGCGATGACCTCCGTCAGCTCCTTCGGCGCGCAGTCGATAACGAACTGGGTGCAGCACGCGTAGGCCAGCGGCAGTCCCATTCCACCCTCGCCTGCCACCGTCGAGTTGCCACCCTTGGCCAACCGTCCCGCGATGGTGGCCGCCTCGAGCGAGCCCCACAGGTCCCGCACCTCGATCGCGAGGTAGCGCGCATCGGTCGCCCACCGCACCGTCACCTTATCGCGACCTGTCAGCGCGCGGCTCTGCTCGCGCGGCTCCGCCGAACGAAAGCGGAGGCCCGACTCGGTCACTGGGGCCACGTAGAGCGCGTTGGCCACCAACTCGTCGACGATCACGCTGACCAGTGAGCCCATCCGTTCGGTGAGTCCGACGGCGATGACGTCGCGGGTGATGGTCGCCACGGCGGCCTCGCGATCGCGCGCATTCTCGAGCGTATAGCTCTGCACCTCGGCGCCCCACGCGACGTACTTCTCGAGCCCGAACACGTCGGTGCGCAGCAGCTTCTGCACGGTCGCGAGTAACTCTTCGGCGAGCAGTGGCATTGGCTGGGCCACCACGTGCGCCCAGCCCGCGGTGAGCAACGCATCGACCACGTTCGAGTCGGCCGGGGCGAGGCCTTCACCGGGTACCGCGATCCACGCGCGGGCGCGCGTCGCTCGCAGGTTCGGGCGCATCTGCGCGAGCCCGACATCGACGATCGCGATCGTGTCTTCGTCGACGCGCTCGAGCAACGCCTCCAGATTGTCGACGACCTCGACGGAGCACAGCGTCGCACCCACCATACGCTGCAGTGCGCGTTGCGCCTTGCGCTCGGGATGCGCGACGACGAGCTTGCCCCGTGGCGTCGTCGAGGGATGCACGGTGCCATCCTAGTACAGAACGCCGAGCGTCGCTGCACCACCGATGGAACGGTCCGCCGCGCCACCGACATCCTTGGTGTCCGGATCCATGTCCCGCGAGTTGGTCATCGCGCCGTTGCCGACAAACGCGAAGCCGAACTGCGAGAATTCACCGACCAACCGGATCGCGAAGCGATTACTGAAGACGATGTCGAGTCCGCCGCCCGCCTGCACGCCGAACACCTTCGCCTGTCCGTATTGATCCGGTTGCTGGATCTGGCCGGCATCGAGCACGCCGAGCGCGCGGCCTCCGACCGTGAACGCGACCGTCTTGGCCAGCGGGAACCGGAGGCTCAGGCCGCCTGCGGCGAACTTGTAGGCCGTATCCGGTAGGTCGAGGTTCGCGGGATCCTCGAGGCCACTGCGATCGGTCTCGAACGAGCGGGCCCCGTAGTCGACGACCAAGGTCATCGACGGCGACGTCACCTTCTGTCCGAACGGGATCCGCATGCGGGCCCCCACCGACCACTGCTGCTGCGTGGTCTTGATCGGCACACCCGGCTCCTCGCTTGTCGCGAGAGTCAGCGACAGCGTGCGATCGTAGGACGCCGCGAACCCGAGCCCACCGGCAATGCTGCGCGGGTTGGAGAACGCGAGCGGATAGATCTCCGCTTCGAGGCGCGCCCCTGGCACCATCCCGTTCGTATACGGGTTCGGCGCCTGCGGGAAGTTGTTCTTGCGGCTCGTGAAGCTGAGGTTGCGGTTCTGGAACGAGACGCCGAGGTCGACGCGCACTGCGACGCGGTTGGCCGCGTGCGCCTCGCGCTTGCGGGTCCGCGCCAGGTCTTCATCGTCGAGCTCGTCGTCGTCGTCGTCGTCGTCGTCGTCGTCGTCGTCGTCGTCGTCGTCGTCGTCGCGGCGCTTCTTGCCCTTCTTGCCCTTTTTCCGCTTGTTGTCGTCGTCGTCGTCGGCGGCGTCGTCGTCGGGCGACTTCGCCTTCTTCTCGTCCTGCTCGTTCTCGATCTTGTCGATCAGCTTCTCCCGCAGCATCACCTTGAAGCGATCGTTGCGCGGGTTGTTGAAGGTGACCGAGAACCCACGGGTCTTCTTCCCGCGGATGAACATGCGGAACCGCAGCACCTTGTTGACGCCCTTGCGATCGAGCGTGCCGATCAGGATCGCATCGACATCGAGCGCCTCGGTGACCCTCTTGGCCTGCTTCTCCGAAAGGTCCGTATCGTAGCCGAGCTTGTCGAGCGTCCGCGACGTGCTGCGCGTGCCGGTGACGTCCAGCTCGGTGCCATCGATCGCGGATTCGAGGGCGTCCGCCATCTCGTCATCTTTGTCTCCGTCGATCGGCGTAAGGGCGATCTTCGGCTTCGCGACGGCGGCGCCCACGAGCGCGACCAGCACGGCGACAATCAGCGCGACGCTACGAGTCACCAGATCGCGAGCATACACCAGGCGTTGCCCCCGTGCCGCCGCATCTCTCCTGCCTTCCTCGGAGGAGCGGTCCGCGACACGTTGCGCTTGCCATCCAACAAAAGCCGTGGCCAGCTGGCCCCAAATGGATCCCGTCGACCGCCGGAATCTCGCCATTACCGGGCGCCACCGCGCCGTCACCGGCCGCCACCTCGCGGTCGAAGACGACGTCACCGTCATCCTGACCCAGGCATACGGCCCGCGCGGCGATTCGCTCATCGGTATCAGCGATGTCGACTTCGACGGTCACCCCGCGGTCACCCTCGGCATCCGCGTCGACGGACAAGAAGGGCTCGTCCACCTGTCCCCGATCCACGGCGATGGGCGCAAGACCAAGCCCTTCGAGATCGCGCACGGGGCGCGCTGCGAGCTCTTCTGCCCGGTCTCGAAGCAGCCGCTCGATCTCGTCGGCGAGGTCGAGGACGGCTCGGGTGCGCGCTACTTCGCCATCTATCTGACGCCGCAGCTATCGCGTGGTTCGATGGTCATGGTCTCCGACGTGTGGGGCCACTACCACTCGCGCATCATCGACGACTTCGAGTTGATCTCGGCGTGGGCCGCGCGCCAGGGCGACTAGCTGCGAGGCCTCTATAACTCGTAGAGATAGAAGTACGCGCGCAGGTTCGCGTTCGCGAGCGGCTTCTTGATTCGCGGCTGTCCGATGATGCCGAAGAACGTCTCCTCGAGGAGCGGGTTCGACACGATGAACCCAGCGCGCCAGCCCGTGAACCGCTTGCACGTGTGCGCGAGCGCCCCGTAGAGGTCGCGGAGATCGTGTTCGTCGAGGCGCTCGCCGTACGGCGGGTTGCACAGGATCAGGCCCGTCGAGCCTTCCTTGCCGCGCTCGCGCGCGATGTCAGCGATCGTCTGCGGCCGTAGGTTGGCGACGTCGGCACGCTGCCACACGACGTCCTTGGAGACACCGGCGTCACGCGCGTTGTCGCGGGCGGCGGCGAGCACCTCGAGATCGATGTCGCACCCGACGACAATCGGCGACGAGTCACCGAACAGCGGCTCGGGTGGTTTGCCGCCGGGCGCGGTGATGCCGAGCGCCGCGAGTGCGGGTGTGGCCCGTGGCGTCGCGCGCGCGGCGTGGATCGCCTCGATCGGGATCGTGCCGGCGCCGCACATCGGATCGACGAGGATATCGGTGCGCGGATCGAAGCGCCCGAGCATCAACAGCACGGCGGCGAGGTGCTCGCGCAGCGGAGCCTCGCCAGCCTCACGCCGCCACCCTCGCTGCGAGAGCGAGCCGCCGCCGAGATCGATGGAGAGCACGAGGTCACCGCGATCGTCCATCCGTACGACCCACCGCGTCGCGGGGCGATCTGGCTCGACGTGCAGACGCACACCGCGGCGCCGCGCGGCGTCGATGATCGCATTCTTGACCGTACCGACGACCTGGCGCTCGCCGGCAGGAAAGTCCTCCACGCGCCGCGCTTCGACGGAGATGCCATCACCATCGCGCCACAGCACGCGGTTGTCCTGCAGGAAGTCGTTCAGGAAGTCGTCGTAGAGCGGCTCGAGGCGCGGTGCGTCGGAGCGCGCGATGTCCCACAGCACGCGCGTCGGCGTGCGCAGGTACGTGACGGCGGCCCACGCGAGCTCGCGATCGAACGGCAGCACGATCTGGCCGAGGCCTTCCTTGCGCGGGTTCGAAATCCGGCGACGCAACGCACGCTGCGCGACGCGGGTAAGCTCCGCGATCATCACGACGTTCGTCTGGGTCGACCCGACGATGCGCAGCTCGTCCACGCTAGGCATACAGCGCTCGCATGCTAGCAGCCGTTGAGCGTCGCCAAGAGGCCCGCGTCGGCGAAGAAGCGCTTGTGCAAGTACATCCCGTAGGTCGTGGACGCACGCGGGCCCTTGGGGCGCACGTGGAGGTACCGCTTGGCCAGTCGGCCGATCTCGGCGTCCCAGTCGAGCAAGTACCAGGACACGATCGTGGCGTCGGGCTCGCCACCGTCGGTGGGCAGCGAGGCGCGCGCGAGCCAGAGGGTGCGCTGTAGCTTGGCGAGGCCGTGCTCTCCCACCATGGCGATCGCCGGATCCTCGACGACGGACCACAGCCCGCTGGCTTCACGCGCCACCGGCACCGTCTTGACCTCGACGTCGCCGCGCCAGTCGGGCTCGTCGACGCCGCGCTCCACGATGCCGAGTAGCTGCGCCGCGCGGGTGCCCCACGCGCCCTTGTCGCGGCCGCGGGGCCCGAGCCGAACACCGATCGCACGATCGGCCGCCGCGAGGAGCTCGTCGATGGAGTCGGGCTCCTCGGCGGGCGGCGAAGCCGGCATCGCGTCGGGCACCGGCCGCGGCCACCCCGTGCTCGGCGGCGACATCCCGCGCGGCGGCGCCATGACCACCAGGTGGCCGCCGAGCACCACGGGCTGTGGCTGCAGTGCCGGCGAGACCGAGGCACCTCCACGCTCGAGCTGAGCGCCGTGCATCCACAGCCGCTCGCGCAATGCGGGTGACTTGCCCGTCGTCGGCAGCCGGAGCTGTTCGGCCAGGCCGGCGAGCTCGCTGCGGGTCATCGCGTTTAGCAGCCCACAAAGATCGCTGCCCCACCGCGCCAC
>JANRKM010000130.1:0-48542 GCA_033763475.1 Kofleriaceae bacterium
GCGGCGCGGCCTTCATCCTCGGTCCACGTCGCGTGCGGGTCAGGAACTCGGAGATTGCGCATCCCCGGAGGTTCGCGCGCCGTCAAGCATCGAGGTCCCGCGGCCGGCCCTGGTCTCGGGTGCGTTCGACCGGACGCTCACCGTGGCGGCGAGGTCGAAGGTTCCGGTTCCCTGGGCGCTCACAAGGCCGTAGTAGGTGCCCACCGGCAGATTCGCTGCCTCAACATGGAGCGCGCCGGTGTCGCCAGCGCGTTGAGCGATCGCGGTACCTCCGGCGTTCAGGAGACGCAGGTTGAAGGTCGCGCCCGGAGCCTCGAAGGTAAGGCTCAGCTCGATCGTGGTGCCCGCGCGAGTGACGTTGATCTGAAAATAGTCTTCGTCTCCGGCAGGACAGATCGCGCCGTCAACGGACTCGGTGCCAAGGCCATTCGGCGCATAGGCCAAGTTGACGTTCGCATAGTGGGCGCCTGGGTCCGTCGGGTTCAGCGAGGCTGTGACGGTCCCCTTGGTGAACGCGAACGAACCCTGCCAGTTCTGCCCCTGCGTCGTCGAGTTGCCGTCGGTGGTCTCCATACGGACCCGGAACTCGCCATCGGACTGCACGTTTCCTAGCTTGTCCTTCAGGTTCCAAGTGGCGGTCACGGTCGCAGCGTGATCAGGACGCGAGGCGCCCGAGACCCCGTCGACGTCGTTGAGCCCGGCCTTTGCCTGCCACGCGACGAGGTGCTGGTTGCGAACTTGGCACCAGCGACTGATGGTTTTGACGTGGTTCCCGGCTTCGTCCTCGATCCAGGTTGCAACGCAGTTCACCGGAGCCCATTCCGCCCCGACGGGCGTCGTCGTGAATGATGCAGTCAAGCTCCCTGGCTCATCGTGCAGCATCGTGGGGCTGGCGATGTTGTCGTTCGGCTCAAGCATCGAATCTGCGCAACCACTGCCGTCGGCGTCGCCTGCGCTAGCATCGATCGCGGCATCCGGCGACTCTGGGACGCAGACACCGTTCACGCACGCGAGCGTGATGTTGCAGGTCCCATTCGGATAACAGTGAGCACCCAGCTCGCCTTGCGCTGCTCCCTCCGCAGCCCGCAATAAGCCCTAGGAGCCCGTAGGGCATTGCCGTTCGTGCGGCGCCGAGAGCAGCGCCGCGTGCGAGGGGCGCCTCAGGGAGGCGTGACCGTCGCGGAGCTCAGCCCGTGACAAGCCGGGGCTGCGTTGCGCGCCAGAGCTTCAGCAGGTTGTGCGTCAGGCACAGCAGGAGCCACTCGCATCGGTTCTTGAGAAGGCCGCGAAACGAGAACTGACCGAAGCGACGTGCAGCGCGTATCTGTCCAAACACGGGCTCGACGGTAGCCTTGCGTCGCGCATACACCTTTCGCCCTCGCTCACTTTCGAGGAGCGCGCGCATCTGCAACTTCGCCGTGGAGCGTTGGTTGGGCGCCGATGACGCCTCGACCGGTGCACCGTCGTTTCGGTGTTTACCGACGGAGATGAAGGGCTCCACCCCGATCTGCTCGGCGTACTGCACGGCAGCGGCCGAGAAGTAGCCGCTGTCGGCCGTCGCACATTCGGGGACCGCGTCGCAGTTCTGAATCACGCGCCGCAACATCGGCTCGAAGTACTCGTTGTCAGGGCCCTGGTTGCTGACGGCGGCGGCCACGATGATCTGGTGCGCTTCGTCGACGGCGAGCTGCGCGTTGTATGCCTGCAGGAAGGCACCGTCGCGGACCATGAGGCGACTGTCTGGATCCGTGAAATTGCGCTGCGCCTTCGGCTTGGGCGTACCATCCGGGCGATGCGGCGGTACGTTGCGCGGCAAGTCGCTATCGACGCTCGGTGGCGGTGGATCGCGGTCGTCGTCGTCGAACAGGCTCGCTTGCTGGGCGCGCTTCTTGGCTAACGTGGCGGCCTCGGCGCGTTTGGAGGGCGTGCGTGTCGTGTCCTCGGCTTTCTTCCGCAGTTCCTCGGCCTGTTCGCGCAGCCGCACGGCCCGCGCCTCCGCGACTTCCTTCTTCAGGGCTTCACGCACGCGTGCCATCTTCGCCAGGCGTTCTTCCCGTCGACGAATCTCCTCCTGCGGATCGTAGGTGCCACCGTCCCCATCGACCTGATCTTCCTCGGCGTCCACCGCTTGCGCCTTCTCGAACCATTCCTGAATCTCGGCGCGCAGCTTCACGTCGTCCTTCTGCATCCGGTCGTAGCTCATCGCTTTGTGCTTGCTCGCGTTTGCCTTCATCTTGGTGCCGTCGATCGCCACGTGGCCAAGCCTCACAAGGCCCTCTGACTGACAGGCTTTCAGCACCTGCACGAACAGGCCTGAGAGGGCCTCCAGGTGCGTGGCGCGGAACTGATTGAGCGTCGTGAAGTGCGGCTGCTCACCGGCCGCAAGCACGCGAAAGGCGACGTCTTCGATGCAGGCCCGCGCGATGCGCCGCGAGGAGTACACACCCGTTGCGTAGGCGTACAGCAGCAGCGCCGTCATCATCTCCGGCGCGTACGGGCGCTCCCCACGCGCATCCTTTGCCTGCATCGGGCGCGCGATCGCGCCCAGGTCGAGCTCGCCGAGCAGGCCCTGGATAAAGAACGCCAGATGCCCTTCCGGCAGCCACTCGCGCGGCGACGGCGGCAGCAAGTAGGACTGCTCGGGCGCGTACGGCCGATAGCGCTTCATCGCCTGATTCGATCAGCCGGCGCCCTCGACGTCGATCCGGATCGTTCGTTCAGTCCGGAACGTCGACGATGACGGTGGTGTTCACGTTCAGGTTCACGTCAACGCCCACGTGGGCGCCGGTCTATGCCCTACAGGCTCCTAGCGCCACGCACGCAACCACCGACTTCATTCGGCCATGGTATCGCGTCGCCACGCTTTGGGGGTGACACCGATCAAAGCAGACCGAGCGCTACGCGCACCTCGCGCCCAACGCCACCACTTCGCGCTCGCGCCGCCAGCTAGCTGCCAACGCTACCTTCGGGCGACACGAACGACCCCGAAGACGACTAGACGCAACCAGAGAACCCCGAGCGCTCCGGCGAGGAGCTGCCAAAGCCACTCCCGGGCATTCCGGGTATCTCAAGACATGCAACGTGTTACTGGTATCTAGAGGAGTTCCACCACCACTCCGCCTGCACGCCGAGATAGTGGACCCACGTGCGCGTGCTGCGGATGTCCTCGGGCACGTACAGGTTGCGCGCCCCGTCGTTGAGGTGCGCCGCGCGATACACGAACCGCAGCTGCGGCCGGTCGTACGCCGACGGGCCCATGGGCGAGTACACGAACATCGGCGCGATCTGGAACACCGCCGGGTCCTCGGCGCGCAGCGTGTTCGGGTTGAGCCCGTCGGGGAACCGCGCCTGATACGAGACGTCGACGGCCGCGAACAGGTCGCCCGCGAGGCGCGCCTGCGGTCGCACGTCGACCGCGTACTCCCACCCGTCGTCGGTGTCGCGCGTCGAGGTGTCCGCGTCGACGAACCGGCGCGCGAGAGCGCCGACCATCACGTTGCCAAGGGCGTGGTCCCAGTTGATCGAGGTGCCCGCGGTGAGCTCGTTCGCACGCTGCGTGGTGAGATCGGGGCCAAAGCTCGTCGGGACGGCGAGCTCGTCGAAGGCCGCGAGGCCCTTGGCGTAGCGCGCGTAGAAATTGAGGTGGCGGCGGTAGGCGCTGTTGTCCGAGAGATTGAAGATGCTCAGCTCGCCGCCCGCAAGGAGGCCCCAGTCAGCGGGTAGCGCCTGGAGCGAGCCGTCGGTGCGCTCGCGCAGGCCAGCGGGCAGCGCGTGGACCTGCGCGTGGAGCTTGGCCTTGTAGGCGAGCTCGCCGGGGGGCGCGTTGTTGATGTACGACGCGGAGGCGGAGAGCACCATGCGCTGGCGATCGAGCTGCACCGCGGTGGTCGCGCCCTGTTCCGGATCGGCGACGTCGATCTCTTGGAACTGGAACGGGTTGTTCAGGCGATTAACGCCTGCGTGGGCCGCGAGCTCCATGTGATCGGCGTGCTCGCCCGTGGCGAGGGGCGCGTTGTAGACGACGCCGGCGCCGACGGTGTTGAGGTCGTCGAGGGGCCAGTAGTCGAACAAGTAGATGTCGTCGCCGCGGTACATCCTCGACCCGGCCCACAGCGTGAGGCGGTCGTTGACGGCGACGTCGAGATACATGTTGCGCAGCGCGGGGCGCGCGTCGAAGTCGCCGGTGTCGTGAAACAGCGTGCCGTCGAACGCGAGCGTGATGACGGGGCGCAGCTTCACGCCGCGACTGCTCTCGAAGCCATACGACAAGTCGAGCTCGAGGTAGCTCGGCTCGACGATGCGAGGACCGAAGGCGACGACCTTGATGCGCTCGGGCGAGCCGCCCCGCAGGTCGGTGCCGGCCACGATGCGGCCGTACGAGCCGAAGCGAAAGCCTTCGCCGCGTAGGAGCGGCGTCGGATCGACCTTCGCCACGCTCGAGGTCTGGTCACACGGCAGCAGGCCCGGGATCGTTGTACCCGGTGGGGCACAGCTCGGCGCGGCCGGGGTGGTGGCGGGCGCGGCGACGATGGGCGCCGGGGCTTGGTCGACTGGAGGCGGCTCGATGGGGGCGTCACCCTCCGGGGCCGGCGGCACGGTCTCCGGCTGACCGACGGCCACCCGCGATAGTGCGAGGAGCAACACGGCGGGCAAGAGACGACGCATCCGGGCGCACACGAGCACGAACCATGCCCGCGTCGCAACACGTGATGTTGGGGATCTGGGTGCGTGGCCGCACCTCTGCGTTGCGTTCAGCAACGGCGGTGGTCATGCTCGCGCGCGATGAGGCTCCGGGTCGCGGCGTCCGCGCTGGTACCGACGGTCGAAGCACAGCGCCCCTCCGAGGTTCGCGGAGACGTCGACCTCTCGATGCCGTGGGAGAACGTGATCGCTTCGAGCTTCGACCAGGTCTGTTACAGTCAGGACGATTCGTGCACGTTCACGACCCAGCTGCACTGCGATTGATCATGCGCCCCGCTGCCCTCCTCTTCGTCGTCGCGACTGCCTGCTCGGATCCACCAGGCGGTCAGAGCACGATCGACGCGAGTAGTGCGTCGGACGCGCGCGCGAGCGACGCAGCGACGGACGGCGCGAACGACGCGGCGCAAGGTGTGTGCGCGATGGGACAAGCGCCCTCGTCCGAGGTGTGTGACGGGCTGCTCGACGAGAACTGCGACGGCATGGTCGACGAGGGCTGCACGATGGACGCCTTCGATCCCGCGAGCTGCGGCGGGCCCCCGATGACGAGCGCCGACGCCATCGCCGCGCTCGCGGGCGGCGCGCGCACCGTGCTCGCCAACGCGACGATCCAGCAGCGCACGCGCGCGTGCCCCGGTGGGACCTGCGGCGCCTGGGGACAGCCGGCGGACTGGGTGCTCGCGTATCTGACGTATTCGGGCGGCGTGACCACGCGCTACAAGAACGTACTGATGAGCATGGCGCTCGTCGTGTTCGACGACGGCGGCATGCCCAAGCTGTCGATGCAGCACATCACGTTCCCCGCGGGCGGCTACGACGACGATCAGGGCGCCGTCTACGGCTTCCCGCCGGCGCCGATCATGTACACGCACCTCCGTGCGTACAACACGGCTCCCACGTCGGGCTCGGACTACCTCGACCTCGACTACATGGTGACGAACGGAACGCTGCAGCTCGGGACACGGTGCGCGCGGTTCACCGCGAACCCGTTCGGAACCGGGCAGCCGTACACGAGTGATTACGCGGCGCTGTTTCGCTGGTAAGCGCCATCGCAGTTTTCGTGCGACTCCTGCCCATCTCCGTCCGTCCGGAGGGCCATGCGTTTGTTCGAGGGCGCGCAGGCTGCGCGGATCATGATTGTCGTCGGAGTGGTGGCAACTGTCACGGCGTGCCATCCCGCAGGGCCACGTACCGCTACCTCGAGTCAGACAGAGCGCGCGATCGTCTCCGACCTCTCGATCTCGCTCGAGGGGAAGGGCGTCGTCGTCGATAGGGACGGCTCGTCGCGCCTCCCGGGTCACGGCCACGCGAGCTTCAAGGTCTCCGCCAGCTCGAACCTGACCCGCCATCCGTACCCCGGTGAAGACCTGAAGGCCGTGCTCACGACCGGCGAGCGCGTGGTCTCCCAGGGCTCGCTCGTGCTCGATGCACGCCGCGCGAAGGCCGTGCTCGATATCCCCCAGCCGGGCACCTACCGCGTCGAGATCTGGTCGGGCGAGAAGTTCCTCGTCGGCAACACGTTTGTCGCCGCGTCGCTGCCGGCGCACGACGGGCAGCGCGTGCTCGAGCTCCACCAGGACGCCGCGCCGCGCCTCTACATCACGCGCGGCTTCGAGCACGGCAGGCCTACGTTTGCCGGCCACGTCCGCGTCATGCATTGGGACTCGATCGATAGCGACACCGGCTTCATCGCCGAGTGGTGGCACGACGGCAAGCGCGTCTCTGCGGCAGGACGCGGCCGCAGCGCGCTGCAGAAGCAAGTGCTCCTCGACATCCAGGTCGCGCGCGGCTCGCTCGACCTCACGACGTGGCGGTGGACCACGCAGAAGTTCGAGCTGCCCGACCACCTGCCCACCCGCGCGGGCCACTGGGAGCTGCGCGTCTACCGCGAGCACCACCCCGCCGTCGCGTTCGGCTTCGACGTCACCGCTCGCGGCGCGATCCGCGGCGGCGCGCAGACCACGATCCAGGAGGGCAGCGTAGAGCTCGTCGTCACCGCGCCCGAGCTGACCAAGACGGAGGCCAAGGCCGTGGCGAAGCAGATCGCGCAGCTGCCGCGCGAGGCGTTCGAGGCGTCCAAGCAATATGCGCTCGGCGTCACCGTCGCGGAGGTCCGCGCGCTCACCCGCTCCGAGGAGCTGCGCCGCCTGCGCCTCCGCATCAACGAGCTGCAGCGCAGCTGGCCGGGTGGTGCGCCGGATACCGTCACGGGTGAGGACACGCCCCAGGTCGCCGAGATGAAGCGCCTCGTCGCGACCATGAAGAAGATGATCGCGGCGATGGGCGAGCCGTGGGCCGAGTCGGAGCGCCCGGCGTCGGGCCGCCGCGGCTAGCGCTGAGGCCTAGCAGAAGACCTGAGAATGGGCGCGGCTCGCCCAGTCATGGCAAGGTCTCGGTGATGTTTCGTTTCGCGACTCTCCTGGCCCTCGCTGTGCTCGCGTTCGCTGGATGCCGCAAGGACCCGCAGCCGACCGCCGGCACGCACGAGTTGCCGCCGCTGCCGCCCGCATCGGGTACGCCGATTGGCTATCTGATCGACAACGCCTCGCAGCTGAGTCTGCGCGAGGAGCAGATCACAAAACTGCAGGAGATCGATAACAGTCTGGCCATTCGGAACGAGGCTATCGAGACGCAGCTGCGCGAGATCGAGAAGCCCGAGCCCGATGCACCACAGGATCCCAAAGCACCACCGGAGCGCAGGAACATGGCCCCGGGCGCGCAGCCGATGAAGACCACCGCGGATGCGGGAAAGCTGCACGAGGCGCACGCGCTCAACAACAAGGACGCGCTCGAGAAGGCGTTCGCCGTTCTCGACGACGATCAGAAGATCGCTGCCAAGAAGTTGCTGGCTGACCGCGGCATCGTGAGCCCCGGGAGTGCGCGCACGGCTCCGCAGAGCGAGGGTGGCGTCCCCGTCGAGCCGTAACCCAGGGACAGCGTGCGACCGCAAAGCGACGCTTGACCCACGCACCGCAAATGGACGTAGAGTCCGGCGGTGCGCAAGCTCTTCGTCATCCCCGCCTTCCTCGCTGCCGCGTGCAGCAGCCCCGCGAAGCCCGACACCACGCCGCCGCCGAATCCGGGGGGCGGTGGCGGAGGTGAGGTCACGCCGCCCACCTCCGACGTCGCGCCGGCGACGAACAACGACGCCGCGCTGATCGCCGAGGCGCAGCAGTTCGTCGCCGACATGGACAAGGAGCTGCGCAAGGTCTACGTCGACGCCTCGCAGGCCGCGTGGACCAACGCGACCGACATCACGCCGGAACACGAGAAGGCCGAAGCGGCCATGGGCGCCGAGCAGGCGAAGACGATCACGCGCCTCATCAAGGCATCGCGCAAATTCGAGCCCGTGCTGAGCAAGCTCGATCCGCAGACGCGCCGTCAGCTGACGCTGCTCAAGTTTTCCGGGCAGCCCGCGCCCGATGATCCGAAACAGGCCGAAGAGCTCGCGCAGGTGACCGCCGAGATGGGCTCGATCTATGGCAAGGGCAAGGTCTGCACGCCGCCGAAGAAGAAGGGCGGCAAGGAAGAGTGCAAGGACATCACCGCGCTCGACAAGGTGCTGCAGAAGAGCCGCAAGCCCGACGAGCTCCTCGCCGTGTGGAAGGGCTGGCACGACAACGTCGGGCGCGCCGAGCGCGATCTGTTCGTGAAGTTCGTGCAGCTCGCGAACGCGGGCGCGCAGGGCGTTGGCTTCAAGGACGTCGGCGCGATGTGGAAGCAGGGCTATGACATGCCCGAGGAGAGCTTCGCCGCGGAGACCGAGAAGCTCTACACCCAGCTCAAGCCGCTCTACACGCAGCTACATTGCTACACGCGCGCGAAGCTCAACAAGCTCTATGGCGACAAGGTCGTCAGCAAGACCGGCCCGATTCCGGCGCACCTCACGGGCAACATGTGGGCGCAGCAGTGGGGCTGGATGTACAAAGAGCTCGAGCCGTTCCCGGGCCAGCCGGGCATCGACGTCACGCCGGCGCTCGAGAAGCCGGGCGCGTACGACGAGAAGAAGATGGTGAAGGTGGCCGAGGCGTTCTACACGTCGCTCGGGTTCCCCGCGCTGCCCGACACGTTCTGGGAGCGCTCGATGTTCCAGAAGCCCGCAGGCAAGGAAGCCGTCTGCCATGCGAGCGCGTGGGACGTCACCTTCAACAACGACCTGCGCATCAAGATGTGCATCCAGAAGACCCACGAGGAGCTGGACGTCATCCATCACGAGCTCGGCCACAACTACTACTTCGCGGCCTACTACAAGAAGCCGGTCATCTTCCAGAGCGGCGCGAACGACGGCTTCCACGAAGCGATCGGTGACACGGTCGTGCTGTCGATGACGCCTGGCTACTTCAAGGAGAAGGGCCTGCTCGCGAAGGCGGAGAAGAACGACAAGATCACGATCAATCGCCAGATGGCGACCGCGCTCGACAAGGTCGCGTTCCTCCCGTGGGGCCTGCTCGTCGACAAGTGGCGCTGGGACGTGTTCTCCGGGAAGGTGAAGCCCGAGGAGTACAACAAGCACTGGTGGGATCTACGCAAGCAGTACCAGGGCATCGTACCGCCCGTTGAGCGCGCCGCGACCGAGTTCGATCCGGGCGCGAAGTATCACGTCCCCGGCAACGTCGCGTACATGCGCTACTTCCTCGCGGCGGTGCTCCAGTTCCAGTTCCACCGCGCGCTGTGCCAGAAGGCCGGCCACACGGGCCCGCTGCACGAGTGCTCGATCTACGGCAACAAGGACGCGGGCAAGGCGTTCTGGGCGATGCTCGAGAAGGGCGCGAGCCAGCCGTGGCAGGACACGCTGTTCGAGCTCACCGGCCAGCGCGAGATGGACGCGACCGCGATGCTCGAGTACTTCGCGCCGCTCCAGAAGTGGCTCGAGGAACAGAACAAGGGCCAGACCTGCGGCTGGTAGCTGCGTAGGTCCTCGTTGACCTCTGGCCCTCGACGCGAAACGTCGGGGGCTTTTTCGTGGCGTCGCGCAGCGGGTGGGTCTTTTTCCAGTGCTTGCGATCGGTTGCGTCCCATGGCGACTGCGGGAGGTCACTAGACCCTCCGAAACGAGAGTGACCTGGCAACGCGATCCGCCACCGTCGGCCAAGTGCGCGATGACTGTGGCCGCGCGTGGGCAAATTGGTGGCATGTGCGCTGCACAGACGGTCTGGCGACCAACGCCATCCTCGACACTGGAGACCGCGCCATGAAGACCGCCAAGACCATCTCGATTCTCGCCTCGATCCTCTTCGCCGCGGCTTCGGGCTGTGCTGCGCCCGCGCCGGATGAAGAGGGTGGTGGTGGTGGTGGCGGCGGCGGTGGTGGCGACGGCGGCGGTGACGAGACCCAGCCGCTGGACGTGGCTGGCAAGTACTCGATGCGCAGCAACTTCGACATCGCGACCAACGCTCCGGGCAAGGTCGGCGACGTCGTCAACTCGATCATCGACATGACCGACGACGCCGACGACCCGGCGAACTTCCTGCTCACGCTGATGATCGACCAGATCTCCAGCTCGACGGTCCGCAACGCCCTCAACAACGTGAAGCCGTTCGTCGCGGGCTACCTGAACGACCGCCTGCTCGACTTCGCCCCGGACTTCGTCGACACGGCGATCCAGCTGGGCAACGATTTCGGCCAGCTGGCGAAGAACTTCGGCGTCAACGAGACCCTCGAGATCTCGGGCGCGATCGAAGGCCTCGCCGGCAAGAAGATCGTCCTCGGCGCGCACTTCAAGATCGACAACATGGAGAGCGACCACCTGTTCGCCGACCACCAGATGGAGAACATCACCGTCGACGGTATCGGCATCACGCTCGACCAGAGCCGCATCAACCTCGGCCAGCACGTGGTACCGCTCCCGTACGGCAAGATCCTCCGCATCGGCCTCGACGAGGCGATCATCCCGATCCTCGAGCCCGGCGCGGACAACCTCGCCGAGCTGCTGGCCGCGAAGATCAACTGCCAGTCGGTCGGCGCGCTCGTCGACGACGCGGTCTACGACGCGGTGGGCTTCAGCCCCGGCGCCGGCATCTTCACGACGGCGTGCAATGCGGGCCTCGTGGTCGCGGCCAACAAGATCTACGAGAAGGTCGAGGACATCGACGGCACGGCCCTCGACTTCTCGCTGACCGGCACCGCCCGCGCGGTCGACGCCAACAACGACCGCAAGGCCGACAAGCTCCAGTCCGGTACCTACACCGGCAACCTCAGCTACGGCGGCAGCACGCCTGCCCCGCTCTCGACCGCGACGTTCTACGGCGAGCGCATGTAGCCCCCACGGTTCTTCTCGTGCGTCCTCTCCCGGCTACGCCGGGAGGTTCCCAAGGTTCGACGAAACGGGTGGTGAGCCCGCGACGTCGAGGATGGCTGGCCGGCCGGGCAATGGTGCCCGGCCGGTCTTTTTTTCGGCTGCGCATCGAGTGCACCTCGACGGGCGCTGCCTGGTGGTGGCCGCGGGAATCGACCAACCCGACCACCGCAGTTGCCGTTGCCACCTGGCGTTCACGCAACTCATTGATCGCACAACTACTTCGAGTGGCACATGCGCTGCACAAGGGTTCGGCAACCAATCCTCGAACCTCACGGAGAACCTGACATGCGCAACACCACCTCTTCGATCCTCGCCCTCATGGTCGCCGTCGCCACCGGTTGCGCTGCTCAGGCGCCCGGCCCCATCGACAACGACGACGACAACATGGACGACCCGGACGACCTCCCGGTGCCCCTCACCCCTGAAGGTCGTTTCAACGTCCAGAGCGACTTCGACCTCGCCACCAACCTCCCCGGCACTGCCGGCAACGTTGCCCGCTACTTCATCCAGGCCACCGACGACCCCGATGACCCCACCAAGTTCATCCTCGAGCAGGTCCTCGCGGCCCTCCCCAACGGCTCCGTCAAGAACACCCTCCAGGGCTCCGTCCCGTTCGTCGCCGGCTACCTCAACGACAAGCTCCTCGAGGTCGCCCCTGACTTCCTGGACAAGATCGTCGACGTGGGTGACGCTTTCGGCCAGGTCGCCCAGCACTTCGGCACCACCGAGGTCCTGGAGATCACAGCGGGTGGCCGCGGCATCAAGACCGTCAATGGCCTCCACTTCACCATCGATGGCGTCGACCTCGACCTGCCGTTCGCGGACTTCAACGTCCAGCCCGTCAAGGTCGAGAACCTGATGGTCACCCTCGACCAGGCTGGCCGCCTCAAGGTCAACCCGCACATGGTGCCGCTCAAGTACGGCCAGCTGATGAAGATCGCCCTCGAGCAGGCCGTCATCCCGATGATCGACCCGTCGGCCTCGACGCTCGACGACCTCCTCAAGAACCTCGTCAACTGCCAGGCCGTCGGCCGCTACGTCTACGAGGCGATCGACGTCGGCTCGGCCTCGACCTTCGAGAGCGCCTGCAACGCCGGCCTCACGATCGGCTCGAACGCCCTCTACAACTACCTGAACAACGTCGACACCGCCGCCCTCGAGTTCAACCTGACCGGCACGGCGCGTGGTGTCGACCGCAACAACGACTCCAAGATGGACGAGATCCAGACCGGCGTGTGGACCGGTGACCTCAAGTACTCGGGCTCGCCCGCCCCGCTCTCGACCGCGAAGTTCCACGGTTCGAAGGCAATCTAAACAAACAGTTCGGCGAAACGGGTGGTGAGCCCGCGACGTCGAGGATGGTTAGCCGGCCGGGGCAATGGTGCTCCGGCCGGTTTGTTTTCGGCGCGAGAGGAGGTCTCTCGACTCCATGGCTTCCTCCAACCCGACCACTGGGGTTGCCGCTCGGCCGAATCGGTGGGCTAAGCCGTTGATCCCACAGCGATTGCGAGTGGCACATGCGCTGCACTGGGGGGTTGGCAACCAACCTCGACACTTCACGGAGAACGGAACATGCGCAACACCACCTCTTCGATTCTCGCCCTCATGATCGCCGTCGCCACCGGTTGCGCTGCTCAAGCGCCCGGCACCCCGGGCGACGACGACGACGACGACATGGAGAACCCGGAGGACCTGCCGGTGCCGACCAGCCCGGAAGGCCGCTTCAACGTCCAGAGCACCTTCGACATCGCCACCAACCTCCCCGGCACCGCTGGCACCGTGGCGAACTACTTCATCCAGGCCACCGACGACCCGGATGACCCGACCAAGTTCATCGTCGAGCAGATCCTCAACGCCCTGCCCGACGGCTCCGTCAAGAACACGCTCCAGGGCTCGGTCCCGCTCGTGGCCGGCTACCTGAATGACAAGCTCCTCGAGGTCGCCCCCAACTTCATCGACAAGATCGTCGACATCGGCGACGCGTTCGGCCAGGTCGCCAAGAACTTCGGCACCAACGAGCTCGTCGAGATCACCTCGGGTGGCCGCGGCACGAAGACGGTCACCGGCCTCCACTTCGTCGTCGACAACGTCGACATCGACCTGCCGTTCGCCGACTTCAACATCGAGCCGATCAAGGTCGAGAACATCATGGTCACCCTCAACGACCGTGGTCGCCTGGACTTCGCGCAGCACGTGGTGCCGATGAAGTACGGCCAGGTCATGAAGCTCGCCCTCGACTACGCCATCATCCCGATGATCGACCCCGCCGCGTCGGGCCTCGAGGACATCCTCAAGAGCGTCGTCAACTGCCAGGCTGTCGGCCAGTACGTCTTCGAGAAGATCAACGTCGGCTCGGCCTCGACCTTCGAGAGCGCCTGCAACACCGGCCTCACGCTCGCCGCCAACACGCTCTACAACCAGCTCAACAACATCGACACCGCCGCCCTCGAGTTCAACCTCACCGGCCAGGCGCGTGGCATCGACCGCAACAACGACTCCAAGATGGACGAGATCCAGACCGGCGTGTGGACCGGCGACCTCAAGTACTCCGGATCGCCCGCGCCGCTCTCGATGGCGAAGTTCCACGGCTCGAAGACGAACTAAGCCCGAGCAACAACAAGTTCGGCGGAACGGGTGGTGAGCCCGCGAAGTCGAGGATGGTTAGCCGGCCGAGGCGATGGTGCCTCGGCCGGTTTGTTTTCGGCGTACGGACGGTGACGGCCCTTCGTCGGAGAGATCTCCAAGTGATCGGAACCTCGAGGGTGTTCCGACTCCACGGAATCGATGAGCCCGACCACTGCAGTTGCCGATCGCTCGAAACCACGCAGGCAACTCGTTGATCGATCGAGGATCGCTCGACGGCGCCGGGTGGCACATGCGCTGCACAAGGGTTCGGCACCAACCTCGACGCCTCACGGAGAACCTGACATGCGCAACACTACCTCTTCGATCCTCGCCCTCATGGTCGCCGTCGCCACCGGTTGCGCTGCTCAGGCGCCCGGCCCCATCGACAACGACGACGACGACAACATGGACGACCCGGACGACCTCCCGGTGCCCCTCACCCCTGAAGGTCGGTTCAACGTCCAGAGCGACTTCGACCTCGCCACCAATCTCCCCGGCACCGCCGGCAACGTTACCCGCTACTTCATCCAGGCCACCGACGACCCGGATGACCCCACCAAGTTCATCCTCGAGCAGGTCCTCGCGGCCCTCCCCAACGGCTCCGTCAAGAACACCCTCCAGGGCTCCGTCCCGTTCGTCGCCGGCTACCTCAACGACAAGCTCCTCGAGGTCGCCCCCGACTTCTTCGACAAGATGGTCGAGGTCGGCGACGCGTTCGGCCAGGTGGCCCAGCACTTCGGCACCACCGAGGTCCTGGAGATCACCGCGGGCGGCCGCGGCATCAAGACCGTCAACGGCCTCCACTTCACCATCGACGGCGTCGACCTCGACCTCCCCTTCGCGGACTTCAACATCCAGCCCGTCAAGGTCGAGAACCTGATGGTCACCCTCGACCAGGCCGGCCGTCTCAAGGTCAACCCGCACATGGTGCCGCTCAAGTATGGCCAGCTGACGAAGATCGCCCTCGAGCAGGCCGTCATCCCGATGATCGACCCGTCGGCCTCGACGCTCGACGACCTCCTCAAGAACCTCGTCAACTGCCAGGCCGTCGGCCGCTACGTCTACGAAGCGATCGACATCGGCTCGGCCTCGACCTTCGAGAGCGCCTGCAACGCCGGCCTCACGATCGGCTCGAATGCTCTCTACAACTACCTGAACAACCTCGACACCGCCGCCCTCGAATTCAACCTGACCGGCACGGCGCGTGGCGTCGACCGCAACGGCGACTCCAAGATGGACGAGATCCAGACCGGCGTGTGGACCGGTGACCTCAAGTACTCGGGCTCACCCGCTCCGCTCTCCACCGCGAAGTTCCACGGTTCGAAGGCGATTTAAGCTCGACGACGCACCCGCCCTCCCCTTCCCCTCTTAGTTTGCTTTGCGCTGGCCGCCCTCGAGGCGGCCTTCGCGTTTTCGGGTCAGGACATCGGGCTAATACATCGAGCGATCCGGTGCCGGCGCGCCCGCGTGACGCTCGAGCTCTGCGTTCACGAACCCGCCGACGACGAGCGCCATCGTCGACAAGTAGAACCAGAGCAGCACGATCACGACGCTGCCGAACGTGCCGTAGATGACGTCGTAGGCGGCGACGCGCGTGACCCATTGCGAGAGACCGACGGATACGAGCAGCACCATCACCGTGCCGATCGACGCCCCCGGCCACAGATGCCGCTCGGTGCCGAGCGGGCGTGGCGACGGCGCGTAGCGGTACAGCGCGAGCAGCGCACCGAACACGAGCGCCATGAGCGCCGGCCAGCGCAGCCACTCCGCGAACGCATAGCCCTCGAGCCCCGCGAGCGCGAAGATCCCAGGCAGCGCGACGATCACCGCGAACAGCAGCAACAGGCCGATCATCGTCGCGCTCGCCATCAGTAGCGTCAGCACGAAGCGCTGCGTCGGGCGCCGCAGCTCGCGCACGCGGTAAGCGCGGTTGAGCGAGTCGACCAGCGCGCGCGCTGCTCCGCGCGACGACCATACCGCGACCACGATGCTGAAGCCGAGCGCGAGCCCGACGGTGCCGGTCGAGCGCTGGGCCTGGATCTGCAACTGGTCGTGGAGGAAGGCCATCATCCCCTGTGGCAGCACGCGCGCGAGGCCGCTCAGGTGGCCCTGGATCTGCGCGGGGTCGGCGATCAGGCCGTACAGCGCGACGGCCGCGGCGAGCAGCGGCACGGTGGAGATCAGCGCGAACAGTGCGGTACCCGCGGCGAGCACGGGCATCTCGCCGAGCAGCGCTTCATGGGCGGCGCGCAACCAGTGGGCAAAG
Organism: Kofleriaceae bacterium; assembly: GCA_033763475.1. Taxonomy (GTDB): domain Bacteria; phylum Myxococcota_A; class Polyangia; order Haliangiales; family Haliangiaceae; genus JABFXX01. The sequence continues at coordinate 15,888 of JANRKM010000130.1, forward strand.
ATGCCTTCGCTGGTGGTGACCCACACCTTCCATCGCGCGAGGACCTTGAGCGCCACTGCGTAGATCCTACGCTACGATCACCTCGGGTGATCGACACGCACTGCCACCTCGATACGCCAGCGTTCGACGCCGACCGCGACGCCATGCTCGCGCGCGCGGCCGCCGCCGGGGTGCGAGGGATGCTAGTGCCGGCGATCCGCCCGCGCACGTGGCCCGCGCTCGTCGAGCTCGCGGCACGCACCGAACGCGTGGGCGTGCGGTGTGCGCTCGGAATTCATCCTCAGATCGTCCCCGAGCTCGCGCCCGACGAGCTCGCCGGCGATCTCGAGGACCGGCTCGCGACGGCCCTTACCTCCGCGCGTGCGATCGCCGTCGGGGAGAGCGGCCTCGACGGCGGCACCGGCGAGCTCGCGCTGCAAGAGCGGCTGTTCCGCGCGCACATTCGCGTCGCCCGCGCCTTGGAGCTGCCGCTCGTCATCCACGTGTTGCGCGCGCACGACGCCGCGCCGCGGATCTTGCGCGAGGAGGGCCCCGTCACCGGCGTGCTCCACAGCTATTCGGGGGGCGCCGAGCTCGTCCCCGTATATCGCGCCCTCGGGCTCGCGTTTTCGTTCGCCGGCCCGATCAGCTATGCGAACGCGCGCCGCCCCGTCGAGGCCGCGCGCGGGATCCCGCCCGAGCTGCTGCTCGTCGAGACCGATGCCCCGGATCAGGCCCCGGAGGGCCACCGCGGCGGGCGCTCCGAGCCAGCATTTTTGCCAGCCGTCCTCGCCGGGCTCGCGGCCGCGCGCGGCAGCAGCGTCGAAGAGATGGCCGTGCTGACGACCGCCAACGCAACGCGGATCTTTTCGACCTGGTAGCAGGCGGCTATAACCGGCGGATGACGCATCGCCGTTTCGACCGCACCGCCCGTCTCCTCGGAGACGACGGCGTCGCCCGCCTCGGTGCGGCCACGGTCACCGTGTTCGGCGTCGGCGGCGTGGGCTCGTTCGCCGCCGAGGCGCTCGTCCGCAGCGGCGTCGGGAGGGTGATCCTCGTCGATTACGACCGCATCTGCGTCACCAACGTCAACCGCCAGCTCCACGCGCTCAAGCCCACGCTCGGCAAGCCCAAGGTCGTGGTGATGGCGGAGCGCCTCAAGCTCATCAACCCCGACGCGACGATCGAAGCGCGCGCCGAGTTCTACAACGCCGACTCGTCGGCGCGCTTGCTCGTCCCCGAGCCCGACGTGGTCATCGACGCGATCGATAACGTCGCCGCCAAGATGCACCTGATCGCCACCTGCGTGCGCGAGCGCATCCGCATCGTGTCCTCGATGGGCGCCGCGGCGCGCCTCGATCCCACCGCTGTCCGCGTCGCCGACCTCTCCGACACGCGCATCGACCCCTTCGCGCGCGAGCTGCGCAAGAACCTCCGCAAGAAGCACGACCTCGACTGCACGCAGCACACCGGCGTGTGGGCCGTGTACTCCGAGGAGATGCCGCAGCCGCCGCACGCGCTCGCGTATGACGATGGCGCCTTCCGCTGCGTGTGCCCGGGCGGCACGAATGGCGTCAACGACTGCGAGCACAAGAACCGCGTCGAGGGCTCGGTCGCGTTCGTGCCGTCGGTGTTCGGCGCCACCGCGGCGTCGGTCGCGATCAAGCTCCTGTGCGGCCTGCCGTTGGCAACGCAAAAGCCCGCCGAGCCGCGCCGCCCGAGCCGCGAGACCTCCGACGCCACCGCCGGCTGATGCGCGCCGTCCTCCTGCTACTCGCACTCGCGGCGTGCCAGCGCGTCGAGCCCCGTGCACAGGATCTCGGCAAGCGGCTCGCCGCGCTCGCTCATTGTGCCCCCGGTGCGTGTGAGCGCGAGGTGAAGTCGTGGAAGCTCGACCGGGCGGAGTGGGATCGCCTCGTCGTCGACCCGTATCGCGGCGAGCAACCGTATGCGCGCTACGCCCGCGCGTTCGACGAGGCGGTGCCCGCACTCGCGGCGCAGCTGCGCGCCGGTGGCGGCGTGGCCGTCCGGTCGCATTTCGCCGGGGACCCGCGCAACACGCTCGGTCAGGCGCGCGCACGCTGGGCGGTGCCCGTCCAGTATCCCAGCAAGGTCGTCGAGCTGGGCGGCAAGCCGCTCGATGTCGTGTTCGACGTCGATCGCCAGGGCCGCGTCCACGCGATCACCGGCATCGATCGGATCATCAACATGCGCGCCGCGAAGATCGATCCGGTGTGCGCCGCCGATCTGGCCGCGGCGCGCACGGGCAAGTGCCTCGAGATCGCGTGGGTGCTCGCCGATGCAGCGCTGCGCGACGATGTCGAACGGTTCACGCGCAGCTGTGCGCTCGCGGCCGGCTTGTGTGCGGGGGATCGCAAGGCGGACGAACGTCCGGCGCGCAGCACTGCCGGAGGCAGTGCGGAGTTAGATCGTGGTATGCCAGCGCCATGATCAGCCAAGGCGACAAGCTCCCGTCCGTCACCATCAAGCAGGCCACCGCCGAGGGTCCGGCCGACCTCGATCCCACCACGCTGTTCGCCGGCAAGAAGGTCGTGATCTTCTCGCTACCCGGCGCGTTCACGCCGACCTGCTCGGCGAAGCACCTCCCCGGCTACGTCGCCAAGCTCCCCGAGCTCAAGGCGCAGGGCATCGACCTCGTCGCGTGCCTCTCCGTCAACGACGCCTGGACGATGCAGGCGTGGGCGAAGGAACACGACGCCCTCGGCAAGATCGTCATGCTCGCCGACGGCGCCGGTGCCTTCAGCAAGGCGCTCGGCATCGAGCAGGACCTCTCGGGCGCGCACATGGGTCTCCGCGCGCGCCGCGGCCTGATCGTCGTCGAGGACAACACGGTGAAGTCGATCGAGATGGAAGCGGCCGGCAAGTTCGAGGTGTCGAGCGCCGAGGCCTGCCTCCTCAGCCTCGGCAAGTAATGGCCCCGCCGCTGTTCCACCGGCTGTTGATCGCGAATCGCGGTGAGGTCGCCGTGCGCGTCGCGCGTGCGTGCGATGCGCTCGGGGTCGTCCCCGTGTTCGCGGTGAGCGAAGCGGATCGCGATGCGCCGTACACGAAGGACCGCGAGGTCGTCGTGCTCGGCCCCGGGCGCGCCGCGCAGTCGTACCTCGACGTCGAGCGCATCGTGCAGGCCGCCGTGCAGGCACGCTGTTCCGCGCTGCATCCGGGCTGGGGCTTCCTCTCGGAGAACCCGCTGCTCGCGACCCTGTGCGCACAGCACGGCGTGACGTTCGTGGGCCCGCCGCCACAGGTGACGGCGCTGATGGGCAGCAAGACGCGTGCGAAGGCCGCCATGCGCGCGGCCGGCATGCAGGTCATTCCGGGCAGCGACGGCGTGCTCGCCGACGTCGAGGACGCCAAGCGCGTCGCCGGCGCCGTCGGGTTCCCGGTGCTGTTCAAGGCCGAGAACGGCGGTGGTGGGCGCGGCATGCGCATCGCCCGCGCCGCCAACCAGGTCGAGTCCGCGTACTCCGAGGCGCAAGCCGAGGCGCGCGCGGCGTTCGGCGGAGACCGCGTCTTCCTCGAGCGTTTGCTCGAGACCGGCCGGCACGTCGAGATCCAGATCTTTGCGGATCGCTACGGCCGCGCCGTCCACCTGGGCGAGCGCGACTGCACGGTGCAGCGCAATCACCAGAAACTGATCGAGGAGAGCCCGTCGCCCGCGATCAGCGCCGACCTTCGCGCTGCGACGTGTGCGTCCGCAGCGCGCGCCGCCGCCAAGATCGGCTACGTCGGTGCGGGCACCATGGAGATGCTGTTCGACGGCGAGGTGCTCAGGTTTATGGAGCTCAACTGCCGCCTGCAGGTCGAGCACACGGTATCCGAGGAGCGGACCGGCAAAGATCTGGTGATCGCCCAGCTGCACGTCGCCGCGGGCCGCCCGCTCGCGTGGACCCAGGACGAGATCGATCGCGCGCTTGCCAGCAGCGGTCACGTGATCGAGTGCCGGATCAACGCCGAGGATCCGTCGAACAACTTCGCGCCCGCGCCGGGGACGATCACCGCATGGCAGCCCCCGAGCGGTGACGGCATTCGCGTCGACACCCATGTCGCCGCAGGTTACGTGGTGCCGCCGTTCTACGACTCGCTGCTCGCGAAGCTCATCGTACGCGGGCGCGACCGTGCGGATGCAATCGAGCGCATGATCGCGGCGCTCCAGGCGTTCCGTGTCGATGGCGTGCCGACGACAATCCCGATGCACGTCGCGATTCTTCGCAGCGATGCCTTCCGCTCGGGACGCTATGACACGCGGTCGATCCCCGGTTGGCCGCCCTGATCGCTCGATCAGAGTTTTCCGTAGGTACGGAGACGTCACGTCCTTCGTTGGCTCCCTCGACGTAAGCCGTGGTCGCGTTGTAGCGTCCGAGCGTCGTGCAGAGGCGAGAGCTTCAGACGGCGGGATCTCGAAGGGTCGAGGAAGGCGTGCTCGCAGGAGCGAGCGCGCAGGTCGCGTCGTCGGAGGCACTCGACGAGGTCCTGGCGACCAGCCACCAGGACTTGTTGCGCGAGACCGCGCCGATGATCGGCGGCGCGGTGCTTGCTTGTGCCGCGTCGCTACTGGTGTTCGACGGCCATCCTGCCGCGCGCCTCATCTGTGCGATCACCGCCGTGGTCTGCGTCGTGGCGATGCTCCTCACCGTGCTCGTCACCCGGACGCGAAAGGCCGGCGAGCGGACGCTCCTCTTCGTCCATCTGATCAATAGCGTCGGCCTGCTCGGCATGACGCTCTATTTCGGGATCGCATCGCCCGCGGCGGTCGCGTCGGGGCAACACGTCTACACCGCCTCGTTGCATTATCCGCGGATCGGGCTGGTCGTGATCCTCGTCGAGGGCCTCGGGCGCGCCGCGATCTTCGGGTTGGTCGTCGGTGGCGTGCTCGTCGATCCGGGCGTGCTCACGGCGAGCGAGCTTTCCCCCGGCCAGCAGCTGATGGCCGAGATGCTGATCCAGGTGTCGCTGGTCCTCAGCTTCATGCTCGGCCGAGTTGCCTACAAGAAAACGACGGCGCGCTTCGGGGCACAGCTCAAGCAGGCTCGCGCCACCGCCGAGCGCGAGCTCGCGATCGCGCAGCATATCCAGCGTGCCCTGCTCCCAGCCGCACAATCCCTCCCTGCGTTCGATGTCTCGACGGTGATGCACGCAGCAGCCGAGGTCGGCGGCGACTACTTCGACGTGAGGCCGGCCGCCGACGGGTGCTGGGTGGCCATCGGCGACGTCTCCGGCCACGGCCTCTCGTCGGGACTCGTGATGATGATGGTGCAGACCACGGTCGCGAGCCTCACGATCGACGACACGTACCCCGTCGAGCATGTCGTGGATCGCGTGAACCGCGTCGTGTTCGACAACGTCCGCCGCCGCCTCAAGGCGACCGACTACGTGACGTTCGCGCTCGCCCGCCTCCACGCGGACGGTACGTTCGCGCTCGCCGGCCGCCACGAGCCCACGCTCGTCTGGCGTGCCGCGACAAAGAAGTGCGAGCGGCTCGATCCCGACGGCATCTGGCTCGGCATCAAGCCGTCGATCGTCGCCAGCACGCAGACGGTGACCGGGAAGCTCGCGCCTGGCGACCTGCTCGTGTTTCATACCGACGGCCTCACCGAGGCGCGCGGTGCGACCGGACGTTATGGCCTCGACCGCCTGCAAGCGGCCGTCGAGCGGCTCGCGGGGACGAGCGCGAGCGACCTCCGCAAGGCGATAGAACAGGACGTAACGGCGTTTAGCTCCCGCTTCGACGACGACGCCGCCCTCGTGGTGGTGCGCTACACAGGCGCGCCAGCCTGACCGGCCGGGCCGGTTGGTGGTAGCGTCGCCCTTCGCATGGCGTTCGTCCCGCTCGTCCCGATCGGCGATCCCCTGAACAAGCTCGTCGACGAGCGCACGGTCGCCGACCAGCGCACCGCGCTCGCGACCCTCGAAGACCGCCTGCGCGCACGGCGCCAGGAAGTCGAAGCCGGCTGGGGCCCGAGCTACGTCGAGCGCGTCCACAAGAAGGGCAAGCTGACCGCGCGCGAGCGGCTCGAGCGCCTGATCGATCCGGGTACGCGCGCGTACGAGGTCGGCACGTTCGTCAACTACGGCGAAGTGTTCCCCGGCGAGCAGCGCTCGCCCGGCGCCGGTGTAGTCACCGCGTTCGCGCGGGTCGAGGGGCGGTGGGTGATGGTGATCGCCAACGACAACACCGTCGCCTCGGGCGCGTGGTGGCCGCGCACGCCGGAGAAGATCCAACGCGCGCAGATGATGGCGCTGCGGATGCGGCTGCCCACGATCTACCTCGTCGACTGCAGCGGCCTGTTCCTACCGGAGCAGAGCAAGAGCTTCCCGGGTGCACGCGGCGCCGGCCACATCTTCAAGATGAACAGCCTCCTCTCCGCGCACGGCGTCGCGCAGATCGCGGGCGTGTTCGGCGACTGCATCGCGGGCGGCGGCTACATGCCGATCATCTCCGACCGCGTCTACATGACCGAGCAGGCGTACATGGTGATCGCCGGCGCGGCGCTGATCAAAGGCGCGAAGAGCCAGAAGCTCACCTCGCTCGACATCGGCGGCCCCGAGGTCCACGTGCACCAGTCCGGCTGCGCCGACGTGCGCGTCCCCGACGACGAGACGCTGCTCGCGTGCCTGCGCCGCGACGTCGCGCGCCTGCCGTCGTCCGGCGCGGACTTCTATCGCGGCGACCTCGCGCCCCTCGAGCCCCGGTTCCCGGCGGCCGAGCTCGCGGGCCTGTTGCCCACGGATCACCGCGAGGCATACGACGCCAATCAGGTCCTCGCGCGCCTCGTCGATCAGTCGCTGTTCTGGGAGGTGATGCCCGAGGTCGGCGAGGAGATGATCTGCGGCATCGGGCGCCTCGGCGGTCTGTACGCGGGCTTCGTCATCAACCGCCAGGGCCTCGTCGGCGACCCCGAGCATCCGGGCCGCCAGCGCCCCGGCGGCATCCTGTATCGCGGTGGCATCGCCAAGATCTCGGCGTTCTCGCGCGCGTGCAACGACGACGGCATCCCGCTGATCTGGCTGCAGGACATCTCGGGCTTCGACATCGGCACCGAAGCCGAAGCGCACGGCCTGCTCTCGTACGGCAGCTCGCTCATCTACACGAACTCGACGAATACGACGCCGATGTTCACGGTGCTGCTGCGCAAGGCGTCGGGCGCCGGCTACTACGCCATGAGCGGCCTGCCCTATGACCCGGTCGTGCAGCTGTCGACGACGCTCTCGCGTCTCTCGGTGATGGAAGGCCGCACGCTCGCGATCGCGGCGTTCAACACCAAGCTCGACGACGATTTCCAGATCATGACGACCGATCCCACGGAGCGCGCGAAGATCGAAGCCGGCATGAAGGAGACCGAAGCGCGCATCGAGGGCGACATGGATCCATTCGTCGCCGCGAGGCAGATGGACACCGACGAGATCGTCGAGCTCGGCGAGCTGCGCGGCTACCTCACCGCGCTCGTCGAGATGTCGTATCAGAACACCGGCTATCGCCGCGTGAAGAACGCGCGCATCTGGTCGATGCACGACCTCCGCGAGCTCGTAGGAGGTCGCCGATGACGCGGTTGCACGAACCCACGCAGGCCGCGCTCGCCAAGCGCAACGGCGAGACGTGGACGCTCGAGAGCCCGGGCCCCGGCTACTTCTATCCGGGCGTCACCGACGGTGATCTCGTGATCGCCGGCCACGCGATCGGCGAGCTCGACGTGCTGGGCCGCCGCATCAAGCTCGTCGCGCCCGACGTACAGGGCCTCGCTCAGAACACCGGCGTACCGCGCGCGGTGAGCTACGGCGATGCGCTGTTCGTCGTCGACACCACCGCGCAGGTCGGCGGCGCCTCGGCGAGCTCCATCGCGGAGCAGAACGCAGCGGGCACCACGGGGCTCGTGTTCCGCGCGCCGACAAGCGGCCGGTTCTACGGGCGCCCCACGCCGGGCAAGCCCGCGTTCGTCGAGGTCGGCAGCGAAGTCACGGTCGGCACGACGGTGTGTCTGCTCGAGGTGATGAAGACGTTCAACCGTGTCACCTACGGCGGTGCAGGCCTGCCGGACCGCGCGCGTGTGAAGGCGGTCCTGGTCGCCGACGGCGCCGACGTCACTGCCGGCGAGCCGCTGCTCGCGCTCGAGTAGACGGCAAGCGTTCGGCGACGCTGCTCCTCCGCGTGCGTGCTGCATGCGCCGGGGGCTTCCAGCATGCTGCGCGTCACCTGAGCCTCGCGAAACGTCCGTCCCTGATCAGGTCAGCGCCGCCAGGCCGAGACGTAGTGCTGCGCGTAGGCCTCGAAGGTGATCGGCTCGGCGCCGGTGAGGGTACGTACGTCCGTCGTTGGCGGCGGGGCCCAGCCCTGGCGCACGACGTCGAACAGCGTGGCGAGCATGCCAGCGTACTGGGCGGAGAGCCCCATCTGCACGGCACCTTCGATGAAGGCGTGGTCGGAGATGGGCATGTAGCGGATGTCCGGCCGTCCCGATACACGCGCGAGCACCGAGGCGGCATCCGCGTAGGTGTGTGACGCGGGGCCCGTCAGCGTGAACGCCTGGTTTCGGATGTCGTCGCGGGTGAGTGCAGCAACCGCGCTCGCCGCGATGTCGCGCGCGTCGATGAAGGCGCTCGCGCCGTCGCCGGCGGGGAGCGCGATCGTGCCGGTGCCGTTGATCATGCCCAGCCAGAACGTGTGGAAGTTGTCGCTGAACCAGGTCGGGCGCAGGTGCACGAACGCAACGCCCGACCGCTCGACGAGCAGCTCGGCCTGGCGCAGCGGGATCTGGTCGCTGGTCTCCACGCCGGCCGCCGTCATCGTGACGACCTTCTTCACGCGCGACAGCGCGCGATCGAAGAACGGGCGAGTGTAGGTGGCCCCGTCGAGGACGAGCGGCGGGCTGAGCCAGAACACACGGTCGACGCCGTCGAGGGCCGCGTCGAACGTGGTGGGCTCCTCGTAACTGAAATGAACCTGGCGGACGTTGGACGGCGTGCCGGTGACGGACTTGGGATGCCGGCTCGCGGCGATCACGTGGTGCCCGGCAGCGGCGAGGCCGCGGACCACACCCTGGCTGACCTTGCCGGTCGCGTTGAGGACGAGAATGTTGCTCATGGAGGTCTCCTTCCCTTCCACGCTAGCCGCCCGCAGTGAGACGCCCCATGCTAGTTAGTATCAACCGCATATCTGGGAGTCTCACCGTGAGCGATGCCGTCTCGAACTGGATGGAGATCACGTCGACCTACGGCGTCTTGGTCGCGCGCAACAAGCTGTCGCATCGGTGGGCGCTCGAGTTGCCCGCGCGACCGACGATCGCGTTTCATCTGGTCGAGAAGGGCCATGCCTGCGTCCGCGTCGTGGGGCAGGCACCGGTGCGGATCGCCGAGGGCGAGCTCGTGCTCGTGCCGCACGGACAGGCCCACGTGATCGGCGACTCGCCGGCGACACCACCCTGCTCACTCGACGAGCTCAAGCAACAACGCATGGACGCGCGTCCTCACGTGACGACGCTGGTGTGCGGCGAATACCAGAGCGAGCTCGGGCTGTGCTCGCAGATGACACGCCAGCTGCCCGACGTCGTGCACTTCACGGCCGAGGCGATCCGGAAGGATCCATCGCTGCGCGTCATGATCCCGATGTTGTGCGAGGAGCTCGCGTCGGTGCGGCCAGGGCGCGAGACGGTCATCGAGCACCTGCTCGGCGCCTTGCTCGCATGTGCGCTGCGAGCGTGGAGCGCGAGCCCGGAGGGCGGATGGCCGGCGGCCCTCGTCGACGTGTCGCTGGGCCCCGTGATGTCGGCGATCCATGCCCGTCCGCAGAAGGCGTGGACGGTCGAGTCGCTCGCCAAGGTCGCCCACCTCTCGCGGGCCGCATTCGCGCGGCGCTTTCGCGAGACGGTCGGAGAGCCACCGCTCGAATACGTCACGCGGGTGCGTATGTCGCTCGCGGCACAGCACCTGCGGGGCAGCGCGAAGCTGAGCGAGGTCGCAAGCGCGGTCGGTTACACGTCCGAGTTCGCGTTCTCGCGTGCGTTCAAGCGCGCGCTCGGGGTGTCCCCGCGCGAGCATCGAGCGATGGCCCAGGCCGCCAGACGCTGACCTTCGCCCGCCGCCGGCGCAAAAGCCCCATCAACGAGATCACCGGGCGGTCATTCCACCGTCGACCGTGATTGCCGCGCCCGTGATGAAGGACGACGCGTCCGAGAGCAGGAACACGATCGTGTTTGCAATCTCGTCCGCCGTCGCGAGCCGTCCGATCGGGTGAAGGCTGCGAATGAACGCAGCTGACTCGTCTGTCGCGCCCATCGTCGTGCGGAACAGCGGCGTGTCGACGCCACCGAGGATCATCGCGTTCACCCGGATGGCCTGGGACGCGTACTCCATCGCGGCCGCGCGCGTGAGCCCGAGCACGCCCTGCATCGCCGCCGAGTAGGCCGCCGCCCCGGCAAAGCCGACGGCTCCCGCGATCGACGATACGTTCAGGATCGCCCCGCCCCCAGGCATGCGCCCGACCTCGTGCTTGAGGGCGAGAAACTTCGAGGTCAGGTTCGCCGCCAGCTCGGCATCCCAGGCCTCGCGGGACAGCGTCGCCGTCGGGCCGAGATGGCGACCACCTCCGGCGTTGTTGAGCGCTCCGTCGAGGCGCCCGCCGAGCTCCTTGTCGATGATGGTGACTGCGCGCTCGACGTCGGCTTCCACCGTCATGTCGGCGGCCACGCCGATCACCCGGCCTCCGCCCGAAACGGATCGCTCGACAGCAAGGTTCTGTTCCGCCCGGCGACCGGTGAACACGACGTGGGCGCCATGCCGTGCGAGGGCGCGGACGGTCGCTGCACCGATGCCCGAGTTGCCGCCGGTCACGAAGAAAACTCGATCGCGAAGTGTGTCGTTCGTCATGGCTACACGGTGCGCCGCGGCGTGCGCACCCGGCAGCCCCGCCCTCGTCAACCGAACCTTGCAGAATGTGCAACATTGGTGGCATGGACTTCCTGGCGCGCGCCCAGACGTTTCTGCGTGTCGTCGAGACCGGCAGCCTCTCGGCCGCAGCTCGGTCCCAACGAGCCTCACTCCCCGCTGTCAGCCGGCAGATCTCGTCGCTCGAGCGCGAGCTCGGCGCATCCTTGTTGCTTCGTACGTCGCGGCGGCTTCAGCTCACCGAAGCCGGCGAGCGCTTCCGCGAGCACGCACGCGAGCTCGTCCGGGCCGCGGAGGCCGCGCGCACCAGCGTCGATCGGCGCGCCGGGCTCGCCGGCCGCATGGTGCTGTCGACCTCGGTCACGCTTGGCACCTTGCGCGTCGTGCCGTCGCTCGCAGACCTGAGCGCTGCGCACCCCCACCTCGAGCTCGAGCTCCGGCTCGAGGACCGAGTCGCGGACCTCGTCGGTGAGGGGGTCGACGTCGCGCTCCGCGCGGGTCTCGACCTCCCCGATACGACGAGCATCATCGCGACGCCGATCGCGCAGTTTCGCCAGCACGTCGTCACGTCGACCCGCTATCTGCGCGGCAAGCGCCGGCCTCGTACCGTCGCCGACCTCGCGATGCACGCGGCGGTGCTTGGCCTCGGTAGCCGTACCACGTGGGACTTCTCCGGCGACCGGCGCGTGACGGCTGCGACCAGCCTGCGCATCGGCACGCTCGTCGGCATCGCGAGCGCCGTCGAGGCGGGCCTCGGCATCGCGATCCTGCCCGAGTTCGTCGCGGACGCGTACGCCCTCGTGCGGCTCGACCTCGACGCCGAGCTCCCCACGGTCAACGTACACGCGCTGTTCCGAACCGAGGTGCGAGGTAGCCCGCGCGTCGCGGCGCTTGTCGATCATCTGCGCCATAGCGTTCCGCTGCGCCGCGTAGGATAGCGCTGCGGCTTGCGATACGCCGATGTGGTGCGATGCCGGCTACGCTAGGGTGATGATCATCGTCCACGGAGGTGCGGGCACGATCGATCCCGAGCGTCATGCCACGTTGCGCGCGAGCGTGCGCGCCGCGGCCACTGCGGGACACGAGCTGATCGCGCGCGGCGCCTCCGCGCTCGATGCCGTGGTCGCCGCCACGCGCATTCTCGAGGATGATCCCGAGCTCAGCGCGGGCACGGGCTCGGCGCTCACCCGCGACGGCACCGTCGAGACCGACGCCGCGGTGATGGATGGTGCCACGCAGCGCATCGGCGCCGTCGCCGCGGTGCCCGAGCTCGGCAACGCGATCGCCCTCGCGCGCGCGGTCCTCGACGCCAACGAGCACGTACTGCTCGTCGGACCCGCCGCGTGGGCCTTCGCGGACACGGTGGGTATCGCACCCGCGCTGCCCGGCGCGCTCGTCACGGAACGAGCCCGCACGCGCCTCGCCGAGCACCGCGCGGCCCGCACGCGCGAGCGCGAGGGCGGCACCGTCGGCGCGGTCGCACGCGATCACCACGGCAATGTCGCCGCCGCTACCTCGACGGGAGGCATGGTCGGCAAGCGGCCTGGTCGCGTCGGCGACTCACCGCTCGCGGGTGCGGGCACCTGGGCCGACGCGCGCGTCGCCGTGTCCGCCACCGGCGATGGCGAGGCGATCATCCGCGTCGCGCTCGCCCATGACCTCGCCCTGCGCGTACGCGCGGGTAGCACGCTCGCAGATGCGATGCGCGCGTCCCTCGCCGAGCTCGCTATCGTCACCGGCGGCTCCGCGGGCGTCATCGCGATCGACGCGAGCGGCCCTCTGTTCCTTCAGCTCTCCGAGACCATGCCCGTCGCGTGGAGCGACGCGGCCGGCGTCATTCACGACGCGCTCGGAGAGCACTTCGTGCCGGGTCAGTAAGAGATGTACGGCCCGCTGCGGTCGAGCGCGTCTTCGGACTCGCCCTCCTCGGCCTCGGGCTCGTCGTCGATCACGCTCGCCACCCCGTGACCCTGAAGCACGAAGATCTTCACGGCGGACGCCGGGATCCTCGCGTTGGGCGCCACGCGCCGCAGGATCGAGAGGATGTTGCGCTGGATGTCGTCGACCTCGGTGACCGCGGGACCCGGCTTGATGATCTTGCCGATCCAGCGCTCCTTGTCCTTCTCGTCGCCGATCTCCATGACGCGCAGGAACTCTTCAGAGCTGCCGTCGAAGTACTTCTTGTCGCCAGGCTTCGATAGCGCGAGCCCTTCGCGCAGCTTGCTATCGATTTTGGTGGCGAAGAATAGCGAGCAGCTCTTGTCGAGTTTCATGGGTCTTCTTGCCGTCCCGGAGCCATGCTCCGGTTTGGTTCGGGGACAAGGATTCGAACCTTGATGAGCAGCTCCAAAGGCTGCTGTCCTGCCATTAGACGATCCCCGAGTCAGCCGCACGATACCTTACGCGCCCCGAAGGCGCTACCCATGTTCCTGATTTCCTTGGGAGGTTGCGGGCTTCGCCGCTACGGTGTTTACGCGAGAACGCGCACGTAGGACCTTGCCAGGCGCGATCGATATCTATAGTTTCACGGCCCTAAAAGGCGCGGTAGCTCAGTGGTAGAGCAGGGGTCTCATAAGCCCTTGGTCGGCAGTTCAATCCTGCCCCGCGCCACAAAACTGATTCGGCGGCCGGCAGAGGCAGCTTCGTGCCACGCCGCACGTTCCATGTCAGCCTCCTGCTCTCGCGTGAGGAGACGGGCTCGCGTACGTCGCCAGCACGTTAGCCAGCTTGCCGAGCTCGAAGGGCTTTGACAGCCACCCGTCGGCACCGATCTCGTGGGCACGCAGCTCCGCGCTTTCGGCCGCGGTCATCACGACGATGAGCGCCGCACGCCCGTAGTGCTCGCGAAACCGCGCGACGAACTCTGCGCCGCTCATCACCGGCATCATGATGTCGAGCAAGATGAGGTCTGGCATCCTCTCGGCGACCCGGTCCAAGGCCTCGCGCCCATTGGTGGCCACGCGTACCTCGTGACCCCGGTTCTCGATGGCGCTGGCGAGCATTGTCGACAGATCGTCGTCGTCCTCGACCACCAAGATCAATCCCATGCCGTGCTCCTCCCGGGTTCTACGCGCATTTCTCGACGCCAGGCTCTGACTGGATCCGGTTGTCATCTTCGGCATGCCAGCTCACCACCGACGGGAATGCACGTGAGCCCGTCGCAGCAGTCAGCGTGCGTCGTGCACGTGGCGCCGTTGCCCGAACAGGTAGCGCTGCAGCGGTAGTCGCCGTCCGGATGCAGCGTGCACGAACCGTCGCAGCACTCGCCTGGATCCGCACATGGGTCGCCGGTCGGCGCGCACGCGGTCGCTCCCGCGACGCACCGCTTCGGAAACGGCCCGAGCTCGTCGTCAGGGCGCGGCCTGTCGCAGCGGAGGCCGCCGCAGCACTCGCAGTCGGTCTCGCAAAGCTCGCCCGCGGGGAGGCACACCGGCGCCGCCTCGTCGCACGTCGGATCGCCCAGCTTCTGGCACCGCCGTCGTCCATCCGCATCCGTACCGCATCGGCCGGAGCAGCAGTCAGCGTCGGTCACGCACGGTTCGCCGAACTGATTGATGACGGCGAGCGGCGTCTCGACCGGCCCCGACGGCCGACATCCGCCGATCGGCTCGCACCGCTTGAACCCAGCGGTGTCTCGCGTGCAGCGGTTCGAGCAGCAATCGAGCTCGGTCTCGCACGGCTCGAACATCGGCTTGCACCACGCCGTCACCTCGCAGTAACCCGTCGCACCACACGCCAACGAGCAACACTGGTCATCCGCGGCGCACGCCTCGCCGGCCGGCCGGCACAGCGTCATTGGTTTGCACGCAGCGGTCACCGGATCGCAGACCGTCGAGCAACATGCCCCGTCGGTCGCGCACGGCTCGCCTGCCGTGAAGCACACCGGCCCATCGCCCTCGCACCGGTTGTTGACGCAGGTGTTGGAGCAGCAGTGGTATGGCGCCTCGCACCGCGCACCGGCGGGGCGGCAACCACCATCGCCAGGCGCACACGTCTCGCTGCACCGGTTCGAGCAACACTCGAGGCCGCTCGTACACCCGGCAGCGAGCGGCGCGCAGATCGCGGCGTCCGCTGCGCACGTGCCCGTGGCCGCGCAGGCGAGACCGCAGCAATCGAGCGCCGACGCGCACGGGCCGCCCTCGAGCTGACACGCCTGGCCGGGCGAGCTGCAGGTCATCGACATTCTGTCCGGCGAGATCGAGCAGATGCCCGAGCAGCACTCGCCGTCGGATGCGCACGCGACGCCGAACTTGCGGCAGTCGTCGGAGATCAGGCTCGTGTCTCGGTCACCGCAAGCGGCGAGCAGAATCGACAAGGCGACGAGGACGCGCATGATCACGGCGACTTCAAGAAGCGGCGGGCATCGTCCGCGAACTTGCCTGCCGGATATTGTGCGAGGTAGCGCTCGAACAGCGCACGTGCGTGGCGCGTCCGGGCGCGCGTCGCCTCGAGCCGCGCCCATGCGATCAACGCGGTCTCGCCCGCCCCCAGATCTGGGAAGCGGGTCGCGAGCGCCTCGTACCGACGCGCAGCCTCCTCGAGCCGACCAGTCCGCTGGGCACACTCCGCGAGCACGGTGCGCGCCTCGGCGCTTTCCGCGCGGGAGAGCCCGGCGTCGAGGGCCGCGTCCGCGTCGTTCTCTGCGGCCTTGCAGTCCCGCCCCGTGAATGCACGCTGCGCCCGCGCGAGCAACGCACGTCCGGAGATCCGCGGCGGCGCGGGACGCTCGGCATCGGTCGTCCACGCCTCCCCGGCGGCAACGCGCGCGGCGAGCACCGCTCCGTCGGGTGCGAGCACGCGCACCGAGCCTCGCGACACCCACACCCCGCGCGGCGTAACCTGAAAGACCGTGCCCGTGACCTCGACGGTGAACTTTTCCGTCACCACGCGCAGCGGCTCGCCGGCCGACGACGCGAGCTCGACGTCGACGCTGCCGGTGTCGAGGAGCAGCGCATGCGCGTCGCGACGCCAGTGGATCGTGGTCTCGCCGGCCAGCATCACCGTCGTCGCCGGTAGCGCGATCCGCGTCGGCTCCGTCGCGTGCAGCGGCACCTCCGACGGGACCTCGCCGCCGACCGTGAGTGCGACGCCGTCGGCGAGGACTCGGCCTGACAACACGGCCGTTGGCGGAGAGAGCCTCGGTGCGTCGGTGACCACCGCGACCTCCACGGTGCGTCGAGCTGGCTCGTCGCGAGAGCGATCGCCCAGGCTCCACCAGGTCAGCGCCGCGACTGCAGCGACGCCTGCGGCGCAGACGCCCCATGCATGGATTCGGGAGGAGGTGCCGCGCGAGCTCGCCGCGCGTCCCTGGAGCATCGCCTTCGCGATCGCGCGCTGGTGCGCTTGATGGGTGAGGGCCTGGAGCGGCATCGCGACGACGAGGTCGCGTACCTTGAGCAGCTGCTGACGCGCGCGCGCGCATCGATCGCACGCGGCGAGGTGCTCCTCGAGGAGCAGGCGCTCGGCGTCGGATAGCATCGACGCATCGCGATCCAGCCAGTCGCGGATGGCGCGGCACGAGCTCATCGCGGCTCTCCTTGAAACGCCGGATCGCGCTCGAGCCGCTTGAGCAACGCGCGCCGCGCCCAGAAGATGCGCGACTTCGTCGCTGCCTTCGAAGCACCCGTCAACGCCGCGATCTCGGCGATCGGCAGCTCCCCGACGACATGCAACACGAACGCGATGCGCTTGCGAGCATCGAGGGTGTCGAGGTGAACATACAAGCGCGCCGCGAGGCCCCATTGCGCCGCGACCATAGGCGCCTCTGCTTCGTGCACGTCCTCGAGGGGAACATCGCGGCGATGGCGCGGATGGCGCAGGTGCTTGTGCGCGACGTTGAGCGCGATCCGGTGTAGCCACGTCTTCACCGATGCTTCCCCCCGGAAGCGGGGGAACGCTTCGATCGCCGCGGCGAACGTCTCCTGCAAAAGGTCCTCGACGTCGGCGCGCGGTCCGACGACGCGCGACAGGAGCCGCTCGATCGCAGCCGCGTGGGCGCGGAAGACCTCGTCGAGTGCGCCCCGATCTCCGCGGCGGCACGCGTCGAGACGTTCGGAGGAGATCGTCGCCGGTGCCGGATCGACGCGCTGCTCGCCACTCGCGGCGAGCAGGACCCAGCGAAGCGATGCATCTCGGGCGATCACTGACTTCTTAGTACCGGCAACATCACTGCGGGTTGAAAAAACGTTCAGAGCATCGGCAGTGCAATCGACACGCGCGCCATGACACGCGCTCGCCCGAGGTCTCCCGCTACCATGTCATCTACGAGGAATCGCTGTCGGATCAATGCGTGCTCGACACCGAGCATGAGCCCGACCTCGGCAGTCGCCAGGTGGAGGCGGCCTCCGACACCGAGCTCGACCGCGGGGATGGCGACTACGGCCGAGCCGCGGCGTCCGTCCGAGCTCGTGGCGGTCGCCCACATCACGGTCGCGCTCGCACCGGCCCGCACGAACCAGCGGCCACGGCCGAGCCCGCCCGCGACGCCGAGCCCTGCGTCGTTGGCAGAGACTGTCGAGCGCGGCGCTTCGATCCCACTCGCAAGCAAGGTACGTGCGGTGACGACCGCCGAGAACTGGAGGTCTCGAGGCCGCCACCTTCGCTCGATGCTCAGCGACGGACCTGCCGCCGGTGCGCGGTCACCTCCGGTGACGACGTCCGCCCCGATCGCGACCCGCCACGCCGCGTCGTGCCTGCGAGTCTGCGGCGCCAGCACGGTATCGAGCCGCCCGATGATCTTGAGTGCGACGATGCGCGCGAGCTCGTTCGGCGGCGTGGCGGCATCGACGCGCACCAGCTCGATCAGCGCACGATCCGGCCATGGGCCCGCGACGTACACGACGTACACGCGCTGCGCCTCTGGCACGGTCGCGCCCGCTTCGACCCACACGACGAGGGTCGCATCGTGGGCGTCGAGGAGCGTACGCGCCTTGGCGGCGAGCGGGCCGCCAGCATTCGTGATCCTGGTGACGGCCACGGAGCCACCGCTGTGGAGCTCGACCTGCGCGCCGAGCGCTGGGACCGGGACGTCGGTCTCGACGAGCACCACTCGCGGTTCTGCGGCGGAGGTACGCGCTCGTACCACCAGCGCGAGCGCGCACGCTGCAGCAAGCCTCAACAGCGCTATCATACCGGATTCGAGATCGTTTCAACCGCCAGGCAACCTCCCGGTACCAAGGGAGATGCGCGCTCCTGCCGTCCGCACCCTCTTCCTCGGCTCTGTGCTCCTCGCATGCGGCTCCAACGATCCTATCTGCGATGATCGCTGCGCCGATGGCGGTGGCGTCTGCAACGATGGAATCTGCCTCATCGATTGCGCACTCGGTTCCTGCGACAACGAGTTCACGTGCCCGCCGGGTCAGCATTGCGATGTTCTGTGCGCGGACGGCGGCGCGTGTTCCGGAACCGTGCGCTGCGGCGATGCGGCCAGCTGCGTGGTTCGCTGCGAAGGTGCGAGCTCGTGCCCCAACGAGATCCTGTGCGGCTCCGGCCCGTGCACGATCCTTTGTGAGGGTGAGAACAGCTGCGCGAATGGTGTGACCTGCACCAACGCCTGCGCGTGCAGCGTGTCGTGCACCGGACCCGGCTCATGCGCCGATGCGGCGATGTGCCCGGCGGGATGCGAGGCTGGACCGGGGTGCACCGACGTCCCCGGCGCCTGCCACGTGTGCTCGTAACGATGCAAGAGCTGCTCGCCCGCTTCGTGGCCGCGTTCAAGCGCGGCATCGAAGGCGAGCTCGCCGCGATGCACGCCGCGGCCGCCCCGGACGGAACGTGGCCACCATGCTCCGTGCGGCCCGCGCGTTCTCGTAGTGAGAGCAATGGTATTCTGGTCGGCATGTCGGTGGGAATTCGTTGGCTCGGCGGGCACCTCGCGGGAGAGACGCGCGTACTGGGCCCCGTCGGCAGCGCGCTCGTCCTCGGTCGAGATGCTGATTGTGACGTCCAGGTGCTCGACAAGGGCGTTTCGCGGCAGCACCTGCGGATCGCGGTCACCGCCCGAGGCGTGGTGCTCACCGATCTGACGAGCTTGAATGGCACCTTCGTCGGTCAGCAACGGGTGACCGAGTGCCCGCTGCCCTTCAACACCATCGTTCGTCTCGGCGACGCCGCCTTCGAGCTCGTGGCCGACGCGATGCTCGCCACCGACGAGGACGACGACATCAAGCTCGCCTCCGGCCCTGCCGAGCACGACACTGCGGTGGTGATGTCCCTGCCAGTGCGCCTGCAGGCCCCCACCCCCTTGCAGGCACGCACGCGCACGCCGACGATGGCCACCAAGGTCTGTCTGCATCCGCTCCATGCACAGGCGCTGCGCGAACGGTGGAAGCATTGCCCGGAGTGCGGCGCCGACATTCCGCGCTGACGCAGGCCACCCACCGCTGACCCGGATCTCAGTTAGATCTCAGCGACGCCAGCGGCGGCGAGGTGGGGCCGCTAGGCTCGGGCAATGTCGCATGCGCATACGTTCGTAGCCCTGCTTGCTCTCGCCACCGCTGCACCTGCTCACGCCGAAGGTGACCCCTCGTCGGTCAAGGCCGCGTACCTTTCGCTCCGGGACGGCGGCTGCAAGGTCGACACGCTCGGGTCGCCGATCGCCGTGCGCGCGCTCCGCAACGT
This sequence comes from Kofleriaceae bacterium, assembly GCA_033763475.1. GTDB lineage: Bacteria > Myxococcota_A > Polyangia > Haliangiales > Haliangiaceae > JABFXX01. The sequence goes on from JANRKM010000130.1 coordinate 35,382, forward strand.
GCCCTACGCCCTGAACGGCAAGATCTTCAAGTCGGCCGAGCTGACGTACCTCTACGAGCACGACGGCGACTGGTACAAGCCGACCGACGCGAACGCCGATGTCGCCGATGCCGATCGCGCCTGCGTGCGTGCCCTCGACGCGCAGGAGAAAGCCCTGCGCAAGCGCGTGGCGATCAAGCCCGCCATCGAGCAGGCGATCACGCGGCATCCGGGTGCGGTGCTCGACATGGCGCGCCTCGTGATGGCGGACTTCAAGAAGATCACGCAGGCCGAGAAGACGGCGGGCGCGAGCCGGCTCTGGACACTCGAGTTCAAGGCGGGCGGCGGCGCCGCGTCGGTGCAGATCGAGTGTTCGGTCCCTGCCGCCGAGGCCAAGGCCAAGCCGCCGGTGTGGGTCGGCCTCGTGTGTAACGTGCTCGCGGCCGGTTAGGGCCCGCGCGCACCGCGCTCGTCGAACAGCGGATGCCGGTCAGTCCGAGCTGACGGTTTGTGCGGTACAAGCCTCGTCATGGAGTTCGCGCTCGACGCAGAGCAAGATCTGATCGTCCAGACCGTCCGCAAGTTCGCCGACCGCGACCTGCGCACCTGGGCCGCGGATGCCGACCGCGCGGGGGCTCCGCCCGAGCGCTTGACCGCACAGGCCAGCGAGCTGGGCTTCTTCGTCGATGCGGTGCCCACGAGTGCCGCCGGTCTGCTCGACGGCAGCTACAGCCACCTCACGCGCGCGCTGCGCGGCTTCGAGCTCGCGCGCGGCTGCCCTGCCCTCGCCGCGTTGCTGGAGACCAACGTCGAGCCGGCACTCGCCGTCGGCGCGTGGGGCTCCGCCGCGGCAAAGCAGGCGCTGTTCGCCTCGCTCGCGGCGGGGGGCCTCGCCACCATGGTCCACGATTCGCGCGGCGTGCTCGAGCTGACCGCCGAGGGCAACGACGTGCGCGTCAGCGGCAAGCTCGGCCCGGTCCCCGCGCTCGCCGGTGCGTCGCACGTGCTGGTCGCCGCTCACGACACGCTGTTACTGCTCGCCACCGAGGGGCTCGCGCCCACCGCGCTCACGCCCTCCGGCTGGCGCGCGGCGAAGTGGGGCACGCTCGTGCTCTCCGCACACAAGGTGCCCGCTGACTTCGTGCTTGCGCGGGGCACCGCCGGCATCGCCGCGATCACGCAGGTGCTCACGTGGGCGCGCGCCTCGCTCGCCGCTCGCGCTGCGGGTGTCGCGACCGCCGCGATGGAGCTCGCCGAGGCATACGCGAAGGCGCGCGTGCAGTTCGGGCAGCCGATCGGCCAGTTCGAGTCGCTGATCCGCCTCCGCGACGACGCCCTGACGATGACCGGCGCCGCACGCCTATGTGCCCTGCACGCCGCGTGGGCGATCGACAAGGGGCTGCCCGCCGCCGCCGATCTCGCGAGCCGTGCGCGCGTGCTCGCCGGCGACACGGTCGCGAAGGCCACCATCGACGCCGTCCAGATCTACGGCGGCTATGGCTTCGTCAACGACTATCCGGTCGAGAAGTTGATGCGCGACGCGCGCGCCTTCGAAGCCCTCCACGGCGACGAACGCCTAGGGCGCGTCCTCGCCGCCAAGGCACACAAGGAATAGGTGACGCCATGGACATCTTTCACGACAACCCGTTGTTCACCGGCGTCCGCCAGATGCTGGGCGCGTTCGCGAAGTCGCAGGTGCGCCCGATCGCCGCGACCCACGACGCCGAGGAGTCGATGCCGTGGGCACTCATGCAGTCGGCGCAGGCGCTCGGCCTGACGCAGAGTGCGCTGCTCGACGGCCGCAAGAAGCTGACCGGCGTCGACGAGGATCCGGATCCCAAGAAGCCCAAGACGCAAGCCCGGCTCGCCGTCGCGGCGTCGGAAGAGCTCGCGTGGGGCTGCGCCGGCATTGCCCTCGCGCTCGGTGGCTCGGGCCTCGCGTGCTCGCCCGTCGCGCGCATGGGCACCGACGAGCAGAAGGCAGAGTTCAAGAAGCTCCTGCAGGGCTCCGACGCGCACGGCCACATCCATGTCGCCGCGATGGCGCTCTCCGAGCCCGCCACCGGCTCCGACATCTCCGGCCTCAAGACCACCGCGCGCCCCGATGGCGATCACTGGATCATCCGCGGCAGCAAGCAGTGGATCACCAACGGCCAGTCCGCCAATGTGTACGTCGTGTGGGCCCAGACCGAGCCCGCTGCAGGACGCGCAGGCGTGCGCGGCTTCATCGTCCCGCGCAACACGCCCGGCCTCGTCCCCGGCAAGAAGGAGAGCAAGCTCGGCATCCGTGCCTCGGAGACCGCGCAAGTACACTTCGAGGACGTCCGCGTCCACAAGGACATGATGCTCGGCATCGGCAGCAGCGCGACCGGTGGTCTCGCCGACACCAAGAAGATGCTCGACTCGACGCGCCCCGTCGTCGGTGCGCAGGCCACCGGCATCGCCCGCGCCGCGTACGAGTACCTCCTCGAGCGCGTGCGCGGAGGTACCGTGCAAGGCACGCCGATGGCGAGCCACCAGCACATCATGTTCGAGCTTGCCGAGATGCACATGGAGATCTCGGCGTCGCGCCTCCTCGCACATCGTGCAGCGTGGATGGCCGACCACCACCTCGACAACGTCGCCGAGGCCTCGGCGGCCAAGGCGCACGGCGCGCGCACCGCGCAATACGTCACCACGCGCGCGATGGTCCTCCTCGGCGAGGAGGCCCTCGAGCCTGGCCACCCCGTCGAGAAGTGGTACCGCGACGCGAAGATCTACGACATCTTCGAGGGCACCGGTCAGATCCAGCGCCGCATCATCGCGAAGCACCTGACCGGGCAGAACCCGACCTAGTCAGCGCACGCTCATCTCCCGACGAGGAGACTCGTAGGCCGGCGGCACGTCCCATGCACGATCGGGATCTCGTGCAACGCACCGTCGAGCGGATGCTGAGGACTAACGTCGAGCGCCCGATGGCTTCGCCGGAAGCGCTCGCCGGCTGCATTCAAGCATGCCTGGCGTGCGCCCAGGCGTGCACGGCGTGCGCCGACGCCTGCATCGCAGAGCGCGTCCCGGTCGAGCTCGAGCACTGCATCCGCATCAACCTGGACTGCGCGGATCTTTGCACCACGACGGCGCGCATCCTGACTCGCCAGGTCAAGCCCGACCTCGGCCTGGTGACGATGCTGCTCGAGCTGTGTGCCGCCGCGTGTGAGAGCTGCGCGCTCGAGTGCGGCCGTCACGCGAGCTCGTACCTGCACGCGCACGTGTGCGCTGCCATCTGCCACGAGACCTACGACCAGCTGCGCCGGCTCATCCCGCTGACCGCGGAAGCCGCCCGCGCGCACCACTAGCGCGAACGCTCGATGGGCGCGCCCGTTCCCGTCGGCACAACCGCGAACCCGCCGTGACGCATTCACCGCGGGAAGCCAGTGCGCGATCTCGCGCAGTAGCCGTCCTGATCCCTCATCCCATCGAGCGGGCGCGCTCCGGGAGGCTCTCGGAGCCGCAAAAGCTCGACAAATCCCGGCGGTTGGAAGTAACACTGCGTCTGATGTCCGTCGCGCTGGGAATCGACCTGGGGACGACCAACTCGGTCGCGGCCATCGCCACGCCTACCGGTGTCGAGTTCATTCTCGGCCCGCGCGGTGAGCGGGTGCATCCGTCAGTGGTGGCGTTCCCGAACAGCGGTGGTGTGGTGGTCGGCGCCGACGCCAAACGGTACCGGCTCACCGAACCGAATCACGTTATCCACTCGGCGAAGCGGTTCATCGGCCAGAACTTCCGCGCACCGATGGTGCAGCTCGCGATGACCGGGGTCCGCTACCAGATCACGGAAGGCCCCAACCAGCAGCCGATCGTGGTGGTCCGCGATCGCCACATGACGATGCCGGAGATCACGTCGAACGTGCTCCTGCACCTCAAGCGCTGCGCGGAGCGCCAGCTCGGCACCCAGATCCGCGACGCGGTGATCACCGTGCCGGCGAACTTCACCGACGGTCAGCGCCAGGCCACCAAGGAGGCCGGCCGCCTCGCGGGCCTCGAGGTGATGCGCCTCATCAACGAGCCCACGGCCGCGGCGCTGTCGTACGGGTTCGGTCGCGAGCGCCAGCAGATCATCGCCGTCTACGACTTCGGCGGTGGCACGTTCGACGTCTCCATCCTCCGCCTCAACGGTGAGGTGTTCGAGGTGCTCGCGTCGGAGGGCGACTTCTTCCTCGGCGGTGACGACCTCGACCGCGCGCTCGCCGAGGTGCTCGCAGCCGAGTGCAACCGCGTGCTCCGCGTCGATCCGCGCCCGCACCCGGCGCTCATGATGAAGCTCATGATGGGCGCCGAGGCCATCAAGGTTCACCTCTCGGAGAATGACGAGGCCGAAGGAGAGATCGATGGGCTCGAGGTGCCGGGCATGCACCACGGCGGCCGTCTGCCATTCCAGATCTCGCGCCACCAGTTCGAGGACCTCATCACCGGCTACGTCAACCGCACCATCGAGGTCACCCGCCAGGTGATGGTGGCCGCGGGCGTCGACATCCGCAGCGTCGCCGAGGTGCTCTGCGTCGGTGGCTCGACGCGGATCCCGTTCGTCCGGCAGCGGCTCGCCGAGCTGTTCGGGAAGCCACCCAACACCTCGATCAACCCGGACGAGGTGGTCTCGCAGGGCGCCGCGATCCAGGCGGGCAGCTTGCTCGGCGCGTTGCATGGCGGCACCGGCATGGGCGCGCGCGACGCGGTCGCGACGGTAGGCCACTCGATGCTCGGCGGCGGCAACGTCGTCCTGCCGACGCACCAGGCGAAGCGGCCGGTGCTGATGGACGTCAACCCAGCGACCCTCGCGATCCATACCGCGGGCGGGTTCACCGAGCGCTTGCTCGACAAGAACGCGCCGATTCCGATCGAGCGCACGCGCGTGTTCTCGACGTCGCGCGACAACCAGACCCGCGTCGAGATCGACTGCTGCCGCGGTGAAGAGCGCCGCTACATGGACAACGAGCCCCTCGGCACGCTCGTCCTCGAGGACCTGCCCGCGAAGCCGCGCGGCGAGCTCAAGATCGAGGTGTCGTTCCGCGTCGATGCCGACGGCATCCTGCACGTGCGCGCGAGCGACCAGACCTCCGGCCAGCGACAGGAAGCTCACCTCCAGGTGCTGGGCGCGCCCACGGCCGGAGACGAGCCGTGAACACGAAGGCCGAAATCCTGGCGTGGGCGAAGAACATCCTCGCGAAGGGCACCGGCGCCGCCCCGCACGAGCTCCTCGGGTTGCCCCCGCACGCCGGCCCGACGGCTGCCTCCGATGCGTTCATGCAGCTCGCGCGCGTGGCGCATCCTGATCTCCACCGCACCGTGCTAACGCCGACCGAGTTCGACCAGCTCGTGCTCGCGTACTCGCGCGTCGCCGGCGCCTATCAGGAGCTCCGCATGGCGCGCCCCCGCGGCACGACACTGGCGCCACCGGCCCGCACGAGCTCGCCCACCGCACCACCGATGGCGCGCACGGGCTCGACGACCGCGCCACCGCTGACGCTCGAGACGCCTGCCGCGCCCCCGTCGGCGTCGGCGTCGGCGTCGATGAACAGCAAGGCGCTCGTCTATTTCCGCAAGGCCGAGCTCGCGCTCAACCGCGGAGACCTGCGCGGCGCGATCCTGCAGCTGAAGATGGCGATCGCCGCCGACCCGCAGTCGACGATGCTGCGTCCCGCGCTCGCCGAGGTCGAAGCCGAGCTGAAGAAGTCGAAGGGCTAAGGACAGTCGCTGTCGTTACTGTCGACCTGGCCGTCGCAGTCGTTGTCGACGCCATCGAGGCATCCTGTCTCCGACACATCGCAGCTCCACGGCAGCACGCGCAGGAGCGACCAGACCCGCGCCGGGGTGTTGCCGCCGAGCGCGAAGTTGATGCGCGCCGGGCTCATGCTGATCGCGTCGATCGCGCTTGCGAACGCTAGCTCCGGCGACCTCATCTGCGACCACCTGGTGCCGTCGAAGTGAAACACGTCGCGGGTGCCGGCGACCACGATGTCATTGGGCCCGTTGGCGGCGATCCTCGCCAGCGGCTCCAGCGCCAAGAACGGCGTCTGCGTCCACTGCGCACCGTCCCACCGATGCACGGCGTTGGACGAAGCCACGACGGTGTTCGCCGGCGAGAACGTGACCACCCCGACCGCATTGGGGACCGTTGGCAGGTTGAGCCACTCGGAGCCATTCCAGCGCCAGATGTTCTTGCCGGTCTCATCCTGCGTCACGAGCCACACGTTGTCGGGCGCGCTCGCGCTCGCCGCGACGGCTCGCTGCCCGTTCAGGGTGCTGAGTGTCCAGCTCGTCCCATCCCAGTGCTGCTGAGATACGCCGAATGTCCAGACGTCCGTCGCGCTGGTGCCGACGATGATCTGCGCATTGGACGAGCTGAGGACCTGGCTCCACGCCGTGCCGTCGTAGAAGAAGACCTTGGAGTCGCCTTCGCTGGCGGCCCACACGGCGCTGGGACTGGCTCCCCAGATGGAGGTGATCGAGGTGCTGGCGACCTGCGTGGGCTCCCAGACATTGTCGCGCAACTGAAAGATGCGTCCCGTGGACGTTCCGAGGAACGTCTCGTTCAGCGTGTCGCCCCAGAGCGCGCGGATTCGCGCCCCCGCCAGCGCTGCATCCAAGTCGACGTAGGCCTGACCACGAAACCGATGCACGCTTCCCGTCGCCGCGGCGCCGGCCACCATGCCCGCGCCCAACGAGACGATGCGCCCGACCTGACCACTCAGGTTTGCGACCGAGGCCAGCGACACCCATTCCCTGCCGTCGAAATGAAGGAGCGTGTAGTTGCCATCGGTGGCCCAGACCTCGTTATCCGCCGACGCCGCGAGGCTGTTCATCTCGAACGACGGGATGTGCCGGAACACGTGATCGGTCCAGGTCTGGCCGTCCCAGTGCGCGGCGAGTGCCTTGCCCGTGAAGTCCGACCGTTCGCGGCCGGCGATCCACACGTTGTTCGGGCCGAGCGCCTGGATAGCGAGCACCGTCGCCGGGTGTGCCGTCGTCCAGGTGGTACCGTTCCAGTGCATCAGCTCGTCGGGAAAGCCGGCCCATACGTCGGTGAGGCTCGTGGCCGCGACGGCGGCAGCCTGCTGCGTTTGCGTACCGACGGTGCTCCACATCACGCCATCCCACGCGAGGACGCCGGTCGTCGTGCCGATCAACACTGCGTCGGGACCACCGGCCCAGAGTGAGAGGTAGGTCCCCGCCGGGACGCCGGTCACCTGGGTCCATCGGACGCCGTCCCAACGCTGGACGTTGCTCGTGCTGATCGCCCACGCGTCATCGGGCGCGGTCACCTCGATGGCGAGAAGGTCGAGGGTGGTTTCGGTCTGGTAGGTGACCCACTGCGCGTTCTCGAGGTGCGCGGCGCGACCGGCATCACCGACGGCCCAGATGTCGGTCAGGGAAAGCCCGTCGACGCCGTACAGCGGATAGCCGATCGGTTGCGGGCGAAAGCCGAACCGCGTGCACGCCTGGACGGAGGCGATACAGGCGTTGGTGCAGCCGAGCGTTCCGGCGTCGAACCCGACGTCGTAACAGGACTCTATCGGAGGCGCGCCGTCGCAGAGCTCGCCGCCATTGATGAGGTCGTCGCCGCAGAAGCCGGTGCACGCCGCGACATCGAAGGTGCAGAACGGCGTGCACGCGAGCCCGGGCTCGTCATAGAAGCCGAGGTCCGTACACCGCGCGCCGCCGAGGTTGTCGCCCTCGCACAGCTCGTCGGGTGATTTCACGCCGTCGCCGCAGATGGTGGCCGTACAGATTCCATCGACGCACTTGCCCGACAGACCGCCGCCGGCGCCGCAGTTGGCTTCAGGCGCCAGGCCGTTACATGCCTCGATCGCCCCGGCCGCGATGCAGCGGTCCCGAGTCGCGTCACAGATGTGGCCTTCGGGGCACAGCAGACCGCTCGGGCACGTGACGGCGTCGGTTTCGACGCAGGCGGCGAGGACAAGAAAAACGATGAGCGACCGCACGAGGTCCGAGAACGATACCACCGCGCGTCGCGCAACCCCTTGCAGTTCTTGGGGGACTAGACGCGGGTGGACAGCATGCTCTGCTTATGACCAACTCCTGGCGCCTCGCATATATTGCGGGCTCAGAATCAACCGTATAAGGCCGATAAATTATGTCCCCGCGGACGACGACAGGAACCTCGATCACTGGCCACGGCGTATGGCACCCCGCCAACGTCCTCACCAACGACGAGCTGGTGGCCGCATTCAACGAATTCGTGCGCCGCACCAACGCGAAGCACGCCGACGAGATTGCCGCGGGCACACGTGAGGCACTCAAGGAGTCGTCGTCGGAGTTCATCGTCAAGGCGTCGGGCATCAAGCGTCGCTATGTCGAGGACAAGACCGGGCTCGTCGATCCCGAGCGGATGTGTCCGAACATCAAGGACCGCCCCGAGGAGTCGCTGAGCATCCAGGCTGAATATTCGGTCAACGCGGCGAAGAAGGCGCTCGAGCGCGCCGGTCGCCACGGCGAAGATGTCGACCTTGTCGTTCTCGGCTGCTCGAACCTCCAGCGCCTCTACCCCGCGATCGCCATCGAGGTGCAGAACGCGCTCGGCGCACGTGGTTTCGGTTTCGACGTCTCCATCGGCTGCTCCGCCGCGACCGGCGCCGCGCAGCTCGCGAGCCAGGCGGTGCGCCTCGGTCAGGCGCAGTGCGCGCTCGTGGTCGTACCCGAGCTGACGACGGGCCACATGAACTGGCGCGATCGTGACAGTCACTTTATCTTCGGCGACGCCTCGGTCTCGCTCGTCATCGAGCCCACCGCGCGCGCCAAGCCGGGGTCGTGGGAGATCCTGTCGACGACGATGGCGTCCAAGTGGTCGGCCACCACGATCCGCAACAACCGCGGCTACCTCGACCGCTGCGATCCCCAGACCGAGCACGACGAGAGCCTCAAGCTGTTTCACCAGCAGGGCCGCCGCGTGTTCAAGGATGTCGTCCCGATGGCCGAGAAGTTCATCAAGGACGTCCTCGCCAGCCATGACCTCGCGCCGTCGCAGATCGGGCGCTACTGGCTGCACCAGGCCAACAGCCAGATGAACGAGCTGATCGCCAAGCGCGTCCTTGGCCGCGAAGCCACCCATGAGGAGGCGCCGATCATTCTCGACGAGTTCGGCAACACCGCGTCGGCTGGTTCGCTCATCGCGTTCTCGCGCCACAGTGAAGATCTACCGGCCGGGACGTTTGGCATGATGGCCTCGTTCGGCGCCGGCTATTCGCTGGGCTCGCTGATGCTCCAGCGGCAGTAGTGGCGTCGGCTGCGCCGCGACGAATCGCGCCCCCAACCCCGGGGCGTCGCTCCTCGCGCATGGTCGTGCGGATTCGATGCAAGCTGCCTGGGTGGGGTAACAGTCCCCCGGGAGTCCCTGGGTTGCGTTGACCCCATCGAGATTCCGCGGAGTTCGCGGTGAGAGCTCGCGGAACGGCCGTTGCAACGACGGCATCGCGATGGACGACGATCTTGGGGGCGCCACCGTAATCGATCGTGCTAGCGGGTTCGAGGATACCGTCAGCTTGATCGACCTCGAGCCGATCGGCGACATCACGGACACCGGCAGGACGGCGCTCCAATGCACGGAGGACGATGCGCCGACCTCCACCCGGACCCGGCGGGTGACCCCAGGCTACGAGGACTGGCCCGTGACGCCGCCGAGTCACCGCTAGCCGCGTCCGAATTTCGGACATGATCTCGTGGGCTTCGCGATGTCGTACCCACCTGATAGGGTCATGCCGATGTTGAGTGAAGCCACCACCGCGCGCGATGGCGAGAACGTCCTGTCCCGCGCGCTCGCGATGTTCGGGCACGCCTCGCTGCGGCCGGGGCAAGCCGAGGTGATCGCCGACATCTTCTCCGGCAAGCCGGTGATCGCCGTGATGCCCACCGGCGCGGGCAAGTCGCTGTGCTACCAGCTGCCCGCGGTCGTGCTCGGCGAGCGCGGCGGCGTGACGCTCGTGGTGTCGCCGCTGATCGCGCTGATGAAGGATCAGGTCGACTCGCTCACCGCGCGCGGCGTCCCGGCCGTTGCCCTGACATCGCAGTCGGGCGCCGACGAGCGGGGCCAGATCCTCGACGGGATCCGCCAGGGGCAATACACGCTCATCTACGTCGCGCCCGAGCGCTTCCGCAGCCCGCGCTTCGTCGACGCGCTCAAGTCCGTCGCATCGCGCATCGCGCTCGTCGCGATCGACGAGGCCCACTGCATCTCGGAATGGGGCCACGACTTCCGCCCGGACTACCGTCGGCTCGGCGAGGTCGTGGCAGCGCTCGGCGCGCCGCGCATCGCCGCGTTCACTGCGACCGCCACCCCCGAGGTGCGCGCCGACATCGCGACGCAGCTGGGTTTCGCGACGCACAAGCTGCACGTGCGCGGGTTCGATCGCCCGAACCTGACGTATTCGATCGTCAAGTCGGGCGGCACGGCCGACAAGACCGCGAAGCTCGTCGAGCTCGTGCGCACGCGCGATGGCGGTGTCGCGCTCGTCTACGCCGCCACCCGCAAGAACGCCGAGGCATACGCCCAATCGCTCAAGGCCGCCGGGATGCGCGCGCGCGTCTATCACGCGGGCCTCGGCGATGATGTGCGCGAGAAAGCGCAAGACGTCTTCATGGCGGGCAAGCTCGACGTCATCGTCGCCACCAACGCGTTCGGCATGGGCGTCGACAAGAGCGACATCCGCCTGGTCGTCCACGCCGACATTCCGCGCAGCCCGGAGGCCTACTACCAGGAAGCCGGCCGCGGCGGGCGCGATGGCAAACCCACGCGCTGCGTGCTGCTGTTCAACCACGGCGACATCCGCCTGCAAGAGTTCCTCATCGACGCGTCGTATCCGTCGGCGGAGGTCCTGCGTGGCCTGTGGAAGCTGCTCCGCGACCGCCCCGAGCTCGGTGTGACCACGCCCTACGAAGACGAGCTCGAGGCGCGCCTCAAGAAGCACCTCGCGGTCACCGTCGGCAAAGAAATCTCCAACGCCGCGATGGGCGCCGCCCTTCGCATCCTCGAGAAGCACGGCATGATCTCCCGCGACGACGAACGCATCGCCGCCGCGCGCCCCGAGCCGGGAATCTTCCCGGCGCTCGACGTCGAGGGCCTCGCGCGCCGCGCGGAGGTGGAGCGCGCCAAGCTGCGCACGATGATCGAGCTCGCCTACTACCCGCGGTGCCGCCGTCAGTTCGTGCTCGAATATTTCGGCGACCAGGACTGGGCGAACCGCGACCGCCAGTGCGGTGCCTGCGATAACTGCGAGGCCATCGCCCACGGCCGGCCCACCGGGCTCTCCGACTCCGAGCAGGAGAAGATTCGTTCGCTGCTCGCGCTCGTCGGCAACCTGACAGGTCGCTACGGCCGCAAGCGCGTCACCACAATCGCGCTCGGCGATGACGAGGACGGCAAGTTCGACGAGCTACCCGAGCGCGGCTGCATGCGCGGCTGGCCCGAGAAGCAGGTGATGGACCTCTTGCGCGCACTCGAGGGCGCAGGCCTCATCGAAGCCTCGCGTGGCGAGTACCCGACGATCGCCACCACGCGCCGCGGCGATCAGGTCGCCGTCGGCCGCCTCGATCCCAACGAGCTCGGGATCCAGATGCCGACGGTCACGAGCACCAAGCGCAAGGGCAAAGGCGGCGGCAAGCCGTGGTTCCTCAAGCGTAAGAGCTAGCGGTCTAGGGCGTAGCGGACAGGCGCAAGAGGCTGCCCGACGAGCGTCCCAGGCAAGTCGCTCTTCACGGTCGAGGTGGCGACGCACAACCGCGAAGGACGCCAAGCGGTGAGTCTGTTTCGGCCGGAGGTTGGAGAGATTTTCAGGTTCAGCTTCGTGTCTTGGCGTCTTCGCGTCGCCCGAATCTGCGATCGGCGGTTCCCGGCGCAGCTAATCTAGTCGCGGCGATTCCGTATCCATCGCGGGCTATGTTCGGATATGACCGGGCATGGCCGTGGACCTCCAGGCGGTACTCGAAAAGGTGGGTGGGGAAATGCTCGGTGCGGCGCGGCAGCCTGTAGAGCGGCTCGAGCTCGTCCCGACGATCGCTCGCCGCGTCGCCGTCACGTTGCTCGCGCTGCCCGTCGTGGGGGTGGCCGTTGCGAGCGGGGCGTGGATCGTCGCCGGGGTGACCGTGGTCGCGTACGTCGCCACGTGCGTCGCTTTCGGCCGTCTCCGCGTCGTCGTTGATCGCGACGGCATCCACGCGGGGAGGCGCACGCTCGCGTGGTCTGCGATCGATCACTACACGTACACCTCGTCGCTGCCCCGTGGCTTCGTCCAGATCGGTCAAGGCAACCGGCTCATTCGTGCCAACGCGGCATCGAGCACGCGCCACGACCTTCTCGTCGTCGGGACGGACGGCTCGGCTATCCGCATCGATTCGCACTTCCGGCGCGCCGAGCACGCCGTCAGCATGATCCTCGTCGAGCTCCATCGCCGGCTCGCCGACCGCGCGAGCTTCGCGCCGTTCGCGCTCGAGGACGATGGACTCCACCACGCACGAAAGGGCGTGCTTCCCTGGACGAAGCTCGAGGTGGTCGCGGTCGACGGCCAGACGCCGCCGCGCATCCACCTGAAGGCTCACGGCAAGGCCTTCCCGTGGGTGACCGAACACGCACCCAGCGTGTGCAACACTCTCCTGTTCCTAGAGCGACTCGCCGAGCGCGGGATCTCGCTCGAGCTGAACCAGGGCGTGCTCGTCCACGACCAGCTCGATGCCCTGCTGCAGCGCCGCGCAGCGATGCCGCGGGCCGAGGTCGTCGAGCGACGTTAGCCGGTCACCTCGGGCGCGGTGGGAGAAGGCGATGCCCGAGCTCGAATCCGGGCGTGCGGACCTCGAAGCCACCACAACGGCGGCCCGATGAAGGGGGCCACGATGCTGGAGAAGCTGGGCGTCGTTCCATCCTTGCGCGGCCCCCGCATGTCCGACGACAACGCGCGACAACAACCTTGATTCCTACCGCCGGTCAGAAATTCCACCCATGTTCCCGCTTGCACCCGGCCGTAGCGGCCAGCGGCCCAGCGTGGTTGCGGCCCAGGGAGATCGTGGACGTGGACGAGCACGTGACACGTGACACGAGCACGACGAAAGTCCTTAACACTACTGCGTCATGTTAGCGGGCCGCGGCTCCGCAGGTGACGTGGCGCGTGGCAAGCTGGGCAACGTGGGAGCCAGCGC
>JANRKM010000131.1:0-27637 GCA_033763475.1 Kofleriaceae bacterium
GCTCGAGCGGGTCGTCGCCATGCTGGCCCGGCTCGCCGGAGCCTGACCGTCCAGATCGGGCACGGGCAAGGGCACGGGCACGGGCACGGGGCAGGTCGCTGCAAACGCGGCTGCGCCGCGTTTGTCAGCGTCCTGCTAGCGCCGCTTCGACTTCGCAGGCTTCTTCGCCGCCGCCTTCTTCGCTGCAGGCTTCTTCGTCGCCGCCTTCTTCGCTGCAGGCTTCTTCGTCGCCGCCTTCTTCGCTGCGGGCTTCTTCGTCGCCGCCTTCTTCGCTGCAGGCTTCTTCGTCGCCGCTTTCTTCGCTGCAGGCTTCTTCGTCGCCGCCTTCTTCGCTGCAGGCTTCCTCGCCACAGGCTTCTTCGCCACAGAAGCCGCCGCCTTCGCCGCCGGGGTCTTCGCCGGATGCGCAGGGACCAGCGGGTCACTCGAATCACGGAGCGCGATGAACAGCTCGCGCGGATGCGGATCCTCGCCATCACCTTCGAACAGCGCCGGCACCGCGACACGGGCCGCATCGAGGTCATCGCAATCGGCGACGATCTCGACGTGCTGCCGACCATCGACCTCGACGCCGATGTCCTTGCTGACCAGCGTGTGGCCGACGAGGTCCCCGCCGACGAACACGCCTCCACTCCAGTTGCTATCGGCGATCAGCGTCCCGACCGTGAGGTTCTTCCCGACGCACAGGAACGCATCGACGTAGGCGAGCCCGAGCGTGCAGTTGCCGGTGACGATGAGGTTCACGATCGGCCGCCCCGTCTGGTGGAAGTCGATGGGTCCCGTGACCGTGAGGTCACCCTCGACCACGAGGGTGCCGCTAGTCAGCGGGATCCCCGAGAGCGTCGAGGGGCCGTGAATCAAGTAGTAGGGCTCGGGCAGTTGCTCGAGTGAGCCGTGCACCAGCTCGTAGCCCGAGGACTCGAGGGCGGCCGCAATGTCGTCCTTGGTGCTGGTAAACGGGTCGAGCGTCGACATGGCCTTATCCTATCAATACCGATTGGTCGAATGATCTGCCGTCGTCGAGCGTCGTCGTAAAACCAGAGGTAGAAGGAACCATGTCTCATCGGTACGCGGGCCGCCGGATCGCGGTCGTCATGGGCGGGTTGTCGGCGGAGCGCGAGGTCTCGCTCAACACCGGCGCCGGCGTCGTCGCGGCCCTCGAGGGTAAGGGTTGGGACGTGGTCGCGATCGACTGGAAGGAGGGCACCAGCTTGCCCCGCCTCCTCGAGGACGCCGGTGCGCAGGTGGTGTGGAATGCACTTCACGGCACGTGGGGCGAGGACGGCGCCGTTCAGGGCCTGTGTGCGTGCCTCCGGATCCCGTGTACCGGCTCGGGTATCCTGGCCAGCGCCCTCGCGATGGACAAGGTGACCTCGAAGCGCATCTTCGAGAGTAACGGCGTCCCGACACCACGCTGGCAGCTGTTGCCACACGACGGTCCGGCCGATGGAAGCGACGCGCCGAGCGCCCTCGCTGAATGGCCCCTGCCGTGCGTGGTGAAGCCCGCCAACGAGGGCAGCTCCGTCGGGGTCAGCATCGTCGAAGACCGCGCGCAGCTCGCCGGTGCGGTCGCGCTCGCTCGCACGTTCCACGGTCCGGTAATCGTCGAGGACTACATCGCGGGCACCGAGGTGTTCGTCGGCATCCTCAACGGTCGCGTGCTCGGCTCCGTCGAGGTCCGCCCCGCGACGAAGTTTTACGACTACGAGGCCAAGTACAAGCGCAACGACACGCGCTACCTCATCCCGCCCGAGCTACCCGCGGACACGATCGCGCGCATCGAGAGCATCGCGCTCGCGTCGTACACCGCGCTCGGCTGCAGTGGCCATGCACGCCCGGATCTGCGCATCACGAGCGCGGGCGACGCCTTCGTCCTCGAGGTCAACACGCTGCCCGGCATGACCGCGACGAGCTTGTTGCCGAAGATCGCGAAGTCGATCGGCATGGACTACGCGACCCTGTGCGAGGAGATCCTCTCGAGCGCGTCGACGATCTGACGCCCAAATACGAACGGCGGCCCGAGGGCCGCCGTCTGCATGCGGGCCGAGTTGACAGTTACTTCTTGCAGGTCATCTCGTAGACCTTCATCCAGGTCTTGCCTTTGTCCATCGACATCTCGCCCCAGGTCTTGAGCGCCTTGGGGTCGGTGAGGTCGGTGTGATCGCGGAACTGACCGCCACCCATCGGGCCCATCGAGTCCAGGTTGTAGTCGAGCTTGCCGTCCTTCACGCCGTCGGACGTGCCGATCATCTGGCCGCCCGTGTTGTCGATGAACACGCGGCGCCACTTCTTCGCGGTGGCGTCGTACGTCGTGTACGCGACGAACCTGAACTTCGCCTTGCCCATCGTTCCCTCGTACGAGTCCTGGATCCACCAGCCGTCGAGGTCACCCTTGGTCTTCTGCGTCGACTTCATCGCGACGGGCTGACCGTCGGGCCCGGTCATGGAGCCGGTGCACTTCCACGTGCCCTGCATGGTCTTGAGCGACGCGGCGATCTCCGCGGGCGGCTTCGGCATTGCGGGCGGCTCGGCCTTCGGCGGCACGGGCGCGGTAGCCGGCGCGCCGGCGGCGGGCTTCGCCTCCTTGGCGGGCACAGCGGGCGCGGTCTTGCCGGCGGCGGGCGCGGGCGTAGGCGCGGGCTTGGCCGGCGCGGGCTGAGCGACCGCAACGGCAGCCATGGAGCAGAGCGCGATCATGATCTTCGAGAACGTCTTCATCCTTCGATCTCCTCTCGAGTGGTGCGCGCACTATAAACTCGGACGAAACCGGTGCGCGGGAAGTGAGTCCTATAGACGTGATGGCAAAACGCCCCTTCACGCTCGCTGTGCTTGTCTGGTTGGCGGCGTGTGGCGGAACGCCCCAGCGCACGGGCAGTCTGCCCCCGCAGGCGATCGCGGCCGCGCCCGATGCGGCGCCCGTGGTCGATCCACTGGAGGTGGCAGCGCCTCCCAAGCCGCTCGTCGACATCGATTGGGCGACGGCAGCGCTCAAGAACGATACGGAGGCGAACGCGGTATGGGCGAAGATCGCGCCTACCGGTGACGACTGGGAGCGCAAGCTCGCCGAGGTGCCGGTCGCGCAGTCCCCCCCCCTCGCGATCGCGCTCCTGCACGGAGGAAACTTCGCGTGCCCCGCCCCGCCGACGTCGCCGGCGTGTCCACGCGAGCTCGAGCTGCCCGAGCCCGCACCGACAGCGACGATGACCGATCCGTGTCTGCGCCGCATGCTCGCGCTGTGGGCGACGAGCCAGCTCGACGACGAGGACATCCCCGTTGTCTATGACTCGCTTCGCGCGATCGCCGCGCTGCCGCCGCCCGAGTCGCAGCTGGTCGCGGCCGCGATCGATGCGATCGCCGAGGACGATCATGCGCGTCGCCTCGAGCTGATCACGATCGCGCACAAGGCCGGTAACCGCGACGTCGCGGGCAGCAAGGTCGGCCGGCTCGACGAGGCGCACCTGATCGAGGCCGCGACCAAACATCACATCCACGCCGCGCTCGAGGTGCTGTCGGCGGAGGCGCACCGCGCCGTGTTCCTCGCCGCGATCACCGACGACGCCATGGATCCGCACGCTCGCGCGAGCGCGATCAGCGAGCTGCTCGATGCCGAGCCCACGCTCGCAGCCGACACCAAGAAGGCGTTGATCGCCGCGACCAAGGCGAAGGACTGCCTCGTCGCCGCCGCCGCGATCCACGCCCTCGCCACGCGCGGCGACACCAAGTACATCCCGCGGCGCCCCACGGGACGGAGCCCCGAGTCGCTCATGCGCTCGCTGTGCCTGGTCGCGAACTACGACCTCGTGGTCGGCAACGACGATGCGGCCGCGCTGCTCCAGGGCTTCGTGCCGGCCAAGGGCCTCGAGCTCGAGATCGTGCACCTCGACCCGCTCTCGGAGGTCGATACGGACGGCGACGGCGACCCGCGCACGAATCGTACGGTCACGCTGGTGCCGCGTCCCGAGGTCGTGTTCCCCGAGATCGAGGACGTGATCCGCGCGTTCCGCACGTGCACGAAGACAACCTGCATCTCGCACGACCGCGAGTACCGCTTCCACCCCAAGCCCAGCGGCGGCACCCTGGCGCTCGCGCGGCTCGAGGTCATCGAGCTGCCCTCCTGCCCGACCCTGTAAGTGATTCGGGCTGGATCCGGGTCTGGCCTGTGGCACGATAGCTCGATGCGCTGGTCGATCGCTTCGCTCCTGCTCGCGGTCGTGGTGTTCGGCTCGAACGACGCGGATGCCCAGGCGTTCAAGCCGCGCGGCAAGACGCCGGCCACGAAGCCCGCACCCGCCAAGCCGGCCGCCAAGAAGTCGACGGCCAAGAAGTCGGCGCCCAAGAAGGCAGCGCCCAAGAAATCACGCCTCGCGACGCAGGCCCGCACCGAGGACCTGACACCGGAGGAGGAAGAGCCGAAGACGCTCGCGCCCGAAGAGGCGGATGACTACGTCGTGATCGAAGACGACGACGAGTGATGGACAAGTCGCTGACGGTCACGTTGATCGCGCGCGCATAGGGCACGCTTGTTCAGGTGAGAGATCTCTTCGTGCGCCGTCGGTGCGCGAAGAGATCCGGAAGTGATCCGGAGTGGATCCAAAAAATTGCCCGGCTGATCCACGCGTGCGTATTTGCCAAACATGGATCGATCCCGCCGGGGGGCGACGAAAGCAGCGCGAGCGTCCACGGAGCCGCCGGTTCCGGCCGCTTCGCGCCTGACGTTGCGCGCGAAGCGCAATCGTCGGCGCCCTGGCTCGGTGTGGTCGCGACTGCCGCGGCCGCGCGCGGTCCTCGACAGCTGCGGGCGCGCCCTTCGCCGCTCGGTCCCCGCGATGATCGCCTCGGTCGCGATCACCGGCGTGGGCACCGGCGTGTGGTTCGGCTATCGCTTCGTCACCACGTCCGAGCGGTTCGCGATCACCGCGATCGAGGTCCGCGGCGAGCACCACCTCACCGAGGATCAGGTGCGCGCCGCAATGCCCGTGCAGCTCGGCGACAACGTGTTCTCGACAAACCTCGGTGACCTCGCGGCGGCGCTCGAAGCAACGCCGTGGATCGCCGACGCCGACGTGCACCGCGTCCTGCCGCACACGCTCGTCGTCGAGATCCGCGAGCACGCCCCGGCCGCGGTCGTCGAGCTGGGCCAACTCTACCTCGTCGACGCCGCGGGCCACCCGTTCAAGCGCGCCCAGCTCGACGCGGGCGACGGCGCGGACCTCCCGGTGATCACAGGCATCTCGCGCGAGAGTTACGAGCGCGATCCCGCGACCACCGCCGCCACGATCACCGAGGCGCTCGCGGCCCTCGCCGCCTGGCGCACCAACCCGCAGCGCCCCGCGATCGGCGAGATTCACGTCGACGCGCACCGCACGCTCACCCTCCGCACGTACGACCATGCAGCGGCGATCGAGCTCGGCACCCTGGGAACCGACCTCGCCGTGCGCATGCGCACGTTCGACGCGGCCTGGGCCTCGCTCGATGCGACCGAGCGCACCCGCACTTCTTCGTTTCACCTCGACGCGAGCTCCGATCGCGTGACCGTTGCGTTCCACCCCGTGATTGCATCCGCCAAGGACTAGAAGCAACCCACCATGGCCAAGCCCAAGAGCAACGAGATCATCGTCGGCCTCGACATCGGCACCACCAAGATCGCCTGCATCGTCGGAGAAGTTACCGAGGACGACGGGGTCGACATCATCGGCATCGGTACGGCGCCGTCGAAGGGCATGCGCCGCGGCAACGTCGTGAACATCGACGCGACGGTGTCCTCGATCCGCCAGGCGGTCGACGAGGCCGAGAACATGGCCGGCTGCGAGATCTCGAGCGTGTACGCCGCGATCTCGGGCCCAAACGTCCGCGGCATCAACAACAACGGCATCGTCGCGATCAAGGACAAGGAGATCCGCTCCGCCGACGTCGCGCGCGTGCTCGACCAGGCGAAGGCCGTCGCGATCCCGATGGATCGCGAGGTCCTCCACGTGCTGCCGCAGCAGTACATCGTCGACGATCAGGACGGCATTCGCGATCCGCTCGGCATGGCCGGCGTGCGCCTCGAGGCCAAGGTCCACATCGTCACGTCGCTCGTGTCGAGCGTGCAGAACGTCATCCGCTGCGCGAACCGCTGCAACCTGCAGGTCGCCGACATCGTGCTCGAGTCCCTTGCCGCCTCGCAGGCGTGCCTCGAGGAAGACGAGAAGGAGCTCGGCGTCGCGCTCGTCGACATCGGTGGGGGCACCTGCGACATCATGGTCTACGCCGATGGCGCGATCGTGCACACCTCGGTGATCGAGCTCGGCGGCGAGCGCGTCACCAACGACATCGCCACGATCCTCCGCACCCCGCTCGACGCGGCAGAGAAGATCAAGCGCAAGTACGGCTGTGCATGGAGCCAGCTCGTCGACGCCTCGGAGATGATGGAGGTTCCCTCCGTCGGTGGGCGCGGCCCGCGCACCATCCAGCGCCAGAAGCTCGTGCAGGTCATCGAGCCGCGCATCGAGGAGATCTTCGAGTACGTGAAGAAGGACCTCATGCGCTCGGGCTGGTACGACAGCCTCGCGGCGGGCGTGGTCCTCACCGGCGGCGCCACGGTCATGGAGGGCATCGCCGAGGTCGCCGAACAGACGCTCGGTGTCCCCACGCGTCGCGCCGCGCCGACCAAGATCGGTGGGCTCGTCGACGTCGTGCGGTCGCCGAGCTACTCGACGGGCGTCGGCCTCGTGATGTTCGGCGCGGATCAGGGCAAGAGCGTCCAGCTGCCGAGCCGTGGCGAAGAGCGCCCCGGCATGTTCAAGCGCGCCTGGTCGCGCCTCGCCGAGATGTTCTGATCAGCCGATCGGTTCGCTCCGCCTTCTCCGAGGCGTCGCGCTAGCGGCTATGCTGGTCGGTTAGCGGCACGTGCTCGTCCACGTCCACGATCAGCGGCACACCTTGCTCAGCATGCCGACGATGCGCACCAACAGCACTTCGCTTCCGCCAGGTCTGGATCAGAGATCGCATCCAGGAGCCTGATGACGTCGATGATCGCGCCGCACTCCATCGCCTCACCTCGGGCGAACGCGTATCGGTTGTGGCGGTCTGCCTCGCTCGTTTTCCCCACCGCTTCCGCGATGTTCAACGGCACCGACAGCGCTGCTCGGCGCCACTGATCGACGAGGGCCGCGTCGCCGCGAGGGATGGCGGGGATCGATCGAAACACGAACGCGAGGTGTTCGATCGCGCAGCGATAGACGTCGAGCTTTTCGTCGTCGAGCATCCCCGGCCGTACCGGCCAGCGGCCCAGCGTGGTTGCGGCCCAGATCGTGGACGTGGACGAGCACGTGACACGTGACACGAGCACGACGAAAGTCCTTAACTGACCAGCATTGGCGCTAGCGGCTAGTTGCTGAAGATCTGGACGCTGCTCGTGCGCATGCGAAACGGCGCGGCGTCGTCGGGCGAGCCTTCGATCGCCCGGCGCGCCCAGCGCATCGCGTCGGCACGCACCTGCGTGGAATCCATGTTCTCGACGTCGACAAGCATCATGAAGGGATAAGGGTCGTCGTTCGCCGTCGGGAGGATCGAGGCGAGGTCGCCGGGCAGCGCGGGCAGCGTGAATGGCGAGACCGCATCGGGCGGCAGGCTGATGAGCCACTCGATGTCGCGCGGGCCCTGGTCGGCCTGCAGCGACAACACGATTCGATCCGTGCTGCCGGCCGCACCGGTGACCGACCACGTCAGCTTGGGCGCGCCGGTGAGATCGATGCCGATCGCGTCGGCGCGCGGAAGCGGCGACGTGGCGAAGTCGAAGCTCGCGTTCGCGACCGTGGGGCTGGTGACCGCGAGGATGCCGAACTGGGGGTCGAAGCCGTTCGCGATGGGCAGGTGCGCCTCGCCGTACCAGAGCCGCGCGTCGCCGACACCTGGAGGGGCCAGGATCGAGGCCGTTCCGGAGGCGCCGCTGACGTCGGCGCCGTGCCAGTAGCGCGGGGTGCCGCCGATGCGGACGCGCAACGACAGGGACATAGACTCGGTATCGGCGGGGATCCCCTCGAGGAAGAGTGAGACCGTCTCGAGCGTCTCGTTCCATGCCGGGAACGTGGCGCTCGTCGTCGTCTTGGGCTGATCCGCGAGCAGGGTCCACGCGCGCGGTTGGCCGTTCGCGTGCGCCATGCCGAGGACGTGAAACTTCTCGGCGGCGTCGAGGCACCGCGTCGTGATGTTCGCCGGGATGCTCGACGAGCCGCTGCCGGTGCTGATGCCCTCGCAGCCCGTGTTGAACTGGAAGCCCGCGACGTTGGGGATGGTCGGGATCGAAAGCGTCGCCGAGGTCGTGGGCGTACCCGCCGGCTTCAGCTCGTAGAGGGTGAACGTGAGCGCGTCACCGGGCTCGACGCCGCCGACCGTCATCGGCTTTAGCTCGCCGCCCTCGCGGTCGTCGATCACCGTGACCATGCCGCCGGCGGGCATCGCGAGCGTGGCGTTACCCGAGGCATCGGTGGTCGTCTGGCCGAGAAGGGCTCCCGTGGGGTCGTGAAACACGACGGCCAGGTTCGCGACGCCGGTGCCGCGGTCCTTGGCGGTCACCGTCACGGGCTGCGGAGCACTGTCGATCGCTGTATCGGCGGGGGCTGCATCGACAGGCGAATTACCGCCGCCATCGTCACCACAGCCCGCACCGACGCTGAACACCATCAAGATCCCGGCAAATCGCATGTCTCGCATGATGCTGCAAAAATGCGCGGGGAGCTCCGGATCGCAACAAATCTACCGCCGTCGAGATCAAAAAGTTGCCCGTGGATCCCCTGCACTTTCATATGGGCTCACCAGGGGGCAACCAGAGAACACCATGGCACTCATCGAATTCGACGACGTCTCTCACGCAAAGATCCTCGTCATTGGCGTTGGTGGCGGCGGCGGCAATGCGGTCAACACGATGATCAGCGGCAACCTCGACGGCGTCGAGTTCGTCGTGGCGAACACGGACCTGCAGGCCCTCGAGGCCAACATGGCCCCCCACAAGATCGCCCTCGGCAACTCGCTCACCAAGGGCCTCGGCGCTGGCGCGAACCCCGACGTGGGTCGCCGCTCGGCCGAAGAGAGCATGCAGCAGATCGCCGATCTCATCTCGGGCGCCGACATGGTGTTCGTGACGGCCGGCATGGGCGGCGGCACCGGCACGGGCGCGGCCCCCGTGATCGCGCAGATCGCGCGTGACTGCGGCGCCCTCACCGTCGGCGTGGTCACCAAGCCGTTCGGCTTTGAAGGGAAGAAGCGCGCCCGTCAGGCCGTCGAGGGCATCGATCGCCTCAGCGCGGCGGTGGACACGCTCATCGTGATCCCCAACAACCGCCTGCTCGGTCTTGTCGGCCAGCAGACGTCGATGGTCGAGGCGTTCCGCAAGGCTGACTCGGTGCTGCTCAACGCGGTGCAGGGCATCAGCGACCTGATGACCGTCCCTGGTCTCATCAACGTCGACTTCGCGGACGTCCGCACGATCATGGCGGGTATGGGCCGCGCGCTCATGGGCACGGGCATCGGCACCGGCAAGAAGCGCGCGACCGAAGCGGCCGAGATGGCGATCAGCTCGCCCCTTCTCGAGGACGTCAACATCGAGGGCGCGACCGGCATCCTCATCAACATCACCGGCGGCCCGGACCTCACGCTGCACGAGGTCAACGAGGCGTCGTCGCTGATCCAGCAGGCCGCGCACGAGGACGCGAACATCATCTTCGGCTCGGTCATCGGCCCGAACCTGTCGGAAGAGGTTCGCATCACCGTCATCGCGACCGGCTTCGACCGCGCGTCGAAGACCACGATGCTCGTCCCCGAGATCAACACCGTCGTCGCGGCCCCCGCGCCGATCGTGAAGCAGCGCCTCGCTGCGGCGTCGCAGTCGCAGATCGCGATGCCGTACGAGGCGTCGTCGCAGATCACCAAGGAGTACCCGGCCCCGTCGGCGCCGCGCCGTCCCTCGGCGCAGATCATCGAGGAGCCCGAGGTCAACATCGAGTGGGACGAGACCTCGGAGGTGGAGCGCGCGCTCAGCGAGCTCTCGCACCCGATTCCCGACACCGACGCGCGGCTCGCGTCCGGCTCTGCGCCCACGCCCGTCGACGGCTCGCCGCTCGTTCACCCCGAGCGCAAGCGCGCGCAGTCGCGCCCGAGCATGAAGGCCGTCCTCTCCGGTGAGATCGACACCGAGAGCGAGCTCGACGTCCCCGCGTTCATTCGCCGTCACGGCGCGACGCACTCGTAGTTTCGGTCGTGGTTGTCCTGGCGGTCCTGGTTGTAACGACTCGTTAGCCTACTTCGTGCCCAGCGCCACCCGGCGCAACGCTTCACCCGAGGCGGGGGCACAGATTCGGGGGATCAAATTCCTCCCTACGTTCCCCCGAATCACCGGATTCCCCCGGTGGCGAATACAGAGGGCCCTGTCCGGGCCCTCTCGTCATTTTCGGGGTGCGCTGCGCACGGAAGCGAAGGGCACCGCACGCAGCGCGAGCACCTTTCGTTGCGGGATCGGCTACGTTCGGGCCGTGCTGACGGAGTCCGCCGCGCGCTGGTTGCTCGTGCTCCACACAGGGCTCGGAGTGGCGGCGGTCGGGGCGGCGACGCACATGGTGCTGTGGCTGCGCAAGCACCGCCGAGGCACCGGCGCGATGCGGGCCATCCGCAAGTTCGCCGTGATCACGTTCGTGCTGCAGACCCTCGCCTTCGTCGCCGGCAACTGGATGTACCCGACCTACAAGGTTCAGGTGCGCACGGCCTATCTCGAGAACGCCGCCGCTCTCGCGAGCGACCACTCGACGCGCCAGGAGGAGCTCGCGCGCATCGCCGCTCGTGACGGCGAACCAGCCCCGCAAGGCGAGGCCACGTCGGCGATGGTCAAACGTGCCGCCAAGGCGGCGCGATGGTTTGACGTCAAAGAGCACTGGGTCGCTCTCGGCGTGATCACCTGCGCCGGCCTCTTGCTCGTACTCATGTTGTGGGACCCCAAGCGCGATGGACCGGCGCTCGAGCCGATCGTCCTGGCGCTTTCGCTCCTCGTCGCGGCGACGCTGTGGCTCGGGGCCATCATTGGCGTACTGACGGCTTCGTGGCGCGCCGTCTGAGTCTCGTGTTAAAGCGAAGCATGCGCATCCTCGTTGCCCTATCGTTCGCCGTCACCGCCGCGTGCGGTAGCCCACCCAAGAAGGTCGAAGACACCGTCAAGCAGGACACCGCCCAGGAGACCTGCTGCTGCAAGTCAGTGCCGATGACTAGCGAGGATGGCAAGCCCGTTTACGAGAACGCCAACAACATGGAGTGCTCGAGCAAGCAGGGCGAGTGCGTCGACCAGGTGCAGTGCCAACAGCAGGGCGCCCCCGAGCCGGAGTAGGCGCGCACTGCGGCGTACGCGCTGCGGAACTTTTACAAGGGGCCCACGCCCCTGCGAGCGTCGCGCGCCCGGTTACCACGTCACCGCGAGGCTCGATTGGAACAGCAGCGAACGGTCCGTGTAGCGCTGCATCGGCATCATCGGCGCCGGCCGGCACGAGACGCCGCGGCAGACTTCCGCGGGGCCGACCTCGTGCGGCGCGAACGCACCGCGCCAGCCGAGGAACCAACCGATGCGCTTGGGGAACCCGATCGGCTCCTGTAGGCGATGTTCGATCTCCATCCCGAAGCCGGCCTGTCCTTCGACGCGTTTGCTGTCGGCGGGCACGATGCGCGACGGCTCGTCGTAGCCGGGCTGGGTCCACATGTTCCACGCGACGGCCGCGCCACCCTCGACATAAATCGAGAGCAGCGAGTTACCGCCGACATAGCGCGGACCGATCCGGATGACGTCGAGCCGCGCCATCGCGCCGAGGCGATGGCCGTCGCCGAGGCGGATCGAGGACGGGCCTCGCTCCTGGAACTGTAAGTATTGGTACTCGGACTCGAGCGTGAACCGGCCGAACCGCTGGCCCGCCGATGCGGCGAGGCCGATGGCCGTCACGTCCTGACGCTCGCCGTACACCACGCCGACGATGGTGCCGATCTTGGCGACCGGTCCGTTCGTGACGTGGGGTGCGTACGGACTGTCAGCCCAGTGTTCGCGATCATGGGCCTCATCGGCCCATGCGACACCGCCTCCTGTGAATCCAAGGCACACCAGCGCAGCCGTACAGACGCGGAGTCGTCGTAAGTCCCTCACGTTTCACCTCGCGGCGCAGAGCGCGTGCGAGGAACCTGCAGATCACGTACCGCCGAGGCTCGCGTCGAGTGCGTGGCTCATCACGTCGACGGGCGCGGTCCGTCCGGTCCACAGCGCGAAGGCGAGCGCGGCTTGATGAACCAGCATCGCGCGTCCGTCGAGCGTGGTGTGGCCGCGGGAGCGCGCACGCTCGAGCAACAGCGTCGGCCGATGATACACGAGCGACGAGATCCACGTCGGCGCACGCAGCAGGTCAAGCGGGAGAGCGTCGGTCCACACTCGCTCGTCAGCCTCGCTGCCGAGCGCGATCGGAGTGCAATCGACGACGAGATCTGCCGCACTGAACGCGGCGACGAGCTCTGACTGCGTCCATGCTCGGGCGGTTGCCCACGTGACCTCATCGGGTCGGCGTGCCATGACCTCGACGGCGCAGCCACCGCCGCGCAGGCCATGGGCAACAGCGCGCGCCGCACCACCCGCACCGAGGAGCACCGCCCGAGCCCCGTCGAGCGCGAAGCCCGCCGCGACCAGTCCCGCGACGTAGCCCGGCGCATCGGTGTTGTGACCGACGAGGCGCCCACCGTCGAGCTGGAGGCAGTTGACCGCGCCGATCGCGCGCGCGGCCGGCGTCACCTCGTCACACAGCGCGCGCACCGCAAGCTTGTGTGGGACCGTGACGCTCGCCCCGAACGCACGCATCGCACGCAAGCCGCGCACGGCATCGGCGAGATGGTCGGGCGCGACGCCGATCGGGATCATCACGCCGTCGACGCCGGTAGCCGTAAACGCAGCGTTCAGGATCTGCGGGCTGCGCGAGTGCGTGACCGGCCAGCCGAGCACGGCGGCGACGCGCGTCGTTCCCGTGATCGTCACGCGCGCTTGCCCTTCACCACGACGTCGAGCTCGCCGCGCGCGAGGCGCACGTGCAACGCCTCGCCGTCGACAACGCCCTCGGCATCGCGCAGGATTTCGCCCGAGGAGCGCGCCACCATCGCATAGCCGCGATCGAGGACGGCGAGCGGCGACAGCGCGTGCAGCTGCGCACCGATCCGCCCGAGCTCCCCGCGGGCGCGTTCGAGCACGCGCTGCATCGCCTGGTCCTGCCGCGCGACGAGCTGCGCGTAGGCATGCTGCGCGCGCGCGAGGCGCGGCCCCGGATGCGCGGCTAGCAAGCGACGCTGCAGCTCGTGCAGCTCGGCCCCGCGCGCGAGGATGCGCGCCTTGGGATGCAGGCCCGCGAGCCGTTGCTGGAGCTCCTGGAGCTGCCGCCGCGTCGACGCCACCGCGCGCTCGCCACGCGCGTGCAGCGCCATGCTCGCGCGATCGAGATCCTGCCGCGCACGGTCGAGGCGATGGGTCATCTCGCGATCGAGCCGCCGGCGCTCCTTGCGCAACACGTCGACGAGCATCGCGCTGTCAGGCACGGCGAGCTCCGCGGCCGCCGTCGGTGTGGACGCGCGCGCATCGGCCGCGAGATCCGCGAGCGAGAGATCTGTCTCGTGCCCGACGGCGCTGATCACCGGCACCGGGCAGCGCGAGATCGTGCGCACCACGCGCTCGTGATTGAACGCCGTCAGATCGGTCACCGCGCCACCTCCGCGCCCCACGATCACGAGATCCACGCCCGCCCGGACCACCATCGCCATGCCGTTGACGATCTGCGCGGGTGCGTTCGGCCCCTGCACCACCGCGTCGGCGATCAGGATCGGCGTCGGGAAGCGCCGATGGATCGTGCGAATGATGTCGTGCACCGCCGCGCCGTTCTTCGACGTGACCACGCCGATCCGACGCGGGAACCGGGGCAGCGGGCGCTTCTTGCTCGGCGCGAACATGCCCTCGGCCGCGAGCTTGGCCTTCAGCTGCTCGAGCGCGAGCGCCTCGGCGCCGAGGCCCGCGGGCTCGGCGTAGTCGGCATACAGCTGCATCTTGCCGTCGCGGTCGTAGACGCCGAGGCGGCCGCGCACGCGCAGTCGCTGCCCCGCCTCGAGCTTGAACCGCATCCGCTGCGCGTCGCGCCCCCACATCACCGCGGGCAACACGCAGTCGCGGTCGCGCAGCGAGAAGTAGATGTGGCCCGAGCCCGGCTGGCTGACCTGCGCGACCTCGCCCTCGAGCCAGACGAGGCCAATGCCGTCGAGGACCCGCGACGCATGGCGCACCACCTCGGCGACGCCGAGCGGCTGCTCGCGAGTTCCTCCGGGGCGGTCCGACTGCACGCCGCACCGTAACCCGTCGAGAACACGGTCGCCAGGGGCCCTCTGAGACCGCAAAATCGCCGCAACCAACCCAGGTGGCGCGTTGTCGATCCCCACGATAGGATGCCAGTCGCTTCGGCCATGGGTGAGACTTCTGATCAACGCGCCACGACCGGTGCTCCGGTCGCCAAGGACGCGATCGACCCGGACCTGGTGAAGCTCGCGCGCTCGCCGAGCCGCATTGGTCTCGTCACCAGCCTCGGCGTGGTGCTGCTGTCGGTGATGTTCATCATCAAGCTCAACAGCGACCGGAAGTTCGCCGGCACCGAGGTGCCCGCCGTGGTCACCGCGGCCGATATCGCCAGTGGCAAGGTCGCCGCCGACTCCTTCGTGTCGGTCGAGGCGACGCCGATGATGTCGCACGCGATCCGCGCGCTGCGCAGCAAGGCCGGCATTGGCCTTCGCGTCGCACCCGCCCGCGGCACCGACGACAAGCTGTGGATCGTCATCGACGGCAACGGCTGGGACCCACCGACGCTCGGCGCGTACACGGGCCGCCTGCGCAAGCTCGCGGACCTGCCGTTCGGCTCCGCGGTGAGCGACTTCGCGAAGGCGAATCCGCGCCCTCGGTTCGCCACCGCCGCGGCGACGCGCGCGGGCTTCGCGTCGAACAAGATCACCGGCGTTGGCGGTGAGGCGATCACGATGACCGACGGCGATCGCATCGCGCTCGACGTGATCGATCCAAACGTCGCGACGATCGTCGCCTCGCTCAACAGCAACTATCCCACCGTCCAGGTGTGGGTCGACGCGCTCGCCAAGGCGGGCATTCAGGCCGGCCCCCCGAACACGGAGCCCACCCTCATCACCGACGGTAAAGAAACCAAGACGGTCAATTCGACGGGCCAGGTTCGCTTCGAGGTGAAGGGTCCCGACGCGGTTGCCTCGACGACGCGCGCCCTCGAGGCCGGCAAGCTGTTCGCCGCGCGCGTCGATCCGATCCAGCGGCACTACGAGACGACGTGGGGCGCGCTCAAGGGCTCCACCGCCGCGGGCTTCACGCTCGGCACGGCCACGGTGCCCGACGCCGAGATCGACCTCGTCGGGCTCTACGTCGCCAAGGGCATTCCCGATGGCGCCTATGCGCTGCTCGCCAACGAGAAGCCCGACCAGTACTGGTACGTCCTGCCCGTCACGGTCGCGCTTGCCGTGATCGGCCTTCTGTTCGCGTGGGCGTTCGCCCGCGCTGTCCGCCGCGACCTGCTGCCGACGCGCGCGTGATCTGATCTACCTTCGCGCCGCCCTTCGGCGCCGCTGCGCTTCCCGGCAAAGCCGGGACTTGTGGGCCGCCGGCCGCGCCGGCAGTGCTACAACCGAAGGGACGTGACCTCTTCGCCGGTACCCCTGCGCCTTCACGATTCGCTGCACCGCCAGAAGGTGCCGTTCGAGCCCCTCGTTCCCGGGAAGGTCGGCATGTACGTCTGTGGCCCCACGCCCTACGCTCCGGCGCACATCGGCCACGCGTACTCCGCGATCTCGTTCGACACCATCCGCCGCGGTCTGCGCTTCCTCGGCTACGACGTTCGCTACGTCCGCAACATCACCGACGTCGAGGACAAGATCATTCGCGCGGCCAACGCGAGCGGCGAAGACCCGATGGCGCTCGCTGCGCGCTTCGCGGCCGCCTACAACAACGATATGGCGCGGTTCAACGTCCTGCCGCCGGACGTCGAGCCCAAGGTCTCGACGCACATCCAGGAGATCATCGATCTCACGGCCAAGCTCGTCGACGGCGGCAAGGCCTACGCCGTCGATGGTGACGTCTATTACTCGGTCGAGTCCTTCCCGTCCTACGGCAAGCTTAGCGGCATGGCTCTCGCCGACCTGATCGACGGCGGCAGCGAGCGCGAGCTCGTCGAGAAGCACAAGCGTTCGCGCGCCGACTTCGCGCTGTGGAAGGCGGCCAAGCCTGGCGAGCCGTTTTGGGACTCGCCCTGGGGCAAGGGGCGGCCGGGCTGGCACATCGAGTGCTCGGCGATGACGTGCGCGCACCTCGGCACCACGTTCGACATCCACGGCGGCGGCAAGGACCTCATCTTCCCGCACCACGAGAACGAGATCGCGCAGTCGCAGGGCGCCTACGGCACCGACTCGTTCGCGCGCTACTGGCTCCACAACGGCTTCCTCAACTTCGCCGGCGAGAAGATGTCGAAGTCGCTGGGCAACGTGTTCGGCTGCGATCAGATCGCCGACGCCGTCGGGGGCGAAGCGCTGCGCTACTTCTGCGTCAAGCATCACTACCGCTCGCCGATCGAGTTCGAGGTCGAGCAGATCAACGACGACGCCGGCAAGCCCGTCGGGGTCCGGTTCCACAGCCTCGAGCAGGCGGACCGCGACCTCGAATACTTCTACGTCACCCTCAACAAGATCGATGGGTTCGTCGCCCAAGGTGGTGACGCGGGTGACGGCAACGTCCTCCCCGATGCAGAGAAGCTCGTACCCGCCGCGAAAGAGGCGCTTGCCGACGACTTCAACTCGCCTAAGGTGATGGCCGCGATGTTCGAAGCGGCCACCCTCGCGAACAAGCTGATCGCCGAGGGCAAGGGCGTCGACAAGCAGGTCCGCCGCCGCACCATCGCGCGCATCGGCAAGGACCTGCGCGCCGTCGGCGACGCGCTCGGAATCCTCGCCGCCACCCCGGCGACGTATCTCCGCGAGCGGCGTGAGCGCCTGGTCGCGCGCAAGCGCATCGACGTCGTCAACATCGACCGCCTGATCGCCGAGCGCGCGGCCGCGCGTGCCGCGAAGGACTTTGCGCGTGGCGACGCGATTCGCAACGAGCTCACCGCGATGGGCATCGAGCTGCTGGACACCCCACAAGGAACGGACTGGCGCGTCCAAGACGACGCGACGTGAACGATGGCGAATGACTCCAAAGCACTGGTGCTCACGCGGCCGATGATCGCGCGTGATCTCGACAACGCTGGTAAGGGCCAGCTCGTCTACGTCGGACGCGACGGCGACGTGCGAGACCCCGCCAGCGTGCGCAGTCGCCAGGCCGCCGCCTATGCCGTGTTTGGAGGCATCACCGCCGCCGGCGTCGCCCTCGCCGCGACCTCCTTCCCGCTCCTGGTGCCGTTCTATGTCGCCCTGGGCGGGCGCTTCCTCGGCACCGTGCGCGCCGTCGGGCGTGTCAACGAAGCCAGCGTCGCGCTCTCGAACGGCGACTCGGCGCAGGGGCGCGCGCTCGCCGAACCGATCACGCGTGCGTGGTGGGCACCTGCGCGCGTGCGTGCGCTCGCCGAGCTGCGCATCGCGATCGCGGATGCCCTCGACGGTAAGGGCGCCGAGGCGCTCGAACGCGTGCGGCGTGCGCGCGCCAAGCTGTCCCCGCGCCTCATCCAGCACCAGTTCTCCTACTACACCGAGTGCAACCTCCTCATCGCGCTGGGTCGCACCAAGGAAGCGCGCGCTGTCCTCGACGCACGCGGTCCGATCCCGCAGGGCGAGGTGTTGAAGCTGAGCTACTGGATCGCGCAAATGCACCTCTACGCGACCGAGGGCGAGATTCCCCCGAACACCCTCGACGACGCCGAGCTCCACGAGCGCATGCGCAAGGGCCTGTCGATGACGGCGGGCCGCGATCTGCTGCTGCTCTGCGCCTGGTGTTACGCGCACCGCGGCGAGCACGATGACGCGAAGTTCGCGTGGCGCGAAGCCAAGGATCGAGAGGGCAGCCAGCGCCTCGACATCGCGATGCCCAAGCTCGCCGCGTGGATGATCGAATACGCGAAGGAGCGACCGGACGTCGAGGCGCCGCCGCCTGACGAGTACGACGAGCTTTAGCCCGCTACCAGCCGACCCGCACGCCCGCGGTCAGCGTCTGGTTAGGGCCCGTGTTAACGATCCGCCACCGCCGCCCGCACAGCGGTCGGGCATGCCGTCGAGCCGGGCGCAGCGCTCGCTTCAGCGGCGCATCGAGCGCCTTTTGTACGCCGAAGCTACTTGTCGTCGGAGTCTTCGGACAGATAGGCGAGGATCACCTCGTCGAGCGACTTCTCCGAGATGAGGCCCTGGCCGAAGCCGCGGCCCTCGTCTTCACGCGCCTTGCGCACGCGCGACGTCGTCGGCGCCTTCGCGGGCGCACCGACGATCACGGCGGGACGGGTCATCACGACACCGCCGCTCTGCGTCGACGGCGAACGGCCCTGCGCAGGAGTCGAGCTGCTCGGGCCCGAGACGCGCGCCGGGGTGGGCGTGCGCGGGCGCTGCTCGGGACGCGAGCCCGCGCTGGGGGCGTGCGTCGGCACCGGGGGAGGCTGGGCGATGGGACGCGATCCCGTTCCACTCGAGCCGGTGCGCGGCACGTTCGGGATTGGCGTCGACCCAGAGCGGTCGTTCCTGACCACGTCCACGGGAATGCGATCGCTCGCCTTGCGGTGCTGCGAATACTGCCCCGGACGATCGCCATCGGCGTCCTCCGTCGGCGTTCGCGGCGGGGGCACCGGCGGCGCGATGTTCTGGCGTGACGGCGGGCGCGCGATCGGACGCGGTGGCGGCAACGATGCTGCTCCGACGGCGGAGCGCTTCTCGACATCGGTCGCAGTGCGCACGGCACCGGACGGGCTCGCGCCGATCGCGCCAGGCACCCCGTCGCTCACCGGCTTGGTGAGGCTGATGACCTCGCCGTCGTCTTCGTCGGCGTCGAGCAGCTGGAGCTCGCCGCTCGGCATCTGCGTCTTCACCGTCGCGTTGGCCGCGGCGACGGCGGCGGCGATCGCAGCGGCGTCGCTATCGGCGAGCGTGGCGGCGTCGAGCATCTCGGACGGCGGCGGCGTCGCGAGCGGGCTCCGCACCGTCGTGGGAGCACTGCCGCGCTCGGCCGTCTTCGTGCGCGACATGCTCGGCGCCGACGACGGAGACGTGGTGCTCGGCACGGGTGCCGTCGGCATCTGGTGTACGGAGAGTGGCACCTCGGGCCCCGTGTCCATCTGGGGCAGATCGGAGCCCGGATGCTCGATCGTGATCTCTGGAGCGCTCGCGCGCGAGGCGCTGTCGTCGGGCTGCGCCGGTCCACCGCCGTTCTCACGCGGCAGCAGGCCCGGCGTGTCGCCGAGGTACTGATCGATCTTGTCGTCGAACTTGCCGCCCTTGAGGTCCTTCAGCACGACCTTGTGCTGCGCCTGCATCAGGCCCTTGATCGAATCCTCCGCCGCGCCAGCGTCGTAGACGAGCTTGCGCGTCGAAAGGATGACGCCCCCGTGGAACAGGTGCGTGAACAGGTGCGGGCTCATCAACCCCGAGTCCTCGGTCTGAACGTGGAAGATCAGACCCCGATACCGGACGTTGTGGTTGTAGCCGAGGATGGGTGATCGCTTGGCCACCGCAACCCAACGCTACCACGGCCGCGCCGTCCACGAGGAGCCGCATGTCCCGTAAGCGCACGCGCGAACGACGCAAATTGCGCCGCAAGGCGACGTAATCGCACGCCCGGTAAACCACGTAGAGGCCCCAGGCTTGTAATTCCTTCGCGGGGTTGGTACTCACCCTGCTCGGCTTCAATCTCGAAGCTGCCTTGGAGGCCCCGCTGTCGCGGGGTACGCATATCCCCGTGAGTACTGCTGCAGCGGAGTCGAAGTTCGTCGAGTTGGTCCGTGGTTGGTTGGTGTCTCTTCCTCACGATCTGAAGATCGCGTTCGACGCGATGGACGACGAGAACCTTCCCAGGCCCGTACGTGAAGTGGCCGCCGGTGTGGTCGCGTACGTCGTTTCGCCGAATGATTTCATCGCGGATCGCAACGATGCCGTCGTCAGCTACGCCGACGATGCGTTGTTGCTGCGACTCGCGCTGACGAAGGCACTGGGCAAGGGCGAGGACGAGCAGGCCTTCCGGGACCGCTTCCCGGAGCTGTTCGACAACCTCGACGAGAACCTCACGCTCTGCAAGAGCGTGATGGGTGAGCTCATGACCTGGCTCGAGGGCAAGGTCACCACCCTGCCCGGCATCGAGTACAAGGGTAAGAAGATTACCAAGTACCTCGACGATGACGAGGCGCGCGAACAGCTCTTCGATGATGGTCTTGTGTTCCGCACCGACTATCCCGTCGACGAGAAGACCATCGCGGACAAGCTGAAAAAGGCGACCACGGTCACCGAGGTGATGAAGCGTCGCCAAGCCGAGGAAGCCCGCGCCAAGGGTACCAAGGTAGCCGCCAAGGCGTAAGGTTACGCCCCGGGACCGGACGAAGCCCGAAGGCGGCGGCGGGATCGGTCCCCTATAGGTCGACGAGCTCGAAGCCGGTCAGCGGCTCGCCCAGAAACCGCGGGGCGATCTCCGAGAGCCGCGAGATGTCCGTCGCGAAGCAGTCCAGGCGCCCGAGCCCGGTGCGCCGATCTATCTCCGCACCGCCCTTCGGCGCTGCGCACCCCAGCAACGCTGGGGCTTGCGAGTTTACGGACGTACCGAGCGCCTCGCGCGCAGCCTCGGCCATGGCCGACGCAGAGTCGACGACAGCGATCAGGCGGCCCGCGAGCTCGCTCGCGACACGCGTGATCACGTCGCGCAGGAGCGGATAGTGCGTGCAGCCAAGGACGAGCGTATCGATCGCCGCGTCCTGGGCGAATAGCTCGCGCAGGTAGCGCTTCGCGACGAGCGTGGCCACTTCGTCGTCGGTCCAGCCCTCCTCAGCGAGCGGCACGAGGAGCGGGCATGCGAGTGCGGACAGCGTGGCGCGGGGCGCGCGCGCTCCGATCGCGGCGGCGTAAGCCCCCGAGCGAATCGTGGCGAGCGTTCCGATCACGCCGACGTGGCCGTTGCGGGTCGCGGCGAGCGCGCTGGTCGCACCTGGCGCTACGGCTCCGATCACCGGGACCGGACTCACCTCGACGAGGGCCGGCAATGCGGTGGCGCTGGCGGAGTTGCAGGCGATGAGGACCAGCTTCACCCTGCGGTCGAGCAGGAACTGCTGGCAGGCGAGCGAGTAGCGCTCGACGGTGCGCGGGCTCTTGTTGCCGTAGGGCACTCGGGCGGTGTCCCCGAGGTAGATAATGTCCTCGCCGGGGAGGGTCGCCCGCAGCGCCCGAACCACCGTCAGGCCGCCAACTCCGGAGTCGAAGACGCCGATCGGGTACCGCTTGGTTGACCGTTCTTGCCCCATTGGGTCATCCGGATTGCGACTACCTGTCACAGCTGGCTGACCAACTTGCCAGAGCGCGGAAGGAGTCGCCAGAGCAACGCGCTAGCGGCTGCGTTGCTTCCGCCGCGTCGGGCGGGCAGCCCGCTTCGCCTCGAACGCCCACAGGAGTTGGAGGAAAGTCACGGGCTTGTCGTCGAGGGACCTATAGAAGCGAGAAATACCTGGGAAGCATTTCTCAGCGTCGGGGAGGTGGCGCTCTGTGATACGGCCTTGCACCGGGGCAGCACCCGAGCACGGGACGTACCAAATCCATGGTAGGACTCGCGCCCCGTGTCAGAGCTCACCGCCGCCGACCGCGTTCGCGGCCTCGTCGAGGCTGACCCGATCGTGCTGCTCGAAATTGCCGGCGCCATCGCAAACGAGGGCGAGGGACGCTGGCCCAACGACCGCATCACTGACGTCGCCGTCGAGCACGCCGGACGCCTCGCGGAGGCCGACACAGACAGACGCCGGCTGCGCGCCACCATCGAGCACATGCTCATGGGCCGCGACGTCGACGCTGCGCTCGAATGGCTGCGTGCGGGGCGCATCCTGCCGGTGCTGTTCCCCGAGCTCGCCGCGACCGTCGATCTCGTCCAGGAGTCGGGACGCCAGCACAAGGACGTGTGGGCACACACGAAGCAGGTCGTGCGGCAGACGGTGCGGCGCCCGCTCGTGCGCTGGGCCGCGATGCTCCACGACATCGGCAAGGTTCCGACCCGGACGTACACCGAGGCCGGCGTGCACTTCCACGGGCACGCCGAGGTCGGCGCGCGCATGTTCGACAAGGTCAGCCAGCGGTTCGCGTTCGCGCGCGACGAGCGGCAGACCATTCGTTTTCTCGTGCGCCATCACCTGCGCACCAACCAGTACAGCGACGCGTGGACTGATAGTGCGGTGCGCCGGTTCCATCGCGAGATGGCCGCGCACATGACCGATCTGCTCGACCTGTCGCGTGCCGACATCACGTCGAAGCGGCCCGGTCGCCGCAAGGCACTGCTCGAACAGATCAGCGCCCTCTCGGACCGCGTCCAGCGCCTCGCCGAGGAAGACGCGAAGCTTCCGCCGCTGCCCGGTGGCGTCGGCAACGCGATCATGACCGCCTTCGAGATCGCACCGTCGCGTCTGATCGGCGATCTCAAGCGTGCGCTCGAGCAGGCGATCGAGCGCGGCACGCTCGAGGCGCGTCGCGAGGACGCCTATTACGTCGCGTACATCGCGCGGCAGGGCCTCGTGCCAGACGTCGCGCCCGAAAAGCTCGCGGCGATCATCGAGGCCGGTGGCGATATCACGACGCCCGACGACGTCGTGGGCCCGCACAAAGGCGTCGATCCCGACGATCCGAGCCCGGGCGTGCTCGCGTGCGGGCACGATCCGGACAACGATCCGTGCATCCATCGCGACGCGGATCCCGACGATCCCGAGCTCCGTCGCTGAGCGGATAGTCATCTGGCGTAGGCGCGCCGATCGCTGGCTAAGGTCGGTCTTTGATGCGCGTCACCTGGGCGCATGAAGATCGTCGCCCGGGCGCGGGGCTCTGCGCTCCACCAATTGCCGGGCAAGCTGAAGCTAGACCAGCTGGTAGCGGAGCGCGGCCGCGGTCGCTGCCGCTTTCGAGCCGACGTCGAGCTTGCGGTAGATGTTCTTGACGTGGCTCTGCACGGTGTAAAAGCCGATCGCGAGTGCTTCGGCGATCTCGGCGAGCGTGTGGCCCTCGACGAGAAAGCGCAGAACATCGCGCTCGCGTGCGGTGAGCGTGATCGCGGCGTGGCGTTCGCTGCGCGCGCGGAGGCCGCGGACGAGCAGCTCGCCGATCGTCGGATCGAGGTTCGCGCGATGCTCGGCGACATCGTTGATCGCGCGCGCCAGCTCCTGATCGGTCGCGTCTGCGAGGAGCGCGCCCGAGGCGCCGAGCTCGAAGGCACGCAACAGGCGAAACGCCACCGCGAGCGATGGCGCACCTGCGAGCACGGCCAGCATGGGCACCGGGTGCTTCGCGCACATGCGGCGAATCGCTTCCAGGTCGTCCTCATTCTCGACAAACACGACGGTGGCCTCCGGGCGCAGGCTGTCGCACGCGAACCCGCGCGCGGCGAGGCGGTCGCGCAGCCAGGGCGCCCCCCAGATCACGAGGTTTCGCATCCGAACGTGTAGATGGTCGAGCCGCCCAGCTGGCTCACGAAAAATCACCCGGAAGAGCTCTCGCGCAAGAGCGAGGAGAGGGACAGGTCGATCTCCTCTTTGACGAGGCGCAGCACGGCCACGCCGTCATCCGGCGATACACCCGCGAGATCATGGAGCTCCCCCGAAAACCGCTCCAGCAAGGCCTCGCGCGCTTCGGTAAGCCGTCTCACCAGTGTCGCGCGACTGACCTGGAACATGTCCGCTAGTTGCGCAGTCGTCATCGCGTGCACGTAGTGCAGACGGAGCAGCGCGCGATGTGGTGCGGCAAGGGTGGCGCTCGCTGTCACGAAGGCGCGGTGCACGGGTTCGCGATAGTGCTCCGCGAGCGACCACGCCGCCGCCACCGGTCGATCGGAGTCGTGCTCGGTGCGCCGCAGCTCGCGCTGGCGATCGCGTTCGAGGCCAAGCGCCTCGCGCACCGCCGTCGCGCGCACCCAGCCCTCGAGAGATCCGCGGCCGGAGAACGTCGCGATCGCGGGTGGGCTGGTCTCGCTCGCCACCAAGCAGCGCACGAGCACGATCTGCCGCACCTCGTCGACGCGATCCTGCGTCGACGCGAGCGAGCCGAGGTACGCCTCGATGCGATGGCCGAACAACGCGACGAAGCGTTCGGCAGCCCCTGGCGCACCGGTCGCACATGCGCAGGCGAGGTAGAGATCTGGGGCGCGTTCGAGCGAGGCTTGCCAGGTCGCCGCGCGCGCCTCGGCAAACGCAGCGAAGGCTGCGCGTGTAACGCCGAGGCCTGGATGCACGGTCGCGCCGGCGCGCCAGGCCTCATCGATCAACGACTCCCCGAGCGGCACGCGTCCTGTTCAAGGTACCATGGGACGGTGGCGTGCCCGGCTGCCGACGTCGTTGCTGCGTTCGCAGCGGGCGGTCTCGCGGCCGACGAGGTGAGCACGCTCGAGGAACATCTCGGCTCGTGCTCGCGGTGCGCGGCCGCGGTCGCCCACCTGGGGAAGACCACCTACAGCGTGACCGCGGCCGGCGCGATGCTATCCCCGGGCGCGACGGTCGACCGCTATCAGATCCTCTCCCTGGTCGGGCGTGGCGCGTTCGGCCGCGTGTACGCCGCCTACGATCCGAAGCTCGATCGCAAGATCGCGCTCAAGCTGGTGGTGCTGCATCGGCCCGAACACGAGGGGCCGCTGCTCCGCGAGGCACGCGCGATGGCCGGCCTGTCGAGCCCGCACGTCGTCGCGGTCCACGATGCCGGCATCGCGGACGGCTTCCTCTACATCGCGATGGAGTTCGTCGACGGCAAGACGCTGCGTGAGTGGCGCGCCGAGACACCGCGTACGCCGGCAGAGATCGTGGCTGCGTTCGCCCAAGCGGGACGCGGCCTCCAGGCGGCACACGCCGCGAACATCATCCACCGCGACTTCAAGCCCGAGAACGTCCTCGTCCACGCGAACGGCCGCGTCTCCGTGACCGACTTCGGGCTCGCATTTCGGTCGTCCGACGCGGGTGCGTCCCACGAGCAGATCA
The DNA here is from genome assembly GCA_033763475.1 of Kofleriaceae bacterium. Classification (GTDB taxonomy): domain Bacteria; phylum Myxococcota_A; class Polyangia; order Haliangiales; family Haliangiaceae; genus JABFXX01. The sequence goes on from JANRKM010000131.1 coordinate 25,194, forward strand.
TCGTCGGTACGCCGCGCTACATGTCGCCGGAAGGTCTGCGCAAGGAACCGGTCGACGCGCGCTCGGATATCTACGCGTTGTGCGTCTCGCTCTACGAGGCGCTGTACGAGACCCATCCGTTTCCCGCGGGTACCGTCAGCGAGCAGCTCGCGGCGATCGCCAGGGGCCCCAAGCTTCCGCGCGACATGCGCGTTCCACGCCACGTCCGCGACGCGATGCTCGCCGGGCTCGCCGCGGATCCGGCGCGACGGCCACCGACGATGCAGGCGCTGCTGCGCGCGTTCGAGCCGAAGCCGCGGCGGTGGCTCGCGTGGACCGCCGTGGGAGGCGCAGCGGCGGTCGTCGCCACGGTACTCGGCATGACGCGCTCGCACTCGGCGTCACCAGTCGCGAGCTGCGCGCTCGATGCCCGCGCGCGTGTCGACGAGATCTGGAGCCCGGCGCGACGCGCGCTGCTGCGCGGCGGGATCGAAGGCTCGACGAGCCCGCTCGCCCACGACGTCGCGGATCGACTCGAGCTCGTGCTCGATCGTTATGCGACCAGCTGGGAGCAAGAATGGACGCGCGCGTGTGAGGCCGGGCGCGAAGCCGCACAGCTGCCGCAACTGACCGCGCGCCGGCGCGCGTGCCTCGACCGCCTGCACACGCGGTGGGCGTCGCTGGTCTCGACGCTGGCGTCGCCCGACGAGGTCGCGGTCATTCATGCGAGCTCGGCGAGCTACGCACTACCGGCCGTCGATGTGTGCGGCCCCGGCCGGTACCTCGCCGAGGTCGCCGCCGCCGCGGGCGATCCACGCGCGACGTCAGCACGCGCTGCGATCGCCAAGGCGCAGGTGCTCGCGGACCTCGGGAACACCGTCGCGGGGCTCGCGACGCTCGCAGGTCCCCTCGCGCTCGCCGCCGAGCGTCACGATCCCGAGCTCGAAGCGGAGGCGCGGCTCGTCGAGGGCGACCTGCGGCGCGCCGTCGATCCGCAGAGCGCCGAAGCTCCGCTCCACAGCGCAGCGATCGCGGCCTCGGAGGTTGGGCGCCTCGATCTCGAGGCGGCGGCGAAGGTGCTGCTCGTACAGACGCTCGCGCACTCGCAGTTTCGTCTCGAGGAATCCGCGCGCGCGGCGGCCTACGCACAGGCGGCGGTCACCCGCCTCGCCGAGCCCGCACTGCTCGCCGACTTTGCCTACGCGCGCGGTCTCGCCGAGTGGTCGATCGGCGGCGCCGAGCGTTCGCTGCCGCACGAGCTCGCGACGCTCACGATCCAGGCTGTGGTGCGCGGGGCCGAACATCCCAAGCTCGCCGAGGCGCTCAATGCCGTCGCGGTTAGCCTGGTCGAGCTCGAGCAGATCGAAGGCGCGATCCCGCTCCAGGAACGCGCACTCCGCATGCGCGAGCGGTTGCAAGGAGCGAGTCATCCCGAGGCGCTCAACGCGCGCGGCAACCTCGCGTTCGCGCTCGCCGAGGTCGGACGGATCGACGAGGCCGTCGCGCTCCAGGAAGCGGTCGCGGCGGGACGCGCGCGCATCCTGGGAGAGGACTACTTCCTCCTCGACGAAACCTGGATCCGGCTCGCGCGGCTCTATCAGTGGGAGCTCGGGCGCGAAGAAGACGCGCTCGCGGCCGCGCGCAAGGCCCTCGCGATCGACGAGAAAGCGTTCGGCCTCGACGCGCCCGAAGGTGTCGCGAGCCGGACGCTGCTGGCCCGCGTGCTCGCGGCGCAAGGCGCGCTCGCCGAGGCGGAGACCGCGAGCACGCGCGCGCTCGCGAACGCCGAGCGCGCACTGCCGCCGACCCATCTCCTCGTGCGCGCCGCGCTCGCCACGCGGGCTGACGTGCTCGAGCGCCGCGATCGCTGCGCCGATGCGACCCCGCTCTTCGAGCGGCTGGATCGCGCATCCGCGGTGATGGTCTCCGGGCGAGGTGACCTCGTCTTCGGCCTCCACGCGGCCGCGCGCTGTGCCCTGCGGGCACGTGATGCGGCACGCGCCGAGCAGCTCCTGCTCCGCGCGCTCGCGGTCCGCGAACAGTCGCTCGGCGCGCGCAGCCCCATGCTCGCCGATGCGCTCGTCGAGCTCGCCGCGTTCTATCGCACCCGCGGACGCCCCGACGACGCGCGCGCGATGGCGACACGCGCGGTGGCGGTACGCGAGCACGTGCCCGGGGTCTTGCGCACGCGCGCACAACGCGAGCTCGCCCTCGTTGGATACAAGGGCTAGTCCGGAAAATTCACCACGACGTCGAGCGAGACCAAGCGGCGCGAGGCAGATCGGGGCGCACGCCCGGAAGCGCAGCGAAGGCCCGTGGTGGTTCCGGTACGTCCTAGGCTTTCGTTGTGACACGACGTCACCGCCCGCAGAGCCGCGGAGCGTGTGGGGGTGGTGAGCGAGTTCAATTCCACCGACGGCATGATCGTCGTCGGTCGCAGTGAGGAGGGCACGGGCATGCCAACG
>JANRKM010000132.1:0-5323 GCA_033763475.1 Kofleriaceae bacterium
TGCGACATAGACCGCCAAGGCACCGGCCTGTCGCGGCCGGCGCCGCGCGAGCGATCGGGCACGGGCACGGGCACGGGCACGGGCACGGGAGCAGGGCGCGAGAACCGCCGCGGTGCGGCGTTTCTCAGCGCCCTGCTAGCGGCGCCAGCGCAACACGTCGATCGTCGCCGGTGACTGGCCCGACAGCGGCTCGATCTCGAGGCGCGGATGGCCCATATGGATCACGAGGTCGAAGCCGTCGAGCTGGCCGTCGGGGCCCCCCTTGTGGGGACCCGCGGGATCGCTCTTGTCTTCCCACAGCGCGGCGACGTGATCGAACGCGCGCGGCGTGTGGTTCTTCAGCGAGCCACCGTAGTCGATGCGGATCAGATCGCCGGGACGCACGCCGGTGATCGGCCGCGCAGGCATGCCGCGCTCGTCGAGCTCGTGCAGTCCGGCGATGACGCGCGTATAGGCAGGGAGCCCGGCGACGTTGGTGTACGCGAGCGGTCGCCCCATACGGCGCGCTGCACCTACCATCACGTCCGCACAGTCGGCGCCGACGAAGCGATCTGTCTGATGCGCGCGCCCACCACCCGCCGAGCCGAACACCTCGGGCACGAGCAGATACCCGGATAGATAGCCAAGGAAGTCGTCGCCGCGGCGGATCGATACCCGGTGCACCGACGGCAGCACGCCCAGCGTGTCGGTCGCTTCGGCTCCCGGCGTCGCCAGCGTGGTGCCGGCGAGCTCGACCTCGACCTTGTAGCGAACGGTGCCGAGGCCCTCGAGCTGCTGGGCGCCGGGCTCTCCCGACGTCACCGTGGCGGGGATCGTAAGCGCCGAGCCCCACGGCACCACCGTGCGCTCGAAGTAGTCGATCGCGTCGAAGCCGAGCCAGGTGCCGAACGTCGCCGGGTCCATCGAGACGTTGGAGTAGAACTCGGAAGTCACGCCATTGGCGGCCGGCGAGGTGGTGCGAAACCCGTGCGGCTCGACGGTCGACCACTGCACACGCGCGCCCTCGAGTGGTTCCGTCGCTACCTTGCGTCCGCGCAGCGTGACGTGGGTAATGCCGGCGGGGGCAAGGGCCACCGTGCGCTTGCCGCGCTTGGCGACCACCACGACGGCGAGGCGGGCATCCTGGTCGAGGCGCGCCTCGGTGGCGGCGTCCGTCCACACGCCCTCCCCGACCCTGCCGACGATGACGGCGCGTTCGGGGGTAAGCGCCGGAGCAGCAACGGCGGGTGATGCAAGGGCCAGGACGAGGAATGCCGTGCGATGCATCCCCCGGCAACGCCCGGCGCGGGGAACTTGTTCCCGCGACAAGAAGCCCGAGACCCGCGCCAAAACTGATTCAGAACGCGGTGGGCGCCGTCGCGGTGCGCCCCGCGAAGCCCCGCCGCAAGCGCGTTAGTGGCCGCCCCACTGCGACTTCAGGAAAACTACGAGCCCGACGATGAGCACCAGGGCGATGATGAACGACTCGAGGACGTACGTCTTGGGGGCGGGACCGCTCACGCGGGCGAACCTACACGATCTGGGTCGGGCGGGCTACGGCTCGGACTGCTGACGGGAGGGCTCGAGCCGGCGATAGATCGACCGGCGGTCGATGCCCAGGATGTGCGCCGCCTGGGTCTTGTTACCGCCCACGGCCGCCAGCACGTGCCGCACGTAGCGGTGTTGCATCTCGTCGAGCGTGAGCAGCTCAGCGGGGGACGCCGTCGACAGCTCGAGCCGCGTGCTCTTGTGCTCGAGCAGCTTGCGCGGCAGGGCGTCGACATCGATCTCCTCACCGCGGCAGAGTGCCGCAGCACGCTCGATACAGTTCTCGAGCTCGCGCACGTTACCCGGCCAGTCGTAGTCGACGAGCAGCTGGGCCGCCTTACGGGACACGCCGCGCACGAAAGACTGGCGGCGATTCGCGACGCGCTGGATGAACGCGTTGGCGAGCATCAGGATGTCGCCGGTCCGCGCGCGCAGCGGCGGCACGTGGATCGAGACCACGTTGATGCGGTGGAAGAGATCCTCCCGAAACCGTCCGGCCTCGACCTCGGCCTCGAGCTCGCGGTTGGTCGCGACGATGATGCGCGCGTTGAACGGGATCTCGGTGTCGCCGCCGACGTGGCGCACCGTCCGTTGCTGGAGCACGCGCAGCAGCTTGGCCTGCATCTCGAGCGGCATCTCCCCGATCTCGTCGAGCAGGATCGTGCCGTTGCCGGCCTGCACGAACAAGCCATCGCGCGCGGACTTCGCATCGGTGAAGGCACCTGCGACGTGACCGAACAGCTCGCTCTCGAGCAGCGAGGCCGGCATCGCGCCGCAGTTGATCGCGACGAGCGGCTCGTCCTTGCGGCGCTCCGACATGCGATGCAGCGCGGTCGCGACCATCTCCTTGCCGGTGCCCGACTCGCCGTGGATGAGCACGGTCGCCTCGGTCGCGGCGACCTTCTTGATCATGCGGCGCAGCTCGCGCATCGCGGAGCTCTCGCCGATCAAGTCCTCGAGGCCGCGGTCGGAGCTCGACGTGTTCTGCGTCAGGCGCTTCACTTCCCGCTGCAACGCGAAGTGCTCGAGCGCGCGCTCGATCGCGACCTCGAGCATGTCGCCGTTCACTGGCTTGGTCAGGAAGTCGTAGGCGCCTGCTCGCATGGCGGCGATCGCCGTGTCGAGTTGGCCATAGCCCGTGAGCACGATGGGTGCGCAATCGGGGTAGCGACGGTACAGCTGTTCGCACAGCTCGACGCCGGACATGTTCGGCATCTGAATATCGGTGACGACGACATCGACAGGATCGCGCCGCATGTATGCGAGGCAATCGGCTCCACTCAGCACGGCCTCGCAGTTAAAGCCTCGCTTGCGGAGCACTTCACACAGGAGGTTCGCGTCATCCTCTGCGTCGTCAACGACCAGGACCTTTGCTTCAGCGCGGGTGATCCTCACGAGGAATCACCATAGCGGCGAAGCTCCGGAAGGCTCTTCGGAGGCCAGTAAGCGATGCGTGAGAGCTGAAGACTTTCGGGAGCACTCGCGATCAGCTAGCGCCGACGCGATGTTCGCGCGGCTCGTGTGGATCACGATCGTCCTCGTTGCGTGTAGCAATCGTGACGACGCAAACCGTGCGGTGAGCGCGCCCGACACACCCGGCGCCGCCAAGGACTACGGGTGCAGCACGCACCCGCCGATGACGTCCCCGTTCCACTTCGCGCGCATCGCGGTCGCGAACGCGGCGAGAGGGAACCCGTGCGAGATGTGCGGTCGGATCGCGCCGGAGCTGGCCCACGCGAGCACCTGTGCGAGCCGCGGCGCACGTAGCGACGGATCGTTGACCGTGGAGATCACCGTCGGGCAGCCGAGGACGTCGAGCCCTTTCATCATGATGAGGTTCGTGGGCAACACGTTGGCGTTGGGCGCGCCGCGCAGCCCCTTGCCACGCGAGACGAAGGGCGTCGCTGCCCAACCGACGATCAAGAAGCGCGCGCCGAACCGCACGCAACGCAGACTCTCGACCGAGATTTCGCCGCCGACGCCATCGTAGACCACGTCGACACCACGGCCGTTCGTCAGCGCCTTGATGTCGTCCCTGAAGGGACGCACGCCGTCGGGGGCGCGCGTGTTGATCACGTGATCGGCGCCCTGGCCGTTCACCACGGCGAGCTTGTCGTCGGAGCGCCCGGTCGCGATCACGCGCGCGCCGAGCAGCTTGGCGATGTGGACAGCGGCGAGGCCCGTCGAGCCCGACGCACCATGGATGAGCACCGTCTCCCCTGCGGCGAGCCGGCCACGCGTGACGAGGCAGTGGTACGCGGTCTCGTAGTTGCCGAGCAGGTTGCACGCCTGATCGAACGACAGCTCGCCGGGAATCGGTAGCACCGCGCGCCCGGGTGCGACGCCATACGAGGCAAAGCCGCCGTAGCGTTGATAGTCGCCGTGCGAGCGCGGGCCCGCGAGGAAGGGATCCACGAGCACGCGCTCGCCGACGCCTACGTGCGTCACTTCTGGCCCGGCCCAGGCCACCACGCCCGCGTATTCGAGGCCCGGTGTGTAGGGCGGCTGCGGAGGATGCTGATACTGCCCGCTCGTCATGATCAGATCGACCCATCCGACAGACGCGCTCTTGATCTCTACGATCACGTCGCTCGCCGCGAGGCCGGCAGGATCCGGCATCAGCATCTCGACGAGAGACGTGTAGTTGGCGATGGCGTCGAGGGGGTCCTCGCCGAGTGCGGAAACGATCACGCGATGGGCGGTCACGGAGTCGCGAGTATCGCTAACACCCACATCATCCGCACGATCTCTTAGCCCAGAGCGACCCGACAACTGCTAGCTTTCAGCCGCGCGAGCGGCCGATACTGACCGCGGGGATGAAGAAGAGGTCTGTGAGCATCGACTCGCGGTCGGAGCCGTCTGCGTCGAACAGCGACTTCAGAGTCGACCGCGTCTACCCTTCTGCCTCGCGCGCGCGGTCCTCGTCGCCGAACCTGACAACGGTGAACCTCGCCGACGTCGCGCGCATGGGCGAGACGGATCTCGCGAAGGTCGTCGCCGACCTCAAGCGCCAGCTCGACGACACGCAGCGCGAGTTCGACGAGACGCGCCTGCTGTGGAGCGCCGAGCGCAACATGCTCGAACAGAAGGCGCGCGCCGAGCTCGAGCTGTCGCGCAAGAGCGCGAGGTCGCTCGAGATCGAGGAGCTGAAAGCGAACCACGCCGCGGAGCTCGCCGAGCTGCGCGCTGCGCATGAAGCCGAGCTCGTCGCGCTGCGCGATGGCTTCGAGGTCGAGCTCGCGGAGCTCCGCGGCACCGTCGAGCTCGACGCCATCGACGCGAAGACGTTCGCCGGCGAGCGCGATCGGATGGCGTTCGAGCTCGAGGGCGTGCGCAACGAGGCGCTGCGCGAGGCGTCCGAGCGCGAGAAGATCTACGCGCAAGAGCAGGAGCAGCTCGCCCGGCAGCAAGAAGCCGAGATCACGCGGCGCGATGATCAGATCGCCGCACTGCGTCAGGACATCGCCGACCTCAAGCAGCGCTGCGCCACGCTCGAGAGCGAGAGCAACAGCTGGGCGCTGGAGCGGTTGCGCCTGATCGCACACCTCGAGGAGGGCCTCTTGCTTCTCGGTGCCGCGCGTCCCGACGAAGAAGATCCCGAGATGTCCGTCCAGGGCGACGACGACACGGATGACGTCGACGACGACGAGTAGCTCGCTAGCAGGACGCTGACAAACGCGGCGCAGCCGCGTTTGCAGCGACCTGCCCCGTGCCCGTGCCCGTGCCCTTGCCCGTGCCCGATCTGGACGGTCAGGCTCCGGCGAGCCGGGCCAGCATGGCGACGACCCGCTCGAGC
>JANRKM010000133.1:0-129677 GCA_033763475.1 Kofleriaceae bacterium
GATCGCGCCACCGCTGCCCGCGCCACCGCTGCCGCCCGCGCCACCGCTGCCGCCCGCGCCACCGCCACCGCCACCGCCACCGGCTGTGCCGCCGCCAGCGCTACCGCCGCTGCTCGCGCCGCTACCCTCGGTGCCGCCGCTGCCGCCACCCGCAGTGCCGCCGCTGCCGCGACCTTCTAGCGCGGGGCTCGACGTGCCCGCACCGGCGCCGGGACCGCCGCGGCCTTGCTGCGATCCTGTCGACGTGCCTGCACCGGCGCCAACGCTGGTGCTGCTGCGACCTTCTTGCGCGGCGCTCGAGGTACCTGCGCCTTTGCCGACGTCCTCGCTCGTGCGCGCCTGCGTGAAGTCGCTGCCGCTTGGATTCGACTGCCCGTTGTCGAACACGGAGCTCACGACCTGACTGATCTGCGGCGCGACCATGTCGAAGACCGACGGCGTGTTACCGGGGCCCGCTCCGCCACCACCGCCACCACCGCCACCACCGCCACCACCGGCACCACCACCGCCGCCACCAGCACCACCACCGCCGCCAGCACCACCACCGCCGCCAGCACCACCACCGCCACCACTGCTCTGCGGCTGCACTTGATCCTTGGCCGCCTCGGCCGCCATACCTGCAAGCGACCCGGCCTCCGAGCCGGAGACCTGTGTCGCGGCTCCGTTCTGCACGTTCGCGGAGATCTGGCTCGCCTTGAATGTGATCTGCGACCCGGCCTTGAGGCCAAGCGTCGACGAGCCGTGCACCAGGACCTGCTGGCCCTCGCCCTTCATGTTCGACTTGATGCCGACCTTGAGCGCGTTGCTGTGCATGATGACGTTCGCGGCCGCCTTGACCTGAATGTCACCGTCGGACTCGATCTTGACGATCTTGTTCGCCGAATCGAGCACGATCTTGTTCTTCATCGTGCTGTCGACGATCGTGATCTTCTCCGCGCCTTCTTTGTCGTCGAAGATGACGCGGTGACCCTTCTTTGACTTGATCAACTTGGTGTTGTTCTTCGCCGAAGCATTGACCTCGACGGGCTCCTGCTTCTTGCTCCACAGCGCACCGATGACGATCGGGCGCGAGACATCGCCGTGCTCGAACACGACGAGCAGCTGGTCGTCGACCTCGGGGAGGAAATAGGTGCCGCGCTGCGGGCCTGCCATGGGCACTGCGATGCGCGCCCAGTACGTCTTCTCCTGATCGTTCAAGTGCGGGTACTTGACCTTGACCCGATAGCCCGTGTTGCCGTCGTGTTCCTTGTTCTCGACGACAATGGCGAGGTGCATGCCGCGGACCTTTCCCGCGCGCACCGCTTGGGCCATCACTCGATCGAACGGGATGAACGTCATTGCGTTACCCGACCATCACTTTCGGAGCGTCGTACTGGCTCGGCGAACCTGACGTGATCTTGCTAGTCGAGCCCTTGAGATCGAGGTTCGATCCGATCTTGCCGTCGATCGTGGTCTTTGCGTTGATCTTGATGTTCTGGCCGGCCTCGACGTTCAGCTTGCCCTTCGCCGTGATTTCGAACTTGCCTTCCATCGACGAGATCGAGACGCCGCTCGTCCCCGCCATCGGCGGCTTGTAGATCGCGCATACGTTCGGGCCCGCGCCGTCCTTGTCGAACTGACCGATGCCGACCATGTTCTTGCCGGTCTTGTCAGCGGCCCACACCTTCACCTTGCCACTGTCGTCGAACACCATGCGGTGGCCGCTGCGGCTGCGATAGCCGCGGAAGTTGTTCTTGCCGTCCTCGTTGGGCTCCGGCGAGAAGTCAGGCTTGCTCCACACGCCGCCAACGATCACTGGATGTGCGACATCACCCTCGATGAACATCACGACGACGACGTCATCGATGTCGGGCAGCGTATACCAACCAAACTTGCTGCCTTCCATCGGCGTCAGCAGCTGCGCCCAGTGCGTTTGATCCTGGTCGCCACCGTCGAGCCATGGGAGACGGACTTTGATCCGGTCGAGGTTGTCCGGATCTTTGTTCTGCACGACAATGCCGTACTGCAGACCGTACTGGGTCTCGTCCAGCGACTCGCGTCGTGGTCCCCCTGGCCTCATCGCTACGCCTTCTGCGCGTCGCGCGCGAACTTGAGGATCGTCACGAACCCGCCGTCCTGGTTCTTGGACGACGTGTGACGGTGCGTGATGCCCATGATGTAGTACTTGCCGTTGAAGGGATCGGAGGAGGCGCCAGGCCCCTCGTTCGCTTTGACCTTCACGGTCGTCCCGAGATCGTATTTCGCCTCGCCCTTACACTCGGCTTCGCCCGTGATGTACGTGAGGTTGAGATCGCGGAGACGCGCCTTGGCGAGCATCTTCGCTTCTTCCGCCGTCCAGATCGGGTGATCGACGGTGAACGTCTCTTCGGAACCGAGGTCACCGGCACCCGCGACCGCATTCTGGGAGCCTAGCGGCGAGTTCTGCGCTTCCGCCTCTCCGACGATGAGCTCCTTCGTCTCGGGATTCCAGCCGCGAACAGTCACCTTCTTCACGACGGCGGCGGAGGACAACCGCGGCGTGAAGGCGCGCAGGTTACCGTCCTTATCCACACTGAGGTCGGGACCCGCTCCGCTCGCGCCGAGGTCAGGCTCCTTCACGTACAGCTTGGTGTCGACGCACCACACGTGACAGCCGAGGCGTGCCGCTCGCATGCGGATGAACTCGAGGTCCGTCTGGTTGTGCTGGTAGACGTGCTTGTACGTGATCGACTTCTCGTGCTTCCACTCGACAGAGAGCCCGGCGTCACCCGCGACCTGCTGGATGATCTGCTGGTCGGACTTGTCCGTGAACGTGACGGACTTTCGCTTGCGCAGCAGCCGATGCATCTTGTTCATCGCACGGATGACAAGCTTCGTCGTCTCACCACCCTTGTAGATGCCCTCGAAGCCGACGATCTCGCCCTTGTAGATCTGCGTGGGCGGGTTGCCGACCTTGATCTCGACGGTCGAGCCGACCTTGTATTTGCCGGAATAGATGTCGTTCTGGTTCGACAGCACGATCGCAGCCATATCCGGCTGGAACATGTCTCGATCGACGACGTAGGAAATCAGATCGCCGTCCGGGACCTCGGCGCCGTCGAGCAGGATGTCTACGTTCGGTGCTGCAGCGCCCACGGCTACTTCTTTTCCTTGTCGACGCGGCTAGCTTCTTTGAGCTTCACCGTACATGTCGCGCGTAGAGGCAAACCGTCACTCGAGAACATCGAGTACTTGGTTGTCAGGTTCTCGATCACGCATCTGAACGAGGGCAAACCGCGGTCGCCCCATGTCACGATACAGAAGTGCGGTCGGCGCTTCTTATCGTCGGTCGACTTAGGATCCTGGACGCGTGCGAGCTGCTCGAGAATAGCGACCTGCTCCTTGACATTGACGGAACGGCCGCTCTCTTCGACGCCGTCGAATAGCATCTCGATGGTCATCGTACGGGCCTGCACGCCGGTAAACTCGAGGGCCAACGGGTCGTCATCCCCGCCACTAGCGGGCTGAGTACCGGCCTGCGTCGCGGCTCCAGGCTTTTGCCACGGGACGCCTTGCTCGACCTGGAGCTCCTTCGGATTGTACTGAGCCTCGACGGTGATGCTCTTGTCGTCGACGCTACCGAGCTTGAGCTTGGCTTTGGCGGGCTGGAACGCAGTTGTGGTCATAGGTAGGGCTCCCCATTACGGGCACGCGCCGCATCCATCAGAACGAGGATCTGGCGGTAGACTTCATTCGCGATCTTCTCGATGTCGATCGGCGCCTCGGAGGGCCGCTCGCCCGAGCCGAGACCGATCGACGGTGAGGGGGTGGCGGTCGGGGCCGAGCGCGACGATGCGGCGATCTGCGCGGCCGGAGCCGCGGTGACAAGCGTCAGCTCGGCGAGCGAGATGCCGTCCGCGTTGCCGCTGCGCTCCTCGAGCATCTTGCGCGCGGCCGCTTCGAACCACGCCGGAATCTCGACCTCGCCGCCGCCATGACGGCCTGCCGGGCGGCCCGTGCGAACGAGCTCCTGCGTCGCCGTCGGCGGACGCAACAGCGCACCCACCCCCACCTCGCGGTCTGTGCCCGACGAGGACGACGCGGACGAAGAGGCCGAGGGCGGCGCGGACGACGAGAATGCGCTCGGCGTTGCCGTGACCGTCGGGGTCACAAACGAGCCAAGGGCCTCGCCGGCGCGCACCGAAAGTGAGCCGAGCCCCGGACGGCCGTCGACCTGGACGAGATCGCTCGGCGTCCGCATTCCCCGCGCGCTGCGCGCGATCGCGAGCTCGGGGGTCTGCAGATCGAGGGTATCCGTAAGCGTGGCGCCGTCGGTCGCGTACACCACCGGCAGCACATCCCACGCCGCCGCTGCACGCTCGTACGCCGAGGAAGGCGCATCTTCGCCGCGGCCGGCAAGCGCGAGCGCGCGCGCCGCACGAGCAGCCGGCGACAACGTCCGCGCATTGGGCGCCTGGCTCAAGGCCACGTAGAGCGCGTCGAACCGAGCGCGCCGCGCCGCAGGGACGAGCGTCGAGACCGCCGACAGCACCTCGGCCTCGCCTGCATGGTCGGAGATCGAGACGTTGGCGACCTGCGCGCGGTCACTCTCGATCGATGCGGGCGACGCGAACGCGGATGACGCGGACGCGGATGACGCGGACGCGGCCAGAGCACCGCGGTCGCGCGCAGGCTGCGCCTCGACGCCCAGCGGGCTGTCTCCAAGCGCCGCATAAGTGCCGAGCTCGGCAACCGCCTGGGCAGCGAGCAACTCGAGCGCAGCCACCGACATCGACTGCTGCCCGTCGGGTGCCGCCGCCATCAAGCCAAGGGCACCGACGCTCGCCGACGGCCAGAGGAACGCGCCACGCGGAGCACGACGCTCGACGCCGAACGAGGCCGGCGGACGCATCGCCGCCATGGTCTCCGGCGCCGTCGCCGCGCTGGCGGTCATCGACGCCGTCTCCGCGCTGGCGGTCATCGACGACATCTCCGCGCTGCCCATGCCGGACGCGGTGGTCGCGCCGGCTGCACTGGTCGTTCCGAACCCGCCGGCGCGTGAACCACGTCGATCCGCCTCGATCGCGAGCGCCTGGACGAACGTACGATCGACCGCGCTCGCCATCGCTGTCAGCTGACCGGGGCCCGCGAGGGCAAGGCGGACAGCTTGCGCGGCTTCCGCGGGACCGAGCCCGTAGACTCGCGCGGCGAGCACGAGCTCGGGGGTGACGAAGTCGAGCGACAGGTCGGAGGCGGAACGCTCCTGCGCGACGGACCAGCCATGCGCGCGATCCGCGATCATGCCGGGCATCGCCCAAGCGCGACCGTGGTCTTCGTACGCGACGCCGTCGCCGAGCATGGGCAACGACATCGCATCGATCATGGCGCGCGCCGTGGCGTAGGTGACCGGTGCGGACTGGTGGGTAGAGATCATCGGGGCCGCGATCGGCGCGAACGCTGCCGCTGCTGCCGAGGACGTCGAGGTCGAAGTCAAGGTCGAGGTCGCCTCTGCCGTCCACGAGAGCAGCGCCGAGCGCAGCGTCGTCAGCGGGGCGGCCTCGATGGCGCTCGGGCCGGCATCGGCATCTCGCACCGAGCTCTCGTCGTTCGCCGCATGCGGAGCCTCCGGTACGACGTAGGTAGCCTCGAAGCCCGATGCGAGCCGTTCGCCAAGCATCGCCGCTGCGGGTTCCTCACCAGCCGTCCAGCGCGCCCACGACGGAGCCGCGTTCGGAACATCGACCTCGCGCGCCTCGGCGGCGAGCAGCCCTGCAAGGTAGGTCGCGGAGATGCCACCACCAAACAACGCGCGGACGTCGAACGTGGCCGACGCCGGCAGCGGGAGGAGGTGTTTGATCGCAGGCGCGAACGGCGAGGCCGCGAGTTGGGCGGATAGGCCAGCACCTGGCGCGCTTGGCGCGGTGCGCACGAGCGCATCTGCGAGCGTGAAGTGCTCGGTCTCGGCCGTGATCGGCGTCGCGCCGCGCGAAGCCGCAGCGACCGACGCTGCCGGCGCCGTCGCACCTGTGGGGACGACCAACGTCGACGTGCGGCTCGATGCGACCGACGCCGCGATCTGTTCGAACACCGAGTCTGGTGTCTCCTCATCGTCTGCGAACCGCTGCACGGGCGCAGCGGTCTGCGCGGGCCCATCCGCATACGAAGGAACCTGCACATATGTTGGCGCGGGCGAGCTCGCGTAGGAGCTCGCGGAGCCGGGCGTCGAGCTCGCATAGCCGGGCGACGAGCTCGCGGAGCCGGGCGAGCTCTCGTAGCCGGGCGTCGAGCTCGCGTAGGCGGGCGCGTCTTCGAGTGCACGAGCGGCGCCACGCGCGAAGGTAGGCGTGAACGACGGTGCGACGAACACTGCTTCGGGTGCAGCCGCCGCGAGCGCCTGCATGCGCAGCTCGGGCGAGGCCGAGGTCGCCTGCAGTACGTCGAGCGAGCGCGTCGATGCACCCGAGAAGCGCGCGAGCCACCGATCGGACCAGGCAACGTGCGAGAGCGCCGCCGGAGCAGCCCCTGCGGTCGCGTGAAGCGCCGCCGGAGCAGCCGCGCGCGCCGGCTCGAGCCAGGGCAGCGTCGGTACGCGAATGCCGGGACGCGCCGACATCGACGTCAGCGCCGGAGCCGGTGCAGACACCATCGCTACCGGCATCGCAGCCCCCGACGTCATCGGCTGCGCGCGATCGATCGTGGAGATGAGACCGCCCAGGCCCGCGGGCATCACGAGCCGCGGACCACGTGTCACCTCGAGCGAACCACCAACAGCACTCGTGCGCGCGAGGAGCTCGGCGGTGCGCAGGACATCGTTGAGCTCTGCGATCGCCTGAGCAGCGCGCTCGGGACGAGCGCTCAGATATGTCGCCAGCTCGGGCGGCAGCGCGGCGATCGCGGCGCTGATCTCTGCAGGCACGCGTGGGGCCGGTGCGTCCTCGCGGACCACCTGTGGAGCGGCCACCTCGAGGGAGCGCGCGTGTTCGGCAGCGGTGGTTCGCGACTGCTCGTGCAGGCGACGCTCGGCGAGGCGCTGCGCAACCCGCTCTTCCACACGCCCACGCTCGGCCTGCTGCGCGGCGCGAGCGGCTCCTTGCTGTGCATCCGCGGAGGTCTGTGCCACGTCGGCGATGCGCTCGGTCTCTGCGACGCGTGCGGCCTCAGCAGCGCTGGTTGCCTCGGCGCTCCGGATCACTTCCGCGGCGCGTACGGCTTCCGCGATACGCGCCGCGCCCAGCGAACGTGCCATCTCGACACGTGCTGCATCGGCGCTGCGAGCCACCTCCGGGCCACGAGCAGCGTCGGAGGTACGAGTGTCTACGGTACGAGCCGCTTCTGCGGTACGAGCCGCTTCTGCGGTACGAACTGCGTCTGCGGTACGAACTGCGTCTGCGGTACGTGCCGCCTCGCCGGAGCGTGCCACATCTGGGGCGCGCGCCACATCAGCACGCTCAGCTTCCAAACGAGCGGCGAGCTCGCGACGCGCCGTCTGCTCCGCGATGCGCTGGAGCTCGACGATCTGCGTGCGCTGCGCCGCGTAGCGTTCCGCCAGCGACGAAGAAGACGAAGAAGACGAGACGGATGAAGACCACGACGGCGACGCGTCGATCTCGCTCGTCATTGGCATCGAGCTCGCGGGCACGTCCTGCTCCGGGCGCGGAGCGGGCGGCGTGACCAGCTCGGGGGCAAAGTTGCTGATGCGCGTGGGCACGTCGGCGTTGACCGCCGCGCGCTCGAGCATGGTGGCGAGCATCGCACGCAGCGCAGGACGCTCGGTCGCTGGTGAAGCGAGCGGCGCAATGGCGCGCGACATCAGCTGCGCGGCCGCCACGGCTGCGAGCGGAACGAGCGGCGAGTACGCATCGTTGGCGCGTGTTGCCGCGGGCCCGGTGGACGCGGCGAACGCACGCGTCGACGGTGCGGCGATGGAGAGTGACGGCGCGACGAACTCGTACAGCGCCGAGGGGACACTCGGACGATCGCTGCGCTCGCTCGACGCGCTCTGGGTTGGCGTGACGTACGTGCCACGCGTGGTGAGCATCGGGCGCGAGGTCGAGCCCGACGACGAATACGACCAAGCCACTTCCTCGCTCTGACGACGTGCGGCCGCCATCCAGTCGAGCTCGTCCTGGTACCAGGGACGCGGAAACACCCACGAAACGTCCCCGCCCTGCCGCTCTGACATGCCGCTGCGGGCATACGAGGAGAACAGGCGGAGAGACGCAGAGCGCTGCGCAGTCTCGATCCATGGCGAGACGAGGCGATCGACGAAGCCGAGCGAACGGAGCGAACGCACGCGCTGTGCGCCCGTCTCCGGTGCCCAGCGTTCGACGTGGCGGTCAGCAGCGCGCGACGCGAGCTGGCTGCCGCGCGTGGTGAACGCCGGCGCGGCGAGCGCAGCCTGGAGAGCGCGTGGTTCGGATGTCGCGTTGGCCATCGTCAGATGCTCCCGATCATCCGCCGAACTTCAGACCTTCGTGCGCGATCTCGAGCGTCTCGATCGCGAGCTCGCTCTTGGTGGCGTCGAAATCAGAGACTTCCCACTTCGCCGGCCAGCCCATGTGGAACGTCCAGGTCGCCACCTTGTCGAGCTTCGTGTTGAGCTGGTGGATCCGGCCGGTGGTGATGCGGGTCATCTTTCCGCTCATCCACTCCTCGCGCCACTTGAGCAGCGCCGAAGATCCGGTAAAGCCCTGCTTGAAGACGAGGTTTGCCCATCTCGTCGCGCCGACGAGCTGGAACGTGGTGTCGTTTGCACCGCCCTCACGAACCGGGACGATTTCGGTCTCGTACTTGATACCGCTGACGCTCTTGAAGAACGCCTCAGCCTCGCTGCTGCCAGCAATGGTCAATTCGACCTTGAAGCAGAAAACGGGAAGCGGGTCTTTGCGGTTGGCGGGAGAGTTACCGGCCATGGGGGCTCCTACTCTGTGCTGGGACCAGTCATGGTCTGGGTCAGCGAGATCATGATGAACTCGGCGGGGGAAACCGGGGCGACGCCGATATCACAAATCAAAAGGCCACTATCCACCTGCTCTGGTGGGTTGGTCTCAGCATCGCATTTTACGAAGAAGGCTTCGTCGGGATTCCCTCCAGACAGCATGCCCTTGTTGTGAAGAGTCGAAAGAAAAGCGAGGGTTCGTCCCTTCACGAGATCCCAGGTGGGCTGCGTGTTGGGCTCGAAGGTGGTCCAGGCGAACCCGGCCTCCAACGAACGGCGCAACATGATGAAAAGACGCCGAACTGGGATGAACCGCCACTGCGGATCCGATGACGCGGTGCGTGCGCCCCACGGCCGAACCCCGCGCTGGAGGCGGAACGTGTTCACGGAATCGCTGTTCAGGAGGCCAATGTGATCCTCCGTCACACGTAGAGAAACGTCATCCGCGCCGACGATCTCGATGTTGGCGGGGGCAGCATGGACGCCTTCGGTGGCGTCCTTTTGGGCGTAACAGCCAGCCATGAACCCAGACGGAGGCAGTACGCGCGGCCGGTCCTCGTGATCCCGGGTCCGGAGCCACGGCCAGTAGTAGGCGCAATACGAGCTGTCCGTGCGGCGGCGCCAGCGGCGGACCCACTCGATGTCCTTGCTCTGGGGGATGTCGAGGATCGCGAACCGATCCTTCTGATTCTCGCAGATCGAGATCAGCTGGTCCTGGATCCGCTGCGCCTTCATCTCGCCCGCCGGTCCCGGCTCGCGCTCGTAGAAACGCATCGCATCGGGAACCGCGAGCACGGCGATCTCTTCGTTCGCGGCCAGTGCGAGGAGACCCGTGCGTTCGCCGGGGCCGAGATCGAGCCCGACAAAGTCTTCGGGCGTGAGCGATTCGGTGCCGTCACGACCGCCGGCGAGCCGGGTCATCGCGATCGGCTCGGGCATGTTGTGCGGCACCGGCGACTTGGTCTTCAAGTCCTCGAGGCGTACGAGCCGCGAGCGCTGCGAAACCACCTTCGGCGCGTAGTTGCGCGACGACGGGTGCATCTGCAGATCCTTGAAGACCTCGCGGCGATCTTTCATCGCCACGTGAATTTCGAACGTCAGCACCTCGAGGTACGTCGGTGCAGCCGCGCGATGCCGACGGTTGACCGGCGTCTCGGTGCTCCACTTGACGATCTTGTCGCCGACCTCGGTGATCACGACGAAGTCGGCGCTCTCGCGGTCGTAGATGCGAACCGTCGAGCCGACCTCGAAGCCCCGCGTGACGTTGACGTGAGCTTCACCCGAACCGATATCCAGGTCACGCGTGAGTAGCGCCTGGGCGCCTTTCGCATGAACACACTTGAACCAGATGGTGTTGCCCCACGTGCCTTCGTTGAGCGAGCGGATCTTCAGCGACGGCTTGTTCCACTTATCGTGCTGAACGTGCTCGGAACACGAGGCGTGCTCCATGCCGGGGAGCTCGCCCTCAGGCGCATTGTGCGCAACACGCACGACCCAGCAGTCAGTGCCGCCGTTCTTGAAGAACCCGTAGACAGAGTCGGACGTGTACGACTCCAGCGAGTAACCGAAGATCTCGAGGAACTCGTCCCAGTTCTGCAGACGCGTCGGGACGTTCATGGGTCCCTTCTGCGTCGTGCCGACGAAGCCCGCGATGCGCGTGTTCGAGATCGACAACGGCGGTGGCGCGACGGTGTCGAACGTCTGGTAGATGCCGGGAGCGCGAGGGTCTGCGGACGGTCGCATGCGCATGGGTCAGTGCCTCACCAAGATTCGCTCGTCTTCACGCTTAGCGGCGACGCGCTTCGTTGATCTCGCGGTTGACGCGCGCGATCTCGCGAAGCCACACGTGCCGTTCTTCGTGTTCCATGTCGAGGATGTCGTCGATCGACCAATGAAAATGGTACGCGATATAG
The DNA here is from genome assembly GCA_033763475.1 of Kofleriaceae bacterium. Taxonomy (GTDB): domain Bacteria; phylum Myxococcota_A; class Polyangia; order Haliangiales; family Haliangiaceae; genus JABFXX01. The sequence continues at coordinate 10,810 of JANRKM010000133.1, forward strand.
GCGATCTCTTGGTACAGCTGCTCACGCGGATACGTGGCGACCGCCGCCCAGTTCACCCCGGGCCAGACTGGCCACTACCTCCATCCTCGGTGAGCACTGCACCGGTGACCATGTCGATGTTCATCTCGTGCGCGCACTTGGGACACGTGAGGTGGTGCTTGGGCGCCCCGCCCTCTTCGTTGATCTTCCGATAGAACTCTTGCAGGTACGCGAGGTCCGTCGAGAAGAGGTTCTCGATCATGTCGACCGAGATGAGGCTATGGTCGCCGAGCTTGGTGACTACGCGCGAGAGCAGCACGATGACCAGGTACGCGCGGTTCGACTGCACGCGGTAATCTTGCAAAGGCAGGATCTCGTCGCGCGCGGTCGCGAGCCGCATCACGCCGTCTCGATGAACGGTGCCATCGTCGTCGACATATCCCCGCGGCAAGCGGAACGGAAACTGAGTCTTGAACGCCATCGGTCGTGTCCCTCCGAAACGACAAAGCGGGCCTCCGCCCCCTGGGGGGAGGCGAGGCCCGCATCGTAGATCGAGGCGTCAGCTGAAAGCAGCCACCTCGGTCGTTATTGCAAGATCAGGCGTCGACCTCGTTGAGGTTGAACTTCATGCCCTCGATGTACATCTCGACGTTGAAGCGAGCGATCTTTTCGGAGTTCGCTTCCTTCGAGTCGGTGCTGAACTTCTTGAAGCCGCAGCCGATGAGATCGATCGAGCCGATCACCTTCTTCATGTCGGGGGCGAGGAACTCGATGGAGCCGGTCATCTCGTCACTCTCGAGATGCTGACCGTCGACGAACCACTTCTTGGCCGCATCGGCCCATGCCTGGTAGTCGGCCATCGAGATCGAGAACTTCAGGTCGGGGGTGGTGACCTTGGCCGGGTGCTTGGTCGCCTCACGGAAGATACCGACCGCGTCGGACGCGACGGCGCACTTCCAGGTGAAGGAGTCAATGCTGGCAACGCGCGAGCACGGCAGACCGCCCATCGTCAGGCGGAAGTTCGAGCACAGCCAGGCCTTCTGCTTCGCGCCGATCTGGCCGCGGATGTCCTCGCCGCCGCCCTTGGCCCAACGAACCTGCTCGGCCTCGAACTCGATGTCGAAGTACGCGGCGTCCTTGCTGGAACCGTCGAGCTTGGGCACGGTCACGCCCGTGATGAGGGCGTTCATGAACGTCAGCTGCGACATCGCCTTGTAGTTGAAGTCGGCCGAGGTGATCGTGCCGTTCTTCGTCACGTAGCCCTTGTCGAAGGACGCCTTGATCCACTCGTACATGCTCTTGCCCATGCCGATACCAACCGTCGCCTTGCCGGGCGTCCACTTGATATTGGCAACGTGCTTCTTCTGCATGTTGTCAGGGCCGAGGTCGTTCGAGACGATGTCGGCTTCCATGTTCAGACCTTCGAACTTCTTGAGGAAGCCGACGTTGTAGCCGTCGATGTCCATGACAAAGCGGCCAGCGGTATAGGTACGTTGATCAGCCATTTCTTAGCTCCTGCGATTCGTTTCTTCAGCCGGCCCGGCACGGAGAGCGTCGGCGGTCACAACGCCACACTCGATTGACTGTGAAGCGATTTGCTTCACCCCACCCTTCCTTGTGAACACCGAAGATCACCCTGACGTTTTTCTCTGCAGTCTCCTGGAGTCTGGCCGTCGGGTCCGATCCAGCACCGTAATGTGATGGTCGCCCTCTTTCGATTGCCTCTTACGGGGTCGTAGCTGGGATTCTTCCCGCAATTACGGCCCCGTAATGGGCCCCAGGACCCGGCGATCTGGGTCCTGGGATGGAGAGAGATCCTCTACTCCTCGACGCCACCGCCGGAGGCCATCTGGCCGATCCGGAAGATGACGAATTCCGCGGGCTTCACCGGCGCGAGGCCGATCTCGACGACCAGCTGTCCAGCGTCGATAACCTCGGGCGGGTTGGTCTCCTCGTCGCACTTGACGTAGAAGGCCTGCTCCGGCGAGGTGCCCATGAGGGCGCCGTTGCGCCACAGGAGCGTGAGGAACGAGGAGATCGTCCGCTGCACGCGCTTCCAGAGGCGATGGTCGTTGGGCTCGAACACCACCCACTGGGTGGCGCGCTCGATGCTCGACTCGACCATGATGAACAGACGGCGGACGCTGATGTAGCGCCACGACGGATCGCTCGAGAGCGTACGCGCGCCCCAGATGCGGATCGCGCCGTTCATGAAGCGAATGGCGTTAATCCCCTTCGGGTTGAGGAGATCCTGCTCACCCTTGCTGACGTTGTACTTGAGGCCGAGCGCGCCGCGCACGATCTCGTTCGCCGGCGCCTTGTGGACGCCGCGCTCGCTGTCGGTGCGCGAGTAGACGCCCGCGATGTGGCCCGACGGCGGAACGAAGATGTTGCCCTTGTCCGGGTCATAGACCTGGATCCACGGGAAGTAGTACGCGCCGTACTTGGAGTCACGCGGCTTCGGCAGCTTGTCGACGCCACCAGTGATCGTCTCCGGCGAATCGAGAATCGCGAAGCGATCCTTGCGCGTCTCGGCGTGCGAGAGGAGCGCGTCCTGGACGGCCGGCGAGGTCTGGCCGGGGGCCGAGATGATCGCGATCTCGTCGATCTCGTCGAAGCACTTGAGGCCGGTGCGCGCGCCGGGGCCACCGTCGCGGCCGATGTAGAGAGCATCGCGCCCGCCACCCGGGGTCTGCGCCGCGGCCTTGTCTTCCTTCTTGTCGCCTTCTTTCTTCGTCTCGACCGGCTTCGGCGCACCCTCTGGGGCGCCGACGTTGACGACGAAGCAGCGCGAGCCGCCGTTGTTGAAGAAGCCGTAAATCGCGTGGGCGAGGTGCTCGGAGCAGTCCTTGAAATCGCCGAACGTCTTCACGAACTGCGACCAGTTGGTGATCAGGACCGCCTCGTTGAGCGGGCCCTTGGACGACTCACCGAGGAAACCGACGGTGTTCGTACCGACGGCCTCGATGGGCTTGGAGCCGCGATCGACTTCTTCGACGTAAACGCCAGGTGACAGGTAGCTAGTAGCCATTCGCTCGTTCTCCTCAGTCGTGCCGATGACGGTGGTCTTTGCCCGTCTATCGCTTCGTTACTCGGTCGAAGCGCGCGGTATTGCGCACCACGACCACTAAACCTATTTCTTGGGCGCGGAGCTGCCGCCGCCCCCTGTGCCGGTGAGCTCGAGCCGCTTCGCCGCGAGGAACGGGTTGCCACTGGGGCCCTGCTCGCGGATGCGCGGATCGGTGATGCTGCGGTACTCGAGCTGACGCGACTGAACGCGCGTGAACTCCTCGAGCTTCTCGGGGAGGATCGGGATCGCGGTCCACGCCTGGATCGCGGGGCGGACCGGCTGGTTCAGGCTGCCCCAGAACCGCGCGAGCGTGCCTTCATCGAGACGCGCCGACATCAGCCAGTTGAGTCTGAAGTCATCCTCGAACGACTGGCCCTTCAGGCGGTCGCGCGTGATCTCGGCGTTCTCCATCACCGTGCGGATGATGAGGCCGAGGAGCAGCTGCTCGTCTTCGGGCGTCTGTGCCCACGCGGAGAGCAGGTAGTCGAGACGCACCCAGAGACGGCGACGACGGAAGTACTCCTTGATCGTGCCGTCTTCCTGCGGAACCTCGACGAGCTCGGAGTGCGGCGAGAAGTCGGTGCCCTCGGGATCGATCGAGATCTGATACAGGTACGCCGAGACTGCCGGCAGCTTGCCCTCGATCGCGTCCGGCTTTGGCGCTTGCTCGACGATGTGCACGCGCTTGTAGCCGTTGCGCTTGAACTCGTCCTGCAGAAGTCGCGAGAGCGATTCGGACGTCTCCTTGATGATGTGATGCTGGGGCGTCATCGAGTCTGACTATCCACCCCCGCTCCCCCTCAGAGCGCCCAGCGTAGATAGCGCCGCGATGTTACCGAGCCCATAGAGGCGCTCAAGTGATGCGACCACAAAAAGCTCGGGTAGGATCGGAACAGCTGTGACGCGACGGCATCTGTTTGTCTGCACGAACGCACGCTCGTCGGGGAAGCCGGCGTGTGGCCGCCGGGGGGGCGAGGAGCTGCTCGCCCGGATCCAGCGCGGGTTGATCGAGCGACGAGTCACCGATGTACTCGTCACGCCTTGTGGTTGTCTGGGTCCTTGCTTCGACGGCCCGAACGCCGTCGTCTATCCCGATGCGGTTTGGTATGGGGGCCTTACCGGCGATGACGCACCGGGTCTCGTCGAACACCTGACGGCAGGTACGCCTTACACCTCCAAGGTCGTTTCGCCCCCGGGATCTGGTGGCACCGGCGACGAGGACTAGCCAGCGCCCGGTAGCAAGAAGGGAGTCGAAGCGAGAGCCCGGCCGTGTCGGGCAGGCCGCGACGAACGCGAGTGCCCAGCGCGGAGGTTGTCAGCGTCGGCCATCGTCGATAGTTCCTGCCATCACCGTACGACGGAGACGGGTAACACGCGGGTCTCAGATTCTTTGCGCCTGTTCGGGCGGCAGCACGTTGTGTGGGTGTGCGCCTCTCGCTCGTCGTGCTCGCCGTCATCCTGGTCGCTCGGTCCGCAGCCGCCGAACCGACCTATTCGAGCGATTCGACGGATCGCCCGAAGGATGATCAGTATGCAGGCGAAGCGCTGTTCCGTCCGCCCATCGAATGGTCGACGTGGATCCGTGGCAGCTACGGCGCAGCCGACAACGGCGAAGCTTTCGTGGCGCGCAGGCTGACGCCGCCCACGCCACGCGCCGAGGGAGCCTGGGACTTCGGCCTCGGCGTCGAGGCTTCGCTCGCGCTGAGCCAGGGCGGCAACCTTCGCCTCGGCGGCTGGAGCGAGGTGCGTGGTGTGTCGATGGGCGACGTGTTCGCGGGCGCCGAGTTGGTGCTGACAAAGGTCCCTCGGCGGTGGGACATGTTCTTATACGAGGGTCACGGAACGCTGACGGCGCGCGTCGGTCGCAGCACCACGCACGAGACCGCGGCGATCACGTTCGGCTACCTCGCGCCATTCTGGCTCGAAGGGCGCTGCGAGGAGCGGTTCTTCGGGATCCGCACGGGCGTGTGCGAGGACCGCCCCAGGCGGCACACGCGCTACATGGCCGGCGTCCGCGTCGTCGGCACGGTCACCCGTGCGATCGACGATCCGCGCGCGTGGTCCGCGACGCTCGGTCTCGAATTCGAGCCGGCCGGTGCGCTGCGGATGCTGCTCGGCCTACGCTCGTGGTACTGAGCGCGCATACGCGGCGAGGGCGTTGTCGACGGTGAGCTCGAGGTCGTCGGAGATCTCGGCGACCGTGACCCACGGGAAGTGCTCGCCCAGCGTCTGCGCGAGCTCGTTGCGCGCGACCGCGAAGTCCTTGGCGACGAGGCACATCCGAACGTGCAGCGCCGCGCTCGCGAGCAGGTCGATCGTCTCGAGCGGAGTGCGCGGCGCGACGGGCGTGAAGCCACGATCGACCAAGCGATCGAGGAGCTGGGCGCGCCGGAGGTCACGATTGTCGAGAACGAGCACGGTCCGCGCTCGCGCTGCCTGCATCGCGTCGGCGATCGAGGTGTCGATCGTGCGCTGCAGTGGCGGGTCGATGCGATCGAAGGCGAGCGCGACAAACCACGTCGCGTGACGGGTCGGCGAGACGCGCACCATGCGCGCGCGCAACGTCCCGTTGCCGTCGGCGAGGTGCAGCTCGAGCTCGACCTCGCCGCTCCCCGGCAGCGTCGACACGTGGAGCAGAGCACCCGAGCACGACAGGTTCTCCACCACCCCGTGCACGCGCGCTGCGTCGCTGCGCAGCACCGCGCTGCCCTGCACTGGAACGCGCATCGCACTGCGGCGCTCCGCCCAGCTGTCCGCCGTCTGCCCCATGTCGGTTCTCCTCACCACCTCTCGGAGCATAGGCGAGCAGGCCCGACTCGGGTCTCGAAAACGTTCACCGTCGGGAGTGTCCCTTAGGCCTACTCCGGACTCAGTACGTGAGGAGCGCATCCAGGTGTTGGCGCTCCCAGATCCGTGCCTGCTCGTAGTACTCGAACTGAGCCTCGTCGGCGAGGAACTCCTTGGAGTGGAACTCGCGGCGGCCGTTCTTCACCCGGATATCGTGCACCTGGTGCAGCATCTCGTGGAACACGATCCACGCGACGAAGAACCTGGGGACGAACGCACGGTCGAGAGAGCGATGGATGCGGATGAAGCGGTCCTCGACGGAGTAGCTTCCCATCTTGATGCTGTTTCGACGCTTCGGGCGCCCGGTGCGTGCGCCCCACGTGATCGACGCGTCGATGCGGTTCTCGAAGTAGCGCTCGTTGAGCTCGTCGTAGATCTCGCGCAGGTCGTGGTGCTCGCCGGCGGTGAAGATGACCTGCGTGGGAGCACGGCGCGCGCGGCCGCGAACGTGCTCGGTATTGGCGTCGATGAAGTCACCGAGGATGCGCGACGCCTCGGAGTCGTTGTCGGCGATGTAGCGCGCGAGCGCGCGGGTGATCACGGGATCCGCCTCGACGAACATGTGATGTAGTCGGACCTCGTAGCGCTTCTCCTTGGGAACGCGCCGCACCGAGATCATCGTGTAGCGGTTATCGGTGAGCGTGACCTGAATGCGGCCCTTCGAGAGATGTGCTCGGATGCGGCGCTCGAGACGGTCCTGCGCTTCGAGGACCTCGACCGGAGGCGACGACGTCGCCGCCTTGCGCGCCTTGCGCATCGCCTCGACAAGCGCGATCGAAGCCCCGATCGCGCGGCTGCTTCCCTCGCTCGCGAGGGAGACGCCAGCGCACGGATCGGCGCTTCGGGCGGCGGGGGTGATGGGCAACGCTTCGCTCAACGAGATCTCCTCTTATTGAAGCACATCATGAGATGTGTGGCGTGGACGCAATTCACCCGGCTCGCCCGGCGGCAACCGGTCGACGGAAATGGGGCGTCCCCTGGGCCCCGCCGTCCCCTCAACTCACCGCCTTGCCAACGAGAAAATGCTAACGCGTGGCTTCGCGGTGGATCAAATTATCCACAAGGCGAGGGATCGGATCCGATCGCAACTACTGGGAAAACCAGATGTGGGAGGGGATCGCACCAGGCAACAGCGGCGAGCCATCCAGCTCTCCGCTGGATGGCTCGCATGGATGACACGGGGACGCTATCGTGCGCGCCTCATGAGCGCGTTCTTGTCGTCCCACACGCGAACCCATACCGCCGGCGCCCTGCGTGCCTCCGACGTCGGCAAGCAGGTGGTCCTCACCGGTTGGGTGAAGACCTACCGAGACCACGGCGGCGCCGTCTTCGTCGATCTTCGCGACCGCGAGGGCATCACCCAGCTCGTGTTCGACAAGTCGTTCGCGCAGGTCGCCTACGAGGGTGCGAGCGCGCTGCGCTCCGAGTGGTGCATCGGCATCACGGGCGAGGTCCGCTCGCGCGGCACGAACGTCAACGCGAAGCTGCCGACGGGCGAGATCGAGGTCTGGGTCACCGGCCTCGAGGTGTTCTCGAAGTCCGACACACCGCCGTTCGCGATCGAGGACGACATCGACACCAACGATTCCCTGCGCCTCAAGTACCGCTACCTCGATCTGCGCCGCCCGAAGCTACAGAAAAACCTGATGATGCGGTCGCACATCACGCGGGTGACGCGCGACTACCTCGGCGGCAACGGCTTCCTCGAGATCGAGACGCCGTTCATGGTGAAGTACACGCCCGGCGGGGCGCGTAACTTCCTCGTGCCGTCGCGCCTCAACCCGGGCAACTTCTACGCGCTCGCCGAGTCGCCGCAGATCTTCAAGCAGCTGCTGATGGTCGCGGGCTACGAGCGCTACTTCCAGATCGTCCGGTGCTTCCGGGACGAAGATCTTCGGAACGAGCGCCAGCCGGAGTTCACCCAGATCGACATCGAGATGTCGTTCGTGGACGAGAAAATCCTCCAGACCACGATGGAGGGCCTGATGGCGCGCCTGTGGAAGGAGGTGCTCGGCGTCGAGCTCCAGCTGCCGCTGCGCCGCATGACCTACGCGGAGGCGATGGACAAGTACGGCGTCGACAAGCCGGACCTCCGCTGCGATCTCGTGCTGTGTCACGTCTCCGCGCCGGCGGGCAAGAGCGGCTTCAAGATCTTCGAGAATGTCGTCGCGAACGGCGGCATCGTGAAGTGCCTGCGGATCCCGGGTCCTGCCGAGAAGCTGTCGCGCTCGATGCTCGATGGCCTGAACGACTTCGCGAAGTCATTCGGCGTGAAGGGCGTCGCGTTCGCGCGCGTGCAGGAGGGCGGCGTGTGGCAGGCGCCCTTCGCGAAGAGCTTCTCCGATGAAGCGCGCAACGAGGTCAACGCGATCGCGGGCGCCGTGCCCGGGGACACGCTGATCTTCGTCGCCGAGAAGTACAAGGTCGCCAACACGTGCCTCGGCGCGATCCGCCTGCACCTCGGCGAGAAGCTCGGCCTCATCCGCAAGAACGAGTGGCAGTTCATGTGGCTCACCGACCCGCCGCTGTTCGAGGTGGACGACGAGACCAAGGAGATTGCGGCCGCGCACCACCCGTTCACGTCGCCGCGCGTCGAGGACGAGGATCTGCTCGAGACCGCGCCCGAGAAGGTGCTGGCCCGCGCGTACGACCTCGTGCTCAACGGCGTCGAGGTCGGTGGTGGATCGATTCGTATCCACCGCAGTGAGCTGCAGGCCCGCGCGTTCAAGGCGCTGCGCATCTCCGAGGAAGATCAGCGCGCGAAGTTCGGATTCCTCCTCGACGCGTTCAAGTTCGGCCCCCCGCCGCACGGTGGCATCGCCTTCGGCCTCGACCGCCTGTCGATGCTGATGACGCAGGCCGAGTTCATGCGCGACGTGATCGCGTTCCCGAAGACGCAGAAGGGGTCGGACCTCATGACCGACTGCCCCACGCCGGTGTCGAAGAAGCAGCTGGACGAGCTGTTCATCCAGGTCAAGCCCGACCTGCCGGTTAAGTAGATCACCTGGAGTTCGCGTCCGGAGTGCCGCCCATCGGCGGCGCCCCCCGGGTATCGTCGCGTTCACTTCATAAGGAGGATCGCGATGGGTCTACTTGGAAAGTTCCTGGGCACGAAGCCGGCGAAGGCGCCGACCGACGACGTTCTGCTCCTTCACTCGATCTTCTGCATGGCCGCCGCCGATGGTCACATCGAGGCCGCCGAGCACGAGATGATTCGCGCCTACGCGAACACGCTGCCCGAGTTCCGCGAGATGGACGGCGACGAGTTCCAGAAGTGCCTCGACCAGTGCTCGAAGATCTCGCATAAGTACAACCGCGACATGAAGTCGTCGCTGGTCGTGCTCAACGAGATCCAGAGCGAGGCCGTCCGCAAGAAGGCGTTCGTCATCGCCGTCGACATCGCGATGTCGTCCGGTGACATCGACGAGAGCGAAGAGGAGATGCTCGAGGCGATGCAGCGCATCCTCCGCATCGACGAGGCGCTCGCGAACCGCGTCGTCGAAGTCGTCTCGTACAAGTACCTCAAGTAACCATGGTGGCCGCGGCAAGTGACCTCCAGTCCCGCCGCGACCGCGCGCTCCGCGAGGAGCTGATCGACGACTGGGGCGTCAAACACGCCCTGAAGAAGATCGATCAGCTGACCAGCGGGTATGGCCTGCGCACCCGTCGTTCTCTGCTGACGGGTGCGTTGCGACTGACGCGTGGGATCGCGCCCGGACCGCATCGTTCGCTCGCCGCGTGCCGCGAGGTGCTCGGCTACGACAAGCCGGTCGAGCTGTACGTGAAGCCGGACCCGCGCGTGCAGGCGTTCTGCACGCGCAGCGTCGCCGGCCCGATCATGATCGGCCTATCGTCGCGCATGCTCGAGACGTTCTCCGATGCCGAGCTGCGGTTCGTCATCGGCCACGAGCTCGGGCACGCCGCGTTCGATCACTTCAAGATCCCGATGCCAGCGACGGCGACGTTGACGGACGTCGGCGGCAAGTTCGTCAGCCGGCCGGTGTCGCTCAAGCTGTATCTGTGGTGTCGGGCGGCCGAGATCACGGCCGATCGCGCCGGCGTGGCGTGTGCGGGGGCGGTCGATCCCGCGGCCTACGCGCTGCTCAAGATTGCGAGCGGCCTCGGAAGTAACGAGATCATCACGCCGGACCTGACCGTGTTCACCTCGCAGCTCGACGCGCTGCACGCGGCCCCGGGGTCGTGCGCCGACGAACGCGACGAGGAAGACGTGCTCGACTGCTTCGACACCCACCCGTACAGCCCGCTGCGCGTGCGCGCGCTGATGGCGTTCGGGCGGTCGCAGGCCTTCCAGCGCGCGACGGGTGGCAATGCAGAGGGCATCGACAACGAGGAGCTCGAGCGGATCGTCGAGGCCGACCTCGCGGTGATGGAGCCGAACTATCTCGAGGACAAGTCCGACGAGGCGTCGACGCTGATGCGCCGCGTGCTGTTCTGCGCCGGGGTCACCGTCGCGGCGGCCAACGGCGAGATCGCGCCGACGGAGCTGCGGGCGTTGCGCGCGCTCCTCGGTGCGAAGAACGTCGACATCCCCGATGACCTCACCGGGATCCGCAGGGAGCTCGATGCCAAGCTCGTGGAGGCAAAGGACAAGGTCTCGTTCGCCGGCCGCGCGCAGCTGCTCCAGCACGCGACGATCGTCGCGGCGGCAGACGGCGTCGTGCAGCCCGAGGAGCTCGAAGTGTTGATCGACCTCGCGGCCAGGCTCGGCGTCGATCCGACGGTGATCGACCACACGCTCGCGGGCGCTGCGGCGCCGATGGACTGATTGACGGACACGATCCTGACGGTCTCGAGCCGCGCGCTGCTCCTCGCGTGCGCACGGCTCGGCATTGACACGACGCGCATCCTCGACGCGGCGGGAATCACGCGCGCGGTGCTCGAGGATCCCGATGCGCGGATCGCCGTGCACCAGGCGAAGACGTTGTGGGCCGTGGCGTACGAGGTCTCGGGAGACCCGGAGCTCGCGCTGCACGCGGCCGAGGCCCTGCCCTTCGGGGCCTACAAGGTCGTCGACTATCTCGCGGCGGCCGCCCCGAGCGTCGGGGAAGCGCTGCGCAGCGTGTCGCGCTACTTCCCGCTGATCAACACGGCGGTGGAGCTGCCGCTGGAGCCCGAGAGCGAGCGCGTGCACCTGTGCGTGCGTGCGAGCGCGGACCCGGCGGTGCTCACGCGCGCGTATGTCGAATACACGCTGGCAGCGGTGTATCTGCGCACGCGCGATGCGACCGGCACGGGCTACGCGCTCGATGGTGTCGACATCGCGTTCCCGGCACCGACGAGCAGTGCGGAGCACGCGCGTATCTTCGGGTGCCCCGTGCGCTTTGGCGCCACCTACAACCGGATGACCGTGGCGCGCGGCGCGTGGGAAACCGCAACGGTGCGCGCAGATCTTTCGCTGTTTCAGGTGCTCGACGATCACGCGGTACTGTTGCTGCAGCGGTTGCCGAACAGCGTCGGTCTCCTCTCGGAGGTGTGCGCGGCGATCTCTGCCGAGCTGCGTGGCGGAGACCCGGCCCTCGAGCACGTGGCGTCGAAGATGGCGATGAGCGAGCGCACGCTGCAGCGGCGCCTCCAGGATCTCGGGGCCTCCTACAGCGATCTGCTCGACGAGATGCGCCGCGCCGCCGCGACCGTGTACCTCGCGGATCGCGATCTCTCGCTCGGCGAGGTGGCGTACCTGCTCGGGTTTGCCGAGCAGAGCTCGTTCACGCGCGCGTTCCGGCGGTGGACCGGCCAGACGCCGACCGAGCACCGCCGCGGCCGCTCATAGCGCCACGTTGGCGCCGAGGGTCACGTAGAACGGGATCGTCTGCTCGGCGAAGTCGATCGCGAACGGCCGCCCGACGCGCAGCACGGCGTCGACGTTGCCGAACGAGACGCCGCCATAGAGCCCGGCGCGCAGCGTGCCGCCGGTCGCCCGGTACCAGCCATCCTGGGCATCGGGATAGACCTGTTCGCGATACGCGTCGGCGTGTGAGATGTGCGTCGTCGCGGCCCAGTCGACGCCGAGCTCGGCGGCGGCGAAGCCGCGCGTGCGGAAGTAGCCGCCGGAGATGCGCGCGTCGAGACCGAGCGAGGTCATCTGTGCGGCAGCGGTGTCGGTGCCGCGTAGCGTAGGCCCGAGCCGGCCGAGCAGCTTCCACGCGCCGCGCTCGAGGAGCGGCATGGTTGCGCCGAGACCGACCTGGAAGTCACTCACGTCGAGCCCTGCCCACGGCACCGCGATGTCGAGGCCGGCGATCACCACGCGATCGCACAGCCCGAACACGTGGTCGTAGCCCACCTCCGCGACGAACGCGTGGTCGAGCCCGGTGCGCACGCTCACGATGTGCGGGCGTGCGGGCGTGGTGTTGGCGAGGTTGAGCTCGTCGGCATGGGCGGTGGAGGCGAGCACCGCGACGAGGAGTAGCGCGGCCTTCATGGCAGACCTCCGAGATACATACGGATGTGCGCGAGGCACTCGTCCGAGCGCTCCCACATCGCCGCGTGGCCGGAGTCGGGGACCGTGATGATCGAGCTCTGCGCGTAGTGCGAGGCGAGCTCCTGCTGGTGGGAGAGCGGCATGTTCGTGTTGCGTTCGCCGCGCAGGAACAACACCGGGTGCGGGAACGTACCGAGGCTGGTAGTCCAGTCGAACCCGTCGGCGAGGCCGAGGTCGACGAGAGCGGTGTTGACCACGGCGCCGCCGCGCCATGCGGGCTCGGGGTTGTCGGGGTCGTTGCCTTCACTCGGCGAACCCGCGAGCACGGGGATCTGCTGCATGTAATCAGCGCGCTCGTGATCGGCAGCCGACATCAGCTGATCGGCCCACACCAGATCATTGAGCTCCTCGCTGGTCCATCCCCACGGTGGGATCAGCGCGGCCATGTAGGCCTCGAGACCATCGCTGGTGAACGCCCCGGGCTCGCTGAGCACCGCCCCCTTGACGCGACCACCGTAGTCGCCGTGCTCGTTGATGAACCACGTCGCGTACATCGCGCCCCACGACTGGCCGATGAAGATGATCGGCTGCGCCGGCGAGCTCGAGTAGTGCTCGATCACCAGGCGCAGATCCTCGAGGTATTCGGCGAAGGTGAACGAAGAAGCATCGTGGCGCCGCGACAGGCCTGCACCACGGTGATCCCAGAACACGACGTAATAGCCGTCGGCGGCGAGCGCCTGATACGCGAGCAGGTACCGGTAGTCACCGCCGGGACCTCCGTGCAGCATCACGATCATCGGGTCCTCCGGATCGCCGAAGGCCTCCGCGTGGAGCTTGGTCTCGGCGATCTCGATGAAGGGCAACGCCGGATCGTCGTCGACCGTGCCGGGTACGAGGCGACCGGGCTCGCCCGGGTCCAGACACCCGGCGGCGAGCAACAAGAGCAACGCTAGTCTCGTCATGTTCCCCACCGTAGCGACCGCCGACGAAGTGGCTCTTGCCGTCACCCGCCACACTCTTGTCCTGGGCCGCCACGGCCGTGACGGAGCCCATGGTGAATGGCGCACGCGCGAGCAATGACCACACGCGCAGGTACGCCGATCAACGCGAACAGCTCTACGCCCTCGAGGGCGCCTGGGTTCAGCGCTTGCGCCCGACGTAGACGATGTGACGACGGCCGCCGCTGCCGATCGAATGCGTGGTGACGTCGAACCCGCTGCCGGCGAACCGCTTCGCATATGCCGCATCGGCGTCCTCGGCCCACACCGCGAGTGTGCCCTTGGGCGCGAGCGCGGCGTGTTGCTTCGCGAGCGCGGCGGGGCTGTAGAACGGGTCGTCTCTGCGCTGGCTCGCAGCGTTGGGGCCCTCGTAAAGATCGAGGAGGATCGCGTCGTAGGCGCCCGCCTTCGCCATGGCGATCACGCGCGCGACATCGCCGAGCTCGACGTGCACGCGTGGATCGCCGACAGCATTGCGGGTCGCCGCGGCGAGAGGGCCCTTGCACCAGTCGACAACGATGCGATTGAGCTCCGCGACCGTGACGCGCGCACGCGGCGGCAATACGTCGAGCGCGGCGCGCAGCGTGAACGCCATGCCGAGGCCACCGATCAGGACCACGGGCGCCGGGCCCTTCACATTCGCGAGGCCTAGGCGCGACAGCTCTTCCTCGGAGCTGCGCGAGTAGCTGTTCATCAGCACGCGCCCACCGATCACGATCAGAAAGTCGGTGTCACCGCGCTGGCGTAGCTCGAGCGCGCCCTCGTCGGTGGGCACGGTCGCAAGCGTCCTCCACGGGCGGGTCATGCGGTGGAGACGATAGCGCTGAATGTATCGGGCGCACGGCCCGTCTCAGCGATGATTTCGTGGCAGTGATGCTCGCTGCGTTGCCGGATGGTGACCTGGTGGCGGTCGGCTCCGCCTCGGAGCCGAAGCGTGCCGAGGTCGTGCGGTTCGGCCCCGACGGCACGCCGCGCTGGAAGATCACGTCGCCGCGGATCGAGGGGAACGCGCTCGCGGTCGCGAGCCCGACCGAGCTCGTGCTCTCCGTACGCGCTGACAACAAGCTCGGGCTGTGGGTGTTCGACGCAGCCAGCGGCAAGGGACTGCGCACCCACGAGCTGGGCACGCCCGCGGACACCATGGACGACCTCGGTGAGCTGTCTGCGGCGCAGCGGCTCGGCGACATCGACATCGCGCTGGGCAGCACCGGCGGCAGCATCACGCTCGACGGGAAGACGTTCGATGGCAGCAACCCGCATCCGTTCTTCGTGACGAGCAGCGCCAAGCGCATGACCTATGAGGCGCTGCCAGATCTCGTCGCGAGTCCCACCGGCAGCCACTGCTCGGCTGCGTCGCCAGGATCGATCTCGTCGCCGAGTAGCCCTACGGACAGGACGCAGCGCCGCCCGGCGTGAACACGAGCTGCGCGCCCGCATCACCGAGGCCTTCGGCGAACGTGATGTTCACGGTACCGTCGGCTTCGAGCATGCCGCCGAGCGAGCAATCGGCGGGCGCCATGCATTGCATGTCGACGGCATAGGGATAGTCGTACGGATCATCGCCTGCGGCGTAGCCGAGCGAGACCGTCCCCGTGACGGTGACCGGTTGCGCGAACGTGCCGCCCGAAACCGTGCCGCGCACGTAGGCGACGTTCGCGAACGGACAGCCGCCGCAGCCCACGCCACCCGTCGACTCCTCGTGCTCGCGGCCGCGATTGTCACCACGCACGACGTGCTGCACCTGGCAGTCGTTCTCCTCGGTGTCGGGGACGCTGACGTCTTCGCAGAGCGACAGGTTGAGGCCGCCCGGGGCCGTCCACGCGCGCTCGTTCGTCGACAGCGCCTCGGTGTCCTGCTCGTGGGTGTAGTGCACCGAATCGGAGAGGCAGCCCACGCCGAGCACGAGGAGGAACAGGTTCGAAGGCCGACGACGAGTCATGATGTAGCGAGCATCAGCACGAGGCGCGCCAGCACGCGTTCGTGGCGAACTCCGCGGGATTGTTCGCGGATGCTTGCGCACGGTTGCGCGACGATCGCAGTTCGCGACATTGCTGTCGCGGCAACGGTCACGCTGACATCGACGGGGTGAGCTCGACGCTCATGCGAACGCCGCGTCTCAGGATCTCGAGGGTCGCCGGCGTGCCCGGAGGCCAGCTGCGCAGCGCGCGGTGCAGATCGTCGACGCCCTGGATCGCCTTGTCGGCGAACCGCACGACCAGATCGCCATCGCGGATGCCCGCGCGGAACGCAGGGCCGGATGCGTCGACCGACTGGATCTCGACCGCCGCGGCGCCGAGGCCGTGGTGATACGCGAGGCGGCGATCGAGTGGGCGCCGCGTGGCGCCGACGCCGAGCCAGGCGCGCCGCACGCGACCGTGCTGCAGCAGCTCGCCGAGCACCCAGGCCGCCGTCTCGACGGCGATCGCGAAGCCGATGCCCTGCGAGCGCGCGATGATCGCGGTGTTCACGCCGAGCACGCGCCCGCCGCCGTCGAGCAGCGGCCCGCCCGAGTTGCCCGGGTTGAGCGGCGCGGTGTGCTGGATGACGCCGTCGATGAGCCGGTTGCCCTTGCCGCGCAGGCTGCGCCCGAGCGCCGACACCACGCCCGTCGATACGGTCGACTCGAACCCGAGCGGGTTGCCGATCGCGACGGCGAGCTGGCCTACGCGAGGTGCAAGAACACCGTCGATCGGCAGGTACGGCACGGGCTGACCGGGCACGGCGAGCGCGACGGTCTCGACCTTGAGGAGTGTGAGGTCGGTCGCCGGATCGTCGCCGACGACGCGCGCCTCGGCGGACTCGCCGGCCTGCGTGGTGATCCGGATCTTCTTCCCGCCCGAGACGACATGGCTGTTCGTCATCACGTAGCCGTCGGGCGTGACCACGAAGCCCGAGCCCGCGCCGCCGGGATGCTTGCCGCGCTCTGCGCCGACCGCGAGGCTGACGACCGCAGGGCCTGCGCGCTCGACGACGCCGACGACGGCGCGCGAGTAGGCATCGAGGAGCTCGCGCTCGTCGATCGCCGGCGCGGGCGGTGGTGTCCCGGCGACGGGGCCCCTCGCCGTGAGGTGAGGCCGGTCCTCAGGACGCGGCCCGGCCTCGATCGATACGGCTCGGGGCCACATGGAATCGTCGCTGCGATCCTCGACGTCGATCACGCGCGGCTCCCCACGGCGACCGCGAGCTCCTGCCGCGCGCCCGCGCGATACAGGACGACCTGCACGGTGGCACCGGGGCGATCACCGAGCGCCGCACGCAACGTATCGGGGCCAGTCACGGCGACACCGTCGAGCTCGACGATCAAGTCGCCGACGGTGAGGCCCGCGATGGCGGCGGGGCTGCCGTCCTCGATGCTCGCAACCAGCGCGCCCCGGCGATCACCGATGGAGCCGGGATACGCGCCGACGCCGAGGTAGCCGCGCCGAATGCCGCCGTGTTGCACGAGCTCGTCGACCACACGCCGCAACGTCTGCGTGGGGATCGCGAGGTCGGTGGCGCGCAGCAGCGTCCGCGTGTTCATGCCGATGACCTTGCCGTCGGGGTCGATCAGCGGGCCGCCCGCGAAGCCGCGCGGGATCTGGCGATCCGACTCGACGTAGCGATCGAGCGTGCCGCCCCATGGCGTCTTGTAGGCGGGGCCGAGCACGCCGATGGCACGCAACGAAGCGCGCGCGGTGCGGCCGGGGCGCCCGATCGCGAGCGCGAGATTGCCGACACCGAGCCCGTCGAGCTCGCGGAACGTCGCAGGCGTCAGCCCGCCACCGTCCACGCGCAGGAGCGCGACGTCGGTTCCTGGGTCGCGGCCGATGACCTCGGCGCTTCGCTGATCGAGCTCGCCGTCAGGGGTCCCGAGGCCGACGCGGGTGCGATCGGGGGTGTGAAAGCTGCTGGTGATGATTAGATCAGGAGCCCACACGATCCCGCTGCCACCGCTGCCGTGGCCGCGGGCAACGTGAACCACGGACGGGGCAGCAGCGGCAACCGCGGCGGCGAGGGCTTGATCGAGGGAGTGCAATGCAGGTAGCGCCATGTGGAACTCTCTTTCTCGAATCGAGAGTGCCCGGGCGCGAAGCCCTCGCCCATTCGCCGAACGGAGAGGTCAACCGCGGAAAATCGGTGAGGTATCTGGCGTCTGCTAGGTAATCCGACAGGCTCGGATCCTCCCGCCCACCCATCCAGGCAGGGTTGACCTGGACCCTCGGCGTGCTCACTTTCAACCTCACGTCCGCGTCAGCTTTGTCGATGCGGGCTAAGGAAAACAACCATGACTCGCAACCCTGCCCTTCCAATCGCCGCGGTCAGCGACCCGATCAAGGTCGCGCTTCTGACCGATGACCCGCTACTGCGGGCCGGCGTCTCGAGCTTGCTCGAGCAGCTCGGATCGATCGATGTGGTCGACCGAGACCGTGCAGAAGTCGCGCTGTGGGATGCGGGGGTCGATGCCAGCAAGACGCTGACTCGGCTCGCCGAGCTCCGCGCCCTCGAAATGCCCGTCGTCGCCGTGGTTGGCGATCCGGCGCACGTTGCACCTGCCCTCGCGGCAGGCGCACGCGGGGTCGTGCTGCGCGATCAGGTCGGGCCCGGCATCCATGCCGCGCTCGCTGCCGTGCGGAGTGGACTCACCGTGATGGATACCGCGCTTGCAACGTCGCTGGTTCCCAACCAGCCGGCGCGCGCAACAGAAGGTAAAGGTCGCGGCGAGCTCACCGAGCGCGAACGCCAGGTCGTGCAGCTGTTGTCGGAGGGACTCTCGAACAAGTTGATCGCGGATCGCCTCGGCATCAGTGATCACACGGCGAAGTTCCACGTCAACGGCGTGATGATGAAGCTCGGCGCTTCGACCCGGACCGAGGCGGTCGTCGAGGCGATGCGCCGCGGCCTCGTCCGCCTGTAGACCTCCCGCCCGTACCGGGCAACCAGCCGAACACGTCGAGGGCGACGAGACCGGAATCTCCGATCTCGACGCCCTCTTCGTTCAGGAGCTCGCGCTGCACCGCAGCTCCCACCGGATCGTGGATCGCGATCCGGCCGCGCGTCTTGCCTGCTTTGCCGATCACGCGCTGCCACGGCAGCTTCTCGCTCGGCTTGCTCGTCTTGAGCGCGGCCGCCGCGATCCGCGCGCCGCCCGGAATCCCCGCGAGCTCGGCGACCTGTCCGTAGGTCGCCACGCGCCCGCGCGGGATCTTGCGGATGACAACTTTGATCGCCTTGAACAGCTGTTGGAGGTGCTCGGAGTCTTCGCTCGCGGCCATCGCGCAACGAGCCTACGCGATCGCAAGCTCCTGCTTCGTTGGAGCGCGCAGCAACGCGAAGGCGTTGCGGAGGTAGATCGACACGAAGCGCGGGCTATCATGCGCTTGCGCATGCGCATCTCCATCCTCTACTTCGCCGTGTTCCGCGAGCGGCTCGGCCGCGACGAGGAGACGCTCGAGCTGGCCGACGGCGCACGCGTGCGCGATGCGATCGACGCGCTGGCTTCCAAGCACGCGCCCATCGCCACGCTGCGCGGCAAGTTCCGGGTGGCGGTGAACCAGGACTTCACCGACGACGATCACGCGCTCGCCGACGGAGACGAGCTCGCGTTGATCCCACCGGTCGCAGGTGGTAGCGGCCGTCACGTGTTGCTGCTCGCCGAGCCGCTGTCGCTCGACCGCTGCGTCAACGCCGTCGCGGGCCCGGGAATGGGAGGCATCGTGACGTTCACGGGCATGGTGCGCCGGCACAGTCGCGGGCTCACCGTCACGCATCTCGAGTACGAGGCGTACGGGCCGATGGCGGTGCGCGAGATGACGCGCCTGTGCGAGCAGATCGAAGGTGAGCTCGCGGGCGTCGCGCTCGCGGTCGAGCACCGCACCGGCACGCTCCAGATCGGGGACATCGCGGTGGTCATCGCGGCCGCGGCGCCTCACCGCGCGGAGGCATTCACGGCGTGCCGCGCGCTGATCGATCGGCTCAAGGAGAGTGTGCCGATCTGGAAGAAGGAGTTCTCCGACGACGGCGCGGTCTGGGTCGGCCTCGGGCCGTAACTCGCATACCGCGCAGCGCGCTACGTTCAATCCAGGAACGAGGCGCTCAGACCGAGACGGTGCGCGGGTGCTGCGCGCTCGGGTCCACCCAACGCACGACGCGCCCACAGCGCCGCATTGGCGCGGAACGCGGCGGGGGAATCGATCCCCTCGGCGTTGACGACCATCACCTGCGGAGAGCCGGTGTCACCCGCACCGGGTGCCGCCACGTCGATCGTGTTGGGTAGCGTCGGCAGCACGTAAGGCGACGGCGTCGTGGGCGGGAGGATCGCGAGCCAGCGCACGAACCGGTCGCCGCCACTCGCGAAGGTGTGGATGACGACGGCGTCGGCGTCACCGAGCGGTCCGTCCAGCGTCCACGTCACGCGCGGCGACGAGCTGACATCGAGCGCGAGCCCCGAGATCGCGGGAAGCACGCCGAGGTCGACGGCGACGCTGGTCGTCGACGATGGCGTCGAGGCGCGCACGTAAAACGCTCGCTCGGTGCTCCCTGCGACGGGGAGGATCAGCCGACCAAACCATTCGCGCGCCGTCCCCACGCCCGGCGCTACCTGCATCACCACCGACGGAGAGGTACCTGCGGTGCCGCCGGTGAAGTGCCAGAATCGTGGGATTCCGCCGATCACCAGCTCCATCTGCAACTGCGCAACGAGCGCAGGTTGGGAGAGTCCGGTCACCGTAAGCGACACGCTCTCGAACGTCGTGCTCCATGCCGGTAACGTGGCCGCCGTCGTGGTCTTGGGCTGGTCGGCGAGGACACTCCAGGCGAGCGGAACGATCGACGTGTTGACGGCCTTCGACAGGACGTGGAACTTTTCGTTCGCATCGAGGCACTGGGCGTCGATCGTCGCCGCGACGCTTTGCGTGCCGCTGGCAGCGCTGGTGGAGAAGCACCCAGCGTCGATCTGGTAATTGAAGGCGGGGCCGTGGGACGGAATCGTCAGCGTCGCCGTGCCGACCGTGGCGCCGGCGGGCTCGCTGTCCTCGAGTGCGAACGCGAGCGCCTCCCCGGACTCGATGCCGCCCACGGTAAACACATCGATTGCCCCGTCGGTGACCGCGTCATCCACGACGCTGAGCAGCCCGCCCTCCGGAACGAGGATCGTCGCGTCTCCCGAGGCGTCGGTCGTGGTCTGGGCGACGAGTGCGCCGGCGACATCGTGCGCGAGAACGGCGAGGTTGGCGACCGCGGTACCTCTGCGCGTCGCGCGGATCGTGGCTGGTTGCCGTGGCACGGGTGAATCGCCGACGCCAGCATCGTCGGCGTCGGCGTCGAGGACGGGCGCTGCATCGTGCGAGGAGTCGCCACCACCGCCGCCGCAAGAACCCCCGAGGAAAAGCCAGACGATGGAGCGAACGCAACGCATCTCCGCAGCATCTCACGAACGGGGCGGCCGTACGGTTGCGACGATCCGCGTCACCTGGCGCGCATACGCCGAGCACTAGTGCGTCGGCGGAGGCGCTTCGCCCGCGCCGCCCGCACCCGCGGTGCCTTCACCCGGCGGCACGGGCTCGCCGGGCGGCACCGGCACGATCTGGCCCGAGCCGTTCGCGCCGTCGGCAGAGCCCGCCGATCCGGGCGCCGCACCATCTGCGCCGGGGGCCGGCGTCGGCGTCGGCGTCGACGGGGGCGCGTCGGCAGGCGCCGTGGGCGGAGGCGGGTTGACGGGCGCCGACGCGCCGGGATCGCTCGGGGCCGCCGAGCCCGAGCCGCCACGCAACGAGTCGTCGGCCGGCTGGATGGTCAGGTTCGGGCGCGCCGTGTCGGCGTTTTTGTCGTCGGACTTGCCGAAGTCCTCGCCGTTGCCGCCCTTGAGGGCGGGGCCACAGGTCTGGGCCTTGCGGCCCATCTTCTGGAACTTGCCGTCGAGGCGGATGTGGAACAGGCCGTCGGGGCCGATGTTGGCGCCGGTCGTGGTGAGCGCGGCGTGCGTCTTGGGCTCGCGCTTGGCGAGCGACTCGGAGCCCTTGAAGCGGAGGCAGCCCGCGACCATCGAGTCGTCGAGGACTGGCGCGAGCGTGAGGTCGAAGTCGACGTGGAGCTCGCCGTCCTGTGACTTGGTGTCGAACTTGGTGAGCGCGAGGTGGCCATCTTTGATGTCCACGCGCGCGGTCATCGCGTCGACGTTGATCTTACCGAACTCGATTCCACCCTCGGCGAACGCCGCCTGGCGTGCGTTCTGGAGCTTGGGCTTGAGCTTGGTCTTGCCGTCGCCAAACGTGCAGCCCGACGTGCAGTCGAAGGTGAACACGCCCTGCGCCTTCTGCCAGTTCGGGCCGATCTTGCCACTCTTGAGCTTCTCGCTCGGCAACTCCAGCTGAACGCCGAAGTCGATCTTGCCCGCCATCGGCAGGCCGATCAGGTCGCGCATCGGCAGCAGCGCCGACGGCAGGTTGGAGCCATCGAGATCGAGCGACAGGCCGCGCCCGTTGAACGGGAAGGCGACAGTGCCGGCGATGTGGCCCGAGCCGATGGCGGCGTCGATGTTGATCTCTGCCTTGCTGCCGATGAGAGCAAGGATGCCGAGATCGACCTTGAGCTCCTTGATCACGAAGACCGTGACGTCGTCGCCGGCCTTCGCGGGGCGCGTCTTCAGCATCATGTCGTGGAAGTAGACGCGGCCGGGAACCCAGCCCGGCTCGACGGAGCGGATGGAGACGTCGTACTTGGCAGACAGCGCCTCGATCGCTTTCGCTTTCACGCGCCCGTAGGGGAACGTCAGCTGGAGTGCGAACACGAACGAGACGAGCGCGAGCAGGACGTAGCCGACGATGCGGACGATCTTGCGCGTGCGAGGTCCGAGATGCGGAAGGTTGAGCGCCACGATCAGCTCCCCTTGGTTTCGGCAGAGCCCGCCGAGCCGGCGTCCTTGTCCTTGCCCTCGCCCTTCGCCGGCGGTTCCTTCGAGTACGTCGAGACCTCGAGGTTGGCGTCGAGCTTTTCCTTGTCCTTGAAGTCTCGACGCACGTCGAGCTTGGTCACGATGACCACCTTCGACGCACTCTCGACCTCCTGCAGAAACTTGCGGAGCTGATCGATGGTCAGGTCCGAGACCTGACACGACACGGAGTTGGTGACGTACCCGTTGCGCGTGACGGGGCTGCGCGGCGTGGTGCCCTTGAGCTGGAAGCCGGCCTTCTGCGCGGCGTTGGTGAGGTACGTGTCGAGGCTCAGGGGCTCGGTCCCCATGGTCGCGACGACGTCGTCCGTGGGCTGCGCAGGACCGCGGGCCTTCAGATCCTCGATCACGACGAGGGCCTTGCGCATGTCGTCGTTGTTCTTTTCCTTGGCGACGAGACCGTCCTGGATCGATAGCCCGAGCCACACCGCGATGGTGAGCGGCACTGCGACCGCGAGGAGCACGACGAGCCGGCGCTCGCGCGGCGAGATGCGATCCCAGAAGTCGCGCGCGCGCTCGGCCAGAGAGGAGGAAGACGTCGCCATGGCTACATGCACCCCGCGGAGTTGATCATCAGCTTGAACTTCTTGGTGCCGTCGGGATTGGTGTCGGTCGGGCCACGATTGACCTCCTTGAAGCACTCGACCTTCTTCAGCTCGGTGACGAGCAGGTCGATGCCCTCGGCGGTCTTGGTGGTGCCCTGGATGTCGACCTTCTGGTCGTCGATCTGGAGCTGCTCGATATCGAGGGTGATCTTGTCCTTGGCCGGGACCTTGTTGCTGATCTCGAGGAGGATGTCGTAGGCGCTCGCCTTGGGCAGCGGCGAGACGCCCCCACCGGCGGCACCACCGCTGTTCGACGCGAGCACGGCCTTGGCGGACTTCGACTCGCCGAAGTGCTCGCTCGACTCGGTGGCGAGTCGCGCCGAGAGCACCTTCTCCGCCTTCTTCAGCCGGTAGAGGTCTGCGTACGCGCTCCCCGCGGCGAACGCGGCGATCGCGATCACCGCGGCGCCAAGCGGTACAGCCTTCGCGCGCAGGAACGACAGGTCCATCTTCACGGCGAGCGCGCCGGAGCGGAGGTCGAACATCGGCCGGCCGCCCGCGGCGTCGTACGACATGCCGAGCGTGAGCGCCGCGCTATCGATGGGCAGCGCCGACGCCGGCGATCCCGCCGTGGCCACTTTGGGACCGGCGAGCGCGACGAGATCGTCATCGGTGAGGCGCCACGCGGGGATGCCCAGCTGCTCGGTCATGAACGAGCTCATGCCGCGCAGCCGCGAGCCACCACCGACGAGGACCGCGGCGATCGACGAGAACCCGGTCTTCGCGCGACAGGCAGCGAGCGTCTGCCGGAGGTCGCGCGCGAACGGGGCGAGCTCTGCCATGAGCGCCTCGCTGATCCGCGCCCAGCTCTCGGAGGTGGCGGGCTCGGCGTGCGAGGCGACGAAGCCGTCGCTGTGCTTGGCGCGCTCGGCCTCCTGCACGGGCAGCTTCCACTTGCGCGCGATCGCATCGGTCACGTGCTTGCCGGCGCGCGCGATGCTGCGCGAGAACACCGCCTTGCCACCCGCGACGACGATAACGTCGGTGCGCTCGTGGCCGATGTCGACGACCGCGACCGCACCTTCCGCGCGCGCCTTGGCCAGCGACGGCGTCCGCTCGACGAGCCGCACCGCCGCACCACCTGCCGCGAGCACGCCGCGCGGATCGAAGCCGCACGACTTCCCGAGCTCGATCAGGTGCTCGGCGCGATCGCGGCGCATCGCGTAGGTGAGGACGCGCATGCCCGAGGTGGGCGGCGCGACGCGACCGTGTGCGGCCCCCGGCGCGGCCTCGACGACGGGCTGCGCGGGGAGCGGCTCGAACGTGTAGACCATGTCCTCGAGGTCGACGGGGACAACACCCTCGAGCTCGCCACCGACGGCGCGGTCGAGCTCCGCGCGGCGCAGGTTCTTGAATCCGAACTCGAGCACCTGCGTGAACACCTGGTCACCGTAGACGCCGATGTAGCCGGTCTCGTCCTTGAGCCGCAGCTCCTCGACGAGCGACGCGAGCACCTGGCGCGCACGCTCCTCGGCAGGCGCTTCGCCCGGCGGAACGTAACGCTCGACGACATCGAGCAGCATGGCACCCCGGATCCCTGGGCTGGCGATCGCCAGCTTGACGCTCCAGGCCCCCAGATCGACCGCGAATACACGAGTCGCCATGCTCAGTCTTCCTTCAGGTACACCCACGCCCCTTTGGGCGCGGGAGGCTTGCGGACGTTCTGTAGGACGACCTTCGTGTCCCACACGCCCGTGATCTGCGAGCGGATCGGCGCGAACACCGGCGATCCATCCGCGTTCTTTTGCTTGCGCTCGATCTCGCCCCACGCGACAACGCGATAGGTGCGGCGCGGGCCGGTGGTGGCCAGCTGCTGGAGCTTGGTCTTGTCGAGCTCGATGCCGAGCTTGTCGCCCGACGTGATGCCCGGGATGCCCTGGCTCATCGCCGCGCTTGCCGCGCTGCCGGCCAGGGACGCCTGCCCCGCAAGCATGCCGAGCTGCGCCTGCGGGTCCTTCACGAACTCGACGAAGTCGTCAAGCGAGGTGAACTGCATGCCGTACATCTTCGACTTCGCCACCAGGCCCGCGAGCGCGAACAGCTTCTGCGGGTTCTGCAGCATGGGATCGTTGGGGTTCTTCGCGGACAGATAGATGAGCGCCGCCACCAGCTGGCTGTTGTTGAGCGCTGACAGGTTGGTCTTGCAGCCGCCATACACGGTGAACGACGGGCCGAACAGCGACCAGAACCGGTCATCGACGCCGCGCGCGAGCTTGATCTCGTCGACGGTGTCGATGTAGTAGCCGCCGGGCTGCGGCACGCCGGGCGCCTTCTTGGGGCGGTACGGATCCTTGAGGCTCTCGTAGCCGTAGTCCTCGGTGGTGCCGCGGTCGCGATTGCGCATGCCGTCACCGTCGATGTAGTCGACGATCGCCGAGACCTGCGTCGCGCGATCGCGGCGGTAGCCCTCCGCGTCCTGCTCCTCGAACAGCGGGTCGTACGCGGGGAAGTACACCAGCGCGTCGAGCGCGCTCTTCATCGTGGCGGCGGTGGGATCGCTGCCGTTGGCGCAGTTGAGGTTGAGCTTGTCGTCCTCGGTCGTGAACGCGCCGACGATGCCGCACGTGCCGATATCGGCGCCGAGGCCCTTGGCCTCCGACGACGAGAAGCCGACCGCCGCCTTCACCTCTTCGTCCGTGCCGCAGAACGCGAGCAGGATCTGGTCGGCGAAGTCGGTGATCTGGGTGCCCCGCAGCTCCTTCTGGTTGTCCACGCGCTGCTGCAGGCGAATCACGATCTCCGACAGCGCCATCGCCGAGCGCGCGAGGAAGTGGGAGCGCATCTGGTCGCGATAGTTCGCGGCGGCGATCATGTCGACGTTGGTCGTCGTGCCGAACTGGTTGGTGAGCATCAGCGTCATCGCGATCGCGATCAGCACGATGACGATGGCGATGCCGCGCTGGCGCTGCCGGCGCTTGCGGGAACCCCGCGCGCCCTTCCGGCCGAGCGAACGCTCGGTCGTCAGGAAGGTCCAGATAGAACGGAAGCGCGTCACGATCATTGCACCACGAAGTTGAGAGGCTCTTGAAGCAGGATGCGTGCCTCGGTCACGAGCTTGTATTCCGAGTCCTTCGGGCCCTTCACGATGACAGTTATGCGCACGCGGCTCGGAAGCATGCCTTTTTGTCCATCGGACTGCGTGGTGTCCCACGTCTCCTGCCACTCGAGCGTCCTCCAGTTGAAGAACTCGAGCTTCGCGCTCGTGATGTCCGAGATGAGCATGTCGTACTCGCTCGGCAGGTCGTCGGGCGGCTCGTTCGACGGCCGCCGCTGCTCGCGACGGATCCAGTCGAGCTGCCCCGGCTTGTCGCGGTTGTCATGCGGCAGGTACTCGATCACCGTCTGCTCGGACTCGTTCGCGTCGGCCCACAACACGCGGTGACCGAGCGTCGAGAACCGGATCTCGGGCAAGTTGCTGCCGCCCTTGGCCACGAACAGCGTGCGCGGGTGCGTCTGCGTCTGGTCCTCGTTGCGCGACAGGTACGCCGCCTCGAGGTCGTGCACGATGCGGCTCATCGCCATCCGCAGCTCGTGATTGCGCTGCTCGAACCGCTCGAAGTTGTTCTTCGTGTTCGCGGTGTTCGAGATCGTCTTCCACGCGAGGCCCATCATCATGGCCATCACCGCGCTCGCGATCATGACCTCGAGCAGCGTCAGGCCGGCTTGGCGGCGCCGCATTACTTGCCCCCCGAGCCGCGGCCCGAGCCGCGTCCAGACCCCGACCCCGAGCCACGTGCCGAACCGCTGCCCGAGCCCGAGCCACTGCCGGAACCAGAACCCGTGGCGTCGAGGTCCGTCGAGCCGAGGCCCTGGAGCACCTTGTCCATCGCGGCCGCGTCGGTGAAGAACGCAACGACATCCATCTCGCGCTGGCGGCCCATGATCTCCCAGCGGAGGCTCAGGGTGACCTTGCGGACGGAGACCTTCAGGACCTCCTGGAACATCGTGTAGTACTGCTGCACGAGCCCCCCACCGGTCATCGACTCGATGTTGGTGCTCGCGCCACCGGCGCCGATGCCGCCGCCGAGCATGCCGAGCAGACCACCGAGCGCGCTGTTCTCGAACCCGCCGGCCTCGTCGGAGCCCATGCCCGAGCCGGAGCCCATGCTCGCCGAGCCCGAGCCGACCTGCGCGCGCGCCTGGGTGAGGTCCTGGATCTTCTGCCAGCTCGGCAGCTCGACCTGCACGACTTTCGCGCACCAGGTGATGTTCGGCCAGCCCTCGTCCTCGAAGGGCTTGAAGTCGTCACACGGCTCGTCGGCATCGGAGAGCCCGGTCTCGTTGAAGCCGTCCTTGATCAGCGTCTCCTCGATGTCGTTCATTTTCGCGCGCGCGAGATCGGTGACGACACCGAGCATCTGCGCCTGCTGCGCACTGAACATGCTGCCCGCCGCGCTCTTCAACAGCACGACGAGCGCGAACCCGAGCATCGACAGCCCGAGCATGACCTCGAGCAACGTAAAGCCGCGGCGAGGAGAGCGCGTCATCGCTTCTCCCCCTCGGCGTCGCGCTCTTTCTCGCGCTCCCCCTTGATGTTGCGGAGCATATGGTCGTCGACGTTGTCGAGCTTGCCATCGCGGAGCTCGACGCGCCCCGACAGGCCATGGACCAGCACGGTGAACGAGGCATCACCGTCGGTCACCTCGACCACGGCCTTCTCAGACGTGCCGCGCGGGAAGAAGTAGATCGCGACCTGCCCCTTGGTCACGCTCTTCTCCAGGTGCTGAACCCAGATCTCCTTGAACTTGATCCCCTTGTGGACGCGCAGCGCGCGTATCCACTCGTTGTCGGCGCCTTCCTCGTTGCCTACGTCTTTGCGTTTGGCTCCGGCAGCCTCGATGTCGCCGCTCTTCCAGTCCGTCACCAGCTGGCAGGTGCGGTCGCCGACGTGTTGCCCCGCGAGCGCGGTGATCCGCTTGGCCGCCTCCTCGGGGTCCGTCGAGAACGCATCCGCCGGCACCTGGTTGAGGCGGGCCTTGGCCCGCTCGAGAGCGTCCTTCTGCTTCTCCGGATCTTTGTCGAGCTCCTCGTTACGGAGGATCGTGGCCGCGCCCTGGCAGACCTCGACGCGATAGATCTGCTTGTCGAGATCGAACACCATGCGGTGCATCTCGCCCATCTCGATCGCGAGCTGGCTCGTGCGGCGCATGAGCACCGCGAGCTCGGTCGAGTTCTCGACGAGGTCCGCCTTTGACACCATGCGGAACCCCGAACGCACGAGCAGCGCACCACCACCGATGATCGCGAGAACGACCATGATCTCGATGACCGTCATGCCCCGTTGAGGGCTCTGAGCGTTATGTGGTGTGCGCTGGGGCATGCCTTGGCGTTAGCGAGTGCCTAGTCCCACGACTTGACGTCGTCGGCCGTGCCGTCCTTGCCGTCTTCACCGGCCGAGGCCACCGCGAGACCCTTCACGCCCGCGGGCGCGTTCGGGCCGCACAGCATCTTGTAGGGGTTGCCCCACGGATCCTTGACGTCCTTGCTGTTCATGAACTCGCTGAGGTCCTCGAGCTTCTCGGGGCACATCTTGTTCGGGTTGGCCTGCGCCCACTGGACGTAGGCCTCATGCGCGAACTTGTTGACCGTCGCCTTGGCGATGTCGGTCTTGCTGCTCGCGAACATCTTCATGACGCGGGGACCGACGACGAGGCCCATCACGAGCGCGAGGATCGCCAGCACGATCATGATCTCGAGGAGCGTCATGCCGCGCTGAGCGCGACGGCCGGCGGTACGGAACAGACGGTTGCGGAGGGTCTTCATTGGGGTCTTCCTTTCACTCACTCGTTCGTCACTTGGGGCCTGAGAGGTTTCCAAGATCCATGATGGGTTGCAGAATCGAGAACACGATGAAGGCAACAGCGCCGCCCATGACCACGAGCATCATGGGCTCGAGCAGCGCCGTGAATCGCCCGAGCTTGGTGTCGACCTCGGTCTCGTAGGCCGTCGCGATGCGCTCGAGCATCTGCTCGAGCTGACCGGACTTCTCGCCGACCGCGGTCATGTGGATCATCGTCGCGGGGAACTGCCCCGACTTCTTGAGGGTCTGCGCGAGCGATTCACCCTCGGTGACCGCCTTCTTAGCATCCTCGATCGCCTGCTGCAGAATCACGTTTCCCATGATCTGCTTGGCGGTATCGAGCGAGCGCAGCATCGGCACGCCGGACTGCAGCATCGTGCCGAGGGTGCGCGCGAAGCGACCGACGTTGATCGTTCGCACGAGCTGCCCGAGCACGGGCAACCCGAGGACGAACCGGTGCCAGATCGGCTTACCTTCCTTCGAGTTGATCCACTTGTAGAACACGATGCCGAAGGCCGTGAGGCCGAGCAGGATCCACAGGATGTTCTGGCCGAAGAACTTCGAGCTCCAGATGAGGAGCCGGGTGTTCCACGGCAGCGCCTTGCCCTGCTGCGCGACCATGTTGGTGATCTCGGGAATCACCTTGATCATCAGGACCGACATGATGATCGCGCCGACGACGACCATCACCGCCGGATAGATCATCGCGCTCTGGACCTTCGATTTCAGCTTCTGTGAGGACTCGAGGAAGTCCGCGAGCCGCCCGAGCACCTCGTCGAGGTTGCCGGCGACTTCACCGGCGCGGACCATGGAGACGAACAGCTCGTCGAAGATCTTGGGGTGCTTCGCCAGCGAGTCCGCCAGCGACATACCCTCGTTGACGTTCGTCCGGACCTCGGAGAGCGGCGCCTTGAAGCGGACGTTGGTGACCTGCTCGACGAGCGCGCCGAGTGCCTCGGGCAGCGGGATGCCCGACTTGAGCAGCGTCGCCATCTGCCGCGTGAACGTGGCGACCTCGGTCTTCTTGACCCCCGAGAGGAAGCCACCGAGATCGACGTCGCGCGACAGGCCGCCCTTCTTCGCGTTCTGTTCCTTTGCCGCCTTGCCGCCCTTGGACAGCTCGAAGCTCGTGACGAGCACGCCATCCTTGCGCAGCAGCTGCCGCAACGCTTTGGGCGACTCCGCGTCGCGCACGCCGTTGACAGACTTGCCGGTGGGCGAGACGCCCTTGAATGCGTACATCGGCATGTCAGTGCTGCCCTCCGGTGGACGTGCCACGTGCACGTGTCACGTGCACGTACACGACGCCTGCGTGCAAGCGTCGCGCTCGAGCGCGAGGAACCATCGTCATGCGCGAACGCATCGATCGTTCAGCGCGCAGTTGCTCGTGGCACGCACCGCCAGCACGACGCTGATCGTGGACGTGCACGAGCACGTGACACGAGCACGTGGACGATGACGTTGTCGTGACTTCGCGGTTCATGGCTCAGTCCCCGCTCTCCGCCGTCATCAGCATGACCTCTTCCGGCGTGGTGAGCCCCTGCATGCACTTGCGCGCACCGTCGAAGCGCAGCGTAACCATGCCGTCGGCCACGGCGGCGTTGCGGATCGTCCCGGCGTCGGCCTTGGCGAGCGTCATGCGCCGCACCTGCTCCCCGATCATGAGGAGCTCGTAGATGCCGGTACGGCCGCGGTAGCCGAGCTGTCCGCAAGCCGGACACCCGACGGGCTTGAACACGGTGCCCACCGGCGGCGGGCGCTGGCCCTTCACAGGCGGCAAGTGGTACTCGCCGCGGAAGAACTTGCCCGGCTCGAGGCCGAGCTGCTCGAGGGTCTCCTCCGATGGGCGGACCGGCGTCGCGCACTGGTAGCAAGGGCGACGCACGAGGCGCTGCGCGAGCAAACCGACGAGCGATGACGCCACGAGGAACGGCTCGATGCCCATGTCGACGAGACGCGTGATACCGCCGGCGGCGTCGTTCGTGTGGACCGTCGAGAGCACCAGGTGACCGGTGAGCGATGCGGTGATCGCCACTTCGGCCGTCTCGCGGTCACGAATTTCGCCGACCATGATGACGTCCGGGTCCTGGCGAAGGAACGACCGCAGCCCCGACGCGAACGTCAGATCGATCTTCGAGTTCACCTGCGTCTGCGAGATGCCCTCGAGCTGGTACTCGACCGGATCCTCGACGGTGAGGATGTTGATGTCGGGGGAGTTGATCTCCGACAGACACGCGTACAGCGTGGTCGTCTTACCGGAGCCGGTGGGACCGGTGACCAGCAAGATGCCGTGCGGGCGCGCGATGATGCTGCGGATCAGCGCGAGGTGATCCTCGGCGAAGCCGATGTCGGCGAGGCCGAGCAGCACGCTCGAGCGATCGAGGATACGGATCGTGACGCTCTCGCCGGCCGCCGTCGGGGCGGTCGCGACACGCATGTCGACGTCCTTGCCGGCCATCTTGCGCCGGATGCGGCCGTCCTGCGGCAGGCGCTTCTCGGCGATGTTGAGGCCGGCCATGATCTTCACGCGCGCGAGGATCGACTGCTGGAACTTCTTCGGCGCCCGCTTCGCCTCGCGGAGCACACCGTCGACGCGGTAGCGGACGATGATCTCTTTCTCGCCAGGACGGATGTGGATATCCGAGGCGCCTTCCTTGGCCGCCTGGAACATCAGCGAGTTCACCCAGCGGATGATCGGCGCCTCGTCGTTGGCGTCGAGCATGTCGACGAGCTCCTCGTTCTGGAACTCCTCGCTCTCGCCCTCGTCGTCCTTCTTGCCCGACTCCTCGAGCTCGTGGCTGCCCTTGAGGCGCGTGTACGTCTTGTTGATGTGATCGATGATCCGGGTGCTCGAGACCACCACCGGCTCGACCGGCTCGGCGAGCAGCACCGCGACCGCATCGATCACGTCGACGGCCGTGGGATCCGCGATCGCGATCATCACGCGGCCCGAGCCATCGCGGCCGAGCGGCAACACGAGGCGCTGGCGCGCGAAGTTGATCGGCAGCTTCTCGATCAGCTCGACCGGAATGTCCTCGGCTCGCGGCAGCTCGCGCAGGTACGGAATCTCCGACTGCAGCGACAGCGCGAGCGCGAGCTGATCCTCGTCGATGAGCCGCATGCGGAGCAGCACCTCCCCGAGCAGGCCGCCTTCTTCACGCTGCTTCTCGAGCGCTCGCTCGATCGCATCCGGCGCGACGTTGCAGCGTCCGACGAGAATCTCGCCAAGCAGGGGCGCGACGGGGCCGAGCGGGTGACCGAAGCTACCCGGCGCGGGTGCGTAGCCGTGCATGGCCATTAGTTGGCCCCCGGTGGCGTGGGCTGGGTGTTCCCCGGCGCCTTGGTCGCGGGCGGCGTGGCCTTGGGCGTCGCCTTCGGCGCGGGACCGGTCTTCGGCGCAGGGCCGCCATCCTTGGGCGGCAGCGTCTCGGGCGGCGTGAGCGAGCCGGGCTCGCCCGGGTCCTCGATGTTCGACGGCGCGTAGTCGAGCGCGCCGCCCTGCACCGACTGCCGCGATCCCATCTGCTGGAGGACCTCGAAGTCGGCCTGAACGGAGAGCACCGAGCGGTTGATCTCCTCGAGCAGACCGCGCTTGCGGCGATAGTCGATCTTCGGGTCGTATTTGTGCTCGTTGAGCGAGCCAAACGCCTTCATGAACTCGTCGCGCTCACGCTGCTTGCGCTCGCGGATCGCCTGGAGGTCGAGCTGCTCCTTGATGATGTAGGGCGTGAGCAGGATGAGGAGGTTGGTCTTGTTCTTGGTCCTGGTCGTGTACTTGAATAGATATCCGAGGATCGGGATGTCGCCGAGCAGCGGCACCTTGGTAGACGTGTAGATGTCCTTCTCCTGGATGAGGCCACCGATCACGACGCTCTGCTGATCGCGCACGACGACCTGGGTCTTCAGCTTGCGCTCCGTCCACGTCGGGCCGAGCTGCGCGTCGCGGGCGCCGATATCCTTGATCTCCTGCTCGATCTCGAGACGCACGGCGTCGTTGCTCGAGATGTGCGGCGTGACGTTGAGCGTCAGGTTCAGCTTCTCGCGCTGGATGTTCTGGCCGATCGAGCCGGGGACACCCTGTGCACCGTTCTGGCCCGGGATACCGAAGCCGGGGAACGAGAGGCCCGCCTGGTACGGGATGTTGTTGCCGACCGACAGCTCGGCCTTTTCGTTGTCGATGGCGATCACGTGCGGAGCGGAAAGGATGTTCGCGTTGTCCTGCGTGGCAAGTGCCTGGAAGAGAACGCCGTAGGAGGGAATGCTAGTGCCGAGCTGCTCGAAGTCGACGAGCGGGCCGAGGAGGCCGCCGATGAGGCCGGTGGCCGTCGCCAGCGTCGAGACGTCGAGCGAGCGCAGCGACGGGTGCTGCACGCCGCCGATCAGCAGGCTGCTGTCGTTGTCGCCGAGCGGCACACCGCCGTGCGAGCTGGTACCGAGGTTGAGGCCCTTGGACAGCTGGACCTCGAGGATCATCGCCTCGATGAAGACCTGGCGGCGCGGCTGATCGAGGCGGCGAATGACGTCCTTGATCGCGATGTAGTCACGGCCACTCGACATGATGATGAGCGAGTTGGTCGGCTTGTCGCCGATGACGCGCACGGTGCCCTCGAGCGAGGAGCCGAGGTCACCTCCACCGCCGCCGGGCGCTGCTGCGGGCGCGGCCGGCGGTGGGCCACCGCGACCGCCCTGCCCGCCCGGCTGGCCTTGCCGCCCCGGCTGCTGCGTGCCCTGACCGATCGCCGCGTTGAGCGTCGTCGCGAGCTCCTCGGCGAGCGCGTTCTCGAGCGGATGGACGCGGATCGACGTGCCACCCTCGGTGTCGAGCGAGATGTCGAGGCGATCCACGAGCGCCTTCACGCGGTAGTACCCGGCCTCGGTCGACACGACGATCAGCGTGTTGGTGCGATCGTCGACGAGGATCTTCGAGGGAATCGCTCCCGCGACGTCATCGCCGGTCGGCGCGGCACCCGGCGCACCCTTGGCCGGCGCGCCACCACCGCGACCACCACCGGCCGCACCACCACCGCCGCCGCCACCGGCCGCACTGCCCGCGGTGACGCCGAGGATCTCGTTGAGCTTCTGCGCGAGGGTCGTCGCGTCGGCGAACTTCACGGGGATGGTGTAGATGCCGTCCGCGTTGTTCGGGATATCGATCGCGCGCGCGAGGGACATCATGTCCCGCACCTGGCTCGCGTAGTCGGTGATGATCAACATCGAGCCCGCGGGCTGGACGCTGCCGGCCGGCGAACGGATCGCGTCGAGCGCCTGGCGCAGGATCTCGATCTGCGCGTGCGTCGGCTTGAGGATGTAGCGGACGATCTGGTCCTGGTTGCCCGGCAGCCCCTTCTTGTAGATGGGCAGCGTCTCGGACTTCGCGGTCGCGGATTCGACGATGCGCATCACGTTGCCCTTGGGGACCACGGTGAGGCCCATCGTCGACAACGCGACGAGGAACACGTCGTACGCCTGCGAGGCCGACATCTTGTTCGGCGCGATCAGCGTGAACTTCTTGCCGGTCGACACGACGCGCGGGTCGAGGATGAAGTTCTTGCACGTGAAGCCCATGACCCAGGTGATGAGCTCCTTGAGCTCGGTCTCGGGCTTGAACGTCACCGCGACCTGCCCCGTGCGCTTCTTGCAGCTGTAGAGCTGCTCGTCCTCGGCGGACGGCGTGCTGGAGGTCGGCGTGGCAGCCGTCGGCTGCGCGTTCGCGACACGCACGGAGACCGGCGCGAGAGAGGCGAGGATCGCGGCGACGAGCGTGGTCGCAAGCCCCCGCTGCGCGGGGGTGCGCAGCGACGCGAAGCGGCGCGCAGCGTGGATGACGAAACGATGCGAGGTGGATGTGTGCATGGACGTCTGCGCCTTCAGCGAACCTGGTACTTGATGGTGACGGGCTTACCGCGACGAGTGACTTCCATCTCGAAGGAGGTCATCTCTTTGAGCTTCGTGTAGACCTCGAGGGCCTTGTCGGCGGTCGTGAGCTCCATGCCGTTGATGGCCTGGATCGTGTCGCCGTTGGAGAGCCCGAGCTTCGCGTACACCGAGCTCGGACGGATCGCGTACAGCTTGAAGCCGTCGGGCTTGCCGTTCTTGACGGCGGGCACGACGCGCGCGCCCTTGGCGACGGCCATCGGGTTCGCGAGCACCTTGTCGACGAGCGACTTGTCGATCTCGTAGCTGTTCTCGTCGAGCTTCTTGATGCCGTTGTCGATCGACGCTTGCAGGTCGTCCTTGTTCTCGTCGGACGGCGCGGGCTCGGCAGCCGCCACCGGCGCGGGCGGCGGCGCGACACCGACGAGCATCACGCGCTCGGTGCGGCCGTTGTTCTCGAAGTCGACGTACTTGAACTTGACCGCCTTGACCTTGCCCGACGCGCCTGGCAGCTGATCGCCGACGGAGTACGCACCCTGCTTCTGGCTCTCGGTGTTGATCACCGTCGCGTAAGACGACTCGTCGTCGGGGCCGACGTTCGTGGCGAGCAGCACGAGCGGCAGCGACGTCACCTGGATCGACGATGGGTCCGATGTGGGTGCTGCGACCGAGACCGGGGGCGTGCAGTCGGAGCAGAACATGTTGCGCGACTCGAACTGACCGCCGTCCTTGTCGTGCGCCGGCTTCGCCGCGACGGTATCTGTTGGACGTGCGACTGGCGTGATCTTGGGGCCGTGCTTGGAGTCGCCGAGGAACTTCGCCTCGAGGATGTGCCCGGTCGCCTTGGCGGCGAACACGGCGCACAACGTCACGGCGAGAGCACCGACGATCCAGAAGTAGCGTTTGATCAGGTCTTGCATCGCGAACTAGTCCTCGCCGGTCGCTTCGCGACCCCTGTCATCCTGGTTCTCGCCGCTACGCGGCTCGCGGCCGGCATCGTTACCGGTGTCATCGGGGTCCGTGGTCTCGAGCCGCCGATAGATCGTCCGCGTGGCGATCCCCAGCAACTTTGCGGTCAGGCGCTTGTCGCCGCGCGTGTGGCGCAGCGTCTCGTGGATGACGCGCATCTCGATCTCCGAGAGCGGCATGCCGATCGGAAACGTGAGCGAGGATGCCGCGACAGCGCCGGGCGTCGCATCGCGGATCTCGCGGGGCAGCGCGTCCTCGTCGATCACGGTGTTGCCGGCGCGCGTGAGCACGACGGCGCGCTCGATCGCGTTCTCGAGCTCGCGCACGTTGCCCGGCCAGCCGTACTCGGTCAGCCGCTCGATCGCCGTGGGCGAACAGCCGCTGATCACCTTGCCGTTCTTCTCGGCATAGACCTGCACGAAGTGCTGCGCGAGCAGCGGGATGTCGTCGCGGCGATCGCGCAGCGGCGGCACGTTCACCGGGATGACGTTCAAGCGGTAGAAGAGGTCCTCGCGGAACCGGCCGGCCTTCACCTCACCGGCGAGGTCGACGTTGGTCGCGGCGACGAGGCGAATGTCGATGCGGCGCGACTTGCCGCCGGCGCCGAGGCGCTCGATCTCGCCCTCTTGCAGCACGCGCAGGAGCTTCACCTGCACGTGGCGCGAGATTTCACCGATCTCGTCGAGAAACAGCGTGCCGCCATGCGCGGCTTCGAACCGGCCGTCGCGCGCGGTGGCCGCGCCCGTGAACGCGCCCTTCTCGTAGCCGAACAGCTCGGCCTCGAGGATCGACTCGGGAATCGCGGCGCAGTTGACCGCGATGAACGGGCCCTTGGCCCGCGCGCTGTTGTCGTGGAGCGCGCGCGCGAGCAGCTCCTTGCCGGTGCCGCTCTCGCCGAGCAAGAGCACGGTCGCTTCGCTCGGCGCAGCCTGCATCACGATGTCCATCGTGCGGCGCCACGCGAGCGAGGTGCCGATGATCGCGCGGCGGCGCTTCTCGGCGAGCTGCGCTTTCAGGCTGCGGTTCTCGACGAGCAGCGACTGCTTCTCGAGGGCGTTACGGACGATCCGCACCACGTGCGCGCGCTTGAGCGGCTTGGTGACGAAGTCGTAGGCGCCCTCTTTCATCGCGTCGACAGCGGTCTCGACCGTGCCGTACGCGGTCATCAGGACGACCTCGGTCTCGGGCGCGATCGTCTTCGCGGCGCGCAGGAGGTCCATGCCCGACGTCTGCGGCATCATCAGGTCCGTCAGCAGAACGCCGACGCGGTGCTTGCGCAGGAGGTCGAGACCTGCGTTTCCATCCGTCGCCGAAAGGACGTTCAGGCCTTCGCGGCGGAAGATCTTGGTGAGCGACTCGACGATCGCGGCCTCGTCATCGACCACCAGGACGATGCCTGCGTGCTCGGGGTCCCCGCGCAGCTCGGTCGGCTCATCGGCATGGGCGCTCCCGCCACCATCCACATGAGCCGCCGCGAACCGACGAAACGGGCTCTGGGCAGGCTGGTTCCACATAGGCGATTCGTGCAGTAACACAACGTGGGCCAGTTCCCATTCCATGCAAGCACCCGAAATTGCTTAGCAGAATTCCCAGTCCGGACCGGGTTTCGTGCCACCCTGTCAGGCCGTCCAAACCTCGCTGACAAAATGACAATTCCGGTCTCGGCGGGCGCCCTGCGACGTCTTCGGACAGCCGGGTTGAGTTGCCGTGTACGAAAACTGCGCGCTGGATCAGGTACTTCCGCACGTCAACTGTCGGCTCTTCCCAGGTGGTTCGTTCCCGTCCCCGGGCCGGCTGAGGGCGGCGCCGACACCGACGCCGATGCCGATGCCGATGCCGAACGCCGACGCCAACGGCGCTGCTAGCTCGTCACCGGCGCCGGGCGCTTGATGTCTGTCGTGCGCGGCTTACGCGCCGCCGCGGGAATCTGCCTCGGCAACTTCACGGTGAATGTGGTGCCCTCGCCAACCTTGGTGTCGGCGGTGATCGTTCCTCCGTGCCGCGTAACGAGCTCGTGCACGATGGAGAGACCGAGGCCCGTGCCCTCGCCAACGTCCTTCGTGGTGAAGAACGGATCCCAGATGCGCGGAAGAACTTCCGGCGGAATGCCCGGGCCGTTGTCCGCGATAGTGACCGTCACATCCTCGGCATCACCGAGCGTGGTGATCGTGATCTTCGCGTTGTCTCGACCACCCAACGCCTGCGCGGCGTTGGTGAGCAAGTTCATGAACACCTGGTTGATCTGCCCGGCGTGACCCCGCAGGCGACCGGGTGCACCGAACTTCTTGTCGACGGTGATGTTGCCCTTGAGCAAGTGTCGTAGCAGCTCGAGCGAGTCGTCGATCGACCTGTCCACGTCGAAGTCGACGACCGACTCGTCGTCGGTGCGCGAGTAATTGTGTAGCGCCGTGACGATCGCTTTCGTGCGCTGGGCGCCGCGCTGAACGACGCGCACCATGTCGCGCACGTCCTTGGCAGCTTCGCTGCGCTGGTTGGCGTCGTCGGAGTCGATGTCGTTGATGGCCTCTTCGAGCGGGCCGACGGTATTGACGATGGCGTTGACCGGATTGTTGATCTCGTGGGCGATGCCGGCGACGAGCTGACCGATCGAGGCGAGCTTCTCGGACTGGACAAGCTGCTTCTGGGCGCGCGTGAGCTTGTCGAGGGCCTCGGCGAGCTCGCGGTTCTTGCGGGCGAGGTCGGCGGTGCGCATCTGGACGGCACGCTCGAGGTCGAGGTTGACTTCTTCGGTGGAGCGCAGCTTGTCGCGGAGGGCACGCCGCATCTCCTCGAGGGCGAGGGTGAGGCGGCCGATCTCGTCGCCCTCGCCGCCCGCCGCGACCGGGTCGGCGAGCTCGCCGCGCGCCATGGCGTCGGCACGTTGCTCGAGGCGGCGGATGGGCGCCATGAACTGCGCGACCGTGAACACGACGATGCCGCCGCAGGCCGCGAACAGGACGAGGAAGAAGACCAGGAGCTCCTTGAGCGGGCGCACCATGGATTCGCCGCGGCCGCGGTAGGAGGGATAGAAGACGGCCGTTGAGCCGAGGTCGTAACGGCGGCCCTGCCAGGTGAGGAACATGCGCTCGGAGCGGCCGGTGAGCTGCGCGGCGCCGAAGGTGATGAGATTGTTGTGCTTGCCGATCTGGTTGCGCACGTACCACGGAATGAGCGGCGCACCGACGGGGCCACCGCCGTCGGCGGAGACCTCGTCGTCGTGGCTCACGTAGTACATGACGGGGGCCTCGGGCGCCGCGGCGGCGATGCGCTTGATCGCCTCGCGGACGGCTTGGGGTGTCGGGGGGCTGGGAAGGACGGCGATCTCGGTCTGCAGCTCCGAGTGGAGCCACGCGAGACCGACGCGCGACTGGCGGCCGGCGGCGTCGTTCGCGAGGGTCTTGTACTGCACGAAGCCCCAGAGGAGCGCCATGCCACACGCGAGGAGGACGACACCGCCAAAGGAGAGGAGGAGCTTGCTGCGCAGCGAGAGCGAGGGCGCGATGCTGCGGACCGGGACGCGGTAGCGCTGCGTGAGGTGCGCGAGGAGTGGGCGCAGGACGTCGCGGTGCCACAGCTGCTCGTAGATCGCACCGGCGACGGCGAGCACGAGGGTGGCGATCGCGATGATGAGAGTGTCGTCGAGCGAGAAGCCGAGCCGGTACCGCACGACGAGCGCGCCGACGATGGCGATGACCAGCCAGACGGCGATGGTGAGGACAGCGAGGCGATATGGCAGGGCCTGGGCGCGCTTGTAGATCGCAGCGGCGGGCGGCGCGTCGTTCATCTGCTCCCCGCGCGAGATCGCGAGATAGCGGCGGAGGTCGAGGGTGAAGACGCGCGCGAACAGGGCCCACGCGACGAGGCCGAACAGGACGGCGAACGGGTAGTACGTCTGGAGCTGGAGGTACTGCTGGTACTGCTGGCGCGGGAGGACGAAGTAGTAGGTGAACGCGGCCTGCGCGCCGAGCACACCGCCGGCGACGATCATCGCGACGAAGACGAAGCGGCGGAAGTGACTGTCGTCGAACTTGCGCAGCGGCGAACCCGCTGCGAAGAGCCGGCCGCGCAGCTCGCCGAGGATCTGCGCCCACCACACAGCGCGCACACAGGAGACGATGTACGCGTGGACTGCGGCGACGGCCGTGATCTCGACGATGCGCGCCAGCGGCCAATCGTCGTAGATGTGGAGGAACACGCCCGTGAGACAGGCGGCCCCGGCCCACAGCGCGGTGCGCAGGACCAGCACGCGGATCGGGCCCTTGAGCGTGATGCGATAGGCACGCGCCGCGAGGTCCTTGTTGACGCGCTCGCCGCGCCGGCGGGCGTTGACCGCGGACCACAGCGGCAGGAGCCACGCGGTGATGGCAGCGAGCCAGACGATGCAGGCGCCGATGCCGACGGGGAGCGCAGTCGCGAGCAGGATGTTGGTCGGAAGATCGCCGAGCTCGAAGGCGACCCAGAGCGGGTAGCCAACGCCGATGATCTCGAGGGCGGCGAGCACCACCGCGGGGAGCGCGAACCGCCGCTTGAAGGGCACGGCGACGAGCGAGAGCGCACTCGGACGCTCGATCTCGGGCTGCGAGCCCCGGCCCGAGTCCTTGGTGGACTCCGAGCTGGTTGCGTCTTCTCCCCCGGACATTCCGCGGAGAATAGCGTGGCTGGTGGGTGGTGGGTGTGTGCCCGGCGCTCGCAGAACTTTGCCGTCGGGGGTGGGCCGAGTGCCCGACGAAGATGGCACGGGTAGCTTGGACCATGGACCTCGACGCCGTCTCCTTCCGCACCATCGCGAAGCAGCTCCTTCCGGCGCGTTCGACCCTGTCGCGAGACGAGGCGATCGCGGTGATCCAGATCGCCGAGCTCGCCGTCGGGGTCGATCTCCACGAGGACATCGAGGAGTACGCGATCCTCCAGCAGGTGACCCGCCACGTGTGCGCCATCGGCGGCATCACCCCCGATGACGTCCCGGTCGTCTCGCCGCTACCGCTCGACGGTGAGGAGCGCCGCGCGTGGTGCATGCGGCTCGCGCGCCAGCTGGTCACCAACGGCGCGCGCGAGCTGGCGTATGTGCTGGCGTACCTCGTGGTGGTCGACAACTTCGAGCTGTCACCGATCGAGGGGTCGCTGATCCACGAGCTGCAGGACGCGCTCGAGCTCTCCGACGACCGCTCGAACTTCCTGGTCCAGAACGCGGCGGAGATCATGACGCCCGGCACGGAGCCTGAAGAGGCAGCCCCCGCCGATCACGCGGCTCGCTTATCATGAGGCATGCGCTGCGTTCCGCTGGTGCTCGCCTTCGCGGCAGCGACGACGGGGCGCGCACACGCCGACGAACCGATCGTCGATCGTGACTACGCGATCGATTTCTACGATGGCGTCGCGATCGGCAACACAGCGTGGGTCGGCATGGGCGGTGCCGGCGCCGCGCTGATCGTCGGTAGTGCGGGTGCACTCATCAACCCGTCGGCACCCGCGGTGCGGCCCACGACCGACACCGACACGTGGAGCTGGGACTACCATTTCGACTATCTGACCGGGCAGTACTCCTCGGACTACGACAACAACGGCGTCGCGCTGCCCGAAGGCGGCGGCGCGCAGCTGATCACGGCGGGGCTGTCGGGCCGCCGGCGTAACTGGGCGGCTGCGGTGACGGTGACCGGGCAAACCGCACCGATCGACGACGGCGCACTCGCCGCCGACGCGCTGCGCCTTCGCTACATGGTCGCGAAGTATTTCCCGGAGCGCGACATCGCCGTCGGGCTCGGCATGCAGCAGGTCATCTTCCAGCTCGGCAACGATGCCGAGGTGCCGCTGTTCTCGATCAATGGCGTCGGTCTGGTCGGCGGCATCACCTACGTGCCGCGGCTCCGCAACTTCCGCATCGCCGGTGGCATCGAGAGCCGCATCCTCGGCGGCGACGTCACCTACGGCAATTGCGACCCGCTAAACTGCAACGGTTACATCCTGCCGCGCAGCGTGGTGTCGCCCGCACGCGCGATCGCTGGCTTCGCGTATCGGTTCGCGGAGACCGCCTGGAATCAGCAGGTCGGGGGCATCTTCCGTGACGAACAATCGCTCACGCTGACGGCGGACGTCCTCGTCACCGGCGACTCGCCCGACGCATATGGCATCGAGGCGTTCGGGATGCAGAGGTTGCAGCGCTCGGGCGAGAGCTATGCAGTGAGTGCGCGGGCCGGCGTCGAGGTCGAGCCCCTGCCCGGCCGGCTCCGCGTGCGCGCCGGCAGCTACTGGGAGCCCGCGCGGTTCGAGGGCGTCAGCGGGCGCATCCACGGCACGTTCGGGCTCGAGCTACGCGCGCTCGAGTTTGAGGTGTGGGGGCGCCGCCGCGGGCGGCTATCGTTCACCGGCGATGTCGCGTCGCGCTATCGCAACATCGCCGTCTCCATCGGCTTCTGGCACTAAGGCGCGCGGCCATACACCGAGCCCAACGAACCATCGGCTTCATCATCTCGCGCTATCGTGTGTGGCATGGCGCGCGCGTACACGACGTGGACGGTCCTTCCGCACAAGCCGATCGAAAAGCTCTCTGACAACCTGTGGCGCGTGAGCGGCACGATGGCCGACGGCAAGACGCAGCGGCAGATGGTGCTCGCACGCATGGGCGACGGCCGCGTGGTCGTCCACAATGCGATCGCGCTCGACGACGCCGAGATGAAAGAGCTCGAAGCGTGGGGCACGCCGTCGGTAATCTTCGTCCCCAACGGCTACCACCGCATGGACGCGCGGATCTGGAAGCAGCGCTATCCGAAGGCGCAGGTCATCGCGCCCGCCGGGTCGAAGAAGCGCGTCGAGAAGGTCGTGCCGGTCGATGGCATCACCGAGGACGCGCCCCGCGACGAGACCGTGCGCCTCGT
The DNA here is from genome assembly GCA_033763475.1 of Kofleriaceae bacterium. Lineage (GTDB taxonomy): Bacteria > Myxococcota_A > Polyangia > Haliangiales > Haliangiaceae > JABFXX01. The sequence continues at coordinate 53,192 of JANRKM010000133.1, forward strand.
GCCGCTCGAGGGAGTGCCGTCGGAGAGCGTGCTCGAGGTTCGCTCGGGCGATCGCGTGTCGCTGGTGTTCTGCGACGCGGTGCTCAACATGCCCACGCTGGGCTTTCCGATGAACGTGTTCCTCGGCCCCACAGGACGCGTCAGCGCCCCGCGTGTCATGCGCATGCTCGCGATGAAGGACAAGCGCGCGTTCATCGGCCAGCTCGCGAGGCTTGCCGACACCAGGGGCCTCGACCGGATCATGTTTGGCCATGGCCGCCCGATCACCGAGGGGTGCGCGGCCGCGCTGCACTCCGTCGTGACCCAGCTCGGCGGGTAAAATATCGCGCTCGACGCTCGGGCACGTACTGGGTTTCGGCACCGCGATGGCTTCTTTACCAAGGTCAACGGCGCCCCGGCCTACACGAGGACGCAGGCGATGACTCGGTGGCCCGGTCCGCTGATCGCGGGCGGCCCCCATTAGCGTCCGGGTTGTCCTCGGATGGTCACGAGTCGCTGATGGATCCGTCGCGCTCGGACAGTACCCGGTTCCGCCCACCACGCTGGATCGCGCCGCGCTCGCCGACCTCGGTTACGACCTTCGCTAGATTGCAGCCGCCGGGCCTTTGCGCCATGTTTCGCGGCAAATGCGAAGCTACCTAGGCGCTGCACTGCTCGCGACCCTCGCGTTCGCGGGCTGCGAGCACAAGAACAAGTCGGAGCAGTCGAAGGATCAGTCGGGCATGGCGAAGCCGGGCAACCCGCCGCCCGCGAACACGCCACCCGCGAACACGCCGCCCGCGCCCGCGAAGGTGCCGGCCGACCCGGCGCCGGGTGCGCAGGCGCCGAGCGCTGGTGACGTCCGCCCGCCGGCGGCCGCCGACCTCGCCGAGTACACCAAGGACATCAAGGGCGACGGCAAGCTGGTCGCCACGTTCGAGACCAGCATGGGCACGATCCACTGCGAGTTGTTCGGCGACAAGGCGCCGATGACAGTCGCGAACTTCGTCGGTCTCGCGACCGGCCAAAAGCCGTGGCTCAACCCGAAGACCGGCGAGGTCGAGAAGGGCAAGCCGTTCTACGACGGTCTGATCTTCCACCGCGTGATCGCCGACTTCATGATCCAGGGCGGTGACCCGCTAGGCGTCGGCCGCGGTGGCCCGGGTTACCAGTTCGGCGACGAGTTCCTGCAGGAGCTGCAGATGCAGCCTGGCACGCTCGCGATGGCCAACGCGGGCCCGGCGACCAACGGCAGCCAGTTCTTCATCACCGAGGTCGCGCCGAGCCACCTCAACATGCGCCACACGATCTTCGGGCAGTGCAAGGAGCTCGATATCGTGAAGCAGATCGCGCGTGTCCCGCAGAACCCGCAGAACAAGCCGGACACCGACGTGACCATCAACAAGCTCACGATCAGCAAGATGAAGTCCTGGTAGATCGCCCGGGTGCCTCGCGCGTAGGTAGCTGGATGCCTCGCGCGGCTGCCCTCGCCCTCGTCCACGTGGCTGTCGCCGCTACGGCGCACGCTGACGTCCATGCGGACAACTTCGCGATCTACGCGAGCCTCGACCGTTCGCAGATCCTCGACACAGCGACGTTCGAATTGCCGCGCGGCTCGGAGTACGAGCGCGTGCTGGTCGGCACCTACAAGCGGCGCGAGCTCGTCGGGCAGCACGTATTCCTCGAACACTGCACCCGCAAGGAGTGCTTCGGGGTGTCGCTGTGGCTGAACGCTGGCAAGGTCGAGGTCCTCGGCGTCGTCGATCTCGACGGCGCGGTGGTCGCGTTCCCCGATAAGGCCATCTACGTGCGCGCCTTCGCCAAGGTCAGCGCCGACAAGGTCGCGATCGGTAGGCCGAAGCAGATGAAGTGGCCGGCGCTGGTCGTGCGCACGGTGGAGGAGTCGACGGAGAACACCACCGATCGCGCCGACCGACCGGTTACCGGCACGCGGCGCGCGAGCCATCTCCACGTAGTCTCGCTCCTGCGCAAGGACGAGCAGCATCCGCGCGTGTTCGAGGCGCAAGTCGTCGGGCGCGGCGCGTCGGGCAGTGGGTTCTACACCACGCTGACCTTCGAGCAGGGCGCGGGCCAGACACTCGAGATCGTGACCTCGTACCAACGCACCATCGATCGCGCCCTCGCCTGCCTACCGCCACCGCCTGTGGTGACACGGTATCGTCTTGGCAAGGAGCGTCGCTACGTCGCCGCCAACAGCGCCCCGCACCGCACGGGTTGTCACTAGAACGGGCAGATCGACGCGATGCAGTCCGTGCACGGCGCCTTCGTCGCACACGCGTCCCCGACCGCGGCGCGGTTCGAGCGCGAGCGGTACCAGTACAGCGCTTGCTGCACGAGTCGGGGCGAGGTGCGTGGCCAGTCCTTGCGAACCGCGGCGAGGTCGACGTCGCGCGCGTGCTTGCGCAGCCAGCCGGCATATGCGGCATATGTGCGCGGACCGCGCGGGCGCAGCGCATCGATCGCGCGCGCGACGTTCGCATCGACGACGACGAGGTGATTCGCGTCGAGCAAGGGGAACCACGGCGCGAGGCCAGGAGCGAGCGCGGGCGTGGCGAGCGCCGAGACGATCATCGTCGCGAGCTTGGTGCCGATCTTCCGGATCTGCGACAGCTCGCCGACCATCACATCCGCGGCGACCGCCGGCGAGGGTGCGGCCGCGGCGACGCGCGCCAGCAGCGCATTGAACCCACCGTGCGGGCGCACGTGCAGCCACGCTGACGTGGGAATCATCCCCATGTCGCCCATGCGACCGATGGCGAGCGTGGCAGCCTTCACGTGGCACGCGGTGCGAGGGCGGTGCGCGCAGGTCGCCCTCCCCGCTGCGAAGTCGCGCCGCACGTCGCAGGCGGCGTCGAAGACCTGCGCGTCGGTCACGTGCTCGCAGCGGCTGCGTTCGACCAGCAAGCGCAGGCGATACGGCGACGTGATGGCCTCCGCCGCGCGGCGCGGCATCGTGCGCTGGATCGCCATGATGTCGACGTCCCGCCGAGACTGGTACATCGCGAGCGCGACGACGACGCGAAACACGGCGTCCTCGTTGCCGGCAGCGAGCGCACCACGCGTCACCGCGAACGGGCCGACCTTCGTCGGATCGCAGTAGAACGGCACCGTGCCCGTACCTTCGACGCGGCCGTAGATCGTACGCGCGTACCAGCGGACGACGGCGTCGAGCCGCGCCGCGATCCGGGTCACCGGAACAGGCGCCCGCGTAGATCCGGCGACGGCTGCGCGATCACCTCGAGCCCGACGAGGCGGTCCGCCGACGGCCCCGTGATCGCGGCGTTCGCAGCGTCGGCCGCGGCCTGGATCGAATCGAGCGAGCCGGTGAGCGTGAAGTACGCTTTGCCCGCGAGGTCGACGGCGAACCGCGCGTCGCGCACGGTGACCCGGGCGACCTTGCACGCGGCATCGGCGGCGGCGATCGCAGCACACACGGTCTTGGTCTCGATGATCGCGACGGCCTCGGCCTCGGGGTCATCGGTCCAATCGACCGGCGTCACCGGCGCACCGAGCAGCGGCCACACTTGCTCGTCGGCGGCGGACAGCTCGACGCTATCTAGGAGCACCTGCCCCGCAGCTTGCTTGGCCGCGGTCATCGCCTCTTCGACCTCGGCAACACCGCCCTCGAACATGACGAGGTGCTTGCCGCCCGAGACCGCGCGCGACGAGACGAGGATCGCGGGCGAGCGCTTGAGGCCCGCATCCGCTGCGACGATGCCCCGCGCGATCGTCCCCACCTCGAGTACTCCGAGTGCAGGACCTCTCATGTCAGACGAAGCGGAAGGCTTCCTTGAGCGTACAGCGGCGTTCCCGGGTGAAGTGCAGCGCCGTCGTCAGCCCCTCGCCCGTGGGGCTGGCGATCGTGAACGACGTGTAGCCCTCGCCGCCGAGCGCGAGGCCCGCGTACGAAGCCTCGTTCTTGACGAAGATGCTGCAGTTACACAGGCGCGCCATCGTCGCCATGTTGTCGACGTTGAGCGAGTGCATGGTCGCCGTGTGGTGGAAGCCATGCTCGCAGCGCAGCGCCGCGGCGATACCTTCCACGGCGTCGCGCACGCGGAACATCGGGATGACGGGCATCAGCAGCTCGTGCTGAACGAACGGATGCTGCTCGTCGACCTCGCACAAGAGCATGCGCAGGTCGTGGCCGTGGTTGCCGATGCCAGCCATCTTCGCGATCACGCCTGCATCCTTGCCGATGCAGTCCTTGTTCACGTGGTCGCCCTCGAGCACGATCTTCTCGAGCTCTTTGATCTGCCGCGCATCGCAGCGCAGCACCGGCAGCTTCTCGAACTCGCGCAGGAGGCCATTCGCGATCGAGTCGACCGCGATGATCTCTTTCTCGGCGATACAAACGATGTTGTTGTCGAGGGTCGCGCCGCGCATGATCGCGTCGGCCGCCTTCGCCAGGTTCGCCGTTTCGTCGACGACCGCGGGCGGGTTGCCCGGGCCGGCGCCGATCGCCTTCTTGCCGGAGTTCATCGCCGCCTTCACGACGGCGGGACCGCCGGTGACGACGATGAGGCGCACCAGCGGGTGCTTCATCAAGAGGTTCGCGCTCTCGATCGTCGGCCGCTCGACCGATACGATCACGTCGCGCGGACCGCCGACCGACTGGATCGCCTCGTTGAGGAGGTGCACGCACCAGTTGCAGGTCTGCGCCGCCGACGGGTGCACGTTGAACACGACCGCGTTACCGGCCGCGACCATGCCGATCGCGTTGCAGAGGATGGTCTCGGTGGGATTCGTCGTCGGCGTGATCGCGAGGATCACGCCGTACGGCGCGCGCTCCGTGAGCATCAGGCCGTGATCGCCGGTGTACGCGACGGTCTGGAGGATCTCCGGCCCGGGCGTCTTCTCGGCGACGAGCCGATTCTTCGAGAGCTTGTCCTCGTAGCGCCCGAGGCCGGTCTCTTCGACGGCGTACTGCGAGAGCTTCTCGAGGTTCGAGAGCACCGCCTTACGCATCGCCTCGACCATCTTGACCTTGGTCGCGACGTTCGTCTTTTCGTTGAGCTCGAACGCCTTGCGCGCAGCCTTCGCGGCCTGGTCGGCATCCGCATAGACGCCGTTGGTGCCGCGTGGGACGTTTGCCTTCCGGTTCGCTTCGACGGGCGCCGCGCCGCGCGCCGGGGCTGCGGTGGGCCCTGCTCCGGCGAGGCGCTCGACGACCCGGGCGACGATCTCTTCGATCTTGCGCTCGTCGATCACGAGGTCAGTCCTTCTGGTAGCGGGTGCTGCCCTCGATCGCGATCTGGTCGACGATCGCCATGATCGTCGCGTCGACCGGTCGATTCTGCGTCACCTGCGTCTGCCGCGCCGACGAGCCCGCGCAATAGAGCACGACCTCGCCGATGCCCGCTCCGACCGCATCCACGGCAATGGCAATGGACCCCGTAGGGTTGCCGTCGACATCACACGCGCGCACGACCAGGAGCTTGAGCCCCTCGAGCGTCGGCTCCTTGCGGCTCGCGACCAGCGTGCCGATGACCTTGCCGAGGACCATGTGGCGTTACTTCGCGCCGCCCGAACGGCCGAGCGGCAGGACCGCGTCGACGTTCGCGTGCGGACGCGGAATCACGTGGACCGAGACGACCTCGCCCACGCGCTCGGCGGCGCGCTGGCCGGCTTCCGTCGCTGCCTTGACCGCAGCGACGTCGCCACGGACGACCGCGGTGACGTAACCGCCACCGGTCTTCTCGTATCCGACGAGCTCGACCTTGGCCGCTTTGACCATGGCATCGGCGGCCTCGACCATGCCGACAAAGCCTTTGACTTCGATCATTCCAAGAGCGTCAGCCATCTCGATCTCCTAGGGCGTCACTTATCGACGAACTTGTCGGGTTCCTTGCCAGTCACGGCGGCCAGTGCCGCCGTCGCCGCCGCCGCCGCTGCATCGATCTCGGCCTCTGGGCCCGCCATGTACAGGCGTCCGAAAGCACCGTAGGGGGTCACGTTGACGAGGTTGACCTGCGCGGCCTTCTCCGCCTCGTTCGCTGCGAGCGGGGCATAGCCTGCAGGCTCGCACTCGAAGATGAACAGCGACTGGCCCGGCAGCACCATCATGCCCGCGCTGGAGCGGTTGATGATCTGCGTCTGATAGGCCTCGACCCCGCGGATGATCTGGTTGGTCAAGACCTTCGGCTTGAGCCGCTGGCTCTCCTCGACACCGAGGTGCTTCAGGATCGTCGCGCCAGCCTGAAGGACCTCACCCTTGTCGTGGTGATGGATCTCGAGCAGGCCATACGCGCGCTCGACCACCTGCACGGCGGGCTGCACGGCGGTCGCCTTGAGGGCCGCGTCGGTGACCTGGTTGATGGCGATGCCCGGCGCGATCTCGACCCACAGCGAGGCCTGGTACGGCACGGGCAAGAAGCCGCGGGCCGTCTTACCGATAAACGTGGCCTGCTGAGGCTGCAGGGCATCGAGGAAGCAGTACGTACGCAGGACCGTTGCCATCGATTCGTTGCACGCTAACACGGTCGATCCTCGTAGATCCACGCAGCCGCCAGTATTGTGCGGCCTCACGCGGTGTCGCCCGGCGTCGCAGCTGCGCGGATAGCCACCGCGTGCCATGATGCGCCCGCTCGATGCGTCTCGCTCGCGGCCTCGCGTTCGCCCTGCTCGTCGTGGCCTCGGCTTCGACGAGGGGAAATGCAGATCCCTTGTGGCGCCTCATGGAGCTCGCGCAGGACGGCGGTGGTGGTGGCGGCAGCCCGGCGACGACGCGACCGTCCGATCTCAGCGGGTGGGCCGGGCCCGCGCGCCTGACTAGCTTGCCCGATCTGTTGCAGCACGCCGTTCGCAACGCTCCTGCGCTCCAGACCGCGCGCATCGATATCTCGATCGCCGAGGCACAGATCGCGCAGACCTACGCGCGCGACAACTGGCAGCTGCGCGGTGAGGTCCTCGGCTCGAGCCGGTCGACCTTCTTCGGCGGCTTCACGATCGACCGCTCGACGGTGGTCACCGGCAACCTCGACATCGCCCGCATGTTGCCGACCGGTGGCACGGTCACGTTTCACGCCGGCACCCAGTACCAGCGCGCGACCTCGCCCCTCTCTGGCGAGCCCGCGACCAACTGGTTCGATGAGGTCAGCGTCTCGTTCTCCCAGCCACTGCTGCGTGGCCGCGGACGCTGGCTGTACGAATCCAACGAACGGCGCGCGGAGATCTCTCGCGACGTAAGCGTGCTGCAACGCAGGCTGGTCGCGATCCAGGCCATCCAGACGGTGGTGTCCGCGTACTGGGACCTCGTGCTCGCCGAGCGCCAGATCGCGATCACGCAAGCGAGCCTCGATCTCGCCAACAAGCGCCTCGAGCTGACGACGCTCGGTAACCAGGGCGGCAAGATCCCGCGCAGCGAAATCCCGGCCGTCCAGCAGATCATCGCGACGCGCGAGGAGGAGATGCTCGGTGCGGAGCTCGGCGTCCTCGAGCGCTCGATCGCGGTGCGCCGCGCCACCGGCCTCCCGATCGGTGCAGGTGAGCTCGGCCTGCGCGTCGGTGCCGACCTCGAGACGCGCGATATCACGCTCGACCTCGGCCAGCTGACGGAGCGCGCGTGGGCGGCGAGCCCCGAGCTCGCGCAGCTCGCGAAGCGGGGCTCGGTCGCGCTCCTCGACATCCAGGTCACCGAGAACGGCCTCCTGCCGCAGCTCGACGCCGCACTCACCCTCGGCCCGATGGGCCAGGACGACAAGTTCACCGGCGCACTCGAGAACCTCGTGAAGCTGAAGTCGATCGCGGTCGGTGGGTCGCTCACCTATCAGCGCTCGTTCGGCCAGGAGGACGTGCGCGGCCGGGCGCGCGAGATCCGCGAACAGCGCCGGCGCCTCGAGGTCAGCGCCGTCGACGTGCGCGCGCAGATCGCGCAGACGATGGCGCGCGCCGTCGCCCAGCTCGAGCTCGCGAAGCGCCGCCTCGCGCTCAGCCAGCGCGCGATCGATCTCGCGAAGGAGAACATCCAGATCGAGACCGATCGATTCAACCTCGGCAAGGCAACCAACTTCGACGTACTCAATCGGTCCGAGGAGCTGCGCCAGGCCGAGCTGCGCAAGGCGCAGGCCATGATCGACTGGCACAAGGCCGAAGCCGTGATCGACGCGCTGACCGGCGACATCCTGCCGCGCTACGGGATCACGCTGGACTGACGAGAAACCGCACGTCTCGGTGCGCTCTCGGAGGCAGGATGGCTAGGAAGGGCATCGGAATTGAGAGCGTGCCGGCTGGTGGGACGGTGCGGATCGCGATCGCGCGCGACCGCGAAGACGATCGAGATCGTCGCGCGCTCCGGCGACGGCTAGTAGGATATGGGCGTGCGTGTCGCGATCGCCTTCGTGCTGGTGGGATGCGGGCGGTTCGCCTTCGACCCCAGCGCGTCGGATGCGCCGCTGGATGTGCCATTGGATACGGCGATCGAGGCCCAGCTCTCCGTCGGTGGTTACAACTCGTGTGCCCTCGACGCGACGGGTGTGGTGTCGTGCTGGGGGCGAGGCTTCCAGGGCGGCCTTGGCGACGGTACCATCAGCGATCGCCCGTTCGCCGCACCCATCACCTTGCCGATCCCGGCCCGGGCCCTCAACACCAGCGACGCCGGCACCTGCGCGATCGGCACCGATGACAGCATGTGGTGCTGGGGGAACAACGACCGCGGTCAGCTCGGCGTCGGGCACAACCAGCGGGTGTTCGTCCCCGAGCAGGTCCCGGTCGCGGACGCTGTCGACGTCGCCGAGGTAACGCTCGGCCACATGCTCGCCTGCATCCGACGCACGACCGGGCACGTCGCTTGCGCGGGCACCTCGACCCTGCTCGGCGCCGACATGGACCAGCTAATGTTCGTCGAGCTCGCTGGCATCGATGACGCGCAGCTGCTCGCTGCTGGCGACGAGTTCGTCTGCGCGCTCCGCGTGAACGGCAGCGTCACCTGCTGGGGAGCGAACCTCGCAGGTGCGTTCGGCAACGGTACGGTCACCTGGAGCCCGACGCCCGTTCCGGGTCCGGTCGGGCCCTACACGTCGCTAGCTGCCGGTGACCGGCACGCGTGCGGGATCCTCGGTGGTGCGAATGCGGGCGAGGTCGACTGCTGGGGTTACAATGTCCACGGTCAGCTCGGCGACAACACGTTCGACGACCGCACGCAGCCCGTGCGCGTGATCGGACTCTCCGGCGCGGTGCAGCTCGCGGGGAGCTCGCGCGGGACGTGCGCGCTCGATACCGGCGGTCGCGTCCGGTGCTGGGGTACCAACTTGTATGGCGAGCTCGGCGATGGCGGGACGGACCATCGTGCGCAGCTCGGCCCCGTCGTGCTCGACGAGGCCGAAGAGTTGTCGAGCCACACGGGCGTCCACAACTGCGCGCGCAAGCGCGATCAGAGCATCTGGTGCTGGGGGGAAAACTCCTTCGGCCAGCTCGGCAGCGGCACGCTCGGCGGCACGTCGGCGGTACCGGTCCGCGTCCTCTCTATGTGAGGCCGATGAACGCCATGTGCACGCCGCCGTCCTTACCGTCGCGGCGATAGCTGAAGAACCGCTCGGGCTCGCAGCGCGTGCACGGCGGGCGATCGTCGATGTGCTCGGGCCGCACGCCCACGCGCTCGAGGACCGCGCGGGTCGCGACGCGGAGATCGATGTGGTCCTTGCGCGGGCCCTGCACGACGAGGCCCGGCAGATCGCCGAACGCCGCGCGGAACTCGTCGACAACTTCGGTACCGACCTCGAAGCACTCGGGGCCGATCGAGGGTCCGAGCGCGACGCGCAGACGATCGGCGCGCGCCCCGAGCTCGACCATCCGGGTGACGACGTTCCTCGCGACGCCGGCCACGGTGCCACGCCAGCCCGCATGCGCCGCGCCGCACACGCGGGCCTCGGGCTCGGCAAACAGGATCGGGATGCAATCCGCCGCGAACGCACCGAGCACGGGCCCCACGCGATCGCAGACGAGCCCATCGAACTCGGCACCTTCCGCGAGCGGCTCGCCGACGCGCCAGACGTTAGTGCCGTGGACGTGCCGCGTGACCTGGAGCTGTGCGTGGTCATAGCCCGCGTGCACGGCGAGCAGGCGCCGGTTGGTCTCGACGTGCTCCTTGTCGTCGCCCCAGCGAACGCCGAGGTTGAGCGAGCTGCGCAAGCCCTGCGAGACACCGCCCACGCGTTCGGGGAACCCGTGCGTGAATCCCTCCGTCGGGAGAACGTGGGAACGATGTAGGCGGATCGAGGAGGCAGGCTGAGTGGCCGGCGCGGTCATCGCGAACGCTTACCATGGTAACGTCGAGCCATGATTCCGTACGAGGATCTGGTGGTCGCGCTGAACAACTGGCGCGCCAAGCAAGGGCTCCCTGTCGCTACCGGCGTCGCGCCGATCGTCGCCCCGGGCTCGGGTCCCACCTCCGCGCCCGTAGCGGCATCCGCCCCGGCGCCCGCGGCCTACGCGGCCGACGATTCGCTCGAGGTCGGCGACGAGCTCGTCGAAGAGCACGACGCGAGCGGGTACAGCGGCGGTTATGGCGAGATCGAGACGGCGGGGGATGACGCCACGTCGATCGGCCGGCCGCCGCAGCGTGGTGACTACGAGGAACACGCGACCGAGCTCGCGTCGGATTCCGGTCGGCTCCGTAATCAGCGCGAAGACTGGTGAGCCCCCTCGGCGACGACGACGTCGCGATCGCACTCGACGCGGTTCAAGGCCACGCAGGCATCGGCCGTGTCGTCGAAGTCGGCACACATGCGGCCGGCCTCGCCGACAAGCGCGTGCTCGTCGGGCCGTTCGATCCATGCGGCGAATGTGAGGTGTGCCGGCGTGGTGGCGCGGCGGTGTGTCCGTCGGCGCGCCGGCGGACCGCGTGGCCCGGGCGGGTGATCGCGGCCGCGCGCTGGGTCATCGTGCTCGGTGACGGCCTCGACGTGCCCTCGCCTTCGGGCGCAGCGATCCCCGGCGACGTGGCGCTCGCCTACACGCTGTACGCGCGCACCGGCGCGGCCCCACGCGAGCCCATCGTGGTCACGGGTGCCGCGCCGGTGACCCGCTTCCTCGTCGAGATCCTCACCGCGAAAGGCCTCACCTTCGCGGTGCACCTCGGTGCCCCGTCGCCCGCCTGGACGTCCTGGCTCGCCGCCAAAGGCGCGCCGACGGCAACGAGTGCGATCGAGCTCGAGACCTACTTCGCCGGCGCAGGCCTCGCCCGCCGGCCGTGGCGCGTGATCGCGACCAGCGCCGACAGTGTTCCCATCGCCGCCGACCTGAGTGGCCCACGCGCGACGATCACCGCGCTTGCTCCATTCTCGAGCCTCCCAGGCGAGCTCGCCGCGCGCGAGGTCACGGTGATCACCGTCGCCGGTGCCCACCCTGATCTCGTCGTCGAAGCGGCCGCGATGTGCGTCAAGGGCGAGATCGACCTCGCCGGCGGCACCGCCGCCGAACCGACCTCCGATCTCCGCGCACTCATCGAGCTGCGTTAGGGCTCGTGCTGCGGCACGATCGCGCGTCCGCTGCTCGCGCGAGGTCAGGTCCCCGTCGCCGCGATCACCATCACGAGTGCTGTGGCGATGGCTGTCGCGAGGGAGAGGGCGAGGGTGATCACCGCGGCCGTCGCGATCGTCACCATCGCGATCGTCGTCGTCGCCCTAGTCCTCGTCCTCGTCCTCGTCCTGGTGGTCGTCATCTCGATCGTCACAGTCATGGCCGTAGCCATTGCCCTGGTGATGCTCGTGACCCCACCCGTGCCCGTGTTCGTGTCGGTCGCATCCAGTGCCACTACCCGAGCTACTTCCCGATCCCTCACCTGTGCCTCCCGAACCGTTGCCGGAACCCGAACGGCAGCCCGAGCCCGACCCCGAACCCGACCCCGACCCCGACCCCGAACCGTCACCCGAGCCCGAGCCCGAACCGTCACCCGAGCCCGAGCCCGAACCGTCACCCGAGCCCGAGTCCGAGCCCGAGCCCCCTGTGTCCAATCCCGTGCCCATTCCAGTTCCCGATCCGGATCCCGATCCGCCGGAGCCGCCCGAACCATTCGATCCATCGGATCCGCCAGCCCCATCACCGTCGGGCAGCTTCGGCCCCCTCCCCGGCTCTCCCGTCGCCCACGCATCCCCTCCCTCAAGCGCATCGTCGTCGTCGATGTCGGGGTTGTCGCCCCCCTTCACCGTCGCGCACCCGAACGCCAACACCGCCGCGAACACGACCGCTGCCACCTGCTTCATGCATCCCCTCCTGGGACGCACGCGTTCCAAGAAACAGACCGCAGGCTGCGCAAGGCCGCCGTGCGCTTAGCAACCAGTCATCGCCGCACTCGCGTCACAGCGTGCGCATCTGGAGCGTTACGTAGCGCCCGGTCGGAAACCGGCTCCTTGGTGCTACCCGGACGCTAACCCGGCTAGCTGGCCAACATGAACACGATGACGCCGACGACGATGAGCCCGACGGCGAGCGCGATGAAGATCGGGCCGCGGCCCCCCTTCATTTCGCCGATCAGAGCGTCCTCGGACACCTTCGCGATGCTTCCGCTCGCCTTCGGGTCCTCCTTGATCGCCGTCATCATCTGCGTGGCGCCAGTGCGAAGGCTGTACTTCTCCTTGTCACCACGCGAGATCGAGCCGTCGTCCTCGTATCGCTGATCGATCGGCATCGAGTCGGCTTTGTCTTTGACGGCGTCCTTGCCGGTGCGCTCGCGCTCCTCAGCAGCGGCGACCGCCGCTTGCGCGTCGAGGTCGCCCTTCTTGAACCACATCGTCTCGCGGAACTTTCCCTTCGAGCCTTGCTGCTCGACGGGCTTCTTCTTGCCTTGCGCCTGGCTCGCACCAGGGCTTGGCGTCGCGACGACCGGCGCCGCAGGTGCGGGGTTGGCAAACACGGGCGCTGCGACGGCAGGTGTCGGTGCGGGCGCAGGCTCGCTGACCGGAGCCGCGACCGCGGCCGCGACCGCGCCCACCGCCGGAGCGGCCTGGGCAACGGCGGCCTCGGCGCCAGCCATCGCACCCGGCGCGGCCCACGGCGAACGGTCGGCGGAAGGCGCCGGGGTAGCGACCACCACGGATGCAGGCGCCGGAGCCGGCGTCGGCGTTGTCGTCGGCGTTGGCGCGGGCTCCGGCATCAGCGGCGGACCCGACTGCATCGCCGCCTGAGCGACGACCGGCGCGAGTGCGGGGACCCCCTGCACGGTGGCGGCGCCCGATGGCGCGGTGAGCGGCGCCGTCGGAACCTGGGCCGACGGCGGCAAGACCACCGCACCCGGCGGCGGCGTGGCCATCCCGGGCATCTGCCGTACGCCAAGCAGCGTCTGTACGAGCTCTGCCTTGGGGCGTCCGCCGGCCTTGCCCATCGGCATCGTCGAGGCCGGGTTGGCGCCACTCTTCGCCACGCGGCCGACCTCGTCGACGAACTGGCGCACCGTGAGGAATCGCTTGGTCGGGCTACGATCGAGCGCGCGCATGATCACGGCCTCGACGGGCGCAGGGACGGGCGCGAGCGACGACGGCGTTTTGATCGAGCCGTTGACGTGCGCATGGTGCACCTCGTCGGCGCTCCCCGCGTGCACGGTCTGGCCGGTGAGGACGTAGTAGTACAGCGCGCCAAGCGAGTACAGGTTCGAGCGCTGATCGACCGGCTTACCCTCGACCTGCTCGGGCGCGACAAACTCGGGAACGCCCGGTGTCTTGTCCGTCGTCGGAACCGGCAGCGAGAAGTTGATGAGCTTGATCTCGTCGCCCGCGAACAAGATGTTCTTCGGCGCGAGGTCGCGGTGGACCACGCCGACCTGCGCCGCCTCGATGAGCGCCTCCCCGACCACCTCGATGAGGTGCGCGGCGAAGTCGAGCGAGATCGGACCGCGCGCGGAGATCGCTTCGGCCAGGGTCTGGGCGCCGTCGATCAGCTCGACAGCCAGCCAGGTCTCCTCGCCGCGCTTGCCGGAGCCGAGTACCTTGGCGACGCCCGCACTTTGCACGCGCTCGAGTTGTTTGAGCTCGCGCTCGAGCCGCTGGGCCACGCCAGGCAACGCGACCACCGACGGAGCGACCAGCTTGACGGCCACCGTTGCGCCGCCCTGCTTGTCGCGCGCGCGGTGGACGGCACCGGTCCGGCTGCCGCCGAGCCGGTCCTTCAGCTCGAACCGCTGGGAGAGCGTATCTCCGCCTGCGCCCTGACCTTCCACGGGGATCAGGCGGGCCGCGTCGACGGGACAAAAGTTCGCGTCGTCGCTGAACTGCTTCTGGCACTTCGGGCAAAGTTTCATCGCCTGTCGCCCCTCTAATGCAGCGGATCGTAAGGGACATCCGCCGGGGAAGCAACCTAGCTGACCCCTCGTCTGCCGTCGAGCTACGTTGACAACCCTTACCTCACGACGCTAAAAGCCCGGACGCCATGGCTTCCAACACCGCCGCAACCCGCGTCAAGCGCAAGAACAAGCACGAGAAGGCCGGCCGCGCCCGCAAGAACAAGCTCGCCCGCAAGTCGACCAAATCGACGAGCGAGCTGTTCGCTGGGCTCGGCGAGCCCGGCCAGGCTGCTCCGCGCAAGTAACCTCCAAATCCCTCCGACGTTGCCGTACGTGCTCGCGTTACCCCGCGACCGTGCGGCTTTTGTCGTTTTATGTCGTCGGGCGGTGCAGGCGGCTCGCTAGCCGACGTCGGCGCTGACGCGATCGACGGAGAACACGCCCTTGATCCGTGAAAGCGAGCGGATCACCGACTTCAGCTGATCGAGATCCTTGACCGAGGCGTGGAACGTGTTGACAGCGCGTCCGTCCTCGGTCGCGCGGCAGTGCGCCTGGCTGATGTTGACACCCTGATCCGTGAACGACTGCGAGATGTGCGCGAGGAGCCCCGGCTTGTCGGCGCACAGGACCTGGATCGCCACCTCGTGCTGCGTCTTGCCGCTACCGTCCCACTCGACGTCGATGCGGCGCTCGGGATCGAGGTCGAGGCCCTTGTCGCAATCGCGGCGGTGCACGGTGACGCCGCGACCGCGGGTGATGAACCCGACGATCGGGTCACCCGGCAGCGGCGAGCAACACTTCGCAAACCGCACGAGGATGTCTTCCTCGCCGGCGACCTTGATGCCGCTCGATGACGTTCGCCGCGTGACCTTCTTGAGCAGCGTCTTCAGCATGCTCTCGGTCTTGGCGGGCAGCTCGGCTTCCTTCTTCGCCAGCTCGGGCAGCGCCTTCTCGAGCACCTGCTGCGTGGTGATCTTGCCGTAGCCGACCTGGATGATCAGCTCGTCGACGGTCATGCACTTGAGCTCTTGCGCCGCGACCTTCAGCTGCTTCTCGGCGCGTTGCAGCGTCGTGTTGTGCTTGCGCAGCGCCTTGTCCAAGAGATCGGTGCCGAGGACGACCGCCTTGTCCCGCTGCTCCTGACGCAGCAGCCACCGAACTTTCGTCCGCGCGCGCGCCGTCTTCACCAGCTTGAGCCAGTCCTTGTTCGGCTTCTGGTTCGGGTTGGTGATGATCTCGACCGTGTCGCCGTTCCGCAGTTGATAGCGCAGCGGCACGATCATGCCGTTCACGCGCGCACCCGAGCAGTGATCGCCGATCGAGCTGTGCACCGCGTATGCGAAGTCGATCGGGCACGACCCCTTGGGCAGCGCCTTCACGTCGCCGCCCGGCGTGAACACGTAGACCTCATCGCCGAACAGATCGATCTTGACGCTCTCGAGAAACTCCGTCGGATCGCGGAGCTCCTTCTGGCTCTCCATCAGCTGCCGGAGCCACGCGAACTTCTTGTCGTCGGGCGCGACCGCCGAGCCCTCCTTGTACTTCCAGTGCGCCGCAATGCCGTGCTCGGCGACGACGTTCATCTCCGACGTGCGGATCTGAATCTCGATGCGCTCGCCGCGGGGGCCGATCACCGCGGTATGCAGCGACTGGTAGAGGTTCGGCTTCGGCAGCGCGATGTAGTCCTTGAACCGGCCCGGGATCGGGGTCCACGTCTGGTGCGAGACGCCGAGCGCCTGGTAGCAGTGCATCTGCGAGTCTGTGATCACGCGAAACCCGATCGCGTCGTGGATCTCCTCGAACGGACGCTGCGTCCGTTTCATCTTTTGATAGATGGAGAAGAGGTGCTTCGCGCGACCGTAGACCTCGCACGGCACACCGCTCGCCTCCATCTCCTTCTTGATCAGCTTCTCGACGGTGTGGATGTACTCGAGACGCTCCGCGCGGCTCTTCGCGACATCCTGCGCGAGCTGGTCGTACTCGCCCGGGTACATGTACTTGAACGCGAGATCCTCGAGCTCGACTTTCACCCACTGGATACCGAGGCGGTTAGCGAGCGGCGCGTAGATCTGCATCGTCTCGGTCGCGATGCGCTCCTGCTTCTCCGGCGGCAGGTGGTGCAGGGACCGCATGTTGTCCAGGCGGTCGCACAGCTTCACGAGAATGACGCGGATGTCGCGCGCCATCGCGAGCAGCATCTTGCGAAAGTTCTCTGCCTGCTGCTCCTCGCGGGTCGAATACGGCAGCTTGCCGAGCTTGGTGACACCGTCGACGAGAAACGCGATCTCCTTGCCAAACAGCTCCCCGAGCTGATCCACCGTCGCCGAGGTGTCCTCGACGCAGTCGTGCAAGAGGCCCGCACACACGCTCGCGACGTCGAGCTTCAGCTCGGCGATGATCTGCGCCACCGCCAGAGGGTGGGTGACGTAAGGGTCACCCGACTTGCGGGTTTGCCCGTCGTGGGCCTGCGCGGCGAACTGGTACGCCCGTCGAACGAGCGGCAGATCGGCGTTGGGGAAATATCCGGCTACCTCGGAGAGGATCTGGTCGAGCTGATGCATCTTTGCGCGAAGACCCGCGACCTGTAGGGTACCACGCGCACAGGGGCCTCACATCCGGAGGTCCCCCTGGTCGATGAGCTCGGGGCGAGCGGCTCGTGTGGCCAGGCCCCTGGCTAGCTGGCTAGTTCGAAGCGACCGGGTCTTCAAAATTCCAGGTGAACTCGAACGACTCGCCCGGACGGCTGACGACCAGGCGGAGCCGGCGCACGTCGCGGTGGAACAGGTCGCGCTGGTAGAACACGAAGTCGCCCTTGCCGCGGAACACCGAGAGCGAGCCGAGGGTCTGGCGGCGCTTCCAGCCGTCGTCGTTGAGCGCGACGATGTCGCCGAACCGGTTGCGGCGCGCGGTCTGCTGCTCGCGATCCCACATCGTCGTCATGATCCGGGTGCGCACGTGCTCCACCGATTGCGGCGTCCACTTGCGCCCCTTGTCGTCCTCGAGCGAGACCGTCCACGTCTTGAGGTCGGCGTACTCTTCCCACTTGTGATCGATCTGCACGTGAAAGCGCAGGCGATCGCGCGACACGACGGTGAAGTGGGCCTGGTTGACAAGCGGGTACTTGTGATTGTGAAGCACCGACGCACGCTGCGTCACCTGCGCTGGATCAGGCGCGTCGAGCTCCATGTCACCACGGACGATCGTGATCTTCTCCGAGAGGCGCAGCGTCTCGTTGGGGACAGCGAGCGGATTGGGTTGGACCGCCGAGCCCGTGAACGTCCGAGAGCAAGCAGCGACCATCGTCAGCCCGAAGACCAAGACGCCAAAGCCCCTCATAAGACCAGCGTGTCCTAACGCGATCCACTCGTCAATTGCTCCTTACCCGCGCCTGGTTCGTGGTGCGACATCGGGTGTGTCCCGGGCGCCTCGGTCTCGATGTCACGCGCTCGCGACGAGGCGCTTCGCGTGCTCGATCGCTCGATCGTTGTCAGCCCGCAGATCCGGCGGGTAGTCACCCGTGCGACGCGCGAGGTAGATGCCGCGCAACACGGCGTAAGCGCGGTCGATGTCGTCGTTGACGATGAGGTGGGGATACTCGGGATAGTGCGTCAGCTCGTCGAGAGCGTTCTGGAGACGGGTTTCGATGACATGGGGCGCATCCGTGGCACGCGAGCGCAGGCGCGCCTCGAGTGTGGCGAGATCGGGCGGCAGGATGAAGATCTTGAGCGAGTCGAGAGGCCAGCGCGAGGACAGCGCCTTACCGCCTTGCCAGTCGACATCGAAGATCATATCGCGCCCCGCGGAGAGGGCGGTCTCGACCGGCGCCATCGCGGTGCCGTAGCGGTTCTTGTGCACGAACGCGTGCTCGGCGAACTCGCCGCGCTGGACCATGCGCTCGAACTCGTCGGTGCCGACGAAGTGATAGTCGCGACCATCGACCTCACCCACGCGCTGCGGCCGGGTGGTGTGCGAGACGCTGAACTCGAGCTGAGGACTGAACTCCGCGAGGAGTCGGCGCGTCAACGTCGTCTTGCCGGCGCCGGATGGCGACGAGACGATCACGAGGACACCACGAGCGGTCACGGTCGCATCATACAGATCACTCGACGTTCTGCACCTGCTCGCGCACCTTCTCGAGCACGGCCTTCGCGTCGACGATCGCGGTGCTGATCTCCGTCACCGTTGACTTGCTACCGATCGTGTTGAGCTCGCGGCCGATCTCCTGGACGAGGAAATCGAGGCGCCGCCCCACCGAGCCCTTGGCGGCGATCAACGTGCGGCCCTGGTCGAGGTGGCTGGACAGGCGTACGAGCTCTTCGGTGATGTCGGAACGATCGGCTAGCAGCGCGATCTCCTGGGCCAGGCGCGACGGATCGACCTCGGCGCCTTCCTGGGAGTCGAGCAGCTTGCGCACCCGCTCGTTCAGCCGCTTGGTCAGCTGCTGGGGCACGGTGGCGGCCAAGGTCGCGATCTGAGTGCGGACGGCCGTGAGCTCGTCGAACCGCGCGATGAGCTCGAGGCGCAACGCCTCCCCTTCCGTGGCCCGCATCTGGTCGAGCTGGGCGAGCGCCGCATCGACGGCGACGAGGACCGGCGGGTGCTCCTCGTCGCCCCGCTCCGCGGTGACCATGACCCCGGGCTGAGCGAGGACGAGCGCGAGGTCTGGCCCGGGGAGCCCGAGAGAGGTGGCCAGCGTGCTCAGCGTCTGGTGCGCCGCGGCGGCCGCCACCGGGTCGATGGTGGTCGCGGCCGCGGCGCCGTGGCGGGTGACGTGAACCGAGACAGCCACCGACCCGCGCTCGATGGAGGCGCGGACCTTGGCCGACACGGACTCCTCGACAAGGGGCGCCAGCTGGACGCCACGCAGCTTCAGGTCGAGGAAGCGATGGTTGACGGCGCGGATGTCCACCGTCGCACGCACACCAGCGTGCTCGACGACACCGCGCCCGAAACCGGTCATGCTCCGCACGGGCCGGTGATACCAGAGTCGCGATAGAGTGGCGAAGGTGTTCGCCCGGTTGATCGCGAGCGCGAGCCTGGTCGCGTGTAGCAGCGAGCCGTCGGCCCCGCAGCCGATTCGGTTCCTGCATACCTTTAGCCCGGCCGAGACCGAGCTGTTCAACAACGTGATCGCCGAGCGCGGACTCCGCGTCGAGTCGGCCCTGGTGCCGTTCGCGCGCGGCCAGCAGGTGATCGGCGAGATCCTCGCGGCCAAGCAGGGCTGCCCGGACCTCATCCGCATCGATGCCACCTGGCTGCCCGGGCTGCGCGCGCAGCTCGTGCAGGTCCCTCCCGAGCTCGCCACCCTCGACTGGACGCCGGAGGCTGCCGAGCTCGCGCAGCAAGGCGGTGCGTGGTTGGGTGTGCCACAGACCGTCGATGGGCTGGTCGTGATTCGCGACAAGGCGCTGCCCGCGCCGGCCGGGCCGAGCCTCGACGACGTCATCGCGGCGGCACGCGCAGCGCGCACACCCGAACGCCCGCGGCCCCTCGCGGTGCGTGTCGACGGGTACTGGTTCGTGCCGTGGCTGCGCGCGGAAGGCGCGGACCTGGCCGCCGGCGCGATCGACGGTGACAATGCGGTGCGCGCGGTCGCGCGGTTCGCGGCACTATTCGACGACCTCGCGCCCCCTCCCCCG
Organism: Kofleriaceae bacterium; assembly: GCA_033763475.1. Taxonomy (GTDB): domain Bacteria; phylum Myxococcota_A; class Polyangia; order Haliangiales; family Haliangiaceae; genus JABFXX01. The sequence continues at coordinate 73,043 of JANRKM010000133.1, forward strand.
CCGTCCGGCAGCGAGGCCAACGAGGAGCTGGCCCGGTTCCAGAACGGCGGCGTCGCATACTGGATCACCGGCCCGTGGCAGTTCACGAGCGGCGAACGCATGGCGGTAAGCCCTCTCGCGGGGGCGCCGCGTGGTGGCCAGCTGCTCGTCGTGCCCGCGTGCGCTGCACATCCCGAGGACGGCTGGAAGCTCGCCGCCGAGATCACCAGCGTGCATGTCGCGACGCGGCTCGCCCAGGCGTTCTCGACGATCCCGACCCGGTTCGAGGCGCTCGCCGCCGCCCCGATGTTGTCACGCGATGCGGCCACTGCGCTGCGCGAGGCCGTCCCGCTCCCACGCGACGCGCGTACGCCGCTGTTGTTCGATGATCTCAACCCGGCGCTCGCCGCGGTGGTCGCCAAGGACGCGACGCCCGACGAGGCCATCGCCGGCGTGCGGCGTGGCTGGCAGCGGCTCCTGAAAGGTTCGCGATGATCGCGCGGGGCTCGCTGCGGTGGCGCGTATTGCTCGTGCTCGCCCTCGCCGCGGTGATCCCGACGGTGATCGTCGGTGTGCTCGCGATCCTGCGCGCCCGCGCCGACGTCGAGCACGAGGTCGAGCGCGGCGCCCTCGCCCACATCCGCGCGCTCGGCGCCGCGCTCGACGGTACGCTGCAAGACTCGCGACGCACGCTCGAGCTCGCGGCCGCGACCTGGGCCGATGCCCCCAGCGATGCGCCCGGCACCCAGCGGCTGCTCGCGCGCGTGCGGCGCGACGTGCCGATCGTCAGCACGCTCTCGGTCGTCGATCCCGACGGCAAGCCGCTGTTTGGCGATCCGATGCCGGCGGGCGTGGCGATCAACTCGCACAGCTTCGGCGGCTACATCGGCGATGTGGTCTACGTGAACGGGCGGCCCGGCGTGCACCTCGTCGTGCAGGCGCGCGGGCGCACCGGCGAGCTGATGGGTGTGTTCGTCGCGCGGCTCGACCTAGGCTTCGTCGGCCGCCTCCTCGCCTCCGCCCGTCTGGGCCGCGGCGCGCAGCTCGTCGTCATGGACGGCGCCGGCGTCCCGTTCGCGACCAGCGGGTCGGTCTCGAAGAGCGCGGCGTTCGCCGCCGCCGCCCAGCGTGCTCTCGGCTCGTCGGTCGAAGGCACGCTCGCGACCGACGGGTGGGTCACCGCGTATCGCAACCTGGCCAGCTTCCAGTCCCTGCGCGGCGTGCGGTGGACGATCATCCACATGCAGCCCGAGGCAGATGCCTACGCCCTCGCCCGCCGCACCACGCGCGACACGCTCGTCATCGGTGGCGCCGCGCTCGCCGTCGCGCTCGCCCTCGGCGTGTTCTTCGCGACACGCCTCACGCGCCCGCTCGCCGCCCTCGCGCGCCGCGCGGACGCGATCGCGACCGGCACGCCCGATCCCGCACCGACGATCGCGGGCCCCGGGGAGATCGGCGTCCTCGGCCAGCGCATCGACGAGATGGCCAAACGCATCGCCGAGCGGCACGAGCTCCAGACGGCCCTCGCGCGTGGTGACCGGCTGGCGTCGGTCGGCGTGATGTCGGCGCAGGTCGCGCACGAGATCAACAACCCGCTCACCACGGTGCTCGGCTACGCCAAGCTCCTCGCCGAGGACAAACCCGAGGGCCACCCCGACCGCGCCGGCCTCGATCTGATCGCGAGCGAGGCCGAGCGGATGAAGGGCATCATCGGCGGCCTGCTCGAATACGCGCGCACCCCGCGCACCAGTGATCGCGTCATCACGCCCGCGAGCAAGCCGGAGCCCCCGCCGTCAACGGTGCCCGCGACGCTCGTGCGCCACGTCGGCGCCTTGCTCGAGCCGCAGCTCAAGAAGTCCCGCGCGCGGCTCGTCACCGATCTGGGCTCCGACGCGCCGCTCGCGATCGAGGCCAACATGCTCCAGCAAGTGCTCGTCAACCTCGTGCAGAACGCCGCGCAGGCGATGACCGACGGCGGCACGATCAGGATCGCCGTCAAGCGCGCCCCCGGCGGCGTCGCCACGCTGATCACGGTGAGCGACGACGGCCCCGGCATTCCGGCGAAAGACCGCGCGCGCGTGTTCGATCCGTTCTTCACCACCAAGGCGGCGGGCGTCGGCACCGGCCTCGGTCTCGCGGTGTGCAAGCACATCGTCGCCACCGCCGGCGGCTCGATCGAACTCAGTGATGGCCCGGACGGTAAGGGCGCCGAGTTTCGGTTAGTGATTCCGAATGCGACCTAGCGTGACGACCTCGCTCGCGTCCGCGGTGCCAATGGGCCACGCACCTGGGCGCCGCGCTGCGTTGCGCACTGGTCGATGCGGGCTTCGATGCCGTGACGCCTGAGGGAGCGCCCGCGACGTTGGGCCGCGGCGACATCGCGGTCGAGCCACATCGAGGGGAAGACGTCGCCGGAGGCCTGGAATCACAGTGGACCGCACTCGGGCTCGCGGATCGCCGGCTCGCCGCACTATGATGATGGCGTGAGCAGCATCCTCGTCGTCGACGACGAACGCGGCATTCGCGCCCTGTGTGGTGACGTGCTCGGGCGGGCGGGGTACGAGGTCGAGACCGTCGACACCGCCGCCGGCGCACTCGCCGCCGTGGCGCGCCGCCGCTTCGACCTGATCCTGTGCGACATCAACCTGCCGGATCAGGACGGCGTGTCGCTGTTGCCGCGCTTGCTCGTCGGCGAGACCCCGCCGGCGGTGCTGCTGATCACCGCGTATCCCTCGATCGACACCGCGGTGCGCGGCATGAAGCTCGGCGCGCGCGATTACCTCGGCAAGCCGTTCTCGCCCGACGAGCTGCGCCTCGTCGTCCGCCGCGCGCTCGACGAGGACGAGCTGCGCCGCGCGCACGGCGAGCTGACCAAGCGCCTGGCGTATGGCTCGATGATCGGCGACTCGCCGGCGATGCAGCAGCTGCGCGCGACGATCGACAAGGTCGCGCAGTCCGACGCGACCGTGCTGATCACCGGCGATAGCGGCACCGGCAAGGAGCTGGTCGCGCGCGCGCTGCACTTCAGCGGCCGGCGCGCCGGGCGCACGTTCACCCCGGTCAACTGCGGCGCGCTCGTCGGCAACCTGCTCGACAGCGAGCTGTTCGGCCACGTGCGCGGTGCGTTCACCGGTGCCGATACGGCGAAGCGCGGCCTGTTCCTCGCCGCCGACAACGGGACGCTGTTCCTCGACGAGATCGGCGAGCTGCCGCTCGAGCTGCAGCCAAAGCTCCTGCGCGCGCTGCAGGACGGCGAGGTAAAGCCCGTCGGTGGCACCACATCGATCCGGGTCGACGCACGCGTGATCGCGGCGACGAACCGGGCGCTCCCCGAGCAGATCAAGGCCGGCGCATTTCGCGAGGACCTTTTCTACCGCCTCGCGGTCATCACGATCGACGTACCCGCGCTGCGTGATCGCCGCGCCGATATCCCGCTGCTCGCGCGGCACTTCGCCGAGCAGGCCGCGCTGCGCGCCGAGAAGAGCCGCCCGGCGATCACCGACGCCGCGCTTCACCATCTCGCCGCCCAGGCATGGCCCGGTAACGTGCGCGAGCTCGAGAACACGATCGAGCGCGCCGTGATTCTCGCCTCGGGCGACGTGCTCGACGTAGCCGATGTGGCGCACCCGAACGGGCGCCCGCTGGTGTCCCCCGGCCTCACGACGTTCACCGGTGATCACGTGCCCACGCTCGACGAGCTGGAGCGCGCGCATATCCTCAAGGTCCTCGAGGTGTGCGAGGGCCAGAAGACCAAGGCGGCATCGATGCTGGGCATCAACCGCACGACGCTGTGGAAGAAGCTGCGTCAGTATGGGATCGAAGGCGAGTAGCGCCTCACCTGTCTGACCCCTCACGGTGTGCGCCGGGACCGCCCCCGCGTGCGCCCTGCTAGCTCCATCGAATGCGAGATTCGATGCTGCTTGTGCTCGCAATGCTGTGCGCCGGTGTCACGGCCTGCGGCGCGAGCGACGATGAGGACACGTGCTTCAATGGAGTGCGCGACGGACGCGAGACCGACGTCGACTGCGGCGGTGACTGCCGCGCATGCGCCGGTGGGCGTGCGTGTGCCGTCGGCGGCGACTGCTTCAGCGGCAACTGCACCTCCGACAACGTTTGTTATTCATTGCCCGAGGTCACGTTCGCGGCGCCGGTCTCGTACCGATCGGGCGCCAAGCCGTACTTCGTCCGTTCGGCCGACCTCGATAGCGACGGCGACGTCGATCTCCTGGTCGGCAACGAGCAGGACAGCGCGGTGGTCATCTTTCGCAACACCGGGTTCGCGAGCGGCAGGTTCGAGCGCGTGCCGCCGCGGCCCGCGCGCGGGTTTCACACCGGGGACTATCCGACCGGCGGCGCAGTCGTCGACCTCGATCGCGATGGCGTGCTCGACGTGATCACGGCGGACTATCGCGGCAACTCGGTGAGCGTGCTCCTCGGCCGCGGTAGCTACGACAGCTACACGCTGGCGCCGCGCACGTCGTACCCCACAGCCCAAGGTGCCGAGACCTCCAACCTCGCGGTCGGTGACCTCGACGGCGATGGCTATCCCGACGTCGTCGCCACCAATCCCAAGGCGCACTCGGTGAGCGTATTCCGCGGCGGCGCGAACGGGAGCCTGACGCCCGTCGCCACCCTGCCGTGTGGCGAAACGTGCGAGCCATATTCAACCGCGATCGGCGACCTCGACGGGGACGACCACGACGATGTCGCGTTCGCCGACGATCGCAGCGGGACGCTCCATGTGTGGCTCGGTAACGGCGACGCCACGTTCCGCGTGCGCGAGGAACGGCCGGCCATAGGCGGTATGGGGTCGCACATCATGGTCGCGCACGACATGAACCTCGACGGCGTCCTCGATGTCGCGGTCGCGAATCGCAGCAGCCACGACGTCAGCGTGCTGATCGGCAACGGCGACGGCACCTTCGCGGCGCCCCACATCGCGAGCAACGGCATCGAGACGGGCCCGTACGCCGTGGCGATCGCCGACTTCAACCTCGACGCGGTCCCCGATCTCGTCACGCCGAACTACAAGACGAGCACGGGCACCGTGCACCTCGGGCAAGGCGACGGCGACTTCGACACCGTGATCGACATGGGCACGCTCGGCGAGACGTCATACGGCGTGGCCACCGGCGACTTCAACGGCGATCTGAAGCCCGACGTCGCCGCCGTGAACGCGATATCCGGCGATCTCGCTGTCGTGCTGAGCACCGCACGATAGGCGGCACGCGCGACACCCAAACGTCACGGAGGGGTGTTAGGTCCAGGCCTCCCAACGGAGGTCCCATGCGGTTCGTGCACTTCATCACATGTCTGTCCCTGGTCGCGACTGCCTGCGGTCCCGACGGCAAGAGCTCCGACACCCCCGATGCGCGGGTGACGCTCGACGGTTCGGCGATCGACGCGCCTGCCACGGATGCGAGCATCGACGCCCCGACGACCGATGCAGCCGAGGGCGACGGGATCGCCGAGGTGCGCGGTGCGACCGATGGCAGCGTCACGCTCGACGTCCGCAATGTCACGGTGACGTACCTCAAGCCGGCGCTCGGCAACACGACCAACGACCCCGCCGGGTTCACGGTCCAGAGCCAGCAGATGGGTCCCGGTCTGTTCGTCTCCGTCGATCCTTCGACGCTCTCGCCGCCGGCGGTCGTCGGTGACGTCGTCAGCTTCCAGGTGACGACGAAGGGCACCGTCGGCATGCAGCCGCGTGCGCAAGCGATCACGGGATGGACCCGCCACTCGCAGGGCGCTAACGTCTCGGCGCTCGCGCAGAACATTTCGGCCGCGACGGACGTCGTGAGCGCGATCGACAACTACGACAGTGAGCTGGTGACGATCACCGGCGCGCTTGCCGAGAACTTTGCAGGGAGCGGCCAGGCGTTCTCGCGCTCCGCGATCAACACGGCGGGACTCACCGGCAACACCAATCTCCAGCTCCGCGTACCCACGACCCTCGTCGACGCGCTCGACCTCGCCAACGGCTGCATGATCACGGCGACCAACGTGCCGATGGGCCGGTTCAAGCCGAACAACGGTAATGACCAGGCGCAGGTCGGTGCGTTCGTCGCAGCGGACCTCACGGTCTCGGGCTGCGCCGCGCCCGTCGTGACCGACGCGATCGCGCTGTCGCCGACGAGCGTGCGCGTCACGTTCTCGCGCAACGTGAAGCCGTCGAGCCTCGCGGCGAACGGCTCGCAGTTCACCTTCGACAACAACCTCTCGCCCTCCGCGGCGACGGTCAACGGGCGCGAAGTGACGGTCACCACCAACCAGCAAACCGGCGGGACGACCTACACGGTGACGGTCCTGAGCTCGCTCACCGATCTGCAAGGCACCGGCGTTGGCACGCCGAACAACGACACGTTCGGTGGGTTCATCACCGCGGCCGTCGTCAAGATCAACGAGCTCAACGCGACCATCACGGACGGCTGTGATCTGATCGAGCTGCGCGCGATCAGCGGGGGCTCGCTCGAGGGCTACAAGCTCATGGAGCGCAACGTCGAGTTGGCGGCGCTGCCTGCGATCATGCTCCAGGCGAACGATATCGTCGTTCTCCACATGCGGTCGGACTTCGCGGCATGCAACCCGGCCACCGCAATGAACGAAACGACCTCGAAGACGCAGTTCCCAGCGGCCACACACACACGAAACTACGACACCGCCTATGACGTCTGGACGCTCGACACGGGCCTCACAGCTACCAACAACGTGTTCACGTTGCGCGACGGCACGAACACGATCGTCGACGCGGTGTTCGTCGCGGACAACGCGGCAACGCCCGATACGGCGACAGATACGGAGACCCAAGCCGCGGTCGTGGGCGCTGCGAACCAGTGGGATCCGGCGCTCGCCGCCTACGTCAACGATGTGTTCTACACCAACGCCGTGCAGACGCTGAACGCTACCGGCACGTCGAACACCGGCACCACGATCCAGCGCGTCAACAACACCGACACCAACAGCAAGGCAGACTGGACCACGGGTGCGGGCGCTGCGCACACGTGGGGCCTGCTCAACGCTGGTCAGAATTAGTCACGCCGGTACGGATGTGACCGCGCACGCCGCGTGCTCGTAGCCCCACACCTTGCGGCAACGAGCCGTGAACGCATCCTGCGCCGCGGGCAACCGATCGCGCAGCCCCGGGGGCAGCATCGCGAACAGCGGCTCCGTCACCGACGCGGCAAGCCCCGCGGTGCTCCACGCGAAGCCACCCGCGTACAGCTCGAACGCCTCGTCCGTCGGCGGCACCGGGAACTGCTTCGCCTCGCGCAGGTGCGCGATCACGGCGCGCTCCTCGTCGGCGAGGTGCTCGCGGAGGTGCTGCTGGAGCGCGCGCACGAGGACGAGCGCGGCCTCGGCCTGACCAGCGAGCTCCACGAACAAGCGATCGCCGTCGGCGAGCAGCGGATCGATGGCGCGGTGCTGCGCGTCGAGCTTGTCGAGCGCGGGCGCGAGGTCTTGGTGTTGCGCGCGCAGGCCCGGGAACAGGCCGGTGTCCTCGGCGGTGTGGTGCCCGTGGAGCGCGGCGTGGAACTGCGTCCACTCGTCGCGCACCGGTGCGACGCGGGTCAGGTCGCCCGCGAGGATCTCGGTCACCGCGCGCTCGAAGCACCCGAGGTCGCGCAGCAGCGCGAAGTGCGAGGACATGATGGCGGTGGCCATCGAGGCGGTTCCGTCGTCGTTCAGGAGCTGGGTCGGCATACACACACGACGAACGAGACCCCGGCGGATCGACACGGTGGCGAGTATTTTCGCAACTGGGCGTGATCGCTAGCGCAGGGCCGCGAGCGTGGCCTGCATGTCGGCGGGCAGCGGCGCCTCGAGCGAGAGCCGCGCGCCGCTCACCGGGTGCGCGAACGCTAACGTGCTCGCGTGCAGGGCCTGGCGTCCGAGCGCCGTGGCCGCGGCGGCGAGCCGCTCGTCGCGCTGGCGAAAGCCGTAGACCGGATCGCCGAGCAGCGGCCACCCGTGGTCCGAGGCGTGGACGCGGATCTGGTGCGTGCGTCCCGTCTCGAGGCGCAGCCGCACGAGCGCGGCACCGTGAAGGCCCTCGACGAGCTGCCAGTGCGTGACCGCCTGCTTGCCGCCGGTGACCTTCGACGAGAACTTCTTGCGGTGCACGGGATGGCGGCCATAGCTCGTCCGCAAGGTGCCGCCGTTGCCGACGGGTGGCGGAGCCGCGATCGCGAGGTACGTGCGCTCGATGCCGCCGGGCTCGCCGCGACTCTTGGCCGCGAATGCCGCCGTGAGCGCCGCGTGCGCGCGCTCGGACTTGGTCGCGACCATCACGCCGCTCGTGTCCTTGTCGAGCCGATGCACGATCCCCGGCCGGAGCACGCCACCGATGCCCGACAGATCCTTGCAATGAAAGACGAGCGCGTTGACGAGCGTGCCGCGGGTGTGGCCCGCCGCTGGATGAACGACGAGACCCGCTGGCTTGTCGATCACGATCAGGTCCGCATCCTCGTACAGCACGACGAGCGGAATGTCTTCGGGGATGATCTCGAGCGGTTCGGGCGCCGGAACCGCGACGTCGACGGTGTCGCCGAACTTGAGCTTCACGCCGCCCTTGCTCGGTGACTCGCCCTCGACGCGCACGTGCCCGTCGTCGATCAATCGCTGCACCTGCGCGCGCGGTATCCCGAGCTGCCTGGCCAGCACCGCATCGAGACGGCCGCCAGCGTCGCTCACATCGATCACGAATCGATGTTCTTCAGCTACGTCATCGCCGCCGGCATCGTCGCCGTCGGCGTCGTCGTCGATCACCAGATCTTCGACTTCACGTGACCCTTCGACTTGATCAGCACGTCTACGATCGCGCGCTCGTAGATGTGCTGGCCGAAGATGTCTTCCGTAACGCGGCTCTTGAACAGCTCGCGACCCTCGTTGATCTCATCCGACATCACCTCGAACAGGTTGTCGTTGTTGATGCCCTCGAGGATCTTGGGCTCGTGATAGAGCGTCAGGTCCGAGGCGATCGCACGGGCCAGCTGGCGCGCACGCTTGGGATTGTCGATCAGGGTGGCCATGTCCCGATCGTAGGTGGCAGCTTCCACTCGGGTCAAGCCACGGGGGTCACTTCGGCGGGCGGGCGGCGGCCTCGTCCTCGTCGTCTGGCGAGGGGCGCGCGGCGCGGAACCGGGCCAGGTAGGACTGCTTGACCCGTTCGGCGTCGAGGCCCAGCGCGCGGGCGTATTCGGCGAGGAATCCACGTACGTAGACGGCCGCGGGGAGCTTGTGGAACACCTCGCCCTCGAGGGCGGCGAGATAGGCCATGCCGATCTTCGAGCGTTCGGCGATCTCGCGCAGCTCCACCCCCACGGCCTCTCGGATCTGGCGCAGGAGCGGCCCCGAGAACTCGGTCACAGCAGAGATCTCTGGCATCGGCGGCCGGATGGTGATCGAGGCAGGCTCGTCGACCTTTGCGGCCGGCCGCGCTGGGAGCACCACATCGAGCTGCGCGGGCGGCGTCACCGGCATCGGTACGCCGTCCGGGAACAGCTCCATATCGTAGTCCTTGCGCTTCGCCGCATCCATCAGCGTCGTGTAGGCGAGATCGAGCCGGCGGTGCACTGCCTCGAGGCTCGGCGCGTCGTACAGGCCGCTGATCGCGATCGACTCCGCGCCGTAGATGTCGCGGATGCGGCGGTTCGCGCGCCGGATGTCCTCGAAGCTCGCCGTCGGCGGGACCTCGAGCAGCTCGTAGTGCGAGTCGCTCGGCAGCACATCACCGTCGACGGGCGGGCGCACGCCGAGCAGCCCGCGCGCGACGCGCTCGAAGCACTTCGCGACGCGCGTCTCTGGATGTTCGATGAGCAATGGGCGCCGGCGCCGCGTCGAAGCCCACACTGCCTCGTCGTATTCGAGGTGACCGAGGTAGCGAATGGGGCAACCGAGCCGCCGCCGCACCACCGACGCGACCGCGCGTCCGAGCTCCATGTCGCTCTTGCTGCGCGCCGCGTTGATCACGAGGTGCGGTGAGAAGCCGAGGATCGCGGTGCGCAGCACGTCGAGCTCCGGGGCACGGTTCTCGACGGCGGCGAGCCAGATCTCGAGCGCGCTCGGCGCCCCACCCTCGTGCTCGCGCGGCGACTCCAGCTCGGCGAGGTGTCCGAGGCCTCGACGCTCGAGGCTCTTCAGGAACGCCGCCTTGGCGAACCGATGCATCAGCTCGATCGACGTGGGATCGGGCACCGCCACCAGCAGGCTGATGTCGGCCTCGAGGAACAGCTCCAGGATCGGCGACGCCATGCCCGAGCCGAGGTCGACCACGACCCAGTCGGCGGGCAGGCTCCGGAGCTGCTTGCACAACGTGCGCACGGCCGCCGCATCAGGCTCGGCGGTCGACGGAGGATCGAACATGCCGGCGACCAACTTCACGCCGGGCACGTGGGTCGGCACCGTGATCTCGGCGAGCGGCGGTCCACCTTCTGCGAGGGCTTCGGACAACGTGCGCAGCGGGCGCGGGACGCCGGCGAACACGTGCAGGTTGGGCGCACCGAACGAGGCGTCCACGAGGACGACGCGCTTCCCCAGCGTGGAGAGGAAGATCCCCACGTTGGCAGCAACGAGGCTCTTGCCCACGCCACCTTTGCCGCCACCGATGGCGACTACGCGCGGAGTCATCGGCGGCAGGTAACCGCGATCTGGCCCCCCGGGTCAAGCGGGACGATGAGGCTTGCATGGCCGGCAAACCCAACGCTATTGCCGAGATATGGACGTGTACCCCGCCCTGGTCTCACCGGTCGCTAGCGACCTGACGTGACCAGCCCCCAGCCCGCCACATCGGGCGTGCTGGCAGCCAGCGCGATCGGTTGTACTCGCGCACCGCGCCACATGGACCAAGGAGCAGCTGCTGCGACAGGATCCACGCGTACTCAAGATCCTGCTCGGAATCAGCCGCGGGCTTGCGAGGCCCCTAGCTCGTCGGCCATGCGCTCGGGTCAGCCGAGCGCGCGCACGGCGGTCGCCACGGGCGCGAGCTCGTCGGGCGCGAGCGTGCGCACGTCGAGCCACACCCTGCCGTCATCGATCCGGCCGACGATCGCCGAGCGCCGCAGCGCGCGGTCGAGCCCCTCGGCGGACGCACCGGCGAGCGTCACCGCGAACGAGGGCAGCTGCGCCGTTGGCATCGCACCGCCGCCCACCGTCGACATGCAGGGCTCGACGGCGATCGCGAGCCCCGCGACGGCGCCGATCGCACGCGCGAGCTGCTCGGCGACCGGACGCAGCGCATCGGGAGCCGCCGCGAGCATGCGGTTGGTCGGGATGTCGATCGCGCGGTGCTCGCGATACAGCGACAGCGTCGCAGCGAGCGCGGCGAGCGTGAGCTTGTCGGGGCGCAACGCTCGCATCAGCGGATGTTTGCGCGCAGCTTCGACCGCGGCGTGGGTGCCGACCGCGATGCCCGCCTGCGGCCCGCCGAGCAGCTTGTCGCCGGAGAACGTCACGAGGTCGGCGCCGCTGGCGACGGTTTCGGCGACCGTGGGCTCGTCGGGCAGGCCCCACGCGCGCTGGGTCGCGCGATCGACAATTGCGCCCGAGCCGAGGTCGATCATCGTCGGCACGTTGCGCGCGCGCCCGAGCGCGACCAGTTGCTCCGCGCTGACCTCGGCCGTGAACCCGACGATCGCGAAGTTCGAGCGATGGACCTTGAGCAACAGGCCGGTCGCCAAACCGATCGCGCTCTCGTAGTCCTTCGCGTGGGTCTTGTTGGTGGTGCCGACCTCGACGAGCACGCCGCGCGACAGCTTCAAGATCTCGGGCAGCCGGAACGAGCCGCCGATCTCGATCAGCTCGCCGCGCGAGACGATGATTTCCTTGTCGGTCGCAAGCGCGGCGAGGCCGAGCACCGTCGCGGCGGCATTGTTGTTGACGACGAGCGCGTCCTCCGCGCCTGTAAGCTCGCGCAGTAGATCGCGCAGATGCGAGTGGCGCGAGCCGCGCTCGCCGGCGGCGAGGTCGTACTCGAGGTTCGAGTAGCCATGCGCCACGTCGTCGATCGCAGCACGCGCGGAGGCGGCCAGCGGCGCGCGGCAGAGGTTCGTGTGCAGCACCACGCCGGTCGCGTTGATCACGCGCCGCAGCGCGGGGCGCGACAGCTCGGCCGCGGTAGCCGCGACCGTCGCGGCCTCGATGACCGGATCGGTGCTCGTCCCCGCCGCGATCGCCGCGCGTCGCTCCGCGATGGCACGCCGCGCCGCCTCGACGATCGCCCAGCGCGGGGCCGTTCCGAGGGCCGCAGCCGCATCTGCGAGGGCATGTACCGCGGGCAGCTTTCCGAACAGCTCGCGCATGGCCACGTCCGGCGAACCTCGCACCCGTCCCCAGGGGCGTCAAGCGCTCCATGTTCTCGTGGTAGGCCCTGGTTTCGTGAGTAGACTGCGCCGGTGGACGTCCAGGCCGTCTCCGCGCTTCTCGCAGCCCTGCTGATCCTCGCGATCGGCGCGTCGGTGCTGCTGCGGTCGCGCAAGGACCGGATGTACACGTCGTTCGCTGCATTCACCTTCACGGTGTCGGCCTGGCACCTGTGCACGTTCATCGACGCCGCCACGGAGAGCCCCGTCATGCGGTGGCTGGCGCTATGGGCAGCCGCGACCATCCCCGTCACCGCGATCCGGTTCTTTCGCATCTTCCTCGCCCAGCCGTCGATCGGCGGTCCCAAGCGCGGTCCGCGCGTGACCATCGCGTGGACGCTCACCGCTTACGCGGTCCTCGTCTACTCCGCGATCGCCCAGCCGATTCACGAGTCGAACTACTTCCTGGTGCCGTTCGGCATCTACGTGTTCGGCGGCCTGTACCGGTCCGTGTGGGACATGTGGATGATGTTCCGCGCGACGACCAAGCGCGTCGAACGCAAGCGCGTCGGCTACCTCGCACTCGGAGGCTTCGTCGCGACGACGCTGACGATGACCGACGTGTTGCCGCGCTTCGACGTCGAGTGGCCCGCCGTCGGCAACGTCCTCGGCATCCTCTACCTGTACTTCCTGTCACAGACGCTGTTCCGCAACCGCCTCATCGACGTCAACGAGCTGCTCGGCAAGATGGCCGTGCTCGGCACGCTCGTGATCTTGCTGTGGGCGGTCTACGGCTTCCTCCTCTACTGGATCGGCGGCGGCCAGAAGGGCCTGTACCTCCTCAACGCGCTCGTCGCCTCGTTCGTGATCCTGATCCTGTTCGAGCCGGTGCGCAGCTGGCTCGAGAACGGCATCAATCGCTGGCTGTTGCGCCAGCGCACCGAGCTCCGCGGACGCCTCGAAGCGGTGCGGCGCGAACTCCCCGGCGTCGTCGACGTGACCGACATGGTCGAGCGCATCATGGCCGCGCTCGAGGAGTCGCGCCGCGTCACCCACGCCGCCGTGTATCTCCTCGATGCCGACGGGGCCGGCTTCGATCGCGCGGGCCACCTCGGTGCGGTCGCCCCCGAGCGTATCGATGCCAACGCCGAGCGCGCCCTCCTCGATCGTGCGCGCGGCGGCTACGTCGACCGGGATCAGGTGCTCCGCGAGATCGACGAGCTCGCGAACGCGACCGATGGTGAGGCCAAGCGCGCGCCGATCATCGCGCTCAAGCACCGACTCGACGAGCTCGGCGCCGATCTCGTGTTTCCACTGCTCGGCTCCGCGGAGACCGAGCAGGGGCCGTGGCTGCTCGGCCTGTTCACGCTGCGCGACGACCGCACGGAGAGCGCGTTCGACGCGGACGACATCGACGTGTTCCGCCAGCTCGCGATCGGCGCCGCGCGCGTGATCGAGTCGAGCCAGGCCTACGAGCGCGTCAAGGAGCGCGATCGTCTCGCGGCGCTCGGCGAAATGGCCGCCGGCCTCGCGCACGAGATTCGCAACCCGCTCGGCGCGATCAAGGGGGCCGCGCAGCTCCTCATGACGTCCGATGGCTCGCCCGCACCGAGCTCACCCGAGAACGCCGAGTTCCTCGCGATCATCGTCGAGGAGGCCAACCGCCTCAACAACGTCGTGACGCGGTTTCTCGACTATGCTCGCCCCGAGCGCCCGGGCAGCGAAGGCGCGAGCAAGGTCGACCTTAACCTCGTCGTCCGCAAGACGGTGCAGCTGCTGCAGCAAGAGGCGCTCAAGAACGTCGAGCTCCGCGTCCGCCTCGACGAGCAGCTGCCGCAGGTCGCCGGCGACCCCGAGTCGCTGATCCAGGTGTTCTTGAACCTCGGCCAGAACGCGCTACAGGCGATGCCCGACGGCGGCACGCTGGAGATCTTGTCGACCCGGCGCCGCCGCTCGCGCCTCGGGTACGGGCAGTTCGCCGAGGTCCGGTTCCGCGACACCGGCATCGGCATCCCGCGCGATCGCCTGAAGAAGCTGTTCATCCCGTTCTACACGACCAAGCAGAAGGGCACCGGCCTCGGCCTTGCCATCAGCCACCGGATCATCAACCAGCACGGCGGCACCATCGAGGTGCGCTCTACGATCGGCCAAGGTTCCACGTTCTCCGTGTTTCTCCCCGCCGCCGAGCCGGTACCCTCCAACAAGGTCGAGGACATTACCGAGACCGGCCGCCTGACCTCGCTGTCCACCTTGGTGCGCGACGATGGCAGTCCGGCGCCCGACCTGAGCGCGACGTTCGAAACGGTCACCGGAGAGACCGAGTCGATCTCCACCCCCGATCCGGTCGTGCCACATGGCGGTGCCGAGGAACGTTCGACAGCGGCCGTAGAAGGTGTAGGCTCGAAGCCGCGTGACGCAACCGGCTAAGATCCTCGTCGCTGACGACGAGCTCAACCTGCGACGCGTGCTCGTCGCCCTGCTCCGTCGCGACGGGCACGACGTCGTTCAGGCGGCAAGTGGCGCCGAAGCGATCGAACGCCTCGCGGATGTCGACGTCGTGATCACCGACCTCCGCATGCCGCAGGCCGACGGCATGGATGTCCTGCGCGCCGCCGCCAAGAATCACCCGCACGTCCCGGTCATCATGATCACGGCGTACGGATCGGTCGGTCAGGCCGTCGAGGCGATCAAGGCCGGCGCCTTCGACTATATCGAGAAGCCGTTCGAGCAGGACTCGATCAAGACCATCGTCGACAAGGCGATCGGACAGGCGGTCGCCAACCGCTCGGCCCCCCGCCCCACGCTGTACGCGGATCCCGAGACGCGCGGCCGTTATGGCCTGGTCGGCCAGAGCACCGAGATGCACGCGATCTTCGACATCATCGAGAAGGTCGCCGACACGCCCTCGACAGTGCTGATCACCGGCGAGAGCGGCACCGGCAAGGAGCTGGTCGCCAAGGCGCTGCACGAGCAGTCGAGCCGCAAGAGCGAGCCGTTCATCAAGATCAACTGTGCGGCGATTCCCAAGACGTTGATGGAGTCGGAGCTGTTCGGCTACGAGAAGGGCGCCTTCACCGGCGCTACGACGAGTAAGCCAGGCCGGTTCGAGCTCGCGGATGGCGGCACGCTGTTCCTCGACGAGATCGGCGAGATCCCCGTCGAGATGCAGGTGAAGCTCCTGCGCGCGATCCAGGAGAGCGAGTTCGAGCGCGTCGGCGGCCTGAAGACGATCAAGGTCGATGTTCGCCTGGTCACCGCGACCAACCGCGACCTCGAGCAGGAAATCCAGCGCGGCAACTTCCGCGAAGACCTCTACTACCGCCTCAACGTCGTCCCGCTGCAGATTCCACCGCTGCGCAAGCGCTCGGGCGACATCCCGCTGCTCGTGCAGCACATCATCAAGAAGTTCAACGAGCGCCTGAGGAAGCAGATCTCCGGCATCGCCGACGATGCCCTCGCGGCCCTCGAGAGCCATGCATGGCCTGGCAACATCCGCGAGCTCGAGAACGTTCTCGAGCGCACGATCCTGTTCTCCAAGAACGAGCGTATCGAGCGCTCGGACCTCCAGCTCTCGACCACCACGCCCGTCGAGCCGCCGGCCGTACGCTCCACGGCCAGTGGGGCCATGGTGCCGGTCATCGAGGACGAGATCGACGATGACGACGCCGTCTCCGGCGAGCTTGCCGGGGTGAGCTCGGGCTCGCTCAAGGACATCGTCCGCGCCGAGACCTCACGTGTCGAGCGCGAGCTGATCGTCAAGGCGCTCGACGAGACCGGCGGCAACGTGACCCAGGCCGCACGCCTGCTGAAGATCAGCCGCAAGAGCCTCCAGATGAAGATGAAGGAGCTCGGGCTCCGCGACAAAGAGACGTAGAAGAGACCTAGGCCGACGCGAAGGCCCATCCCAGCTGCGCCGCCGTGATGATCACGACCAGCAGCATCAGGTCTGCGATCTCGCGCCGCGGCGCCCCTTTCTCGTAGCGGCGGGAACCGACCAGCCAGACCGCAACACAGGCCGCCACCTGGGCGCCGATCACGCTGAGGACCGTCGACAGCGTCGGCGCGCGGCCCAGATAGCTCGACAGGAGCGGCCAGGTACGGTGGAACACACCAACCGTCCCGAGCCCGATGGCCACGTAGAGCACCAGGGCCCCCACGACCGCCGCCAGGGCATCGCGGGCGACGACCGCTTTCACGATGATCCCGAACAACACGACCGCCTTCACGAGCTCGAGGTAGAGGTACACGCGGTAAGGCTACCAGTGGTCGAGCCGTGGTACCGTCCGGTCCGGTGCTGCGAGCGTCCGCACTAGCTTCCGCGCTACTTCTTCTCGGCGTCACGAGTGGCACGTCGCGCGCGAATCCCGCGTCGCTGGTCCCGAGTGCCGGCGTCCCCGATCGTCACGTCCTGTTCGACCTGGAGTACCGGTACGAGCTCGACAGCGCTACGGTCGCACGAGAGGACGTCGGGGTCGGCGCCGATCCGCTTGGCCCGATCGCCCGGACCAACGACCTCGCGTTCAACCAGTTCCGCCACGTGCTCACCCCGCGCGCCGACATCGGCGTGTTTCGGGACACCTGGGTTTCGCTCGCACTGCCGATCACGATCAAGCAGGCGCGCGAGCTGACGCTGGCCGACGGCATCATGCGGGACCAGTCGACGACGCTGCGCGACGGCCTGTTGCCGATGGGCGGCTTCGACGCGCGCGATCCGAACACGCCGCCCGCCGGTGACATGGTGTTCCGAGGCGTCAGCCGCGCGGGTCTCGACCAGCTGCACCTGGGCTTCGGCGTCGCGCCGATGAACCAGGAGCGCGACGACACCAAGCCGACGTGGAAGATCCGCGCCGAGCTGCTGCTCGCCATCGGCAAGACGATGAAGTTCGACGCGCTGGATCCCAGCAGCGAGACCGGCGTGAGCCGTGGCGTGCACGAGGTGCGCGTCGGGACGAGCTTCGACAAGCGCTACCGGTGGACCGAGGCGTGGTTCGAGCTGTTCTGGCAGCGGCCGATCGCCATCAAGTCCGACTCGCTGTTCAGCAATCCCGGCTACGGCGCGACGAACACCCTCCCATCGCAGCTCGCCGGCATCTCCGCCGGTCTCGAGCTCTACGCGGTCAACGACAAGGTGACCGGTAACAAGATCAGCTTCGAGGTCGGCGGAAGGACGCTCGCGCACTTCGAGGGCCGCGAATACACCGAGATGTGGGAGGTGTTCGCGCACGCGGGCGACAGCCGCGGCACGGGCCCGCTCATCCTCGACCGCGACCCGCTCGACAACGGCCTCCAGGCGATGAACCACCCGGGCATCACCAACGTCGAGAACTACCTCGAGACCACCGGCCGGTTCGCCCTCCGTGCCGCGCTCGGCAATAACGTACGGTTCGGCGCGATCGTCGACCTCACCTGGAAGACCGACCACGCGATCAGCTTCGCCGACGCCGGCGTCGACCTGCCGACGTGTGGCACCGCCAGCGGCGCGTGCGAGACCGACGACAATGACCTCGTCGATCCCGGCTCGCAAGAAGTCAACCCGCTCCACGCCGAGACCATCGATCTTGTCGGCCACCGCTACCTATCGCAGGACAATTTCGCGTTCTCGATCGGTGTGCAGGGCCTCGTCATGTTCTAGGCCAGTTGGCTTGAGCCCGCTCCGAGTCCTTCGTACCTTCGACTGCCTCGGGCGTCGGAGTGAATCCGCCGCCCTCCATCCTTGGGGCGGAGGACCTCGATGATTCTCGGAAAGTTCTTTGGTGCGATCAGGGCTCAGCTCAACAAGCTCGCGAACTTTTTCTGGGAGGCCGATCCGATCGCCCAGATGCAGTACGAGTACGACCAGGCGGTCGAGCAGCTGAAGGAAGGCCGCGTCGGCCTCGAGCAGTATCGCGGGCTCGTCGAGCGCGTGGCGCGTCAGGTGAAGGACGGCGAGACGCAGATCAACAAGCTCTCCGCCCAGGCCAAGGCGTACCTGAAGGCCGGTGATCGCGAGACCGCGGGCTCGTTCGCGCTGCAGCTCACCAAGGCGAAGACCACGCTCGAGGAGAACAAGCAGCAGCTCGCGATGCACGAGGCCGCGTACCAGAACAACCTCAAGAAGATTCAGTACGCGAACAAGAAGCTCGTCGAGGTCAAAGACAAGATCCAGAAGTACGACGCTGAGCTCAAGATGAGCGAGGCCGAGGCCGAGGTCGCGAAGCTCACGCAGAGCTTCAACATGGATGTCACGACGGACTTCGGTCAGCTCGAGGACGTCATTCAGCGCAAGATCGACACGAACCGCGGCAAGGCGCGCGTCGCCAGCGATCTGTCGAGCGAAGGCATCGACAAGATCCAAGCCGAGGAGCGCATGGAGAAATCGATGGCCGACGACGCGCTCAAGGACCTCGAAGTGGAGCTCGGCATGCGCGCGCCCGAGACCACGCCGGTCGTCGCGACAGCAAAGGATCTCGGCCCGGCGGAGGTCTCAAAAGAAGAGCCGACCAAGGTCACGGAATAGTCCGCGCAGGAAGAGGCAGGAGAACAGTCATGAGTAACGGAGCTGGAAAGCCGAAACCGGCATTCTTTATCGCCGTCGCGGCCGTCGTGCTCGGCCTCGTCGGCCTCGCCTTCTATCGCTGCAACGCGAAGAAGGAAGGCGGCAGCGACACCGCAGGTGGTAGCGCCTACATCGATCCGAAGATCGTGAAGCCGGGCGGTGGCTCGGCGACCACGGCCGAGAACCCGGATCCGAACGCGCCGCCGACCACGGTCACCGAGTATTCGTTCGAGCCCGCGAGCACGCTCCCTGAGGTGCCGGGCACGGCAGAGTACAAGGCGCTAGGCAAGCCGCGTGTCGTGAAGTTCGCCGTCAACGTGTGGGCCGGCTGGGCCCCGATCATCTGGGCGAACCAGGGCCACAAGCCGAAGAAGGTCTGGAAGGACGCCAAGGGCGAGGAGTTCCAGGTCGAGCTCGTGCTCATCGACAACCCGGTCAGCATGGGCGACACGGTCGCCAGCGGTAACGTGCACATCGGCTGGGCGACGGTCGACATGCTGCCGCTCGTGATCGAGCGCCTCAAGCGCGACCCGCGCACCATGCCCCGCGTGTTCCAGCAGATCGACTGGTCCAACGGCGGCGACGGCATCGTCGTGCGCGAGGACATCAAGAGCGTCTCCGACCTGCGCGGCAAGACCGTCGTGCTCGCGCAGAACTCGCCGTCGCACTTCTTCTTGTTGAACGTCCTCTTGAACGGCGGCGTCCAGCCCTCCGAGGTGAAGATGAAGTTCACCAAGGACGCATTCCAGGCCGCCGCCGCGTTCAACCAGAACAAGGACATCGCGGCCGTCGTGTCGTGGGCGCCGGACATCTACAACCTGACCAAGGCCGGCATGGGCAACAAGATGCTCGTGTCGACGCAAACGGCGAACAAGCTGATCGCCGACGTGTGGTTCGCGCGCGCGGACTTCGCGCGTGACAACCCGGCGATCATCGAGGGCCTCGTGCGCGGCATCCTCGACGCCACCGACGAGCTCACGAAGGACGAGACCAAGAAGACCGAGGTCGGCAAGCTGATGGACGACTTCTACAGCCTGCCGCCGGGCACCGGCTCGGGCATGCTCGCCGACGCGCACTGGACGAACTACGCGGAGAACCGTGACTTCTTCATGGTCGCGTCGAACCCGACGAACTTCGAGCGCACGTACAACACGGCGTTCCTCCTCTACAAGGCGATCCGCGCCGTCGACACCAAGGTCGAGTTCGACAAGATCATGGACTTCTCCGTGATCAAGAAGCTCGGCGCGGAGCCCAAGTACGCAGAGAGCAAGAACGAGTACGAGTTCAAGTTCACGCCCGCGGGCACGAACGAGATCAACGTCGAGAACGCGGTGCTCACCAAGACGGTGACCATCAACTTCTTCCCGAACAGCTACGACATCTACAAGAAGGTGCCGAACAAGACGGGCCAGGGCGAGAGCTACTACGACGGCAACGTCGAGTACACGGTCGAGGAAATCGCGAAGCTCGCCGGTCAGTACGGCGCCGCGCGCATCGTCATCGGCGGCCACACCGACTCGTCAATGCGCGGCAACGCCGACGAGGCGCTCGTCAAGGAGCTCTCGATGCGGCGCGCGAACGCGGTCAAAGAAGCGCTCGTGAACAAGTTCAAGATGGCGCCTAACCAGTTCACGGTCGCCGGCTATGGCTGGTCGCAGCCCGCGGATCCCAAGGACCCGGACAACCACGCCAAGAACCGCCGCGTCGAGGTTAAGGTCGTCCCGGCCGAAGCCCAGTAGTGTCGACAAAAGACGATCCCAAGGGTGAAAAGGCGGCGGGGGCGACGGCCGAGCCCGCAGCGTCAGCTGCGCCCAAACCCCCGCCGCGCGATCTCGCCGCGGAAGCCGCCGCGCTCGCGAACCTCGAGGCGGGCTTCGAGGCCGAGCAGGCTGCCGTTGCGACGAGCGATGGCGGCGCCGAGCAGGCCGCGATTCATGCGTCGACCGTGGCGAAGGCCGTAGTCGCCGAGGATGCGCGGAAGGCGGCTGGTGTTGCGAAGCCGGCAGCGACGAGCGCGGCGAGCGACGCGGCAAAGCCCGCGGGCGAAGCCGTCAAGGCCGCGAAGCCTTCCGAGCCGCCACCGGCGAAGGAGAAGACCGAGCCGGCCGACGATCCGAACCGGCTGCCCGAGCCACCGCCATGGTGGAAGACGCTGCGCGCCGATCCACCGGCGTACACGCGCACGCTGCTCGGTGTGGGCCTCATATTTCTATTGCTGCTCGTGTGGTGGTTCGTCACCCGCGGCGCGGTGACCGACCGCATCATCTCGCCCTCGAAGCTGCCCTCGCCTGGCGAGGTGTTCGGCTCGATGAGTCAGCTGCTCAAGCGCAGCCTCGACGAGAGTACGTTCGCCACGCTCGAACGCGTGTTCAAGGGCCTCGCGCTGGCAGCGATCGTGGGCATCGGCATCGGCGTGCTGGCGGCGAGCAACCGCGGCGTCGGCTCGGCGCTTGCACCGCTCGTCATCTTCCTGCGCTCGGTGCCGATGGGCGCCTTGATCCCGCTCACGCTGCTCTTGTTCGGCGACGGCGAGAAGCAGAAGTGGATGTTCATCTTCCTCGCGATCGTCCCGTTCGTATTCTCCGACACGGTCAAGGCAATCTCGATCGTGCCCGAGCGCTACGTCGAGACGGCGCAGACGCTCGGGGCGTCGCGGTTCCAGATCGTGCGCAAGGTGCTCGTGCCGCTCGCGCTGCCGGACATCATCACGAGCTTGCGGTTCCAGCTCGGCCTCGCGCTCGGCTACATCATGCTCGTCGAGGAGATCAACACCGAGCACGGGCTCGGGACGCTGATCATCGGCGGGCAGAAGCGCGGCCTCACCGAGCAGACGTTCTTGCTGCTGTTCGTGATCGCGCTGATCGCGTTCACCCTCGACCTCGCGCTGCGCACGATCCAGCGCGGCGTGTTCGCGTGGCGGAAGGACCTATGACCCACGATCCCAAGGGGCCTCCGGGCGGGACCGGCAGTGGACCAGCGGGCGGTGGCTCGGTTCAGCCGACGCCCGTGACCCGCGATCCGGCCGCCGAAGCTGCGGCCCTCGCGGCGTTCGAAGCCGACGAGAAGCAACTCGCGGTCAAGGACGAGCCTGCCGGCGTCGCCGAGGCGAACATGGCCAAGGCCGAAGCGCGTTCCCCCTCGCCTGCCGCGACGCCCGCACCCGCCAAGGTGGTCACGGGTGGCGAGCAGCCGCGGATGGCCGAACTCGGCAAGCCGCTCGCGAAGCCGCCGGTCGTCCAGTTCGACAAGGTCACGAAGACCTACGGCACCGGCGAGAGCGCGTTCACCGCGATCAAGGACGTCACGTTCTCGATTCCCGACTACCCGGGACGCGGCGAGTTCGTCTCGATCCTCGGGCCGTCGGGTTGCGGCAAGTCGACGGTGATCCGCATGATCGCCGGCCTGCTGCCGCAGTTCCCGCAGACGTCGGGGCGCGTCCTCGTTGACGGCAAGGTCGTGACGGGTCCGGGGCCCGACCGCGGCATGGTCTTCCAGGACTACACCTCGTTCGACAATCGTTCCGTGCGCGACAACGTCGCGTTCGGCCTCGAGTGCCGCGGCCTCTCGCGCATGCTCGAGTCCGCGACGCGCAAGCAGACGGTCGCGCAGTTCAGCACGGTCACGCCCCACGGCTTCGACAAGGGCATGACGGTCACGATCGAAGGCGTCGCCGACGCGAGCTTCAACGGGAAGGCCGTGGTGCTCGCGACGCCGTCGCCCACGGTGTTCACCGTTCAGCACGCGGGCAAGCCCGACGCGAAGAGTCACGGCGGCTCCGCGGTGGTGCCCAAGCTGTCCAAGGCCGAGCGCAACGAGCGCGCGAACTACTGGATCGAGAAGGTCGGCCTCAGCGTCAAGAAGGACGCCGACAAGTACCCGCATCAGCTGTCGGGCGGCATGCGCCAGCGCGTCGCGATCGCGCGCACGCTGATCCTCGAGCCGCGCATCATCCTCATGGACGAGCCGTTCGGCGCGCTCGATCCGCCAACGCGTTCGCGCATGCAGGACAACCTGGTCGCCCTGTGGCGCGAGCAGTCGCCGACGATCTTCTTCATCACGCACTCGATCGAAGAAGCCGTCTTCCTCGGCGATCACATCCTCATGTTCTCGAACTCGCCGGGTACGGTGCTCCAGGAGATCCGCGTGCCCCCGCCCGACCGTCCGTCGATCGTGATGCAGCGCGATGCCAAGTTCATCGAGACGGTGATGGGGATCCGCGAGACCATCGATCGCCTCGAGTCGTCGAATCGCGCGGGCGACTAGCGTCCGCCCCGGGCTCAGCCCCCGCGGAGGACGGCGCTAGCTGTGGCTCGGGTAGCCCGATGGCTTAGCGCCCTACACCTGCCCCCGTAGGGTCAGCCTTGCGCGAGAACGCTATCGGGCGCACGTTCTTCGAGACGCGGCCGAGGGAGACGGCGTCGCGCGACGGCGCGATTAACCAGAGCGTGAGATCGTGGACGAGATACATCGCGCAGTCGTCGAGGAAGCCCCACGCGCTGATCGGGTGGGCACTGGGGGGGCGAACGACGATGCCTCGGATGTCGGCGAGCCGGCTCCAATCGGCGATCGTCTCGCCGGTCGCCGTCGTGCACGTCCCCGGCTCCCGGTCGTAATGCGTTTTCAGCCAGCGCGTGCGGTACACATCTGCGGGCGCGAGCTGGAGCGTGACGCGGCGCTTTGTCGCGAGGTCGTAGGTGAGCACCGGCTGCGGGGTGCGCGCGGCCGCCACGCGGTTGTCGAGCCTTGCGTTGTCCATCGTCACCACCACGGCGTCGCCACCTGGCGTCCAGCCGATCGAATCCAGCATGTGGCCACGACGTTCGGCCGCAACCTCCGTCAATGCGAGGCTGGCGATGTCCACGAGGAACAGCTCGTCGGTGGTCTCCGCCGTCGAGGGCCAGCTGTACGCACCAGCGAGGTGTGTACCGTCGGGCGATAGCGAGACGTAGCTCGGATAGCGGGGAAGTGTGACCCTGCCTCGCTCCACGCCGGCTTGCACGATCGCGAGCTCTGGCCGATTTGCGTGGACGAGAGCGACGGTACGACCGTCGTCCGAGACGTCTTCGATGAAAAAACCCCGCGGCCCGAGATCAAACGTCACGCGCGTGCGCAGGTCAGTAACGCGCGCCCCTGCGTCGGTCTGGTACAGAAGCTGGACGTCCTGCGGCGGGAACGCAGCGAGGTCGACCTTGCGGTTCACGAGCGTCCCGGGCTGAGTGCCACCGCACGCAGCGATCACGATGGGAATCAGCAGCGCGATGGGCCTCATGCGGGTTGAACGCACCGAGGCTCCCCGCGCTTACGGCGGCCGCCCCTGACCACCCCGATAGTTGCGGTCACACCGGGGCTCGACCTCCGAGCTTGCGCGCACTCGTAAGCCCTGGCATTTCCGGGCGGAGTGCCTGACCTCGCGGTGGACGTTTGGTACGTTCCACAGGCGTGGGGGAACCGAAGAAAGCAGGACTGTTTCGCTACCTGAAGGAAGCGTTCATGTTCCGCTGGAACCTCCTCCTGTTCGGAGGAGCCGCCGCGGCCGCCGTGGTCTCGGGGCACGCCGACATCGCGCTTCCACTCGTCGCCGCGGCCGAGGTCACGTACCTCGCGGGCCTCACCACGCTACCCAGGTTCCAGGCCGCGATCGACTCCAAGGTGCGCGCCGAAGAACGCGGGCTCACCGGCAAGCCGGCGCAAACGCCCGAGGACAAAGGGGCCGCACGCGACCGCATCCTCGAGGTGTTGAAGTCGCTCACCGAGGATCGGCGCTCGCGCTTCTTGCGCCTGCGCGCGCGCTGCGTGGAGATGTCGCGCATCGCCAACGCCGTGCGCGGTGACACGCGCGATGCGAGCGGCGCGTCGGCGGAGCTGCGGACGCCGGCGCTCGACCGCTTACTGTGGGTGTTCTTGCGACTCTTGCTCTCCGAGCAAGCGATCGCGCGCTTCCTGCAGGCAGCCGACGAGGGCACGATCGACAAGACCGTCGGTGACCTCAAGGCGCGCCGCAAGAAGCGGGCGGACTCGGTCGCCGACGAGCTCGAGGCCGATGATCGCATCCTGCGCTCGCTCGACGACAGCATCGCCACCGCCGAGGCGCGCAAGGAGAACGTCGAGAAGGCGCGCCACAATGCCGAGTTCATCGCCACCGAGCTCGACCGCCTCGAGAACAAGATCCAGGCGGTCACCGAGCTCGCGGTCGGGCACACCGATCCCGACGAGATGTCGTCGCGCATCGATGCCATCTCCGAGGGCATCACACAGACCGAGCAGACGATTCGCGAGTTGCAGCAGATCACCGGCGTCAGCGATGCGGACACCACGCCGTCGATCCTCGAGTCGGACCTCACTCCGCAACGGATGACCGAACGATGAGTGACGAGGCTGAACGATCTCCGCACCGCCCTTCGGCGGTGCTGCGCGCCCCGGCGGAGCCGGGACTTGCGAAGACACTGGCGGGCTCCGAGGGTGTCACCAAGGCGAGTGGCCTGCCGGCGCACTTTCCGGCGTGGGCCGGCAAGCTCGCCGAGCTGTACTTCTCGGGCACCACGTCGATGTTCGTGGTCCACGGCAACACGTTCGATGTCGTACGGGCAGGCCCCGATCGCTGGGTCGGCCTCGCCGAGTTTCTTTCCGAGCAGCTGTTCGGGCGCTGGGACCTCGTCATCCACTACGACCTCGCGCGCGGCTTGCGCTGCTCGGCGGGCTCGAGCAGCAAGCGGCTGCAAGAGATGGTCGAGACCGCGAACAAGTGGCTCGGCGATCTCCGCGCCCTGCCGCGCGATCCCACCAAGGGCCTCGCCGCGATCGATCTGCTCGTCCAGAAGAACGTGATGGCCGATCCGGAGAAGCGCCTGCGCTGCGCGATCCTCATCGACCACGTCGGCTACGTCGCGCCGAGCGGCGACAACCTCGATCTCAACGAGCAGACGCACCTGGTGACCCTGCTCAACTGGGCGTCGAGCCCGTACGTGAAGCGCCTCAACATGGCGTTCGTCCTGATCGACCCGCGGCTCTCGGCGGTCGCCGAGCGGCTGGCCAGCAATCCGCACGTCGCCTCGCTGGAGGTGCCGTTGCCCGACGCCGACGAGCGCACCGCGTTCCTCGAGGCGCAGGTGAAAGCGACCGGCAAGGAGCTGGCGACGTTCTCCGACTACACCTTGCCCGAGCTCGGCAAGCTCACCGCGGGCATCGGCCTCACCGACCTCGAGGTGCTCGTACGCTCGACGGTGGAAGGCGGGCGCCGCCTCGACCGCGCATACTTCAAGGAGCTGAAGAAGCGCCTGATCGAGCGCCAGGCCCAGGGCATGCTCGAGTTCGTCGAGCCGAAGTGGGGTCTCGACACCGTCGTCGGCCACGAGGCCGCGAAGAAGCGCCTGCTCGACGACGCCGAGCTGATCAAGCGCGGCGAGCTCGACACCGTGCCCATGGGCTACCTGTTCTGCGGCCCCGTCGGCACCGGCAAGAGCTTCCTCGCGACGTGTGTCGCCGGCTCGATCGGCATTCCAGCCGTCGTGCTCAAGAACTTCCGCAGCAAGTACGTCGGCGAAACGGAAGGCAACCTCGAGCGCGTGCTCGGCGTGATGCGCTCGATGGGCCCTGTCGTCGTGATCATCGACGAGGCCGACGCGATGCTCGGCGACCGCGACCAGGGCGGCGATTCCGGCGTCGGCGGCCGCGTGTTCGCCCTGATCGCGTCGCAGATGGGCGACACCGCCTACCGCGGCAAGATCATCTGGATGCTCCTGACCGCGCGTCCGGACAACCTGCCCGTCGACCTCAAGCGCCAGGGCCGTGCCGAGGTGCACATCCCGCTGTTCTATCCGGTCAGCCAGAGTGAGCTGAAGACCATGCTGATGGTGCTCGCGAAGAAGGCCGGCACGTCGCTCGCCGAGGCTGACCTGCCCGCCGAGATTCCGCACGAGGGCAACCTGTCGGGCGCCGACATCGAGGGCATCATCGGGCGCGCGTACCGCAGCTCGCTGCTCGCGGGCTCGCGCACGATCACCAAAGAAGCACTCGCCGGGGCGCTTGCCGGGTTCATGCCGTCGACGCAGACGCTGGAGCGCGAGGCGCAGGAGCTCGCGGCCATCATCGAGTGCACCGACGTCGAGTTCCTCCCCGCGAGCAAGCAGGAGAAGCTCACCAAGTTCGGCGGGCGCGAGAAGCTGCAGGAGCGGCTGACCGCCATCAAACAGATCCTGGAAGAACGCAGGTAGGCAAAGGAGACCCTCATGGCACGCGCAAGCTGGATCAACGACGACTCGACCCCGGATCTCGACGCCCACGTCGGTCAGCTCGAGCATTTCACCAAGTCGATCGCCGACGGCGTGATCGACGCCAACGAGCTGTCGACGCAGGAGAACAACCTCGTCGCCGCGATGAAGGCGGTCGAGGGCTCGCTCTCCGACGAGCAGCACGGCAAGGTCACCAAGCTGCTCGCCGAGCTTACCGCGTACAGCGTCATGCGCACGTTGCACGACCTCACCCAGGCGCGCGTGCAGGCGGCGGTCGCTCCCAAGAAGTAGTCGCGTGAGCATCGACCCGGCACGGCTGCGCGCGGTGTTCGATCGCGTCGAAGCGCTGATCGAGAAGCGCTGGGGCATCCCGGTCAGCGTCCGCGACGTGCCGAATCCGTTCACGGGCGACCTCGACGGCCAGCAGATCCACATCGACTTCGATCTCGAGGTCGAGGACGCGCTGTTCATCCTCGTGCATCTGTTCGGGCACACCGTGCAGTGGAACGTGTCCGCGGAGGCGCGCGCGATCGCGTTCTACAAGGCGAGCGATACGTGGACCGAAGACAAGCTCCGCCAGGTCGCCGAGTACGAGGCCGAAGCGTGCCGGTACAGCCTCCAGCTCCTCCACGACGCCGAGGTGTTCGACCTCGACCAATGGATCGCAGACTTCGCCGCGTGCGACGTCGCGTACCTCATGCACTTCTACAAGACCGGCGAGAAGCTGCCCTTCCGGACGTTCTGGAAGGATGGTGCGCCGATCCTGCCACCGAAGCCGATCCCGGAGTTCCAGCCCACCACCTGGATCAGCCGTTTCGACGGTACCGTGGTGTAGATGCTCGCCCAGCGCGTCATCGTCCTGTCTCCTGACAAGGCCATCGGCAAGCAGCTCGCGCTCGCCGTCAAGGTCGCCGGCGCCGCCGTGGAGCACCTGACGTCGCGCTCCGAGCTCGGTACCGGCTCGCTCGAGGCCGCGCTCGTCGTGATGCACCTCGACGGTACCCTCGCGGGCGCGGGCCCCGAGCTGCTCGCCCGCCTCACAGGTGCAACGCAGGCGATCGCGATCCTGCCGCGCGCCGACCTCGCCGCCGTCGTCGCGATCATGCGCGCCTCCGAACGGGTCGCCGGCATCCTCGTGGCCGCGGATCTCGTTCCGGCCGAGCTCGCCGCACTCGCCACGCGCGTGCTCGACGGCGAGGTGTTCGGCCTCGCCAAGGTCGTCCCGTGGGGCACTCAGATCCACACCGCGCTCGTCGGCAGCTACGACGACAAAGCCCAGTGCATCGCACAGGTCTCGGCGTTCGCCGAGGAGATGGGCGTGCGCCGCAAGTACCGCGAATCGATCGACACGTGTCTCGACGAGATGCTGATGAATGCGCTGTACGACGCCCCCGTCGACGCGCACGGGCAGCCGCTGTTCCCCGACGTCGCGACCCGCACGCAGGCCGTGCTCGCGCCCGAGCATCGCGCGGTCGTGCAGTACGCATGCGATGGCAAGCAGTTCGCGATCGCAGTGCGCGACGCGTTCGGACGCCTCGAGCGCGGGACCGTGCTGCGGTACCTCCATAAGTGCCTGTACGAAGAGCAGCAGATCGACAAGAAGGCGGGCGGCGCCGGGCTCGGCCTCTATCTCATGACCAGCTCGTCGTCGACGGTGATGTTCAACGTCCAGCCACGTGTCGCGACCGAGGCGCTGTGCACGTTCGACCTCCAGGCACCGAAACTCGAGCTCGAGACGTTCGGCTTCTTCACGGAGCGTTCCGCACAGCCGGCCGCTTCCGTCCCGACGCCCGTCGTCGCGGCACCGGCCGCCGGCTCGCAGGCGCTGCTCCTCTCGGTACTGGTAGGCGCTATCATGGCGACTCTCGCGCTGATCGCGATCGTCCTCTCGAAGAGATGACTCAACCGTCTGCAAGCTGCGACCGGCTAGACAGCCCCTGAGATTGTGGGCAAGGTTGGCGCGTGGAGGCCATCATCGCGATTCTTGTCGGCGCAGCCAGCGTCGCGTGGTGGCAGCGGACGCGCCGCAAGCCCGTCGCGCTCGAAGACTTCCTCGACGGCGACGCGCAGGTCGCGGTCCACGTCGCGGAGCACGCACAACGCTCGCGCGCGCAGACCACGTTCACCACGTGCCACATCCTCTACGGCCTGGTCCAGGACGACACGATCGCCGCGGCGATCCGCGCGAGCGGCGGCGACCCCGCGGCATTTGAAGATCGGGTGCTCGCCACGCTCGATGCACCGGCCGATCACCAGCGCGCGATCACCGCCGACGCGCAGGAGCTGCTGGCCCGCGCCGTCGGCAGCGCGTATCACCAGCAGCGCAAGGTCTCGAGGACAGACCTGTGGGCATATCTCCTGGCCGCCGACGTGGGGGCTGTGTTCGCCGCCGCCAAGGTCGACGCGCTCGCCGTTCTCCACATCCTCGTTCACGGCACGCCGCTGCCCGCCCTACCCGATGGGCCGGGTGATGTCCACGTCGTCATCCGCAACGACGACTACACGCCACAGGAGCTCGTGACCCACCTCCTGACCCAGGTATTCGAGCTGCCCGCGGCGGAGGCGACCGCGAAGATGATGACGGCGCACACCGAGGGCAAGGCCGTCCTGGTGCGGCTGCCGGCCGTGCTCGCCCACGCCAAGATCCGACAGGCCCGCGAGCTGGCCCGCTCCGCGCACTTTCCGCTGTGGATCGCCGCCGAGCCCACCTAGCGTTGGGGTAAATTCGATTCGGTGTCTCAACTTCATACGCAGCTCCTGACCGACGACGCCAGCGGCTTGCTGGTCGAACGGACGTTCCGCCTTCGCGTCGTGTCTGGCCCGGACCAGGGCAAAGAGCACACGCTCGATGAAGGCACGACGATGGTCGGCACGCATACCGACAACGATCTCGTGCTGACCGACAGCACGGTGTCGCGTCACCACCTCGAGGTGCGCGTGCGTCGCGACGGTATCGAGATCCGCGACCTCGACACCACGAACGGCACCAAACATGGTGGCGCGCGCGTCGGCAGCGTCGTGCTGACTGGTGCGGCGCGCCTGCGCCTCGGCAAGCACACCGAGATGGATGTCGAGCCGGTCGACACCAGCATCAACCTCAACGACTGGCAGAGCGACCGGTTCGGCGACGTCCTCGGCACCACGCCGGCGATGAAGCGCCTGTTCGCGATGCTCAATCGCGCCGCGCCCACCGATGCCACGGTGCTGCTGCACGGCGAGACCGGCACGGGCAAGGAAGCGATCGCCGAGGCGGTTCACAAGGCCAGCCGGCGGGCCAAGGGCCCGTTCGTCGTCGTCGACTGTGGCTCCATCCCGCACGAGCTGATCGCGTCGGAGTTGTTCGGCCACGCGCGCGGCTCGTTCACCGGCGCGTCGGCGGACAAGCAGGGCCTGATCGAGGCGGCGAACGGCGGCACGCTGTTCCTCGACGAGATCGGAGAGCTCGCGCTCGACGTCCAGCCGCAGCTGCTGCGCGCGCTCGATCGCCGCCAGGTCCGCCGCGTTGGCGAGACCCAAGCCGTCGACGTCGACATTCGCGTGATCGCGGCGACCAACCGCGACCTGCGCGCGATGGTGAAGGCCGGCCAGTTCCGCGAGGATCTGTATTACCGGCTCGCCGTCGTGGCGACGAACGTGCCGCCGCTGCGCGAGCGCAAGACCGACATCCCGGCGCTCGCGGCGTGGTTCGCGGAGCGCATGGGGCGCGGTGGGTTCACCCACTCCCCCGCGCTGCTCGATCAGCTCGAGAAGCATGACTGGCCGGGCAACGTGCGCGAACTGCGCAATGTCGTCGAGCGCGCGCTGTCACTCGGGGCGTCATCGCTCGCGGAGCTCGGGCCCGATGCGCCCACCGCCGGCGCAGAGATCACGCCGATCAGCGAGAGCCGCCGCCCCGCGAACGCGCCACCCGCCGACGTGCTCGAGCTGCCGTTCAAGGAGGCGAAGGCTGCGCTCGTCGAGAGCTTCGAGCGCGACTACCTCGTGGCGCTGCTCGCGCGGCATCGCGGCAACATCTCGCGCGCCGCGGCCGAGGCCGGTATCGATCGCAACTACATCCACCGCCTCGTGAAGAAGTACAACCTCGAAGTCGACCGCAGCTAGGTCATGCGGACGCCGTTCCTCGTCGGTGTTCTCGTCGTGGCCGCGTGCAAAGACAAGCCCGCGGCGTCCCCGCCACCGCCTTCGCCTGCGGCGGCCAAGGATGCGCAGGTGCTCGATGCGCCGCTCGACGCGTGGACGATCTGCAAGGGAGCGCTCGAGAAGGCCGCGACCGCGCCATACACCAAGCGCGTGAAGCAGATCCTCGACGCGTGCACGCCGTGTGGTCCGTGGGAACCGATCCTCGGCTGGGGAAAGCTCGCCAGCGAGGGTGGGCTCGATCCCCGCGTGATCGAGCAGGCGATGGCGGCGTGCAACGCGTGGTGCACGCCCGAGGCGAAATCGAAGTTCATCGGCACGCTCGACGATGCACGCGCGAAGGAGACGCGGACGCCGTGGCGCCTCCTCGGCGAGACGTGCACCGAGAGCGTGAGCGCCGTACCGGATGCGCGCAACGTCTCGGCCCCGTGGTTTGCCCTCGATCGCGTGGGGCGCTGGGCTGCCACGCAACCCGGCGGGCAAGCCGTGCTCGACGCTGTCGAAATCCCGGTGCCGCCGGTGACGATGACCGGCGTGGGCTTCGCGCTCGCCGAGGCGCCGGTCGTGAAGCCGGCGTCGCCAGCCGAGCACGTCTCCGTGAATTCCGCCGAGCTCACGGTCGGCACGCTGCCGAAGGCCAAGCTCGGCGCCAAGGGCATTACCGTCGTGGGCGGTCCGTACCCCGGTGACCCGATCAAGGAGAAGGACCTCGCCGCTCGCCTCGCGAAAGCCACCGGCCCGGTCGCCCTGTTCGCGGCGGGCGGCCTCCCGGCAGCACGCGTCGCGGTCGCCGTGAAGGCCGCCGGCGGAGTGCCGCTACAGCTCGCGGTACGGGCCACCAGCGGCGTTCCGACGTGGAATGCCTACGGTGTCGTACCGATCAAGCTCGGTGCCCAGGTCGACGCGGCCGGAGTGAATCTGACGCTCGGCGCGACACCCGACGACACCCTGATCGCGATCAAGGCCGCGGGAGCCGCTGCGCTTACCAAGGCGCCCCCGACCGTGAACGTCAGCAAGGATGCGACCGTGGCGGGACTCGCGAGCGTGCTCGGAGCCCTCGCGTACTTCGATGTTCAGAACGCGACCCTCGTCGTGTCCGCCAAGCCTTGATATGGTGCGCCGGTGACCGCACCTAGCTACGACCTCGTCGTGATCGGCGGTGGGATCGTGGGGGCTGGAATCGCCCGTGATGCAGCGCTGCGTGGCCTCCGCGTCGCGCTGTTCGAGAAGAGTGACTACGCCTCCGGTACGTCGTCGAAGTCGAGCAAGCTCGTCCACGGCGGCCTGCGCTACCTCGAGCACGGCGAGATCGCGCTCGTCTTCGAGAGCGTCTCCGAGCGCCGCGTGCAGACCAAGGTCGCGCCACACCTCGTGCGCCCGTTGCCGTTCCTGATCCCGATCTACAAGGGCGTGAGGCCGGGGCTGGAGCTGATGAACATCGGCCTCTGGATCTACGACTCGCTCGCGCTGTTCCAGGCGCCCAAGCTGCACCGCACGTTCCGGGGCAGCAAGGCCGCGCTCGCGCTCGAACCGCAGCTGCGTGCCGAGGGGTTGCGCGGCGTGCTCGAGTATTACGATTGCGCTACCGACGACGCGCGCCTCGTGCTGGAGAACGCGATCGACGCGGTCGCGCTCGGCGCCCACTGCCACACGTACACCGAGGTGACCGCGTTCGAGCGCAGTGCGGAGGGCCGGATCACTGGCGTCCACGTGCGGGACCGGCTCACCGGGACGACCTCTCTGGTGACCGCACGCTGCGTGGTGCTCGCCGCTGGGGCATGGACCGACGAGATGGTGCGCCGATTCGAGATCCCGATGGAGCGCCCGCTGCTCCGCCGCACCAAGGGCGTGCACGTCGTGCTACCGCGCGAGCGCTTGCCGCTGGCCCGCGCGATCACGTTGATCTCGCCCGTCGACGGCCGCGTGATGTTCGCGATTCCGTGGCGCGAACGTACCGTGCTCGGCACCACCGACACGGATTTCTCGGGCTCCGCGGACGAGGTGGCTGCCGACGCCACCGACGTGAAGTATCTCTGCGATAGCGGCAATGGCTACTTCCCGGGCGCGAACCTCACCCCCGACGACGTGATCGCGACGTGGGCGGGCCTGCGGCCGTTGATCGCCGCGCCGCCCAACGTCGACGAGTCCGAGATCTCGCGCGAGCACGAGGTGTTCTCGCGCAATGACGGCCTCGTGATCATCGCGGGTGGCAAGCTCACGACGTATCGCCGGATGGCGCGCGAGGCCGTGGTGAAGGCGCTCGAGCTCCTGCACGAGCTCGGTGATGATGTCGAGGCGAACAAGGCCACCACGAAGACGCGCCCGCTTCCCGGCGCCGCAGGTCTGACGCAGGATTCGCTCGAGGGTGTCGCCGCCGTCGGTCGGAAGCTGATGGATGCGATGGGCCTCGACGTCGACACCGCGACCCACCTGTGTGGCGTGTACGGCAGCCGCGCGCCTGTGCTCGCCGAGCGGATGAAGGCCGACCCCGCACTCGCGAGGCGCCTCGATAAGGAGCTGCCGTACGTGTGGGCCGAGATCGAGTTCGCGGCCACGCATGACCTCGCGCGCACGCTCGAGGACGTGCTCGGTCGCCGTGTGCCGCTGCTCCTCGTCGGCCGCGACCAGGGCCTCGACGTGTGCGAGGAAGTCGCCGACCTCTTGGGGAAGCTTCTCCACTGGAGCCCCGACCAGCGCGCTACGATGCTCTCCGACTACCGAGCCGAGGTCGCGCTCAGCCGCCGGTGGAAGACGGGGTGAGCTCGACGATTCTGCGCGCAGTGCCGGTCGGGATCGCCGAGGCACCGATCTAGGCGCGCGGTCCGCGAACCTCGGAGGCGGGCGCCTTCGACACGCTGCGCCGCTGCGCGCTGCTCGCCAGGTTGTCTTGACCGCGCAAAACTGAGCGAGTAGTGCAGTCGACACCACACGACGAGTGGCTTGTCGGAGGC
The DNA here is from genome assembly GCA_033763475.1 of Kofleriaceae bacterium. GTDB lineage: Bacteria > Myxococcota_A > Polyangia > Haliangiales > Haliangiaceae > JABFXX01. The sequence goes on from JANRKM010000133.1 coordinate 107,172, forward strand.
GGCGAAACCGGCGAGCTCATTCGAAACCGCGACTGGTCGCAGAGTCCACTCGGTCCGCGCGACCGGTGGCCGGACGTTCTGCGCGTCGCGCTCAACCTTGTCATCGCGAGCGGCGTCCCGATGGGCATCGTGTGGGGTCCCGACGAGTGCCTGCTCTACAACGACGCGTTCCGCGCGATCGCGATCGACGACCATCCCGACGCATTCGGCCGCCCGCTGCGGCATGGAATGCGCGCTGGAGTTTCGTACGAATCGAGTCCGCTGCGTGATGCTGACGGTCGCGAGGTCGGCGCGCTGATCACGTCGCACGTTCCCGACGCCGGGCTGCTCGAGATGTTCGACTCCTCGTTCAGCTTCTTCGGGTTGCTGTCCGTCGACGGCTTGCTGCTCAAGGCGAATCGAACAGCGCTGGACTTCATCGGCGCGAGCTGGCCGGAGGTCGCCAATCGCCCGTTCTGGGACACGCCGTGGTGGTCGCACTCCTCCGAGATGCGCGCGCTCTGCCGTGCGGCCGTGCTCCGTGCGGCTGAAGGGGAACGCGTCCAGATCGAGGTCACCCATCCGACGCGCACGGGCAGCCTGCACCACATTGACTTCACGATAACGCCCATCCGCGATGCCACCGGCAAGGTCGTGCAGCTCGTCCCCGAGGGGCGCGACATCACCGAGCGGCGACGCGCCGACGCGTTCCGGCAGGAGAACGAGTCCCAGTTTCAGGCGCTCTCGGACCTCCCGACCGAAGGCATCATGATCCACATCAACGGAATCATCGTCGCCGCGAATCGTGCCTTCGGTGACTTCATCGGCCTCCCCCCCGAAGCGCTGATCGGCAAGAACGGCCTCGAGATCATTCCGCTCACCGACGCCTCGAAGCAGCTCATCATGGAGCGGAGCCGGATGCGCTACCAAGGTGCGTACGAGGTCGAGCTGCGCGGGAGCGACGGCACTTCGATCTACGCGGAGACGCGCGGTCAGAACGTGACGTACCGCGGCTCGCACGCGCGCATGATCAGCATGCGTGACATCACGGAGCGCAAGCTCGCGGAGCTGGCGTTGCGCACGAGCGAGGCGCAGCTGCGGGCGAACCTCGAGACCACACCCAACGTCGCGGTGCAGTGGTACGACGAGGAAGGCCGCGTCCTGTACTGGAACCGGGCGTCGGAGCTCCTCTATGGCTGGACGCGCGAGGATGCGCTGGGCAAGACGCTCGACCGGCTGATCCTCACCCCCGAGGAGGCGGTGGAGTTTCGCCAGGCGCTCGAGCAGGTGCAGGCCACGAACGAGCCGGTTGGCCCGTACGAGCTCCACGTGCGCCGGCGCGACGGCTGCTCGGCGTGGGTGCTCGCGACGACGTTCGCGTTGCCGCTCGGCGAGAACCGAACGGGCTTCGTGTGCATGGACGTCGACATCACGGAGAGGCGGCAGGCAGAGCAAGCCGTCCGCGAATCGGACCGCAACAAGAGCGAGTTCATCGCGATGCTGTCGCACGAGCTGCGTAACCCGCTCGCGCCGATCTGCAATAGCCTCTTTCTCCTCGAACAAGCGGCGGAGACCGACCCGGCCGTGCGCCGCGCCGCCGATGTGATCGGGCGGCAGGTCGGTCACCTCACGCGCTTGATCGATGACCTGCTCGACGTGACGCGGATCACCCGCGGAAAAATCGAGCTCGTTCAGGAACGCCTCGATCTCAACGAGCTCATGCTCCGCGTCGTGGACGATCACCGCCCCTTGTGTGCGGCGACCGGGCTCGAGCTCGCGACGCACACGACGCCGGAGCCAGTCTGGGTCAACGCAGATCCCACGCGGCTGGCGCAGGCGGTCGACAACCTGGTGGGGAACGCGGTGAAATTCACCCCGCGTGCCGGACGCATCCTCGTCGCGGTGAGTGTCGACGAGGCTTCCGACGCGGCGCTGCTCTCCGTGTGCGATACGGGCGCCGGCATCGCCCCGGAAATGATGCCCAGGTTGTTCCAACCGTTCACGCAGGCCGATCGCACCCTCGATCGCAGCAAAGGTGGGCTCGGGCTGGGCCTCGCCGTGGTCAAAGGCCTGGCCGAGCTGCATGGCGGTTCGGTGACTGCGACGAGCCTCGGAATCAACGCGGGCGCGACGTTCACGATCCGGCTACCGCGCGCGCCCGTGATCGCGATCGCGCCGCCGCAGCTTGCACCAGCGCGCGCGCCCGTGACAGGCCAGCGAGTGCTCGTGATCGAGGACAATGTCGACGCGGCCGACAGTCTCCGTGACGCCTTCGAGCTCATCGGGCTCACCGTCGCGGTCGCGTACGACGGACCGAGCGGAATCGAGTGTGCACGGCTGATGCACCCCGACATCGTGATCTGCGACATCGGGTTGCCAGGCATGGATGGCTACGACGTCGCACGCACACTACGCGCGGACCCCGCCTGGTGCCCGGCGACGCTCGTCGCGCTCTCCGGCTACGCAACCAAAGATGACGTGGCGCGCGCGATGGAAGCCGGATTCCACACGCACCTCGCGAAGCCTGCAAGCATCGAAGCGCTCAAGCGTGCGCTGGGTGCCGCCGCCGGCGCCAAGGCCGCGTCCTGACAGGCTTGGCACGAGAGGTGGTGGTCTGTTGGCTAGATGGTTGCGACCGCCGACGACTCCTTCGAGCACCTACCAGCGCCCCCCCAAGGACGCCGCGCGCTGGCGCTCGCCTCGCTCGGGGCGCTCGGGGTCGTCTACGGCGACATCGGAACGAGCCCGCTCTACGCGATGAAGGAATGTCTCGCGTTTCCAAAATCTCCCCATGCGATCCATTCCACCGCGGCGACCCTCGAGCACAACGTCCTCGGTGTCACCTCGCTCATGTTGTGGGCGCTGATCTTGGTGGTCACCATCAAGTACCTGGTGTTCGTGCTGCGCGCGGACAACAAGGGCGAGGGCGGCATCCTCGCGCTCGCGGCGCTCGTCCTCGGTACCGGTGGGCGCGCGCGCGGACTCGCGCTGCCGCTGCTGCTCGGCTTGTTCGGCGCGGGCCTCCTGTTCGGCGACGGTGCGATCACGCCTGCGATCTCGATCCTCGGTGCGATGGAAGGGCTTTCCGAGCACAGCCCGCGACTCGCACACCTCGTCGTCCCCATCACCGTGGCGATCATCGTGGGCCTGTTCCTCGTGCAACGGCACGGCCCCGGCACGAGCGGCGTCGCGTTCGGCCCGGTAATGCTGGTGTGGTTCATCGCGATCGGCCTCATCGGCTTGCGCTGGATCTTCGTCGAGCCCAGTGTGTTGCGCGCGATCAACCCCGCGTACGGCGTGACGTTCTTGTTCACGCATGGCATCCACGGGTATCTGCTCCTCGGGCTCGTGTTCCTCGTCGTCACCGGCGGGGAGGCGCTGTACGCGGACATGGGCCACTTCGGCAAGCGCCCGATCCGGATCGCGTGGTTCGCGGCGGGGCTGCCGGGGCTCATCCTCAACTACTTCGGCCAGGCGGCGCTATTTCTGACCAGCGAGCCGGGCAGCATCACGAATCCGTTCTACGGCCTGGTGGAGGGCCCTTTGCAGATTCCGATGCTCGTGCTCGCGACGCTGGCCGCGATCATCGCCTCGCAGGCGCTCATCTCCGGCGTGTTCTCGCTCACCCGCCAGGCGATGCAGCTGGGGTTCTGGCCGCGCGTGACCGTCGTGCACACGTCGGCGAGTAACGAGGGGCAGATCTTCATCCCGGAGATGAACTGGCTGCTGATGGCAAGCTGCATCATCCTGGTGCTGCAGTTCAAGTCGAGCTCCGGCCTCGCGGCGGCCTACGGCATCGCAGTGACCGGCACGATGGCGATCACGACGTATCTGTTCTTCCTCGTGTGTCGCCGTCGCTGGCACTATTCGCTACCGCGCGCGCTGTCGTTCACGATCCCGTTCCTCGTCATCGATCTCGCGTTCTTCACCGCAAACGCCGCGAAGATCGCCGATGGTGGTTGGATCCCGCTCGTCATCGGCATGGCCGTGTTCGCCGTGATGACCACGTGGTCGCGTGGCCGCCACGAGCTTGCCAAGGCTCTCGGCGAAGGCTCGCTTCCCGAAGATCTGTTCTTCACCGACATCGCCGCCCATCCGCCGCCGCGCGTCCGTGGCACCGCGGTGTTCATGTCATCGGCGCCGCAGGGCATCCCCAACGTGCTCGTCCATCACATGAAGCACAACCCGGTGCTGCACGAGCAGGTGGTGCTGTTCTCCCTGCAGACCGCGCCGGTGCCGTACGTCGATATTCCGAAGAAGCTGATCGTGCGCGAGCTTGGCCACGGCTTCTATCGCGTCACCGCGACCGTAGGCTTCATGCAGACGCCCGACGTGCCCAGGCTACTCTCGATGACCGCGCCGCGCGGCATCGTCACCTCGCCGATGACCACGACGTATTACCTCGGGCGGCAGACGTTGCTCACCACGGGCACGACCAAGCTCGCGCGCTGGCGCAAGCTCCTGTTCACGTTCCTCGCGCGCAATGCGCGGCCACCCACCGCCTTCTTCCATCTTCCGCCGAACCGCGTCGCCGAGCTCGGGGTTCAGATCGAGCTATAACGACCCTAAATCATTCACCTTAACAGATTCTTGACACGAGGGGCACGCAGGTCCCTCCGAACGGTGGTAGCTGGTTGAGGAAGCCCGCTGGGCGCTGATGGCAGCACTCGATCATGTGACGCTCACCGGTCGCCGCGCTCTCGCGCTGACCTCCCTCGGGGCGCTCGGAGTCGTCTACGGCGACATCGGCACATCTCCGCTGTATGCGATGAAGGAGTGCCTCGCGTTCCCATCATCGCCGCATGCCATCGTGTCGACGCCCGAGACACTCGCCGGCAACGTCCTCGGCGTCCTGTCGCTGATGCTGTGGGCGCTGTTCCTGGTGGTCTGCCTCAAGTACGTCACGTATGTGCTCCGCGCCGACAACAAGGGCGAAGGTGGCATCCTCGCGCTCTCCGCCCTCGTCGAGGGGACGGGCTCGCGCACCAAGCGCGGGCTCTCGATCGCGATCTTGCTCGGCCTGTTCGGTGCGGGCCTGTTGTTCGGCGACGGTGTGATCACCCCCGCGATTTCGATCCTCGGCGCGATGGAGGGGCTCTCCGAACACAGTCCCGCGCTCACCTATCTTGTCGTCCCGATCACGATTGCGATCATCATCGCCCTATTCCTCGTCCAACGTCACGGCACCGGCAAGATCGGCGTCGCGTTCGGCCCGGTGATGCTGTTGTGGTTCATCGCGATCGGCGCGTTCGGCGTGCGCTGGCTCCTGGTGGAGCCCCGCGTGCTCGAGGCGCTCGATCCGCGTCACGGTATCTCGTTCCTCGCGTCGAACGGGGTGCATGGCTTCCTGCTCGTCGGCCTCGTGTTCCTCGTCGTCACGGGCGGCGAGGCGCTGTACGCCGACATGGGCCACTTCGGCCGCACGCCGATTCGCCTCGCGTGGTTCGCGGTCGCCCTCCCTGGCCTCGTGCTCAACTATTTCGGTCAGGGTGCGCTGCTCATGACCCGCCCGGCCGGCTCGGTCTCGAACCCGTTCTACGCGATGGTCGAGGGGCCGCTGATGATCCCGATGTTGGTGCTCGCAACGATGGCTGCGATCATCGCGTCGCAGGCACTGATCTCGGGCGTGTTCTCGCTCACCCGGCAGGCGATGCAGCTCGGGTTCTGGCCGCGCATGTCGGTCGTCCATACGTCGGCGCACACCGAGGGCCAGATCTACATCCCGGAAATGAACTGGATGCTCATGCTCGGCTGCATCGCGCTCGTGCTGCAGTTCCGCTCCAGCTCGGGCCTCGCGTCGGCCTACGGCATTGCCGTCACCGGGACGATGGGCATCACGACGTACCTCTACTACGTGGTGTGTCGGAAGCGCTGGGGCTGGTCGCAGTCCAAGGCACTCGCGCTCCTGATTCCGTTCCTCGCCATCGACCTCGCGTTCTTCAGCGCCAACGCCGCCAAGATCCTCGATGGGGGGTGGTTCCCCCTCGCCATCGGCGTCGCCGTGTTCGTGGTGATGACCACATGGTGGCGCGGCCGGATCGAGCTATCCGCGGTGGTCGACAGCGGCAACGTCCCCGAGGATATGTTCCTCGCCGACATCGGGGCGAGCCCGCCGCCCCGCGTGAAGGGCACCGCGGTGTTCATGTCGTCGACGATGAATGGCATCCCGAACGTGCTGATGCACCACCTCAAGCACAACCAGGTGCTGCACCCGCAGGTGGTGCTGTTCTCGATTCACACTGCGAACGTCCCGTGGGTCGAGACCGAGAAGCGGCTCGCGGTGACGCCCCTCGGCCACGGCTTCTTCCGCGTGGTCGCCACGGTCGGCTTCATGCAAACGCCCGACGTGCCTCGCCTGCTCGCGGCGTGCGCCAAGGACGGCATCGACGCCACGCCGATGACGACCACGTACTACCTCGGTCGCCAGACGCTGCTCACCAGTGGCAAGGTAAAGCTCGCACGCTGGCGGAAGATGCTGTTCGCGTTTCTCGCACGCAATGCGCGGGCGCCCAGTGCGTTCTTCAACCTACCGCCCAATCGCGTCGTCGAGCTCGGCCTCCAAATCGAGCTGTGATCCTGATGCCGCCTTGATAGCTCCTTGACGCGCACGAGGGGTATCCAGGGAACATGAGCCACGAACCAGACGAGATCGAACGCGAAGAGCGCGCCATCTACGTCGTCATCGGGCTCGCGTGTTTGCCGGTCGTGATCGCCGCGTTCATCCATGGCGGCGCCCTCGACGGAGGCGCCTCGATCAGCCTCTTGATGGTCGTCCTCGCGCTCGGCGGCTTGAGCGGCCTTGCCAAGCACAACTTCCGCCGCAAGCGCGCAGGCCGCATCCCGCGCGCACAGCTGCATCACCCGTCCTCGCGCAGCCAGTAGCTACGCCATTTCGCACCTCACCACGCTTCGAAGGTGAACTGCGAGAACGCTTCGGGATCTGCGCCGCTGCCAAAGCAGCGATCGATCAGCTCCCGCGCCTCCGCGATCGTCACCTGCATGCCCAGCGAGCCCTTGCGCGCCGGCACGGGAATCTCGGCGCGGACGATGCGCAGATGGCTTGCGTCATCGACATCGTCGGGAATGCTCTCGTCGAAGTAGAACTGCAGGACGCGGTCCTGGTCGTCGATGAGGCCGAAGAAGTTGCCGTGCTTCCCGCGGAGGTCAGCCCACCTGTCGAGCGCTTGCGTGCGCGTCATCTCGGTGGCGTCGTCCGCATGGACACCGGTTTTGCCATCCTGCCAAAAGACCTTCACCGAGCGAGGCTCGCACGGATCGGCCCCGCAGCAGCGCTCGTGGGCATCCTCTTGAGGGTGTTCCTGCTCGCCGGCCGCTAGTGGCGCCAGGTCAACGTCTCAGCCGTCGTCGCGCAGGCGGTACCCGACACCGGCTTCGGTCGCGAGCCACTGCGGACGGGCCGGGTCGCGTTCGATCTTCTTGCGCAACGCCGCGACGTGCACGCGCAACGTGTGGCTCTGGTCTACCGGCCCTGTGCCCCACACCGCCTTCACGAGCTGCTTGTGCGTGATCACGCGCCCCGGCTGCTTGGCGAGCTCGACCAGGATCTTGAACTCGATCGGCGTCAGGTGAACAACGGCACCGTCGACCGTCACCTCGTGGCGCGGTTGGTCGATGTGAATCGGTCCGATCGTGAGAACATCCGGGATGGCACTCATCCCCGACGCCATCGCATGGCGGAGCGCGACGCGGATCCGGGCCAGCAGCTCGCCTGCACCGAACGGCTTGGTCAGGTAGTCGTCCGCCCCCGCGTCGAGTGCAGCGACCTTGTCGCCCTCCTGCCCGCGCGCCGACAGCACGATCACCGGCACGCGCGAGTCTGGACGTAGAGCGCGCAACACCGCCAGCCCGTCGCCGTCGGGGAGCCCGAGGTCGAGGAGCACCACGGCGGGCTTCTCGCGCTCGAGCTCGGCAAGCCCCTCGGCGACCGTGGTGGCCTCCGCAACCGTGTGGCCATGCCCGGCAAGCGCGGCGCGCAGAAATCGGCGGACATGTGGATCGTCCTCGATGATGAGCACAGTGGCATTCATGGGCGAGCCTCTGCGGCCGGGGGCCGCGCGAACACGGGCGGAGGAATGGGCGCAGGGAGCGAGATGACGAACCGAGCGCCACCGCCCGGCCGGTTCATCGCATCGACGGTGCCGCCGTGCGCGACGACCACCGCGCGCACGACGGCGAGTCCGAGGCCAACGCCGGGTGCCGTCGACGCGCGCTCCCACTTCTCGAACAGGCGCGACGGATCCGCCGGCAGCCCACCACCATGATCCTCTACGATGAGCTCCACCCGATCATGCACGCGATGCACCGAGATCCCGAACGGGGGCGCGCCGTGCTTGAGTGCATTCTCGAGCAGATTGATCAGCACCTGCTCGAACAGAACCGGATCGATCGATAGCAACAGCTCATCTTCGACGTCGAGGTCGACGCGCCTATCCTCGAGCGCGGTCTCCATCCGGGTCAACGCAGCACCGACCAGCTCGTCTGCGGGCACCCACTCGCGCGCGGGCTCGAACCCGGTCTCGACGCGCGTCAGCTGCAGGAGGTTGGTCAGCACGCGCTCGAGCCGCCGCGCGTCGTCGACGATCGTCGACAGCAGCTCGAGGCGCGCGGCCGCGGTGAGGCGATCTCCATCGTCGCGCAGCGTGGTCGCCGCGCCCGTGATCACGGCGAGCGGCGTGCGCAGGTCGTGACTCACGGCCGACAGCAGCGAGCTGCGCAGCTCCTCGGTCTTCGCGCGCAGCGCAGCCTCGCGCGCCTGCCCCGCGAACAGCACGCGCGTCATGGCGAGAGAGGCCTGGCGTGCGATCGCATCGATGAGGTGACGCTGATCGACGCCGAGGCGTGTCGGCGTGCCGGGACGCTGCTGGATCGCGAGCACACCGACCGTGGTGTCGTTGTCGGTCAGCGGGATGCAGAGGGCGCGCGCGCCGGGCAACGTGTCCGTCCCGTGGCCCGCGCTCTGGCCATGGTCGAAGACCCAGCGCGCGACGCTCGCTTCTTGCGTCGCCAGCGGCATCAGCCCCGCCGCCGCGACCAGGCCTTCATCGGGATCCGGCACCAGCACCGACGCTGCGACGTCGAGGGCTTCCTCGAGGTGCTGAGTGGTCACCGCCGCAACGTCGGCGACGGTGTTGGCCGTTGTCACCTCGCGCGTGAACGCCAGCAGCGTGCGCGTGCGTTGTTCGCGTTCGATGGCGCCGCGCTCCTGCCGCCGCATGCGCACCGTGAGGGTGCTGATCGCCAGACCGGAACCGAACATCACGAAGAACGTGAGCAGGTGCCGGATATCCTGCACGGCGAACGTGAACCGAGGATGAATGAAGCAGAAGTCGAACGCCGCGACGGCGAGCGACGATGCAAGCAACGCCGGACCGCGCCCCGCGAGCGAGGCGAGCATGATCGCGATCAGATACAGCATCGTGATATCGGCGACCGTCACGTACGCGAACGAGGCGAGGCCGATCACGGTCACCAGCGCGATGCCGGCGGTGGCCCACACGAAGGCACTCGTCGGCGGCCGCTCGGCCCGCACCGGCTCCGGCCGCGGTTGGGCCTCGGCGTCGATCGGTGCGATCATCAGGACCTCGATCGGCCCCGAGCCGCGGATCAGGGTGTCGAGCAGGCTCCCGCGCAGCCGATCGCGCCAGCGCCCGTGCGTGGGCTTGCCGGCCACGATGCGGGTGACGTTGTGCGCCCGCGAGTAGTCGAGCAGCGAGTCGGCCACGCTCTTACCATGCAGGCGGACCACGTCGCCGCCGAGGACCTCGACCAACCGCAGGTGGGCCTCGAGGCGCTCGCGGTCCTTGTCGCCGAGCGGCGCGGCACCGATCTGCTCGACATGCACCGCGGACCACGGCGCGTGCAGCCCCTCGGCCATTCGCTTGGTCGCGCGGATCAAGCGCTCCGAGCCCGGGCTTGGCCCGACGCACACGAGGATGCGGTCGCGCGTCGGCCACGTGGTCTCGATGCCGTGCTCGCGGCGATACGCGAGCACGTCCGCGTCGACACGCTCGGCGGTGCGGCGCAAGGCGAGCTCGCGCAGCGAGAGCAGATTGCCGCGCGAGAAGAAGTGACTCGTCGCCCGTGCCGCCTGCTCGGGCACGTAGACCTTGCCCTCGGCAAGGCGCTCGAGCAGCTCTTCGGGCGACAGGTCGACGAGCTCGATCTCGTCCGCCCGCTCGAGGACCGCATCGGGGACCGTCTCGCGCACCTTGACGCCGGTGATCTGCTGGACAACATCACCGAGGCTCTCGACGTGCTGGACGTTGAGCGTCGTCCACACATCGATGCCCGCGTCGAGCAGCTCGAGCACGTCCTGCCAGCGCTTCACGTGCCGGCTGCCGGGCGCGTTCGTGTGCGCGAGCTCGTCGACGAGGATCAGTTCCGGCTTGCGCGCGAGGGCGGCCTCGAGGTCGAGCTCGCTCAGCGCGACCCCGCGATGCTCGCTGACCTTGCGGGGAATTACCTCGAGCCCGATCAGCAGCTCGGCGGTCTCCGCACGCCCGTGGGTCTCGACGACGCCGATCACGAGATCCGTGCCGTCGGCCTTGGCACGGCGCGCGGCCTCCAGCATCGAGTAGGTCTTGCCGACACCCGGCGACGCACCGAAGAAGATCTTCAGCCGCGCGCGAGTCTCGCGCGCCTCGTCCGCCTTGACCCGGGCCCGCAGCTGGTCCGGATCCGGCCGATGATCGTCATCGCGCTCCACGCTGGCGCACTCTACCGCGTGGCCAGCTTTCTCGCATCGAGGGCCCGGTTGATGGCCACGACGTTGACGCGCGGCTCGCCGAGCACCCCGAACGTCCTGCCCTCGGTGTGTTGCGCGACCAAGGCGCGCACCTCCTCGACGTCCATGCCGCGCAAGCGTGCGACGCGGCCCGCCTGGTAGTACGCCGCCTCGGGCGAGATGTGCGGATCGAGGCCCGACGCCGAGGACGTCACCAGATCCGCCGGGATCGGGCTGGCGTTGCCCGGGTCGGCCGCTTGCAGCGTCTTCACCCGCTCCGCGACCGCATCGCGCAAGGCCGGGTTGAGCGGCTGCGAAGCGTTCGCTCCGCCCATGCCCTGGTTCGTCCCCGACGAGGTCATCGCGTTGTAGGGGAACGGGCCGATCGCGGAGGGCCGTCCCCAGAAGTACGCGGGGTTGGTGAACGCCTGCCCGACGAGGTTCGGGTCGCCGTTGGCCTCGCGCGCGAACGCGACCTGGCCGATGCCGTAGACGACCGCCGGATAGACAACGCCGGTGAGCACGGTGAAGGCCAGGAGGCCCACGATCGCGGCGCGCAGAGACGCGAGGATGTCTTGCTTCATGACACGAGCCCCGTGGTGGTGATGAGCCAGTCGATCAGCTTGATGAACGGGAACGGCAACAGGAGGCCACCCAGGCCGAAGACGAGGAGATTTCGGCGCAGCGTCGCGGCGGCGGGCGCCGCGCGGACCGCGAGACCGCGGAGCGCGACCGGGATCAGGCCGATGATGATCAGCGCGTTGAAGATCACCGCCGACAGCACCGCGCTCGTCGGCGAGTGCAGCCCCATGATGTTCAGTGCCTCGAGCTGCGGATACGTCCCGACGAAGGCCGCGGGGATGATCGCGAAGTACTTCGAGACGTCGTTGGCGATCGAGAACGTGGTCAGCGCCCCGCGCGTCATCAGCATCTGCTTGCCGACGGTGACCACCTCGAGCAGCTTGGTCGGATTGGAGTCGAGGTCGACCATGTTGCCGGCCTCTTTGGCGGCCTGCGTGCCGCTGTTCATCGCCACCGCGACATCGGCCTGCGCGAGCGCGGGGGCGTCGTTGGTGCCGTCGCCGGTCATCGCGACGAGGTGGCCCTTGTCCTGGTAGTCGCGGATCATCGCGAGCTTCGCCTCGGGCGTGGCTTCGGCCAGGAAGTCGTCGACGCCGGCCTCGGCCGCGATCGCCGCGGCGGTCAGCGGGTTGTCGCCGGTGATCATCACCGTCTTGATCCCGAGCGCGCGCATCTCGGCGAACCGCTCGCGAATGCCGGTCTTCACGATGTCGGCGAGCTGGACGACGCCGAGCACGCGGGAATCCGAGGCCACGACGAGCGGCGTCGCCCCCTTCTTGGCCACCGCGTCGACTTGCGCCTTCACCTCCGCCGGGAGCTGGCCACCGAGGGTCGCCACGTGACGCGTGATCGCATCGCCGGCGCCCTTGCGGATCGTGCGCACGTCGCGATGCGGATGACCGTTGAGATCGATGCCACTCATCCGCGTCTGCGCCGTGAACGCGACCGGCTTGGCGCCCTCGGGCATGGTCACCGCGCGGCCGAGGACCGCGGCGCCGAGCGCGACGATGCTCTTGCCCTCGGGCGTGTCGTCGGCGAGCGAGGCCAGCGTGGCCGCCTCGGCGAGCTCGGCCTCGGTGACGCCCTTCGCCGGCAGGAACTGCGTCGCCTGTCGGTTGCCGTGCGTGATCGTGCCGGTCTTGTCGAGGAGCAGCGTGTCGACGTCGCCGGCCGCTTCGACGGCTCGGCCTGACGTCGCGATCCCGTTGGCCTGGATCATCCGATCCATGCCGGCGATGCCGATGGCCGACAACAAGCCACCGATCGTCGTCGGGATCAGGCACACGAGCAGCGCGACCAGCACGGTCAGCGTGACCGGCACACCCTGCCCGGTCGCCTGGACGGCGAACCGCGACATCGGCAAGAGCGTCACGGTGACGAGGAGGAAGATGATGGTCAGGCCGGCCAGCAGGATGTCGAGCGCGATCTCGTTGGGTGTCTTCTTGCGCTTCGCGCCTTCGACCATCGAGATCATGCGATCGAGGAACGTCTGCCCCGGTGCGGTGGTGATGCGAATGACCAGCCAGTCCGAGAGCACGCGCGTGCCACCGGTGACCGCGCTGCGATCGCCACCGCTCTCGCGGATGACGGGCGCGCTCTCACCGGTGATCGCACTCTCGTCGACCGACGCCACCCCGACCACGATCTCGCCGTCGGACGGAATCGTCTGCCCCGCCGAGACCAGCACGTGATCGCCCGGGACGAGCTCGGACGACGCCACCTCGGTGGTCTTCGCCCCGTGGTGCGGCTCGGCGAGCTTGTACGCCATCACGGCGCGGCGCGCCTTGCGCAGGCTGTCGGCCTGGGCCTTGCCGCGGCCCTCGGCCATCGCCTCGGCGAAGTTGGCGAACAGCACGGTGAACCACAGCCAGACGGACACCGCGCCGATGAAGCCCGGCGACGCATCACCCTCACCCGTGAGCAGGGCGTGGAGGAACAACAGCGTGGTGAACACGCTGCCGACCTCGACGACGAACATCACCGGGTTCTTGATCATCCGGCGCGGATCGAGCTTGCCGAACGACTCCACGATGGCGCGCTTGACGATCGGCGGATCGAACAGTGGACGGGCGGCCGCGGCCTTGTCGCGGCGCGGGCCCTTATCTTCAGCGGCGGCGGCGCTCATCGCGCACCTCCCAATGCGATCTGCAGGTGCTCGGCGATCGGCCCCAGCGCGAGCGCGGGCACGAACGTCAGCGCACCGACCAGGAGTACGGTGCCGACCAGGAGCACCACGAAGAGCGGCCCATCGGTGGGCAGCGTGCCCGCGGACGGCGGGACGATCTTCTTGCGGGCCAGCGAGCCGGCGATCGCGAGGACCGGCACGATGATCCAGTAGCGGGCGACGAACATGCAGATGCCACCCGCGGTCGCGTAGAACGTCTTGCTCGCGGTGAGGCCCGCAAACGCGGAGCCGTTGTTGTTACCCATCGACGAGAACGCGTAGAGGATCTCGGAGAAGCCGTGCGGGCCCGGATTGTTGAGCACGCCCTTCGTCTCACCCGACAAGCACGCGAGCGCGGTGCCCGCGAGCACGGCGAGACAGGGCACGAGAATGGCCAGCGTGGCCATCTTCATCTCGTAGGCCTCGATCTTCTTGCCGAGGAACTCCGGTGTTCGCCCGACCATGAGGCCGGAGATGAACACCGCAACGATCGCGAACATCAGGAGGCCATAGAGCCCGGAGCCGACGCCACCGAACGCGACCTCGCCGAGCTGCATGAGCACCATGGGGGCCATGCCGCCGAGCGGCGAGTAGCTGTCGTGCATCGAGTTGACCGAGCCGTTCGACGCGGCGGTCGTCGCGGTGGCCCACAGCGCCGACGCGCTGATGCCGTAGCGAACCTCCTTGCCCTCCATGTTGCCGTGCTGCTCGACGGGCAGATCGACGAGCGCCGCGTTCGGCTGCGACTCCGCCCACTCGGCGAGCACGAGGAACGGGGCGACGAGGAGCGTCATCGAGATCAGCAGCGTCCACGCATGCCGCCGCGACTGGATCATCTTGCCGAACGTGAAGCACAGCGCCGCGGGGATCAGGAGGATCGCCAGGCACTGGAAGAAGTTCGACAGCGGCGTCGGGTTCTCGAGCGGATGCGCCGAGTTCACGTTGTAGAAGCCGCCGCCGTTGGTGCCGAGCTGCTTGATCGCGACCTGCGACGCGACGGGACCGACTGCGATGTCCTGCTGGGTGACCGGCGTCGTGACGTTGTCGACGGTCTGGGTGGTCGCTTCGAGGAGCTGCGTGGAGGCGTGGCCGTCCATCGTCTGCGGAACGCCCTGCGAGACGAGGAACACCGACAGCACGAGCGACAGCGGCAACAGGATGTAGACCGTCCCGCGCGTGAGGTCGACCCAGAAGTTGCCGACCTCCTCGGACTGGCGACGCCGGAAGCCGCGGATCAGCGCGGCGAGGACGGCCATGCCCGTCGCCGCCGACACGAAGTTTTGCACGCCCAGCGCGATCGCCTGGACGGTGTGACTCATCGTCGACTCGCCGCCATACGCCTGCCAGTTGGTGTTGCTCGCGAAGCTGACGGCGGTGTTCCACGCGACGCGCGGGTCGACGGCGGCCAGGTCGTTGGGATTACCGGGGAGCACGGTCTGCAGGCGCTGGAGCGCGTACACCAGCAACAGGCCGAGCACGTTGAACACGAGCAGGCACACGGCGTACCGCTGCCAGCTCTGCTCGCTCTCCGGCTTCACGCCGAACATGCGGTACAGGAGCCGCTCGAGCGGCCCGAGGATCTTCTGCGCGATCCGCGCCTTGCCGTCGTAGACCCGCGCCATGTACGCGCCGAGGGGCACGGCCACGGCGACGAGCACGAGCCAGAACAGCACGATCTGCACGATGCCGGCGGTGCTCATTGCAGCTTCTCCGGATAGAACAACGCGACGAACAGGTAGAGCGTGAGGCCAATTGCCAGCACGCCTGCGAGGATGAACAGGGCGGACATCGGCGCTCCCTTACATCCGGCTGAACAGCCGGATCAGCCAGAAGGTCAGGTAGAGGAGGACGAGCGTGACGAGCACGTAGACGGCGTCCATCAAGGTTCCCACTTGCTACAACCGGGCCCGTCAAGACCGCGTCAAGGGCGCGCCAACCCGCCGTCAATTCGCCCCACGCCGATCCTCCAGCCTGACCCGAGCGTGGGCGCCCGTGTCCCGCATTCTGGCGGCGCTCAGAACCAGCCGGTCGCGCCGAGCGTGAGCGTATCCTGCGCGGTGCGATTGAACACGTAGGGCACGAGCACGCCATCACCGACGACGTCGCCGCCGAAGAACGAATCATCCTGCGCGGCGTCGTGCCGGTATTCGAGCCGCACCGACAGGCCATGGGCCGGTTGCCACGCGACCGTCCCTGTCCCGGACGCAATCCAGTCGCTCGGCCAGAACAACGCACCGGCGGTCGTGGCGCCCTCGCTCGGCACCCACTCGCGGAAGAAGTCGCCGCGCGCCGCGAGATACAGCGCCGGGGTGAGCGCGTACTTCGCGTAGAGCGCGCCGGCGAGCCAGGCGCTGGTGCCGACGTTGTTGCGCTCGAAGCCGCCGTCCACGTGCCCGAGCACGCTGAGCTCGTCGGTGACGGCGAGCGTCGCGTACGCGTCGAACAGGTTGCGCCAGGGCTGGCCCTCGGGCGAGCCCGTCGGCCGCTCGACACCGCCGAAGTACAAGAGCTGCCCCTGCAGCTTGTCCCCGGTATAGAACGCGGAGGCAGCGACGCTCGGGTAGTCGTTATTGTCGACGACGCTGTTCCAGCCGTTGTACGCGTGCAGCGTGCCGACCCAACCGCCACCGAGCGGCACCGAGACGCGCGTCCCCGTGTGATAGAAGGGCAAGCCGAAGAAGAGATCCGAGCGCGACCAGTTCCAGTTGTCCTTGATCGCGAAGACCTCCGGCCCGATCGGCGACGGAAACAAGCCCGCCTCGATGACGATCTTGCCGTTGGTGGTGTAGCCGAAGGTGGCTTGCTGGAGATACTTCCACAGCTCGGGTCCTGACGCGTTGACGCTCGCAGTGCCGGGCCACACCGGCTCGGCGAGGTAGTACGTCGACGGGGTCGCGCCGATCTGCAGGATCACGCGCGCCGCCAGCGGCCCGCGCTCGCCCTTCACGTCGAGCGCGGCGTTCTCGATCGTGAACGTGAGGTCGCGGTTGTCGAAGCCGCGCAGGTTGGTGATCCGATTCGACGGAAACCGGAAGTTCAGCTGGTAGTAGGTCTCGAAGTAGCCGCTGACCGTGATGTTCGTCGTGGGCTCGCTCTCGCGTTCCCCCTCGCTCTCGCCACGCGCGATACCCGTGGCAACGACCAACAGCAACACCGCGTGCGCAACCCTCATGGAGTGACGGTACATGCAGCCCGAACGAAAGGCGCAAAGACCGCATCAAGACGGATGCGCCTTTTGACATCAACTGGGCGCGGGGTTGACGCGGGCTTGACGACGGGAGCGTTACGAGGAGGCTCCCCATGCGCCGTACTCTCATCGCTTCGATCACCACGCTTGTCCCTAGCCTCGCGTTCGCGCAGCCGGAGCCCATGCCGACGCCGCCCCCGAGCGACACGGCCCCGCAACCGCAACCGCAGCCGCAACCGGATCCATCGCCGGCCCCGACGATCGCCCCGACGATTGCCCCGCCTACGCCCGTGATGGCTCCTGGCACGACGCCCCCGTCCCAGACCGAGCCCGAGCCTCCGCCGATCGCGAAGGGTTCGCTATTCCGTGCAGATCCGAATGAACGCCGTGCCAGCTCGACGGATCCGTTCGGGTGGGCCGATTGGACGTGGCTGACCGGCAACCCGCGCACGCCCGACAGCCCGCTCCAGTGGGGGCCGTTCACCGGCGAGTTTCGCCTCGACACCGTCATGCACTACTCGTTCAACCGCCCCAAGGACGACACCATCGGTGGCTCGAGCGAGGTGTTCCGCCACGGCGAGAACCAGGTCACGCAGATCGGCATCGGCGGCGACTTCAACCACAAGGACGTGCACGGACGCCTCATGACCCAGTTCGGGATGTACTCGCAGACCACCCCGCGCAACGATCCGACGCCGGAGCGCGGGCAGTGGAACCTCGACGATGCGTATCGCTACATCTCCGAGGGCTACGCCGGGTACCGCATCAACAAGCTCGGCGTCATCAACATCCAGGCCGGCATCTTCATGTCGTACGTCGGCCTCTGGAGCTACTACAACTTCGACAACTGGACGTATCAGCCGTCGTACGTGTCGTCGAACACGCCGTGGTTCTTCAACGGGATGCGCATCCAGTGGTTCCCGACGAAGAAGCTGAAGATCGAGCCCTGGCTCGTCAACGGCTGGCAGGCGTACGGCCGGTACAACGAGCAGCCGGGCTTCGGCGGCCAGATCCTGTGGCGCCCGACGAGCTGGCTGTCGATCCTCGGCAACCAGTACTACGGTGCCGACACGCTCGGCGTGCCCGATCGCAAGCGCATCCACACCGACGACAGCATCCAGATCAAGTGGTACGAGAACCCCAACGGCGTGATCAACCGCGTCGCGTCGACGCTCACCATCGACGCCGGCTGCGAGTGGGGCGGCGGTGTCAGTTGCTATGGCGGCAACGCCTCGAGCCCGTCGCAGTACTTCCTCGGCTTCATGGCGTACACGCGCGCGTGGTTCGGTGACTACAAGTGGGGCGCCACCGTCGGCGGCGGCGCGATCAGCAACCCGGGCCGCTACCTCGTGCTCGTGCCGCCGATCAACGGCGCGACGGCCTTCTCCGGCGCAGCGCCGTTCTACACGTACAACCCGGGTGATCCGTTCAAGGCGTGGGACACCCAGGTGACGCTGGACTACATGCCGCGGCCGTACATCACGTTTCGCGCCGAGTTCAACTATCGCCACGCGAGCATCCCCTACTTCTCGGGGCCGGGTGGCATCACGCCGCCCGGGGGCAATCAGGGCGCTCCTGGCTCGGTGATCGATGCCGACAATGACGGCAACCCTGACTGGGCACCCGACCTCGTCAAGAGCGAGCCGCGCCTGTCGTTCGCGATGCTGCTGAAGCTGTAGCGTGCGGCTGCCTCGCCACATCGCGGATGCGGGGCTCGGCGCGCGCGCGATCGAGCAGCGGTTCGCCCACCTCGTGCTGCTGCTGATGCTGCTGCCGCGCGTCGTCTATGCCGACACCCTCGGGGACGTCACCGGAGGTCTGCTCGTGTGGACGGCGCTCGGCATCCTGCTCGCGAGTCCGCGCGCATCGCGCATCCCGCGGGCGATCGTCCTGGGGTCACGGCTTGACCTGAACATGACGCGGAGCTGTCGGCCTCTTGCGCGAGGAACCCGCAAGGTGTCTCCCGCGCGCCAGGTCGCGCAGGAACCCTCTCGATGACAACTCTCGCGCTCGATAACCGCATCCGCAACGCCAGCCTGCTCGATATCGCGGAGCTCAGCCGCCTCTTGTCGACGGCCGCACACACGATCGCGACCTATCTCTCGCACGGTCACCTGCTCGTTCTCGAGCGTCGCGATGGCACGCTCGAAGCGGCCTGCCACGTGGAGATGCAGCGCGATCGCTCGATGATCGATCTGCTCGTCGTCGACCCCGCCAACCACGATGCGGCAGTGCGACAGCGCATGGTGGGCGTCGCGAATGCGCTGTGCGAGGCCTACGGATACCCGGAGCCGACCCCGCCGCAGCGTTCGCGCCGCCGCCGCTGATCGTCACGGGCCGTGGCGCTCCCGCTTGCGCTCGACGTCGAGCGCCGCGGGCGCCAGCATCACAGGTCGCCGAGGTCGTGTCCTCGCCGGCGGCTCACCAGCGCGGGCAGCACGGCCAGCGCGAGGCAGACAAGCAACGCGCCGGCGGTGGCGACGCTCGCCCCGACCTGTTCGCCGGCGAGCAGCGCGGGCAACAGCACGCGAAAGCAGTGGAATACGAACAGCGCGCCCACGACGATGACCACCACGCGGTCGACTCGTGTGGGCTCGGGAGATTGCGCTTCGATGGAGCTACGCATGGTCCTCACTAGAAGGCTTCTCGCGTCAAGGTGGTGTCTAGGTGACGTCAAGTCTCCGCACGTCGCGCCTCGCCGCCTATCCACCTATCGAGTTGACGCCAGATAAACGCGATCTTGATGCGAGACCCGCTATCACCAACAGGTGCAGGGACATCCCGTGCTCGTCGTTAGTGGCGACATCGCGCTGCGCCGCTCGCTCGGGCAGGTCCTCGCTGCCCATGGCTATACCGTCGCCGAGGCGGATGCGACACAGCGCCTCGACCTCCTGGTCGCCCGCACGCGCCCGCTCCTCCTGGTCCTCGATCTCGACCGCCCGGACGGAGAGCGCCTGGCGCCGATGGTGCGCGTGCGCGACGCATCGCGAGAGCTCCCGATGATCGCGCTGTCGGTGCGCGGCGACGAAGGTGACAAGGTCGCTGCCCTCGACGTCGGTGCGGATGACTACCTGACCAAACCGATCGGGACCAGCGAGCTTCTCGCTCGCATCCGCGTCGTCCTCCGGCGCATGCGTTCGGACCTGAACGCCCCCGACGTCCTCGAGGCAGGTGATGTCCGCATCGATCGCGCGCGCTACGAGGTCACCGTCGACGGCAAGCTCGTACACCTGACCCCGATCGAGTTCCGCCTTCTCGCGATGCTCGCCCGGACGCCCGGCAAGGTGGTGACGCGCGAGGTGCTGTTACACCACGTCTGGGGGCCGAACACCGATCAGGCCCACTACCTTCGCGTCCACATCGCGGCGTTACGGCAGAAGCTCGGGGCGCACAAGGTGCTGACGGTCACCGGCATCGGCTATCGCCTCGCGGACCGCTAAGAGACGTGATCTCGAACGTGCGCCCCATCGCCTCATAGAGTGCATCTGCGGCGGTCCGTTCTACGGGGCGCCCACGACGTCGAGGTCGGTGCAGCCGGACGCCTCGCACGCGGACACGACCGCCGCGGCCATCTGTTCGTCGGCGCTCGTGCCCGCCAGCGCCGGGTGGATCACGAACCACCGAATGCGCCCGTGCGTCTGCTTGTCGTCGGTGTGTTCGAGCTCGATCAGCGCAGCCGCACCAAGCACGCCCGCGCCGACGTCGAGGACGATCACGTGGCCGCGCTGAAGGCTCGCTGCCACCTCGGCGACACCAAATGGCATCACCGACAGATCGACCGAGGACATCAGCCGCGCGAGCGCGGCGGTGTCAGCCACGTTCGCACTGCGAATCGTGCCCTCACTGGAGCTCAGGTGCGTAGCCATGGAACCTCCTTCCGAGCCTCGTCATGCCGCGGTCGGCAATAGGGTCCTGGTGATCCGCTTGCGGTCGATGATCCCGAGCAGCCTGTCGCAGTCGTCCACGACCGGAACAAAGAGATGTGACGCAGCGTGGAAGACGAGCGTCTCCGCATCGCAATCGATCGTCACGGGAAGGTTGCGCGCCCGGCGCTCGATCTCGGTGAGCCGCGTCGCGAGGGCTGCCTCGCGCTCGCCGTTTGCCAGGTGACGCCGGAGATCCGCCTCCGTCACGGTGCCGAGGTAGCGCCCGCTCCAGTCGAGCATCGGCGCCGCCGTCAGCTCGTACGTCTCGAGGTGATCGAACGCATCCCGGACGGTATCGGAGGCGAACAGCCAGTGAATCTCGGTGATGGGGGTGAGCAGATGTTGAATCGTCATGACGCACCTCCTGTTCGAGGAGTGCAGACACCGTAGTCATCCACGGCCCAGCACACCACAAACATCGAGAGCCTTGATGCCGTCTTGCCGCTCATCGCTTCAAGCCCGCAGCCGACCAGCCGTCGAGCTGCATGCCGAAACCGAGCTTCATTTCGGCCAGCACATCCGCGATCTCTTGGAGCGACTTGCGCCCGAAACCACGGGACTTGAGGAGTGTGGCTTCTGTCTTCTGGACGAGCTCACCGATGTATCGGATGTTGAGGTTGCGCAGACAGTTCGTCGCGCGGACCGACAGCTCGAGCTCGTCGACGGTCCGCCAGAGGTTCTCGTTGGGCTTGTCGGCGAGGTCTTCGCGCGGAACCCTGCGCGGCTCCGGCACCTCGTCGAAGTTGATAAAGACGCCGAGGCCGTCGCGCAGGAACCCCGCCGCGCGCTCGACCGCGCCCACGGGATCGACGGCACCGTTGGTCCAGACCTCCATCGTCAGGCGGTCGTAGTCCGTCTGATGACCGATGCGTGCGTTGGTCACGCTGAAGTCGACGCGTCGGATCGGCGAGAACAGTGCGTCGATCGCGATCGCGCCCGCGACAGGCACGACGTGCGCACTCGCGGGTGCGTAGCCGCGACCGACGCCGATCACCAGGCCGAGCGCGACGGGCTCCGTCGTCGTCCCGAGCACGAGCGCGGGATTGCAACACCGTACTCCTTCGACCAGTGCGAGGTCGTGCGCCGTGACGAGCCCGGGCTCGCGCTTGTCGAGGCGCACCACCACGCCCTCGACGTGGTCCGTCGCGAGCACCACCTCCTTGAGCGCGAGTAGCAGTGCGGCGAGCTCGGTTTCCGCTCCGGCCTCGACGATGGCATGCGTGATCGCCGCCCCAGCGGTCGTCGAGAGCAACGTACGGCGCAGCGTGACACCGAGCGTGGTACCGAAGCCGCGCTCGAGGGGTTCACAGCGCAGGCGCGCGTAGGTAGGGGTGTGTGCGTCGATCTCGAGGGCCCGGGGGCGCACCAGATCGCGCCAGTTCTTCGCGATGAATGCTCGTTGTTCGGAAGTCAGCTCCATGACACGCAAGCACGTTAGGGGCGAGCCTCGACTCGCGCCCATCAAGGTCACGCCAAGACGGACGCGTCACGCCGTGAGCTCACAGGGGACCGAGCACACGATGCTTCGAGCGTCGCATCCAGGGCATGGCGGCGAGCCCGACCGTGCCACCAAGCAAGGCTGCAACCCCGACCGATATGCCGACGCCCTCGCCGCTAACCAGCGCGGGGATCAAGCAGCGAAACAGGTACCAGGCAAACAGCACACCAACGACCACCAACGGGGCCACATCATCACGTTGTTGCGTATCCATGCGAGGCTTATCGTACGAAGCGCCGCATCAAGACGATGCAAAGGATTTTGCAAGAGGTCGTGCGGCTAGCTACCTAGCAGGACGCTGACAAACGCGGCGCAGCCGCGTTTGCAGCGACCTGCCCCGTGCCCGTGCCCGTGCCCTTGCCCGTGCCCGATCTGGGCGGTCAGGCTCCGGCGAGCCGGGCCAGCATGGCGACGACCCGCTCGAGC
>JANRKM010000134.1:0-16639 GCA_033763475.1 Kofleriaceae bacterium
AACGGCAGCGTGATCGACTGGCACTTGAACTCGCCCTGTTGTTGATCGTCCGACAGCCGGAACTGATAGAGCGGGTCCTTCTCGCCTAGCGAACCGGTCGTGCAGTCCTTCAGCAGCGCCCAGCCGCTCGAATCGATCTCGCCCCACACCTTGTCGAACTCGCCCGGCGTCATGCCACGCGCGTCCTCCAGCCGGGTGCCGTCCTTCTCGACGCGCCAGCGCGAGATTCGTGGCCCGGCATCGGAGCAGTCGAGCTGGACGCCGAGCTCGCCGCCGATGTGCTGCTTGACGGTGTAGATCGCGAACCGGTCTTTGCAGCGGAAGTCCTGCATCTCCGCGTCCGCTTGCTTCTGCCGCGCACCACATCCCGCCAGCGCGATGACCACCACCAGCAGCTTATGCATAGTCCCCCGCGAGCGAAGCGCGCAGCTCTTCGGGGCACGCGACGTCGTGGCGATAGCTCGGGTGGTCGACCTGGATGCGCAGCGGCGTGCCCGGGGTCAACAGCGCTGCACGTGCCTCGGGCGACAGCGGGAACCGCATGTATTGCACCGCCGAGATCTTCTCTTCGGTGGATCGCCCTGGCTCGAACGCGGCGCGGATCGCGTGCGGTCCGATGTGGAGAACGACGTGCTCGTCGAGCCCGACCAGCTCGCGGAGCCGCTCTTTGAGCTTTTCGTCCTGAGGGAGGGGGACGAACAGCGTCGCTGCGAGCTCGGTCTCGGTCGGCATCAGCTGGTTGGTGAGCGCGATCTCGGTCTCGATCTGATCCTCGCGAGTGAGGTTCTCGAGCCGGAGAATCTCCTCGATCTGCATCGTCAGCGTATGGCGGTTGTCGAACACGATCTCGACGAACTCGCCGATGCTGACGCGGCGCGCGCGCTTGATCGCGATCATGCGATTTCGATAGTCATCGCGGATCTGCGCGTAGATGGCGGGGCCTTTGATGTCGAATCGGGTGATGGGGCGGACCAAGCTCATAACCAGGATCTACCCCGATGGTATCGCGACGTCAGGTCATGGGGACATCGAGTCGCGGCGGATCTTCCACGCGGCGGATATCTCGAACGCCTGGGGAGCCTCGGTCGACGCCGTCTGCACGAACGTCGCGCGAGCGTGCGTGTGCGAGCGCATCGTCGCGCTACCAACATGCTCCCCGAAAACGTGACCGGGCGCCCTCCGCTGAAGAGGAGCGCCCGGACCGGATCGATATATCGACGGCTACTTGTTGTTTAGCGCGTCGAGGCCCTTCTGGAAGCGGCCAGCGTGCGAACGCTCGGCGCGTGCCAGCGTCTCGAACCACTCGGCGATTTCCTCGAACCCTTCCTCGCGCGCCGTCTTCGCGAACGCCGGATACATCTGGGTGTACTCGTACGTCTCGCCGGCGATCGACGCCTTGAGGTTCTTCACCGTGTCACCGATCGGCTCGCCCGTCGCCGGATCACCGACGCGCTTGAGATAATCGAGGTGACCGTGCGCGTGGCCCGTCTCGCCCTCCGCCGTGTCGCGGAACAGGCCGGCGATGTCGGGTTGACCCTCGACGTCTGCGACCTTGGCGAAATAGAGGTAGCGACGGTTGGCCTGCGACTCGCCGGCGAACGCATCCTTCAGGTTTCCGTGGGTCTTCGTGCCCTTCAAGTCGGCCATCTTCGAGTCTCCTTTTTTCTTGGTTTCGTTCGTACCACCGGCGCCGTTCGCCAGCAATGCATCAGCGCGCACCTAGATACGCTGCGAGGACATTGACCATCTCGTCGATCGTCGCGCGCGCAGCGCTTCGCTGCCCTGCGGGGATGTCGTTCACGAGGATGGCGAACGCGAGTGGGCGTTTGCTGTCGACCGCGACGTAGCCGGCGAGGGTGATCACCTTGTCGAGCGTGCCTGTCTTCGCGCGGACGCGGCCCCGCGCGGGCTGGTCGTGCCACCGGCGTCCCAGCGTGCCATCGGCGCCGCCGATCGGGAGCGAGCCGAGTAGATCGGGCCCGACGCGATAGTCCGCGTGCGCGGCCGCGAGCAGCGCGACCAGTTGATTCGCGGAGACCTCCGACGCAGCGAACAAGCCGGAGCCGTTGTCGACGCGATACGAGCCGGCCGCGAGGCCGATCGATGCGAGATAGGTGCGCACGGCGGCGATGCCGTCGGCCCACGTCGCAGGTCCTGGCGCCGTGCGCGTCTCGGCGCCGAGGGTCTTCAGCACTGACTCGGCGACGTAGTTGTCGGAGGTCTTGTTCATGAACCTCACGACGTCGGCCAGCGGCGCACTGTCGTGAAACACGAGTTGCTTTGCCGTCTGCGGGACCTGCCGAACCGGCAGGCCGCGCTCCTTCACGACGATGCCCCGCGTGATCAGCGCCCGGCGGAACACCTCGCCCGCGAACCGCGCGGGATCGTCTACGCGACGCCGGAAGTCCCAGCTGCCCTCACCGACGCGGATCTGTCCGGACACCTCGTATTCGAGGTGATCGCGCTTGGGCTTGATGTCGACGCGCAAGCGCGTGCGGCCCTCAGTGATGCTCGTGACGTCGCGCTTGGTGATCTTGATGTAGTCGCCGGCGTCGGGGACGAGCTTGATATCCGCGGTGCCGCCGGGATTGGCGACCACGATGACGGTGGTCGCGCTGCGGGCGACGCCGAGGCTCGCGACCGGGGCGCGAAACCCGGCGCGCTCCTTCGGCTGCTCGTCGAAGTGCGGAGGCTCGATGACACCGTCGAAGTAGGAGGTGTCGAGGACCACCTTGCCCTCGATGGTGCGCACTCCGCGCGCGTACAGCTCCTGGGCGAGCTCCTCGAGGTGTGCGGCGGACAGCAGCGGATCGCCGCGTCCGCGCAGGTAGAGGTCGCCTGCGATCGTGCCAGCGGAGTCCGCCGGCTGCTCCGCGAACACGGCGGTGCGCCAGCGGAACCCATTGCCGAGGGTGGCGAGCGCGGCGCTCGAGGTGAGCAGCTTCGCGTTGGAGGCGAGGTTTTGCTTGGTGTCGCCGCCGAGCGCGAACACCGGCTGATTGGTCTCGAGATCGACGACTGCGGCGGTGATCTTCGCGCCCGCCAGGGCAGGGCGGCTGGTGGTGACTGCCGTCAGCTTTTCCGCGAGCCAGGCCTTCCGGGCCGTCGGCTCGGGAGGCGCCACCAGGGTGGAGCCGCTACCGCTGGTGGCGGCAGATCCGTCGTCGTCGTCCGAAGGTTGCGAGATCGCGAGTTGCGTGTCGATACTCAGCGTCGCGACGAGCCCGACGAGGAACGCGCCACGCCATGACCCGGATGCAACCACGCCGCCAAGGTAGCACGATCCTCGTGGCCGCTTGCGTCGCCACCCTCGCCGCGTGTGCGCCGCGCGAGCGCCGCACGCCGGATGACACGCTGGTGCTGGTGATCGAGGCGGCAATGAACGTCAGCGATCCGCGCTTCGCGGTATCGAACTACGACGGGAAGCTCAGCAAGCTCGTCCACTCCGGGCTCACCGCTGCCGACACCCCGACGCTCGCACCGCGCCTCGAGCTCGCCAGGCGCGTCGACCGCATCGATCCCCTGACGTGGGAGGTCGAGCTGCGCCCCGACGCCAAGTTCTCCGACGGTGCGCCCGTCCTCGCGGCCGACGTCGCGTACACGTACAGCTCCGTGCTCGACAAGAGCTCGCAGAGCCTCTTCAGTCGCGGGTTCGCCGAGCGCTTCGAGAGCGTGGAGGCGGTGAGCGACCGGGTGGTGCGGTTTCACCTCGTCGAGCCGCTCGCCACGTTCGAGCTCGACATCGACTTCGGCATCATCTCGAAGAAGGGGCTCGGCGCGGGGCCCTACGTGCTGCGCGAGCTGACCACCACGCACGCGCTGCTCGGCACCAACCCGCACTACTTCGGCGACAAGCCAAAGGTCCCCAACGTCGAGATCAAGTTCGTCAAGGACGCGTCGGCGCGCTTGCTGATGCTCGTCGGTGGCTCGGCCGATCTCGTCCAGAACGGCGTGCGTCTCGATCTCATCGACGAGGTCGCGGCACGGCCGCGCGTGAAGATCGACGCGGGCCGGAGTGCGCTGCTCACGTACATGATGCTGAACAACGCCGATGCCGCGCTCGGTGACGTGCGCGTGCGCCAGGCGATCGCGCTCGCGATCGATCGGCCCGCGCTGCTCACTGCAAAGTTCAGCGGGCGGGCGGTCCTCGCCTCGGGGCTCGTGCCGCCGGGGCACTGGGCGTACAACGGCGATGTCCCGCGCTGGAATCGCGACCTCGCGCGCGCGAAGCAGCTCCTCGACGAAGCGGGCCTGCGCGACCCCGACGGCGACGGCCCGAAGCCGCGCCTCAAGCTCACCTACAAGACCAGCGCCGATGCATTCCGCGTCTCGATCGCACGCGTGATCGCGGCGCAGCTCGCCGACATCGGGCTCGAGGTCGAGGTCCGCGCGTTCGAGTTCGGGACGTTCTTCGCTGACATCAAGAAGGGTAGCTACCAGATCGCGTCGATGCAGACGTCGGATATCTCGGACCCCGACTTCTACTTCACCTACTTTCATTCCTCGCGCATCCCCGACGCGAAAAACCCCGATGGCGGCAATCGCTGGCGCTACAAGAACGCGGAGGTCGATCGCCTGACGTTTGCCGGGCGTCGCGAGCTCGATCGCGAAAAGCGCAAGGCGATCTACGACGAGGTTCAACGCATCGTCGCGACCGAGGTGCCGATCGTGCCCTTGTGGCACGAGGACAACGTGGTGCTGACCAACGTCGACGTCGCCGGCTACATGATCACCCCGAACGCGCGGCTCGGGGGCCTGCGGACCACCACGAAGGCCGTGACACGTCGGTAGCGGCCGAGCTGCTTTGCAGCTTCGGGCCAAGCGAGTAACCGTGAGCGATCTCGGTGGCTTGGGCTTCTTGAATTGTGCTTTAAGGCCCGGTCCAGGCGTGGTACCTACGGTGCCTCGTATGGCCATGGACCCTGTCACTGAGGAGATTTTCCTCGGTATCGCGCACGCACTTTTCGTGAACCGCCTCCACGTCCTCCGGCTCACCGAGGTGGTGCGCCTGGGCATTCGCCCCGACCCGCACGACCAGAACATGGAAGTGCCGCAGGAAGTCGATCGCGAGCTGATCCAGCAGGCGTTCGCGTACGTGCAGCGTCACTTTCCCCAGTCCTTCAGCGGCAAGATCGAGTCGGCCAAGGCCCGCTGGATCCGCCTCGCGTAGCTACGGCCGCTTCTTCGCCTTTTCCGTGTCGATCTCGGCGCGGCGATCCGCGAGCTTGGCCTCGTAGCCGGAGCGCGTGGGCTCGTAGATCCGTTCGCCGACCAGCTCCTCGGGCAAGTAGTCCTCGGGAACATAGTTGCCCTCGAAGTCGTGCGGGTACTTGTAACCCTGCCCATGCCCGGCCGCCCGATCGATCGCCGTCGAGCCGGGCCGATAACGTGCAGGGACGGGAAGCGCTCCCTTCTCGCGCACGAGCTTGCGCGCCGCCGCGTATGCGGTGAGGGCGGAGTTCGACTTGGGGGCGAGCGCGAGGTACGTCACCGCCTGGGTCATCGGCAGCACGCCCTCGGGAAGGCCAACGAGCTCCACGGCCTGTAGCGCGCTGACCGCGACGACGAGGGCCTGGGGGTCGGCGTTGCCGATGTCCTCACTCGCGAAGATCACCATGCGGCGCAGGACAAAGCGCGGGTCTTCGCCGGCCTCGAGCATGCGCGTCATCCAGTACACGGCAGCGTCGGGGTCGGAGCCACGCATGCTCTTGATGAACACGCTGACCACGCCGTAGTGCTCGTCACCAGCCTTGTCGTAGAGAAGCGTCTTGCCCTGCGCGGCCTCGGCGACGTGCTCGGCGGTGATCGGGGCGGCGGGGGTGTCGGCGGATGCGCGGCGCGCGAGGTCCGCGGCGACCTCGAGCACCGAGTACATGCGGCGCGCATCGCCGGCGGCGGCGGCGACGAGTTGCGCGGTGACCTCGGCGTCGAGCGTGACGTCGAGTGATGCGAGACCCCGGTCCCTGTCGGTGACCGCGCGGGCGGCGAGCTTGCCGAGCTCCTCGTCGGACAGCCGCTCGAGGCGCACGACGCGGCAGCGCGAGAGCAGAGCTGCGACGACGCCGAAGCTCGGGTTCTCGGTGGTCGCACCGATGAGCGTGACCGTGCCGGCCTCGACATGCGGCAACAGCGCGTCCTGCTGCGTCTTGCTGAAGCGGTGGATCTCGTCGATGAACAGGAGCGTGCGCGCCCCGAACTGATCGCGGCGTTCGGCGGCCTTTGCCACCGCATCGCGGACGTCCTTCACGCCTGCATCCACCGCTGATAGCTGAATCAGGTCGGCGCGTAGGGTCTCGCCGAGCAGGCGGGCGAGCGTGGTCTTCCCGCTGCCGGGAGGGCCGAACAGGATCAAAGAGGGGATGACCCGTCCCGGCGCGAGGTTGGACAGGATGCGCCCTGGTCCGACCAGGTGGGCCTGGCCGACAACCTCGGCTAGGGTGCGCGGCCGCATCCGTTCGGCCAGCGGCTGGCCAACCTGGCGTTTCTTGGCGCTTTGCGCGAACAGGTCCATCGCAACGTGTGGATACCTCAAAGGCCGGGGGGAGGGGGCCCCGACGTGTGGCCAGGATCCCTCGGGTGGTGACGGTTCACCCGGCAACGAGGGCGACCTGGAGAAGCGCCCCACCCGATGTTTCAGGCCGTTACCCGTCCGGACCCCGTGGCATGGCCCCTGCTTATCTCCCTGGGCATGCTCGTCGAGACCGTCTTCCAATATCGCACCCTGCTCGGGAAGTGCGAGCTGGGCGTCGGCCTGGACTGGGAGGAGATCGAGCTGGTCACCTCCCTCGAGGCCGCGTTCACCCCCGACAGGAAAGATCTGCGGTCTGAGATGGGGCGCAAATACCGCCGCCAGATCGTAGCCATCACGGCGCACCTCCGCGGCGACCGGATCAACGACCGCGTCGAGCTTACGGAGATCGGGCCTGGCGGCTTTCTCATCCGCAACGCGCCGTACATCGCGCGCGGCGAGCTCGTCGAGATCATGGTCGATGAGGGCGCCGTCACCTACCGGTTCTGCGCGCGCGGCGTGTGGTTGCGCGAGGACGGCGACGACTATCGCGTCGGCTTACGCCTCGTCGGGCTCCCCGTGTGCATCCACCGCGTCTCCGTCAGTGCGAAGCACGAGGAAGACGTGGTCGAGCGCATCGGCGTCGCGGCGTAGCGCTTAGCGATCGAGCAGGCGCGCGAGCAGATGGAAGCTGCGCGGCGGCAGCGTCTCGCCACGCCAGCGGAGCGCACGGGTCAACGCGAGCGCCTTGTCGGAGACGCCGAGCGACGGCCGCTCGACGAACGCGCGCGCACCAAACGCCTCGATCTTGTCGAGGATTCGCATGCCGCCATGCCAGGTGAGTGCGAGCTCGACGGCGAGGTCGGCACCGACGATGTCGACGAGAGGCCGCGCTCGCTCGAACAACGCACGCGTACGTGCGACCTCGTAGCGCAAGAGCGCCGCGACGGCCGGCGTGGTGCGGCGCTGCGCGATGTCGGACTCGGTGACGCCGAAGTGGCGGAGATCTTCGGCGGGCATGTAGACGCGGCCGCGCTGCCAGTCGGCGGGGATGTCCTGGATCAGTCGCGCGATGGCGACCGCCGACGACAGGTCCTCGGCGTACGCGTGCAGCTCCGGCGCGCGATAGCCGCCGATGTAGAGGAGGAGGCGGCCGACGGGCTCGGCGGCCTGACGCGTGTAGCTGCGCAGCTCGTCGAACGTGGCGTAGCGGCGGCGCTCGAGGTCTGTCCGGAAGCCGGACAGTAGCTCGGTGAACTCCGTGATCGGCAGCGCGAACTTGTCGACGGTATCGGCGAGCGCGACGAACACCGGGTGCTCGGCGGTGCCGCGGTACGCGAGGTGGAGCAGCTCCTCCCAGCGATCCAGTTCGCGGGCGCGGCGGCCCTCGTAGGCACTCTCGTCGGCGAAGTCGTCGGCGGCGCGGGCGAACGCGAACAGAGCGAAGATGTGCTTGCGCAGCTGCGAGCGCGCGAACATCGAGCCCACCGGGTAGTTGTGGTGGCGCGCGTGGACGAGTGCCTCGCAGTAGCCGTAACACGCCTCGAGCTCGAGCGATGGCGGCATCGGGACCGCGAGAACAGGGGAGCGAAGAACGCCGAGGCGATGGATCATCGTGACTCTCCTTGGTCGATCGTATCTCCGCAGCGCTCCGCGTTGCTGCGTGCCCCAGCAGGGCCGGGGCTTTCGAGGCTTTCGAGCGCCCCGCTCATGCGCGCAAACACTTCTCGAGCGCGGTCGGCTTTGACGTCGCCGGTCGCGGCCAGCTCGGCGGCCACGCGATCGACGAGGTCGCCGGTCGCACCAGCGGCGCGCGCGAGGCCGCGGGCGTGCAGGGCCATGTGGCCCCGCTGTATACCCTCCGTAGCGAGGGCGCGGCAGGCGGCCAAGTTCGTGGCGAGGCCCGTGGCGCCGCACAACGCGGCAAGGCGATCGGCCGACGTGGCACCGGCGAGGTCAAGCGCGAGCCGCGCACCCGGGTGGATGTGGAGCGCGCCGCCGACGATGCCGACGGCGAGCGGCATCACGAGCTCGCCCTCGAGGCCGCCGTCGCGCTCGCGCCACACGGCGAGCGGGCGGTAGGCACCCGAGCGCGCTGCGTACGCGTGAGCTCCAGCCTCGACGGCGCGCCAGTCCTGCCCGGTCGCGACGAGGACGGCGTCGACGCCGTTCATGATGCCCTTGTTGTGCGTGCAGGCACGATACGGATCGAGCTCGGCGAACCGCGATGCAGCGGCGACCGCCTTGCGCACCGCCGCGCCGTCGGCACCTTCGCCCGCGAGCTGTGCGTCGTCGATGGTGCAGCGGATCGTGACCGTGCGCTCGTCGGTGAGATTCGACAGGATCCGCAGTCCCGGACGCCCGCCGGCCAGCTCGGCGACGCGATCCGCGAGCGCTTCGCACAGGGTGTTGACGAGGTTGGCGCCCATCGCGTCGCGACAGTCGACGTGCAGGTGCCCCACGAGGACCGCGCCGTCGACGCTCTCGCGCGTGAGCACGCGGACCTCGAACCCGAGCGGCCCACCACCGCGCTCGGTGAGCCTCGGGACCAGGAGGCGCGCCTCGGCGACCAGGTCGGCGGCCGCAGCGCGCAAGCGGGCCGCACCTACCTCGACGTCGGCGACATGGGTGACCTGGATCTGCCCGATCATCACGGGCGGCGAGACCTGGGACGTGAATCCGTGCGGGCGCGCCATCCGGGCGGCGTTGGAGGCGGCGGCCACCACCGACGGCTCTTCCACGGCCATCGGGATCAACGTCTCGACACCGTCGACCACGAAGTTCACCGCGACCGCGAACGGCAGCGCGTAGGTGCCGATCACGTTCTCGATCATCCCATCGGCGACATCGGTCGGAAGCGCACCTGGATCGATCGCGGCGAACCCGTCCGCGGGAATCCCAGCTAGCTCCGCGAGACGCCGGCGGCGCTCGGCGACGCTCAGGCGGAAGAAGCCTGTCAGCCGGGAGGATCGGAGATTGGATGACACGGGGACCCTGGTGTTTACGACGCGTCCGAGCGTAAGTCCACGCCCGCGATGTCGACGGAAAGAGACAACGGCCGGCACCCTGTTTCGATGAGTGCTCGGGTAGCTCTGGGTACATCTGCCGTGCTGGGAATTACGGCGATTCCGACGTCCCCCCCGCCGGCCCCGGTCGTCTTTGCGGTGCCGCCGAATCGGGACATCGCTGACCGTGCGGCGCTCACGCAGGCAGGCACCAGGTCCACTCCGGCCGCGGTGCCCAGACGTTCGACCGCACTACCGGCGAGTGCGAGTGCCGAGATCAACGCACTGGCGGCGAGGTCGGGCGGCGCTTTGCACGCGGCACATGCGGCGCGCGAGGCCGCGCCGATCGCAGCCAGCGCCGCATCGAGTGCCACGGGATGCGCGGCGCGGGCGGCGGTGATCTTGGCGACCAGCGTCGCGGTGTCGGCCGCGACGCCGGTGAAGAACGGCAACAACGTCACGCTCGCCGGCCAGTGCGTACGCTCGACGCTGGCCTTGGTGAATACGATCGCACCGCCGTGCACCGCACAGGCGATGTCGGCGCCCGAGCCCCGCGCACCGCGCGCACCTTGCGCCGTGGCGTGGGCGGCCAGTGCGACGGAGAGCACCTCGTCCCGGTCGAGTGGCACGCCGGTCGCGCCGAGTGCACACGCAGCGGCAGCGACCGTGACGGCAGCGCTCGACCCGAGGCCGAGCTTGGTGGGGCCGTCGTAGAACGCGCTCGAATCGACGCCGATCGCGAGGGCCGCGCGGGCCGCCGGATCGTCCGCACCGCGACGCGCGGCGAGCTCGGCCGCGACCGCGAGCAAGAACGGCGAGCTGCCGTGCGCTCGCGCGGACACGATGCGGGCGACGGCACGGCGATCGATCGCGAGCACGAGGGCAGGGGCACCATCGAGGACGGCGTATTCGCCGGTCACGATCAGCTTGCCCGGCGCGGTCGCGATCATCGGCTCGGTCCTACGATGCCGCGCGCTCGTGCAGACAAGGCGAGGACGCCGTGGAGATTTGGCGCAGACCTCACGACAGCGCCGAGCCCAGCATCGCCGGGCCGCCCGGGCTGGAGATCATGACATCGGTAACGCCGGGCACGACGCGCAGCGCGGCGGCGACGGCCTCGGCTTCGCCGAGCGTGGTGAGCACCTTGACGTGCGGGCCAGCGTCCATGGTTGCCCACGCGGATGCGCCGCGCTCGCGGAGGCCGCGCACGGCCGCGAGCAGGGCCAGCGTGGGCGGTTGCCAGTAGATGATCGCGGGGCGCGCGGCGATCGCGGAGGCATGCATCGCGAGCGCGTTGGCCTCTGCAATCGCGCCGAGCGCGGGCAGGTCCGCGGCCGCGAGCGCGGCCTCCGCGGCTGCGAGATCGTGTGGGACGACATCGAGCCAGGCGCGATAGAGCGGCGAGGTCTCGGCGGTGTGGTCCATCGCGCCGCGCGACAGCTGCGGTTTGGGCGCGCCACCGCCGACGATGGCGATCACCATCCGCACCCGATCGACGAGGGGCGATGTGAGCGGTTCGGCATAGGCATCGCTGCCGTCCGCGGCGTGGCCGGCGTGCATGCGCACGAACGCGCCGAAGATCGAGCGGGCCGCCGAGCCGGAGCCGCGCCGCGCGAGCAACGACAACGCGCGCGGGGACAACGAGAGGCCGGCGGCGGCGGTCGCGGCGACGGCGAGTGCGGCGAACCCCGACGCCGACGAAGCGAGCCCGGAGGCCGTCGGGAAGTAGTTGCGGCTGCTGACGGTCGCATGCGTGGCGATGCCCGCTTCGGCGCGCACGAGGTCGAGGAACGCGCTGATCTTCACGAGGTCGGCGGGGCGCGCTGGCTGATCGCCGAGCGTCATCGCATCCGCGGACAGCGCGGCATCGAAGCGCACGGTGGTCTCGGTGACGAGCGCACCGAGGGTGAGCGACAGGCTGCCGGCGGCGGGAAGGTTGCGTCCGGCGTCGCGCTTGCCCCAGTACTTGACGAGCGCGATGTTGGCACATGCGCGCGCAGTGGCCTGGCTCACGCCCCACCTCCGACGGTGGCGACGAAGCCCGTCACGTTGGCACGCTTCCACGCGGCGAGCACGTCCTGCTCCTTTTCGCGCGGCGCGATCGCGATCACCGCGCCGCCGCCACCCGCGCCGGTCAGCTTGGCGCCATATGCGCCGGCGGAGCGCGCGAGCGAGCACAGGTCGTCGAGCAGCGGCGTCGACACGCCGAGCCCGGCGAGGATCTGGTGCGCGCGATTCATGGCGCTGCCCAGGGCAGGGAACTCCTTGCCGACGAGCGCGGCCGTGCCGGTGTCGGTGAGCCCACCGAGCTCGCGCAGCCGCGGATCCTCGGGGACCGAGCTGGTCTCCGCGGCGACCCTCTCGACCATGGCCAACGTCGAGCGCGGCGCACCACTCGGCCCGACGAGCACGCGCAGTGCCGGCGTGGTGAACGCGCGCACGCCGGTCGCGCGGCGGTACACGCCGATACCTCCGCCCGCTGCGAACGCGACATCGATGCCGCTCGCACGGCCATGCATCATGTCCTCGCTGAGGCCCGCGGCGCGCGTGACCACCGCCATGTCCGGGGTGCGCTTGGCGTGAACGAGCAACGCGCGGGCGACGGCGACCGCGAGCGCTGCCGAGGAACCGAGCCCTGCGCCCGGGGGAATCTGCGCATCGCCGACGAGCGTGACCGCCGGGCGCCCGACCCCGATCTCGTCGGCGATCGCTTCGAGGGAGCGTGCGACGGGATGATCGTCGGTGGCCTTGGCCTTGAGGTCCCACGCGGGGATGTCGATCCGCAGCGAGCCGCCTGCGGGCGTGGGCACCGCGGCGATCGTGACACCGCGATCGAGCGCAGCGGCGAGGGCAGGATAGCCGTACACGACGGCGTGCTCGCCGAGGAGGATGATCTTGCCGAGCCCGATCGCCGTCATGCGCGTAGTCCCAGGTCGTCGAGGAAGTCGCGCAGCGGCGCGCCGAGATGGCGCGGTGCACGCGCGAGGTCGGTGGCCTTCGCGCACCCCGCGAGGAGACACACCGAGCGAACCGAGCCGATGACCCGATCGATCATCGCGCGCACGCCGGCCTCGCCGGCCTCGCGTTGCGCGCGCAGCATCGGCGCGGCCATTCCGCCGAGGCGTGCACCGAGAGCGAGTGCGCGCGCGACGTCGTAGCCGCTGCGCATGCCGCCCGAGGCGATCGTGGTGAGGCCCGCGCGCGCACACGCGACGACACAGACCGCCGTCGGCAGGCCCCAATCCCACAGCTCGGTGCCGAGCGACGCGCTCTCGCTGCCGGCCTTCGCGCGCAGCTGTTCGACGGCGACCCAGCTCGTGCCGCCCGCGCCGGCGACGTCGACCGTGTGCACTCCGGCGGCGAGCAGGTCGCGTGCTGCCTCGGCGGACAGTCCGCAGCCCGTCTCCTTGACGATGATCGGCAGCGGCGCCTCGGCGACCAGCCGCGCGATCGTATCGCGCACGCCACGGAAGTCGCGATCGCCGCGATCCTGGATGAGCTCTTGGCCCGGGTTGAGGTGGATCGCGATCGCGTCCGCGCCGATGCGCTTGCCGAGCTCGACGACGCGCGCCACGCCCATGGCCTTCGCCTGCACGCCGCCGACGTTGCCGATCAGCACCACGTCCGGGGCGACGTCGCGCACGTGATAGGTGGCGGCGAGCTCGGGGTGCTCGTCCATGGCGCGCTGACTGCCGACGCCGAAAGCGATCCCCGCGGCCTGCGCGGCGCGCGCGAGATCGCGGTTTATCGCGGCCGCCTCGGGCGTACCTCCGGTCATGCCGGTGATGAGGAGCGGCGCGGCGAGCCGCTTCCCGACGAGCTCGGTCGCGAGGTCGATGCCGTCGAGCGTCAGCTCGGGCAGCGCCTGGTGGACGAAGTGGACATGCTCGAGCAAGGTCGAGCGCGTGAAGTCGGCGCGGCCGGACGCCGCCACCTCGATGTGGTCGGCCTTGCGCCGCACGATGGCGGGTTCTGAATCGCTGCCGGACACCTGTCCGTCTTTACCACGCTACAGGCCAACGCCGAGCGCGGCCTGGATCGTCTCGCGCAAGTAGCGCGCCGCGAGATCCGTGGTCTTACGGGCACCGCGCGGGATCTGGCGGAGTGGCGGTGCGACCTCGACGATGTCGCCACCGAGCAGGCCGACCTCGCTGCCGAGCCGGCGGATCAGCTTGACCAGCCACTCGGGCTCGAGCCCCCACGGCTCCGGGGTGCCCGTCGCGTCGGCGTACTCGGAGTCGGTGCCGTCGATGTCGTTGGAGAAGTACACGCTGTCGGCCCTCACGGCCTTCAGGTGGTCGATGATCGCGTCGAGCGTGCGCGAGGGGGCGGCGCGGCACTCGGCGGCCCAGAACTGCCGCACGCCGAGCGTGGACTCCCAGTGTTGCTGATCCTTACCCGAGGCGCGGATGCCGACCTGCACCATGCGGCCATCGCGGTTCAAGAGCTCATTCGCGTGATACGACCACGTCGCGAAGCAGTACTTCACGCCGAGCCGATGCGCGAGCAGATCGGTGTGCGCATCGGGCTGTACGATCGACCACCGATCCGTGCGCGCGCGAGAGATCGCCGCGACCGCGGGCCACGCGGTCGAGTGATCGCCGCCGATCACGAACGGCGCGAGCTTCGGGTTGATCGCGAGCACGAGCTCGATCACGCGCTCCGCGATCGACAGGGGCGAGACGGGCAGGCGCTCGGCGATCGCCGGATCGAGATCGGGATAAATCGCACGCCGCGTCGCCTGCTTCTGCGCATCGCTCAGCATCTCGTCGTGCAGGAGCTGCGGGACGCAGAACACGTCGCCGATGTCGACGATGCCGGCGGCCTCGGCGCGCGCGGGCCAGTCGGTGCTGTTGCGCACGAGCGCCTGTCGGATCACCTGCGGGCCGAGGTTGGCCCCGCGCACGAACCCCGCGCCGACGTCCGACGGCACCCCGAGGATGAAGGCCCTGGCCGTGGCCAGCTTGCCTAGGTTCTCGACGAAGCGCGCCTTGACCTCCGCATCATTCTTCGCGCGGTACAGCGTGCGCTGGAGCTGCTCCTGCGCGGCGCGCCCCGTCGAGACGAGGTAGAGGCCACCACCAGCTGGACGCAGCAGGGCTGCGAGCTCGTCGAGTCGATCCATCTCAGAAGTAGTAACCCATCTGGATGAAGATAGTGCCGCGCTCCTCGATCGAGTCGTCGTCCCCCGCGAACGCGAACCCGACCCCGAGGTCGAAGTCACGTCGTCCCTGATAGAACACCTCCACCTCGCCGCGCATCCGCGTCGCGGCACCGCCGAACAGGACCGTCGCATTCGGTGTCGAGAGGTCGCGCTGGAAGTCGTGCGCGACGGAGAACCCGACGAGGGCGGTGACGGGGAGCCGCGGCACCGTGAAGCTCGCGGCCGCCGCGCCGCGCAGCGTGTGCACGTCATCCGTTTCACTGACCTCGAGCCGGCGCCATGCGTAGCTCACGGTGGCCTGAAGGCCGACCCACGGTGCCGGTGCGTACGCGCCGATCAGCATCGGCTCGATCGAGCCCACGTCGCCCTTGACGTACGGCGTCGAGGGCAGCCTTGCTGGAAGCAGGCTGCGCGTCTCGCCCCACGCAAGGGTCGCGCGCGCGGACAGCTGCCACTGGTCGCGCCGGAGCAGGCGGGCCGTGCCGCCCACTTCGCTCCGGAAGAGCTCGGACGCACCCAGCGCGATCGACGACACGGTGTCCCGTGGGATCAGGCCGTAGGCCGTCACCCGCGCCGTCGCGGCGAGCCACGGAAGCAACGCCCACGAGCCGCCGAACGACTGCCCGACGACGACCTCCTTGGCCTCTTGATCCTCGAGAATGGCAGCGAGGGGCGATCTCGCGGGGATCCCCTCGATCTCCGTGAAGCCGACGAGGGTCGTGCTGCTGACCCACGAGTCGATGAAGCCCCACTCGACCTCCGTCGACGGGACGAAGCGGTGCCCGCCCAGGCGGCGCGGAGTTTCGGCGGCGGGGGCGGGATAGGTCTCGCCGTCGGCCCATGCGGGGGTGGTGAACAGAAACAGCGCGACGCTCGCGACAAGCTGCCTCATCGTCTTACTCCTGGCTGCTACTGCGTGCGAACGCCGAGCACCTGCTTGCGCACGCGGTTCTGCTCTTGCCACGCGCGGACCTTGCGGCGCGCCTCGTCAAAGATGCGCGCGTAGTTGCCCTTCTTGACCTGCTCCGCGACGTCGGGCGGGAGCTTCGCCCACAGGGGCTGGTACATCTCGAAGATCCGCAGATAGTCAGCCTGCGTCTTCGGGGCGACCTCGTCGGTGCCGTACAGGAACCGATCGGGATGCCGCGTGATGAGCTCGGCGACGCGATCGATCGCGGCCGGCGAAGACACCAGGTACTTCGCGGTCTCGGTCCACGAGATGTCGAAGTTCACGTGCTTGAGCTTCGGATTGTCGAGGAGCGCCTCGATGTACATCGTCTGGTCCTTCACGGGCCTGACCACGCGCCCGAGCCCGATGTGCGCCCAGATGAACGTGGTGTCGGGGTGCCGGAGGAAGAGATCTTCGAGAGGATCGAGGTACGCCGGCGCTTCTCCGGGCTTCGGGAAGGGCGTGTCGATGTCGCAATGCACGAGCGCGACGAGGCCGACCTCCCCGGTGAACCGCAACAGCCGATCGAGCGCCGGGTCGTCGATGCCCGGTGGATCGGTCGCGACCTTCGAGGTCACGAACTCCTTGTGCAGCGAGAACTCGCCGATGCCGACGAACGTGTCGGGGAACTGCTCGAGTACGCGCCGCACGTGATCCGCGGCGTACATGTCCGCCGGGTTGAAGCCGGTGATCATCGGATCGAAGCGCGCCTGCTGCTCCTTGGTCAGCGCCTTGTACTGGAGCGCGATGTGCGCGTCCGTATACGAGTAGTAGTAGAGCGGCGCGTCGCTCTCGAGGTAATAGGTCGGCGCGTTGTTGCCGTTGACGCGATACGACCACATCTGCTGTAGCGGGATGCCGAACAGGGCCGCCCGCCCGACCTTGGTGCCCATCACCTCGAGCAGCTTGCGCGCGTCGATGCCCTCCTGGATGTAGTTCGTCAGGTGGACGTGCGCATCGTTCGCGATGTAGCTCGGGGGCGCCTTGCTCTCGGCGGGACGTGGCGCCCCCCC
>JANRKM010000135.1:0-5732 GCA_033763475.1 Kofleriaceae bacterium
TTCGTCGCGCTCAGACCGCGCTACATGGAAGTGTTCTGCGTGTGTCCTCAGGCGGTCGGCCATCCCGACGAGGCCTCATGCCGCGCGGACCTCGGTGCGCGCGTGGTCACCAGTGAGCAGGAGCGCTGCCTGCGTGAGGTCTACGAGACGTACTCGCGCGCGCTCGAGCCAGTACTCGCTTGCGAAGTCGACGCGGAGGACGCGCTCCTCGACTGCGCGGCGCGCGTGCTGCAAACGTGCCCTCCGCGCGAGGACGACCGGACTGCGTGCAGCGTCCAGTACAACCTCGACCTGGAAGGATGTCCAACTGCGCGAGACATGGTCGCTGACCGCGTGGCGAACTGTCTCGCGCCGTAGCCGCGCGAGCGCGGCTGCACGACGCGCGAGCGCGCGTGGCCCCGGCGGGCTCACTCGACTCGCGGCCCGCGTGTGCCAATTCTCGGCGCAACCATGCGGACCATTGCGATCCCGTTCTTTCTCGCCGTCGTCGCGTGCGCCCCGACCACGATGTCGGCGGACCCCGTCCCTCAGGCATTCTCGCAAAGTGCAGGCTTCCCAGCGGCGCCGACCATCGAAGCCTTGGCGCTCGCTGGCACGCACGTTTGCGCCCTCACCCAGTCGCGGCGCGTGTGGTGCTGGTCCGGCGAACACCTCTACGCCCCACGGGTTGCCACTCCGCTGGAGATCGACGACGTCGTCGAGCTCGTTGGGCGCGCAGGCCGCACGTGCGCGCGCGACATCGACGGCAAGGTCACCTGCTGGCGCGTCGGTTGGGCCCTCATCAGCATGTCTCTTCCCGCGGTGGAGGAGATCGTACTCGACGACCGCGGGGGCTGCGGGCGCACCGCGTCCGGCACCGTGCACTGTTGGCAGGACGTCGCGGCGACGACTCCGCGCGGCTCGCCTTGGCCCGCCCTCATGGGCCTCAGTGACGTTCGCGA
Organism: Kofleriaceae bacterium; assembly: GCA_033763475.1. GTDB lineage: Bacteria > Myxococcota_A > Polyangia > Haliangiales > Haliangiaceae > JABFXX01. Next base: position 942 of record JANRKM010000135.1, read on the forward strand.
TCTCGCGAGCGCAGGCGACCGCACGTGCGCCCTCGTCGGCCACGGAGACGTCGCGTGCTGGGGTCGCACCGAGACCGGGGGCGTCGATGCCATCGCGGTCGCTGCGCAACGCACGGTGACCGGCATCGGCGCGCCAATCTCGATCGGGGTCGGACGCGAGAGCGTCTGGCGCATCGACGAGCACGGCGCCCTCGCGCGCAGTCCGATCCCCACTGCGACGGGTGCCGCGGCCGCGCCCGCAGCGCTCTTGGGTGACGGCCGAACCTATGCATCGCTCGCGGTGGCCGAGAACATTGTCTGCGCGCTTGGTCGCGACGCGACCCTGTTCTGTGGAGAGGAGGCAGGTCGCGGAGCGCGCGTATTGCGGCCGCAAGCATCTGGCGTTCAAGCCTTTGCGGTCAGCGATGATGGGACCGCATGTGCTGGCACCGCGGAGGGCTGGTGGTGCCGCGTGGCTCGCGGCGACTGGCTCGCACTCGGGCCCGATCAGTACCTGGAGGATCGCGTCCCGTTCGTCGTCGCTGAGAACGCGCCGGTCTGCGGCGAGCCGCCCGAGGGGGTTCCGGTCGTCGAGGTCGTCAGCGGGCCGCTCCACGCGTGTGCGCGGCTACAGGACGGACGGCTCCGATGCTGGGGCTCGAACGAGAGTGGTCAGATCGGCGCGCAGGGCTCGCGAGTGACGGGACCCGATCCGCAGGGCCCGGGAATGGGCGTGCTCGCGCGCGCAGTCGCGGCCGGTCGGAGCTTCACATGCGCAGCCGGCGTGGATGATTCGGTGTGGTGCTGGGGCGCGAGCGCGCACGGGCAGCTCGGCCGTCGCGAGCGCGCGCGTACCAGCCTTCCGCGAGCGATCGGAGGCTTTCGCGTTTCGATGCTCGCCGCGGGCGAGGAGCACGCATGCGCGATCGACCTGCGCGGAGACGTGCTCTGCTGGGGTGCGGGCCGCGACGGGCGACTGGGCGGCGGACAAGCCGAAAGGGCCGCGCCCACGTCGGTGCCCGGCGTACGAGGAGCGACGCTCGTGACCGCCGGCGGTGGGTCGACCTGTGCGGCGACGACCACGAGCGTGGCGTGCTGGGGTGCGATCGCGCCCGGAGGCGCAGTCAGCACGATCGAGGCGCTCCCACCCGGTCCCGTCGAAGCGCTCGCGGTTCGTGACGAGATGGCCTGCGCGACCGTCTCCGGTGCGCCTTGGTGCTGGCGAAGAGGCGCGCTGCGTGCCGCACCGATTGGCGGCATGCCTCCCATCCGATCGCTGGCCGCAGGTGCTTCCGCGATCTGTGCGACGGCCGAGGACGGCACCGCATACTGCTGGGGCGACGACCGAGAGCCCGCGCGCGTGCCGTGGCTCGACCGCGTCGTGTCGATGTCGGTCAGCGCGCTCGAGACGTGTGCGGTCCAGGAGAGTGGCGGCGTGTGTTGTTGGGCTGCTGGCGAGACACCTCACCCGGTCGCGTGGTGACCGCGGCTGCGCCTCGCGCACGACGAGCACAGGGCCCTTTCCCGCCGTCGGCCTCGCGGCGTGCGGACGCGCGTCCATCTGCATCGATGTGATGTCCCATTTCGGCCCCTCGCCCCCTTTGTAGGAGCGAGGAGACGACTCGATGATGTCGGTCGCAACCGAACCTGAGGCCACGCGCCCGGACCTGACGATCGCGACGGGTGAGCTTCGCTGCCGCGTCGAGCACGAGGGGCTGCTGTGCGTGGCGCGGCGCTTGGCGATCCCCGTCGACCTCCTGCGTGCTGCTGTTCGAGGCAGGCAGCAGCTGCACCCCGAGCGCGTCGTGGCGCTTCGCCTGGGCGCCGATCTCCGCCCCCTCGTCCGTGCACTGGGCGAGATCGCGTTCGTGGAGTTGAGCGATGCCTGACGACGAACCGACCTTCGAGGAGGTCCTCGTTGACGTGCTCGCAGAGACCGTGCTCGCGATGCTGCTGCGCGAGCAGCGCGATGCCGCTGCGCCGCCGACACATCGCGAGCACGCCGGGACAGCGACGCGCCGACGCTCGGAACGGAGGTCACGGTGAATGGGGGCACCTCCGCAGCCGCGAGTGCCATACCAGGCGGAGGCACGCCCTCGCTCCTGTCCTACAGTCGACTGCATCGCTACGCGACTTGCCCCCTCTCGTACAAGCTGCACTACATCGACGGCATCGAGAGCGAGGCCTCCGAGCCGCTCGCATTCGGTCGGGCGATCCACGCGGTGCTCGAGCGCCTATACGCGGAAGTCGTGCTGGGCGAGGAGCCCGTACCGCTGCTCGTCGCACGCGCCTACGACCTGTTCGAGCATGAGTTCTTCGCCGCACGCCTGAGCGGTCGCGAGCTCTTCGGCGAAGGTCTCGACCTACTGCGCGACTACTGCACGAACGCCGGTGTCGTCGATCCCGCGACGGTCCTCGCGATCGAGAAGCCCTTCGAGCTCACTTTGGGCGAGCACAAGCTCGTCGGGATCATCGACAGGATTGACCAGGTCGATCGCGAGACGGTCGAGGTCGTCGACTACAAGACGAACCGGAACCTCTACGCGCGCGAGGAGGTCGATGGCAGCCTCCAGCTGGCGCTGTACGAGCTGGCTGCCCGGCGCCTGTACCCCTGGGCGAAGCGCGTCCGCCTCAGCTACGTGATGCTCCGGTTCGGCGCGCTGAAGCAGTGGGTGGACCGCGATGAGAACGACTGCGAGGTGACCGAGCGCTACGTGCCGGGTCTCGCGCGGAAGATCTCGGATTCGAGCGAGTTCCCCGCTCGCATCGGCCCGAACTGCGCTCACTGCGACTTTCGCCGGCAGTGCCCTGCCTACGCCGAGGCTCTCAGCGGCGCGCGCCGCGAGGAGGTCACGGCGGAGCCCACCGATTTGGCCGCGCTCTCGCGGGAGCGGCAGCACGTCGTCACGCTCTCGCGGCTTCTGGCAGGACGCCAGCGCGAGATCGACGCGATTTTCAAGGCACGGCTCAAGGAGCGCGCGGAGCCGCTGACGCTCGAGGGTGTCCGGTACTCGTTCCTGAAGACCTCGAGCGTTCGCTACCCGCTCGAGCCCAGCATCGAGGTCCTCGCGAGGGCCACGGGTCGCTCCGCGTCCGACCTCGCGAACAGGCTCGCCACGTTGGACAAGGACCGCTTGACTCGGTTCCTCGAGAAGGAGTGCGCGGGACTCGAGTCCTCGCGTGCGCGCCTTCTGCGCGCGGAGCTCGCAGCCTCCGCGGAGACGACCGTGAGCACGCGGCTCTGGGCGAAGGAACTGGGTGTGAAGACATCGACTCCCGCAAGCGCGGAGTCTGGCGCGGCGGCCGTGACGCCGGTTGCTGAGACTTCTTGAACAAGCGCGCCCGAGTGGCGCGGCCGAACCGTCGCCCCCAACGCAATCGCGAACATTTGCAGAGCGACTCAGATGCAGGTCCAGAGAGGCCCGTCACCGAGGGGTCTCGAATGGGCAGGTTGTCGCGCCGAAAAGGTGCCGAGTTCGAACGGTTGATGGTCCACCGCTTCGGTGCCGTCTTCGGCGCCGACCGGGTCCGGCGTGGGCTGCAGTTTCGGGACGGCGCCGAGTGCCCGGACGTCGTCAGCCCGGCGTTCTGGATCGAGTGCAAGCGCGGTCGTCAGACGAACCCGCGGGCGGCCCTTGCGCAGGCGTCGACGGACTCCGCAGGCAAGGGCCTCTGGCCGATCGCAGTGTGCAAGGACGACTTCGGCGATCCCTTCGTCGTGATGACGCTCGAGGACTTCCTCGAGCTCGCCGCCGAGTGGTGGGCACACCGCGATCCCTGATCGCAGCTGCTGGTGTCAGGGGCTCAGCCCCCTCGCGTGCTCCGAGAGCTCTCGGCGCACGAGGGACAGACGCGTGCGTCCGCGCCGCGAAGAACGCCGCATTCCGCGCATACCTCGAACTCGTGGCGCCGGCGGGGTGCGCGCGCCCGGCACCAGTCATCCACAAGGAAGCCTACGAAGCGCCCCGCAAAGCCTGCGCCGAACATGAGCACCACGACAACGACGCCGAAGGACGAGTACGCGCCGTTCGCTTGATCGGCGGCGCCGCCCACCGAGGCGGGCCGACCGTGGTACCCGCTGCCGCGGTAACCGCCATGAGCGCCACGGCCGCTACCGTAGCTGCCGCCGCCGTGGCCCCCGTGGTAGCCGTGATTGCCGCCACCCCAGTGGTGTCCGCCGAAACTTCCCCCGCTGTGCTGCGCCGAAGCTCCTGCCGGCATCGCGAGCGACGCCGAAGCGACGATGAGGAAGAACGCGAACGCGCGAAGAAGGTGCTTTCGAGTGGCTCTTGAGATCGGGTTCATGATCGGACTCACACGTGGAGAAAGGCGTCGAACGGAACGCCGTCCCATCGACGCTTCTGAAGGGCGGCGACTCGAGCGACGCATCCACGCTGCTGTGCGTCGTCAGCGGTTCCATCCACGGGAAGCCTCGCCCACTCACGGCGGGCGCGGAGGTAGTCGGAGGCGATGGCGTCGAACGACGGGTAGGACTGCTGGAGTTCGCGGGCTGCATGCAGGACTGCCTGCCAGGTCCATTCGGGTCCGAGGAGCTCGCACCGGCAGGCTGCGATCGCGACATGGATGGCCCGCACCCGAGACCATGCCGTGACCGGGCCGCGGAGCAGCTCCGAGACAGTCGCGGCGGCATCCTCTCCGGACCGGATGTCCCACCAATCCGCGAGCCCTTGACGCGCCTCCCAGGGCTCCGACTCGTACCAGCCCTCGCCGCCCACGAGCGGCCCGGTGGCCGCACACGCCCACGCGTACAGCGCCGCGGGCAGCTTGGGAGCCTTCCAGTTTCTCAGGATG
>JANRKM010000136.1:0-84972 GCA_033763475.1 Kofleriaceae bacterium
GGCTTCGGCGGCGGCGGCGGTGGTGGCGGCGGCTTCGGCGGCGGCGGCGGGGGCGGCCCCCCGAGCGGCGGCGGTGGCGGCGAAGAGCGCCGCACCTTCGACGGCAAGGGCAACAAGAAGCGTCGCCCGATCGACCCCAAGGGCACGCCGGCGAAGCGGCGCGGCAAGGGCTGGGACCAAGACGACTATTGAGTCGAGTCGGGGGGTTGATCCGAGGCGACGCGCCGCGATCTCGTCCCGGATCGCCCTCGGTTCGCTCGCGACCAGACGGCGCTGCGGGCCGACCAGCGCTCGCCGCGCCCGATCAGAGCAGCGGAACGGTCGTGATCTGCTTCAGGTTCAGGCCCGCGAGCGCGGCGTAGCTCGTGAAGCTGCCGAGGCCGAACTCGATCAGTCCGAACGCCTCGCCGTTGCGGCTGCGGATCGTGTGCGTGCCGCCATCCACCGCGATCGTCGCGAGCTCGCGCCCGCCGATCGGCTGCCACGTCGCGGTGATGACGACGCCGTCGAGCACGAGATCAGCCGCCGGCGGGCGGCTCAGCAGGACGTAGTTCTGGCCGTTCGTCATCGCGTTGTACGAGGTGGGCAAGATGAACGTGTAGTCGGCGCGGTACTGCTCTTCGGGCACCAGCACGGTCATGCCGGGGTCGCCGCGCATCGCCGGGCGGTCGGGGTCGAGGTACTGGCCCATCGTGTACTGCGCGACGAGGATCGCCTCGCTGCCGCTGACGCGGAACGGCCCCGTCGCGCGGAACTCGACCCACTCGCCCGACTGCAGCGTGCGCGTCGTGAAGCCGTTCTGCGCGGGCTCGACGGTGACCGTCGTGTCGTCGAACGCGGCGACCACGCGGACGGCGTTCGGCGCGCCTCCGCCGTCGTTCATGGGCATGGACGCGAACTCGCGTCCCCACGTCTGCAGCGGCGGCATGATCTCCTCGAGGTGGTCACACGCCTGCGCGGTGTACGGCACGTACGCGCAGACGTGTCCGCCGAAGACCTCGACGGGGCCCGACGCGTGGATGCGCGAGCCAGTGAGATCGAAGGTGACCTCCTCGCACGTGTTGAACACCTCGCAGCCACCGATGGGCATGCACTCGCGCTTGGTGTTGAAGCCAGGACGGCCCTGTCGACAGTCGGGCGGGTTGCGCGCCACGATATGGACGACCTGGCCGCGCAGGATCTCGAAGGAGAGCGTGCCGCCAGGTGGCGTCGCTGGAAAGAGAGGACCCGCGGCGACTGCGCCCGTCACGCGCACCTCGACCCGCACGGGCTCGGGCGCGACGCCGACGATGGCGATGTAGCCCGGGTACGAGAGGGCGTCGGCGTCGTTGCCGAAGATGCCGCCCTCCGTGCCGGTCAGGCGGGACAGCGGGACGTACGAGGCGCCCACGTAGTCGCCGGTGAGCGTGTGCGTGGGCAAGAGCAGCGTCGCGTCGTTGGTGTACGAGAAGACGTCGCCGACGTTGTACTCGAAGGGGTTGAACTGCGAGACGATCACCGGCTGATCGGAGACCACACGGTAGGCCGCGTCGCCGACCGTGAGTGAGCGCGCCGCGTTGGTGCTGATCGCGAACGACTGGCCATCGACCCACGGGAGCGCGACGTCGCGGATGCCGCCCGGATCGACCGTGCCCGTCCACGTGGTCGCGCTGCCGCGCGTGACCGTGACGTTGGCGCGCGTGTCTCCCGGGTTCGCCAGCACGATGCGGAAGTCGAAGGTCGTGGGGCTCAGCTCGGGCGTGTTCGCGAGCGGCGTCGCCCAGTACTCGCAGCCGACGTTCGACTCGCTCGACTCGGCGTCGCCGCACGCGTCGTTGCAGAACCCGTTCGGGCCGCACGTGCTGTTCCACGGCGCCTCGGCGCAGTCGCGGGCGCTCGTCCACGACGCGCCGTCGCGCGCGCAGACCTGCGAGACGGTGCCGTCGCAGCGCCGCGTGTTGGCGCGACAGGTCGTGCAGCCGAGACCTGGCGAGCACGCGGTCTCGCACGTCGTTGGGTTCTCCTTGGTGCGGCCGTCGGCACCGCACGTGTAGAGCGTGTTGCCATCACAGCCCTGCACGCCGGGGCTGCACGTGAACGGCGGCGGCATGACGGGCCCTGCGTCGGTCCGCGGGCGGACAGTCGGGCCGGCGTCGACGCCGGTGCGCGGCTCGCGTGGTGTGGAGCTGCAGGCGACCACGGACAGAAGGGCGAAGGCGAAGACGACGCGATGCATGGAGACGACCTCGGAGGGCGATCGTAGTCCAGCGCGACGCGGATTCAGCGCGAAAAAACGCGCCGCGCGGGGGCGAGCAAGCGCGGCCGCACGAGCTCGGCGACCAGTACGCTCGCGGCGACCGACACGTTCAGCGACTCGACCGCGCCGCTGCCGGGGATCGCGAGCACGGCGTCACATTGGGCGCGCACATGCGGCGAGAGGCCTTCGCGCTCGTTGCCCAGCACGAGCACGGCGCGCTCCGGGAACGTGTAGCCGAGCGCGCTCGTGCTCGACTCTCCGTCGGCGCCGAGCACCGCGATGCCGCTCCGTCGCAGCCGACCGAGCGACTCGCCGAGGTCCATCGTGCGCGCGAGCAAGAGGTGCTCGGCGCCGCCCTCCGCGACGCGCACCGCGTTCGGGGCGAGCGAAGGCTCCGGCGCCATCGGGCCGAAGAGCACGGCCTCGAGGCCGAAGAACGCGCACGTGCGCAGGATGGCGCCGACGTTGTAGGGGTTGCGCACGCGGTCGAGCGCGACGGCGCAGCGCGGCCCCGCGAGCAAGAACGCGCCGAGCTCCTTCGGCGTCGCCCACGCGCGTGGACGCGTCGCGACGCAGAGCCCCTCGTGGTGGTTCGAGCCCGAGAACTCCGCGAGCGCGTCGTCGTCGAGCTCGCGCGTCGGGATGTCGTGCTCGGCGGCCCACGCCACGAGCTCGGCGAGCACGGGCGCGTGCTCCCCGGAGTAGGCGAAGCGCAGCACGTCGTCGGGCCGCTGCTCGATCGCGGCGAGCGCGGCGCGCAGGCCGTACACGCGCTCGTCGTCGTCTTGGACCGGTGCGCGCGGCGGTGCGCGGCGGGTGCGGGCGGCCACGCGCTCAGGCCTTGATCCAGCTCGCCGCGATCTCGCGCGCCGCGGGCAGGTCGCGCTCCTCGTGCGCGACGTCGACGCACCAGGGGAGCAGGCGGTTCTGGTAGTAGAAGAGCAGCGTCGGGTCCTCGATGCTGATCTCCGCGCCGAGGTCCTTGGCGACGGTGCGCGTGTGGTAGCCGGCGAAGATCTCGAGCACGCGCGACACGATGCGCTCCGGGGTCTCGCGCCGCAGGAACGGGCTGACGCGCACGCGGTCCTCGCGCTCGAGGCGCAACAGCGTGTCGCGCACGTCACCGACCGCGCGGTAGACGTCGGACTTCTGCATCGACACGTCGCCGCGCAGGCGCAGCCGGCCAAAGAGATCGACGCCGGGCGTGACGCGCACGAGCTCGCGGTAGAGCACGTGCGCCACGAGCTGCGTCGCCATGATGACGGTCTCTCGCAGGAACCGTCCCGCGATGGCCTCGCCGAGGTCACGCGTGTAGGCCGCGTCGCGCGCAGCGTCGACGACCGGCACGCCGCCGCGCGCCACGTAGGAGCCGGGGTCGAGCGTGCGCCCACGCGGTCCGACCGAGCGGCCCTCGTCGTCGACCTCGTTGCAGAACGGATCGAGCGGCTGACCGAAGCGGATGATGCACGCGGCGCTCATGCCCGTGAGCTTGCGGAAGAAGTCGAGCCAGCGATCGAGCTGCGAGAACTCGTCGTCCTCGATGATGTACCGCGCCTTGCCCGCCTCCTTGAGCCAGTCCTCGATGAGCGACTCGGCCTCGAGCACGAGCGCGTAGTTGATGGTGGCGGGCACGAAGAAGACGGGGCGCGTCACGCCGCGCACCTGGTTGCGCGCGAAGGCCTCGACGCCCGTGCCCGCGAGGCCGAGCTTGAGGTGCTTCTCGATCATGCCGGAGCGCGAGCGCGTGCCGCCTGGGAAGAAGAGCGAGTGGTAGCCGCGCTCGATCATCACGCACGAGTAGGTCTTGAGGACCTCTTTGTAGAAGACGCTCCGGATCCGGCGGTCGAGCCGGTAGGCGCCGAGGTTGTGCATGAAGAACGAGATGATGGGGTTCGAGAAGAGGTTCTTTCCTGCGCCGTAGCTCACCGGCGGGAGCTCCTCTCGCTGCAAGGCGTAGCCGACCGCGATGGAGTCGAGATTCGAGGAGTGCGTGGGAACCATGACGAGCGTGCCGATCTTGGAGAGCGCGCGGAGGCGGTCGATCGGGCCTTCCGTCGTGAGGATCTGGTCGATGGACGCGCCCCGCGAGAGCAGGTCGAGGCCGAGCGACGACGGACGCATCGCGCCGGTGAGCACGCGCGGGACGACGTGGCGCGAGAACGCGTAGACGCGCGGATCGAAGTTGCCCGCGATGTCGCGCGCCATGCGCTCGGCGATGTGCGTGACGGTCTGCTTCTTCTCTCCATCGCTCATGCGCGCGACGCGACGAGTGAGGCCGCGGTAGAAGCCGAGCGACTCGCGCGCCTCGTCGTCGCGCTGCGTCTCGAGGCGCCGCACCTCGTGGAAGGCGACCTCGTTGAGCGCGAGCTCCGCGTGGTGGGCGTCGCGCGCCTCGCGCTCCACCATGCGGCGGACGACCTCGCGCACGATGTCGTCGCGCTCGGAGTTGAACCAGAAGATCGGCGGATCCTCCGGCTTGGGGACGTACGGGCTCAGGTGCGGCAGACGGATCGGTCGGGTGAGCAGGCTCATCGCGGACGAGAGTATCGCGGGCCCGGGCGAAGCGTCAGTTGGCGCCCTCGGTGACGGCGTCCTCGAGCTTGTAGCGGCGGAGCTTGTCGAGGAACGTCGTCCGCTTGAGGTCGAGCAGGCGCGCGGCCTCGCTCTTGTTGCCGTTGGCGCGCTCGAGGGCGCGCAGGAGGATGCGGCGCTCGAGCGCTTCGTACGTCCCGGCGAGCGGGTCGGGGCCGTCCGGACCGTGCTCCTCGGCGGCGAGCGGCGGCAGATCGGCGAGCTCGACTCTGGTGCCCGCGGCGCGCGCCACGGCGCGATCGACGACCGACTGCAGCTCGCGCAGGTTGCCTGGCCAGGCGTGCGCGACGAGCACGCGCAGGGCGTCGTCGGAGATGCCGAGCACCGGGCGTCCGAGCACGCGCGTGGCGCGGTCGAGCGCGAGCAAGACCAGCGAGGGCACGTCTTCGCGGCGCGCGCGCAGCGGCGGCACGTCGATCGCGAGCGGCGCGAGCCACTGCGCGAGCTCTGGATCGAAGAGCCCGGCGTCCACGAGCAGCGCGAGCGGCAGGCGCGAGGTCGCGACCAGGCGCGTCTCGAGCGCGTAGCTGCCGGTGGCCGAGACTGCGTGCGCCTGCCGCGTGGACAGCGTGTCAGCGAGCGCGCGCTGGGCCTCGCGGGGGAGCGCCGGCACGTCGACGAGCAGCACCGTCCCGCCCGCGCCGAGGCGCAGCCAGCCCGGGTGCGGCTCGGCGTTGGGATCTTGCTCGCCGAAGAGCGCGGCTTCCGCGCGCTCCGGGCGGATCGCACCGCAGTCCGCGACCACGAAGGGTCCCTCCGCGCGGCTGCTTCCCTGGTGCACGAGGTGACCGACCGCGTCGACCGCGGTGCCCGCCTCCGCGACGAGCAAGACCGCCGCGTCGAGCGGCGCAGCCTGTTCGATGCGCTGCACGCAGGCGCGCATGGCCGGGCTGTAGGCGGGCTGTGCCGCGGCGAGCCGATCCGCGGCGCGGCCCGCCTTGAGCACACGCGCGTCCGCGCGCAGCCGCTCGACCTCGGCGCGCAGCTCGGCGGCCGACTCGTCGAGCTTCGTCTGCGCGGTCTGCAGACTGCGCTCCCGCTCGTGCACCCGCGCGAGCGCCGACAGCATCGCCACGTGCGCGCCGAGGTGCGCGCCGAGCGCCTCGAGCGCAGCGAGCTCCTCATAGGCGAGCCCCGCGCGCCGTGGGCCGCGCGCGACGAGCAGAGCCCCCTCGAGCTCGCCGTCGCGCGACAGGGGGACCACGCAGAGCGCATCGAGCCGCGTGAGCTGCTCCACGACGGTTCGGTTCTCCGGCCGACGCACCGAGAGCGCCTCGAGCGCGACGCGATCGAGCAGCACGCCGGGCTGCTCGAGCAAGCGCGCGCGCAGCGCGTCGGGGAGTGCGCGACCATCGACGTGCCCCTCGCCGGCGGCGTCGATGCGCGCGCACTGCGGGGGGTCGAGCTGGTAGAGCAGCGGCTCGGCATCGCGCGCCACCGCGGCGTCGCGCAGCGGACCGAGCACCGCGCGCGCGGTCTCTTCGAGCGTCGTCGCGCGACCGAGGCGCTCCGTCGCGCGAAGGCACGCATCCAGAAGGCGCCCGCGCGCCGGCGCGAAGAGGAAGTGAACCGCCGCGTCGAGCACGCGCTCGAGGGCCGCCGCGGACAGCACTGCGCCTGCCGCGAAGAGCCCGAGTCCCGCCGGATCCGAGGGCACTTGACCATGCAGCACGGCGGCTCCCGCGGCGGCTCCCGCGACGGCGCACGTGAGCACGAAGGCCCGCCTCGCCGCGCGCGGAGCCCGCAGGCGCCGCCGATCGTCCACCGTTCGCACGTGCCCGAGCACCACCGCCAGCGCCGCGATCGTCGCCGCACCACGCAGCCACAGCGAGCTCGGCTGCGCACGCCCCAGACCGAGCAACACCAGCCCGACGATCGCCACGCCCGCCGCGGGCACGAGCCCGGCGAGCGCCCACGTGCTCGCCGCGATGGCCTCGGGCGGACTGCCCAGCGCCGGACGGGCCACGCGCAGCAGCGACGCCACCACCAGCGACGCCGCGAGCGCCAGCCAAGGAGCGCGACTCCACGCGTGCGGGACGACGAGCGGCGCCGACGGCCAGTACGGCGCGATCGCCGCGAGCGCCGCGACCAGCGACCCGACCGAGATGGCGAGCAGCGACGCGCGCAGCAGCGGACGCTCGAGCCCACGCGGCCGGTCCGGCACGTCGAACGCGAGGTCGATCACGAGCGCGGCGACGAGCGACGGGCCGACCGCGCCGAAGAGCTCCACGCCCAGCGTCCGCGTGCCTGGCTGCACCAGCGGCAAGAGCCCGAGCCCCGCGAGGATCCCGAGCGCGCGCAACCGCCGCGCCGCCGACGCATCCACCTCCCGGTCGAGCGCGAGCGGGAGCAGCGCGCAGCTCCCCGCGAACGAAGCGACCAGGAGCGAACCCGCATCGAGCCCACCGCCCGACGTCGCGATGTCCGCCACGAGGTACGCCACGAGCGCGGCGCCGAAGAACGGGACGATGCTGGAGCGCGTCACGGCATGATGCGGGCCGAGCGGATCCAGTCCATGTCCGGGAACGCCGTGCGCAGGTAGGCCGTGCCCTCCAGCTGCATGCGCATCTGCTCGGGGCCGCGGCCCTGCGGCGCGCCCTCGCCGTAGCCGCTGTAGAGCGCATCGACGGTGCGCATGTCGCGCACGCGGCCGAAGGGCGAGAAGCCCATCGCGTCGAGGTTCGAGTTGTCCACGAGGTTGATGAAGAACTGCGTGGTGCGGCTGTTCGCGCCCGACGTCGCGAACGTCACCATGCCGCGCGTGTTGTGCTGCGTGACGGGGTCGTCCGCGAAGCTCGCGCGGCGCCAGCGCTCGTTCACGCGCGGGTCGATGTGGATGCCGGTCTGCGCCATGAAACCAGCCACCACACGGAAGAACGCGACGTCCTGGAAGTACCCGATCTTCACGAGGTTGTAGAAACGGTCGGCGCCGAGCGGCGCCCACGCGCGCGTCACGTCGATCAGGATCGGGCCCTTCGTGGTGGCGAGCTCGACCGTGTACGTCGCGGGGGCTTGCTCGCTCGAGAGCGACGGGTCGAGCAGCCGCGGATCGAGCTCGACGAGGGGCGCCGCGGGCGGTGTCTCGGCGGGCGGAGACGCCTGCGGTGGTGCCGCGGGAGGGGGCGTCGGCGGCGCGGCCGGCGGCGGCTCCGGCGCGGGCGCCGAGGGCTGGACATAGCCGCCCTGCTCGCCCTCGACCGTGCTCGTCTGGAAGTCGGGCTCGCGGCGGCTTCCGCAGGCCGCGAGCAGGGACACACAGCAAATCAACGCAGAGATACGCATGCGGGGCGCGAGTGTAGCGGGGAACGCGCGCCGATCACGCACGAACGCCGGGTCAGGGCGTCGGGTCGGTGTCACCCCGCAGCGCGCGGTCGAGCATGGCGCGCCCGGTCGCGTCGATCTCGAGCTCGGGGTGCTGCGCGGCGTAACGCGCAAAGGCGCGCAGCTCGGCGTCGAAGTTCGCGCTCTCGAGCGCGTCTTCCCGCGCCTCCGCGGCGAGCTCTTCGGCGGTCTCTTCAGCTCCCTCCGCGAGCCCCGCCGACGCCAGGAACTCCTGCATGTTCCACGACGCCGACACGTGATCGGGCACGCCCGCGCCGCGCGCCTGGTACCAGCGGAGCGCGCCGAGGTTCGGGTTCCGGTCCGGTCCGCGGAAGTCCATCCCCGCCTCGATGTCGATCGGCAGCCGCGCGCTGTTCGGGCGGTCGGGCGTCTGGCGCGGCAGCGCGGTGTACGGCCGCAGGTCCGGCGTCGTCGTGAACGCGTCGTAGAGCGGCGTGGCCTGCGCGTCGTAGCGGTTCATGGGCGGCAGCCCGAGGATCAGCTCCATCGTGCGGAACACCGCCGGATACGACGCGTGCACGTGCATCGTGTGACCGCGCTTGGCCCACGGACTCACGATCAGCAGCAGCGAGCGGTGGTAGTCGATGTGGTCGGCGCCGTCCTGCGTGTCGTCCTGCAGGATGAAGATCGCCGTGCGCTCCCAGAACGGGGAGTTCGAGATGGCCTCCACCACCAGGCCCACGGCGTAGTCGTTGTCGGCGATCATCGACTCGGGCGCCAGGCCCGCGCCGCCGGTGTGATCCCGCGGCATGAGCAGGTACGTGAACGGCTTGAGGCGCCCCGCGCGGATCTGGCTCGCCACGTAGCGCGCCTTCATCTCGTCGGGAACGGTCAGGCTGTAGAAGAGGCCGGGATAGCGGGTGTCCACGAGCTCCATCGCGAAGCGCCCGTTGTACGAGCTCGAGGTGCCGGTGATCTCTCCGTAGATGCGCGCGTCGATCCCGAAGCGCATCAGGTGCGTGAAGAACGTGCCGTAGTCGGGGAAGCCCATCTCGGTGACCGCGTCCGCGGCAAACCCAGGGCGACCGCGGTAGTCCTCGAGCCATGTGCGCTCGACGTAGTCGGTCACGAGCAGCGACGTGAGCCAGAGGTGGCCCTGGATGCTCGTCTCACCGTCGTCATAGAAGTTGTCGGAGTTCGTGAACCGCCGCGCGAGCGCGTGCGTGTTGGGTGTGATCGTCTCGCCGTAGATCGCGAGCGACGGGTCGGCGTCCGCTTCCGCGACGCCGAGGTCGCCGAGCACCGAGTCGTACGTCTTGTTCTCCTTCACGATCAGCACGACGTGCTCGATCGGCGTCCGCCCGCCGGGGCGCGACGGCACCGGGAACGCGCCATCGCAATTCCAGGTCGCGTAGTAGTTGCCCGGCCGCCGCACGTTGGCCGCGACCTGCCTCGCGCCCTCGACGATGTCGACCGACATCGCGTCCACGAACGACACCGTGCCGTTCATGCGCTGCTTGCCGCCGTTGCCGTCCGAGTTCGTGCTCGGTCCCGCGCCGCGGCCCTTGCCGTTGGTGATGACCATGCGGTTGCCGTCGGCGCTCACCGTGACCGACGTGGGGTACCAGCCCGTCGGGATCGCGCCGCGCGGCTCGAGCGTCGCCGGGTCGAGCACGCTGACTGCGTTGTCGTTCGCGCGCACGACGTACAGGCGGTTGCGCGGCCCGTCGAACCACAGCCCGCTGGGGCTGCTCGCCGGGAGCGGCATCCCGTTCATGCCCGCGAGGCTCGGCTCCCCGACGGCCTGCGTGTCGACGACCCTGCGCGTGGCCGTGTCGACCGCGACCACCACGTCGCCGTCGCTGATCGCGAGGAACGCGCGCGAGCCATCGGCGTTGAACGTGATGCCCACCGGGCTCGAGCCGACGTCCACCTGCGCGGCCACCGTGAACGTCGTGAGATCGATGATGACCGCCGTGCGACCGGCGAACGCGCTGAGCCACAGCTCGTTGCGCGACGGCAGCAGCGCCGCGCCATATCCGCGCGCGGAGGTCGTGCTCACCGTGCGCAGCACCGTCATCGTGGCGGTGTCGATCTCGACCGCGCCGCCATCCATCAGCGTGAGTTCGAACTGCGCCGCGTAGAGGCGACTGCCGTCCGCGCTCAGCGCGAGGCCCGCGGGATAGCCGCCTTGATCGCCCGGCAGCGTCACGGAGCCGCGCGGCGAGAGCCGACCGTCGGTCGCGGAGATGTCGTAGGACTCGACCTTTCCGGAGTACCCGCCCGAAGCGTAGAGGATGGTCCCCGCGGGATTGATGACGAGACCGAAGAAGGCGTCGGTGCGCACGACTTCCTGGATCTCGGCGCCGGTCGTGAGGTTCATGACGACGATGCTGCGGTGCGCGTCCGTGTAGCCGGTGTTGGTCACGTACACGACCGGGAGCGTCGGGTGCACGTGCGCTTCGACCGGGAAGCCGCCGACCTCGACCTCGGTGCCGGCCGGCGTGATCGCGCGGTTGTCCGGGAGCAGCCACGGCATCTGGCCATCGTTGCGCTTGCGCAGCGCCTCCGCGGGGAGCGCGGGGGGCGGATCGCAGAAAGGCGGGAGCGGTACGCGCATGTCGGCCATGTCGGCCGCGTCCGCGGCGCCCCCATCGCCGGGGCCTCCGTCTTCGGTTGCCGGGCCAGCGTCCACACCGCCATCGGCGGTCGGCGTGGTGCTACAGGCGGAGACGAGCGAGAGAGCGACGACGGACAAGGCGAGCGCGCGCATACAAACCTCGCCGGGTTGAATACCGCGAGCGGCCGCTCGACCGCAATCGCGCTGCGCGTGACGAACGCGTGTCGCGCCTCGCTCGAAGGCTAGAACGTCACGTCCCAGATCCCCGCCGCGGTCTGCACCTCGACGAGCGCGCGCGCGTGATCACCGAGCACCTGAAACCACGCGAGGTACACGTCGTCCACGGTGCGCTGCGCGACGAGCACCTCGATCAAGCTCGCCTGACCGCGCTCGTAGCTGTAGAGCGTCGCCTCGAGCACGCGGTCGGCGTCGGCGAGCACGCCTTGCTGAAAGAGCGCGAGTCGGCGGACGGAGGCCGCATAGCGCGCCACGGCCTGACGCACCTCGATCTCCACGCGCAGGTTCGTCTCGCTGCGGCGCGTCTCGGCCTGCTCCGACGCCGCGCGCGCCGCGTCGACCTCGCCGTGCTGCGTGAGGTGCAGCGGGATGGGGATCGCCGCGAGCACGCCGATCATGTTGATGCCGGGCTGGTTCCACAGCGGGTTGCCGAGCGCGTCGCCGCCCCACTGCCAGTTGGCGCTGAGCTGGATCTGGTTCCAGCGGTTGGCCTCCGCGAGATCGATCTGCGCGTGCGCCTCGCTCACGCCCTCGTCGGCCGCGCGTACGTCGGGCCGCCGCTCGCGCGCCGTGGCGAGCAGCTGTGCGAGGTCGAAGGTGCGCGTCGGCAGCGAGAGCTCTCCGGTCGGCGTGAAGCCGACGGTGCCATCGGCGGCGATGGCGCGGCTCACGTACGCCGCGAGCGCGAGGTCGGCGACCACCACGTCGGCCTCGGCGGCGAGCACCTCCGACTGGTAGACCTGCGCCTCGACGCGCGACTGAAGGAGCGCGACCTCCCCGATCGCGCCGGCGCGCACGCGCGCTTCGTTGGTGTCCACCAGGCGCTGCAAGCTCTCGAGCGTCTGCTGTTTGCGCTCGCGGATGCGCCGCGCGACGAGCGCGTCGATCCACGCGACCGCGGCCTGCCCGCGGAGCGTGCGCGCGAAGTCGGCGACCTCGGCGCTCACGCGGCGCGTGCCTGCGATCGCGACGTCGAGGCGCCGCTCACGCCGCCCGCCGAGCTCGATGGGCACGTCCACCTGCACCGTCGTGTAGACCGGGTATCCGGTGCCCGAAACGTCGAGCTGGGAGATCCCGCCCCAGATGGTCGGATTCGGAAAGAGCCCGGCGACCTGGATTTGCGCCTCCGAGATGGAGAGGTCGGACCGCGCCGCGAGCAGGCTCAGGTTCGCCGACGCGACGCGCGCGACGTAGGCCTCGAAGGCGAGCGGAGGCGGCGCAGGGGACTGGGCCTGCGCGGCGGTCGCGACGAACCACACGGCCATAGCCAGCCCGAGGCGAGAGAGTGCGCGCGTCATGAGACCTCCTCGAGGTTGGGCTCGGCTGCGGACGGCGGCGGCGGTCGCGGCGGCGGACGCATCGTGATCCGCTTGGCCGTCGCGGCCGCGCGCTCCACCACCAGGTAGAGCGACGGCAGCACGAAGAGCGTGAGCAGCGTTGCGCTCAGGAGCCCGCCGACCACGACCGTCGCGAGCGGGCGCTGCACGTCCGAGCCGATGCCGTGCGCGAGCGCCGCCGGCAGCATGCCGAGCGCGGCGACGGTGGCGGTGAGCAGCACCGCGCGGAGCCGCTCCGTTGCGCCGCGCTCGACCGCCTCGTCGAGCGGCACGCCGTCGCGCCGCAGCTCGTTGAGACCGGACACGAGGATCACGCCGTTCTGCACCGCGACGCCGAAGAGCGTGATGAAACCCACCGCGGACGAGACGTTCAGCGTCATGCCGCGCAGGTGCAGCGCGACCATCCCGCCGAGCATCGCGAGCGGCACGTTCACCAGGATGAGCGCGGCGTGGCGCAGCTTTCCGAACGCGCCGTAGAGCAGGACGAAGATGAGCGCGAGCACGATCGGCAAGATGAGCGCGAGCCGCTGTGTGGCGCGCTGCTGGTTCTCGAACTGACCGCCCCACGTCACCTCGTAGTCGCGCGGCACGTTGGCCTCGGCGCGGATGCGGGCCTGCGCGTCGGCGAGGAAGCTCGAGAGGTCGCGGTCCCGCAGGTTGAGCTTGACCGTCAGGTGCCGGCGTCCTCGCTCACGCGTGATCGTGCTCTCCCCCGAGCGCAGATCGAGCCGCGCGATCTGCGAGAGCGGCACGCGCGCGCCGCTCGGCGACGGCAGCGAGAGGTTCCCGATCTCGGTTGGCGAGTCGCGCACCGACTCGGGGAAGCGCACCGCGACGTCGTAGCGGCGCTCACGCTGGTAGACCTCCGAGATCGACGCGCCGCCGATCGCGACCTCGATGAGCTGACCCACGTCTTGCACGTTGATGCCGAAGCGCGCCGCTGCGCCGCGGTCGATCACGATCTGCAGCTGCGGAAGCGGCGGCTCCTGATCGACGGCCACGTCCACCGCGCCCGGAACGCGCCGCAGCACCGCCACCATGCGCTCGGCCACCACGCGCGCAGGCCCGAGATCATCGGCGAACACCTTCACCACGAGGTCCGAGTGCGCGCCCGAGATCTTGTCGTTGACGCCGTCGATCATGGGCTGCGAGAAGCCCGCGGTGATCCCCGGGATGCGCGCGAGCCGCCGCGAGAGCCGATCGATGAGATCGTGCTTGGTCATGCCGCTCGGCCACGTGTCGTACGGGTAGAGCTGCACCGAACTCTCGATGTGCGACGGCGTCCACGGATCGGTCCCGTCGTCGTTGCGTCCGAGCTGCGTGACGATGGTGCGTACCTGCGGCTCGTGCAGCACCTCCGTGCGGATCTCGGAGGCGAGCTCGTTGGCCTTCTGCAGCGAGAGGCCCGGCGGCAGCTGCACCTGCATCCAGATCGAGCCCTCGTCGAGCTCGGGCAAGAAGCTCTTGCCGACCGTGATCCCGAGCACGACCGCCGCCGCCGCCGCGAGCAGCCCGGGCACGAGCGCCATCCACGGCCGCTTCACGAGCTTGCCGAGCGTCCACCGGTAGCCGCGCTCGGCGAGGCCAAGCACCGGGTTGTGCCAGGGCTTGCGCGGCTTACGCAGCGCCGTGAGCGAGAGCCCGGGGATGAGCGCGAGCGCGAGCAGGAGCGCGGCCGCGAGCGCGAAGCCGATGGTCCACGCCATCGGTGTGAAGAGCTTCTTCTCCACGCGCTGAAACGCGAAGAGCGGCAAATACGCGGTGATCACGATGATCTTCGCGAAGAAGACGGGCTTGGCGACCGCGCTCGCCGCGCCCGCCGCGCTCTCCTCCGTCATCGCTTCGGTCGGGTGCGTCTCGCGCCATCGCAAGAGCGACTCCATCACGACGATCGCGCCGTCCACGATGATGCCGAAGTCGATCGCGCCGAGCGAGAGCAGGTTCGCCGGGATGTTCGTCAGCCGCATCAAGATGAACGCGATCAGCAGCGAGAGCGGGATGGTGATCGCCACGATCAGCGCCGCGCGCGGGCTCGCGAGGAACACCATCAGCACGATGAGCACGAGCGCGATGCCCTCGATCATGGTGCGCGAGACGGTGCCGAGCGTGGTGTCCACCAGCGTCGTGCGATCCATGTACGGCGCGATGTGGACGTCCGGCGGCAGCAGCGCCTGCAAGCCCTCGACCCGCGCGTGCAGCGCTTCGAGCACGACCGACGGATTCTGTCCGCGGAGCAAGAGCACGATGCCGCTGACTCCGTCGGGTCGGTCGTCGCGCCCGAGGATGCCGTTGCGCGGCAGCGCGCCCATGCGCAGCTGCCCGAGCATCTTCACGAAGACCGGCGTCCCCTCGTTCTCGGCGACCACGATGTTGCCGAGGTCCTCGAGGTTCTCCACCAGGCCCAGGCCTCGCACGACGAAGCCCTGGTCTCCGCGCACCAGAACGCTGCCGCCGGCGTTCGCATTGTTGTGCCGGATCGCCTCGATCACGCCGTCGAGCGACACCCCGAACTGCAGGAGCTTCTGCGGATCGAGCACGAGCTGGAACTGCAGCGTCTCGCCGCCGAAGTTCGTCACGTCGGCGATGCCCGGCACGCTCTTGAGCGCGGGCACCACGACCCACCGCTGCAGCTCACGCAGCTCGCGTTGATCGCGCACGTCGCTGTCGAGCGTGTAGCGGTAGATCTCTCCGATCGGGCTCGTGAGCGGATCGAGCCCCGGCACCGCGGTCGGCGGCAGGTCGACGCCGGAGACGCGCTCGTTGATCCGCGCCCGCGCGAAGTAGTCGTCGATGCCGTCCTGGAAGACGAGCGTGATGATCGACAGCCCGAAGGTGCTCCGCGAGCGGATGATCTCGAGGCCGGGGGTGCCGTTGAGCGCACGCTCGAGGGGGATGGTGACCTGCTGCTCGACCTCCTCGGCGGCGTGCCCCGGCCACTGCGTGATGACCTGCGCGGTGGTGTCCGCGATGTCCGGGTACGCCTCGACGGCCAGCTCCTTCCACGACATCCAGCCGAAGACGCCGAGCAGCAGGAAGAGCGCGAGCACCAGCCAGCGGCGCTGGATCGCGGTGCGGACGAAGGCCTCGATCACGGGAGCACGCGCGTCACGGGCAGGGGCTCACTGCAGGAGCACGGCGTTGGCGATGACGATCCGTTCGCCGGCGCGCAGTCCGTCGGTGATGGTCGTCTCGTTCTGCACCGGATCGCCCGGGACCACGCGCCGACGCTCGAAGCTCCACGGCGCGGTCTCCACGAACACGTAGCTCGCGTCTCCCATCAGCACGATGGCCGACTGCGGAACGATGATCTCGGGGCGCGCGGTCTCCTCGAACGTCACGCGCCCGAACATGCCGGGATGCAGGCGACCGTCGGGGTTCTCGAACCGGATGCGCACGGGAAGCGAGCGGGTCTCCGGATCGAGCAGCTCCCCCACGAAGAGCACCTCCCCGGCGAACTGCTCGCCTGGATACGCGGCGAGCTCGGCGCTCGCGTGCATGCCTTGGTGGACGCGCGCGATGTCTTTCTCCGGCACGTCCACGACGATCCAGACCTGCGAGAGATCCGCGATGGTCATGAGCGACTGCGAGAGGTCGCTGTGAAACTCGCCGGCCGCGACGTGGTACTCGACGACGCGCCCCGCGATGGGCGCGCGCAGCGTGAGCGCGCGGCCGACCTGCGCGGCGTTCATCCCGAGCAAGCGCAGCCGTTGCACGGAGCGCTCGACGTCGGCGCGCGCGATGTCGTGGTTGGTCTGCGCTTCCTCGAGGTCGGCGCGCGGCGCGATCCCCTGACGCGCGAGGTCCTCCATGCGCGCTTGATCGCGGGCGGCCTGCGCGAGCCGCGAGCGCGCGTTGAGCAAGTCGGTCTGCGCCGAGACGAGCTCGGGCGAGTCCATCGTGAGCAGCGGCTGGTTGACCGTGACGGGATCGCCGAAGCGCACGAGCAGCTGAACGACGCGCCCCGGCAGCGGCGGCGTGATGCGAGCGATGCGCGCCGGATCGGCCTCCACACGCGCGGGCGCCTCGATCGCGCGCCGCACGTCCCGGGCCTCGAGCGCGGCGATGCGCAGGCGACTCCGCAGCGGAGACCCGTCGGGCACGACGAGCTGCGTGCCCTGTCGCACGAGCGGCTCCGCGGCGACCTGATCCTCTGGCGGCACCGGCGCGTGTCCATCGCCGCACGCCGCGAGCGGAACGAGCAAGACCAGGACATGGAGGGCGCGCGGCATCGGCGTACGACGGCGCGACGGTAGCCAGAAGTTCCAGCGGGCGCCAGGAATGCGCCGGTCATGGGTCACGGGGTCGCGAGGGCGGCGATCGTCAGCTTCGCGATGGACAGGTAGATGAAGAGCCCAGACGCGTCGACCAGCGTGGTGATGAGCGGCCCGGAGATGACCGTCGGGTCGATGCCCACCTTCTGTGCGCCGAGCGGGATGAGCGAGCCAACGAGGTTGGCCCACGTGCACACGACGAGAACCGTGATCGCGACGCACAGCGCCAGGTCCATCCCGACGCCCCACATCAAGGCGCGACCAAACGCGATCCCGCCGAGGAGTAGACCGAGCGCGAGGCCTGTCAGCACCTCCCGCCCCAGCACGCGCAACGTGTCTGCGAACCGGACCTCGCCCAGCGCGAGCGCGCGGATGATCGTCGACACCGTCTGCGACCCAGCGTTGCCGCCCGTGCCGATCAGGAGCGGGATGAAGAACGAGAGCGCGACGACCCTGGCCAGCTCGTCCTCGAAGTATCTCAGCACCGTGCCCGTCGCGGTCTCGGCGACGAAGAGCAGCACCAGCCACGTCACGCGGCTTCGGATGACGCGCGTCAGCGGGACCTGAAAGTACGGGAGCGAGCCAGCGAGCTTGCCCGCGACGCCGCCTTGGTTGAGCAGACCGGTGCCGGCCTTCGAGAGCGCCGAGTCGAGCAGGTCGTCCACGCGCACTGCGCCGATCAGCCGCCCCTCGCCGTCGATCGCAGGGAGCGACAGGAAGTCGTGCGTGCGGATGATCTCGGCTGCGTCGCTGCGCTCCGTCTCGGCGGTCACGGCGATCACGTCGGTTTTCATCACCGATCGCGCGGCGGCCGAAGGGTCCGCGACCGCGAGCTCGCGGAGCGCGGCGACCCCGACGAGCCGCTCACCGTCCACGAAGTAGCAGTTCTGCGCGACCTCGATATCGGTCTCGCGGTCTTGGAGGCGCTTCATCGCCTCGCCGACGGTCGCGTCCGCGGGGCAGCGCCAGACCTTGGAGGTGAGCAGTCTGCCGACCGACGATGCGGCAGAGGCCAGCCGCTTGACCACCTCGGCGCGATCCTCCGGGTCCAGCGCCTCCTCGATCTTCGCCCGCGGTCCCGCGGCTACCCCGTCGAGGATCGCGACGCGGTGCTCGGTCGGCATGAACGCGAGGAAGCGAGCGGCCCGCGCCGCGTCGCACCTGGCGAGCAAGTTCGCGGCGACCGCGGGGTGCGCTGCCCGCAGCATCGCCGCGCCGCGGCGGTCGTCGCTCGCCTCGAGCAGCCGACGCCCCTGCGCGCGAGTGCGGCGCGACAGGTCGCGTCCGACGTCCGCCGGCCGGACCTGCTTGAGCGCGGCCTCGAGCCCCTGGCCACGGCCACGCAGCGCCTTGTCGAGCACCGAGAGGTCGGCAATGGGCACTGCACTCTTGACGACTTCCTCCGAACCGACGTCGCTCATGCGCGCTCCTGTGCCTGGGGGGCGCGCGAGGATACGCGAAGTGCTCTCCGGTGCGCCGAGCGACGAACCCTGCGGACTGCTAGTTTCCGCACGTGCTCGCCCCTCCGATCGAACCTGCCACTACGCCCGAATCGCACGTCGCGATTCGCCCCTTTCACGACGACGTCGTGATCATCCAGGGCGCGACCTGGGACGACTACCAGCGCCACCTCGCGCTGCGAGGCGACGGCGCGACCCCACGCCTCACCTACCTGCGAGGACGACTCCAGCTCATGGCCCCTTCCCCCGAGCACGAGACCATCAAGTCGTCGATTGGCCGCCTGGTCGAGGTCTACTGCGACCACCACGGAATCGAGTACACGACCTTCGGCTCCTGGACGATCGCCCGCAAAGATCTCGAGCGCGGGGCCGAGCCGGACGAGTGCTACGTGTTCGGCCCGGCGCGCAAAGCCACCGTCCCCGACCTCGCCATCGAGGTCGTCTGGAGCTCCGGCGGCGTCGACAAACTCGACGTCTACCGCCTGCTCGGCGTGCGTGAGGTCTGGTACTGGGTGCGCGGCGTGATCACGCCGTACGTGCTCGTCGGCGAGAAGTACGAGGCGCGTACGACAAGCGACGTGCTCGCCGGGATTGAACTGGAACTGCTCGCGCGGTTCATCGACGCGCCGACGACGAGCGCGGCGCGCAGGGGGTACCGCGAGGCGTTGAGCGGGCGGCCGAGCGGCGCGACCTAGCAGGCTGTTGGTCCACGGCTGCGACGTCATCCGGCGCGTCGACCTCCAAGAGGCCCGTCCTCTCCTACGGTGCGGCCTTCACGCACCTGCCCCAGCTCCCCAGCACCCCACGCGCAGCGTCCGAGGAGCACCCACAGCGCGCCGGTAGCCCACGCGCAGCGTCGAAGGAGCACCCACAGCTCCTCACCAGCCAACGCGTAGCGTCCCGAGGACCTCCGGAGCCTCCGTCAGCCCCCCGCGCAGCGATCCCAAGACACCCGCAGCTCGGCAGCTCGCTACGCGCAGTCTGGAGAGGACCTCCACCCGCGTCTGTCACTTCGCCGTTTCCGAATCGCCGCCCACCCGTCGATGGCGCTCCGCAGAAACGCTCGCTACGCGTAGCGCCTCGCCATGGCCGACATCATCGACTTTCTCCCGTACTCCCGCCCGCCGCGCATCGACGCGCTCGCGGGCTTCGCCCTCGCGGTCGAGCTGCTGCGCGTCGCGCCGCCGAGGCCGAGCAAGGCGATCGCCGAGGCCCTCGCGGAGGTGCGCGCGGCGGCCCAGGCGCTCGACCTCGAGTCTCAGGCGCGCGCCCGCACCCGTCCGCAGTCCCTCAAGCCGCTCGACATGCGCTTCGATGGCGCCTGGACCGCGCTGCGCGACCGCCTGGTGTCCTACTCGCGGCTCCTGTCTCCCGAGGCCGCCGAGGAGCGCAACCGCGCCGAGCAGCTGCTCGCGGCGTACTTCCCGGATGGCGTGCAGTTCGTGCTGCTCGCGTACGAGGCCGAGTGGGCGGCGAGCCACCAGCGCATCACCCGCTGGACCAAGGACGGCGCGCGCGCGGACCTCGCGAGCCTCGCAGGCGAGCGCTTCGTGCGCGAGGTCGAGAACGCGCACCAGACGCTCGGCGAGGCGCTGAACCTGAGCGGCGCGTTGAAGGCCGCCAAGACGCCGACCCAGGTGGGCCAGAAGGTGCAGGCGCTCGCCGAGGCCATCGGCGACTACACGCGCAAGCTGTCGGGCACGGTCGAGCGCAGCGACCCCAAGAGCGTCGCGGCGTTCCGGCGCGCGATGGAGCCGCTCGATGCCTACCGCGCGTCGGGCGAGGCACGCGGCGGCGCCGAGGGTGAGCTCCCGGACGCGCCGGTCGCGGACGAGCCGGCCACGGACGATCCACGCACGGACGAGCCACGGACCGACGATCCGCCGCCGGCGCCCGTGCGCCCCGGCTTCCGCGGCGGCGATCCGTTCTTGCCCGAGACGCCCCTCAAGAAGTGACGCGCACCGCTCCTCGGGAAGTACGTTGCCCTCGGCGCGCGCTCGCGTAGCATCGCGCCGCAAAGCGAGGAGACATGGCGAACAAGACCTACGACGCAATCGTCATCGGCGGCGGCCCCGGCGGCTATCCCGCGGCCATCCGCCTGGGCCAGCTCGGCCAGAGCGTGCTGGTCGTCGAGAAGGAGAACATGGGCGGAATCTGCCTCAATTGGGGCTGCATTCCCTCCAAGGCGCTGATCGCGGCGGCGGGCTTCTACGACAAGTCCAAGCACGCGTCGGACTTCGGCGTGAGCTTCACGGGCGCGAGCGTCGACGTGCCCAAGATGCAGGTCTGGAAGGACGGCATCGTCAAGAAGCTCACCGGCGGCGTGGCCACGCTGGTCAAGTCGCAGAAGGGCGAGATCGTCATCGGCACCGCGCGGCTGACCGGCCCCAAGACCGTCGAGGTGACCAAGGCCGACGGCTCCAAGGAGAGCTTCGACGCCAAGAAGGCCATCGTCGTCGCGACGGGCACGACGGTCATCGAGCTTCCCGGCATGAAGCCGGACGGTCAGACGATCATCACCGCGCGCGAGGCCGTCTCGCTGCAGAAGGTGCCCGAGACGATGGTGCTCATCGGCGGCGGCATCATCGGCCTCGAGCTCGGCATGGTCTACCAGAAGCTCGGCTCGAAGATCATCGTGGTGGAGCTGCTCGATCAGCTGCTCGGCACCACCGACCTCGATCTCGTGAAGGTCGTCGAGAAGCGCTTCCTCAAGGCCGGCGCCGAGGTGCACCTCGAGTCCAAGGCCACCTCGTGCGTGGTCGAGAACGGCAAGGCGACGGTCACCATCCAGAAGAAGGACGGAAGCACCGTGAAGGTCGTCGCGGACAAGGTGCTCGTCGCGGTCGGCTTCAAGCCGAACAGCAAGGGCCTCGGCCTCGAGGAGCTCGGCGTGAAGCTCGACGCGCGCGGCCACATCCCCACGAACGACCAGCTCGAGACCAACGTGAAGGGCATCTACGCGGTGGGCGACGTGAGCGGCGCGCCGTACCTCGCGCACAAGGCGACCAAGGAGGGCGAGGTCGTCGCCGAGATCATCGCCGGGCACAAGGCCGGGCGCGACTGGCGCGCGATGCCGGGCGCGATCTTCACCGATCCGGAGATCGCCACGGTGGGCCTCAGCGAGCGCGACGCGAAGGCGGCGGGTCGCAAGGTGCGCATCGGCAAGTTCCCGTTCAGCGCGCTCGGCAAGTCGATGGCGACGACCGAGACCGAGGGCTTCGTGAAGGTCCTGGTGGACTTCGAATCGCACGAGGTGCTCGGCATCGCGATCGTGGGCGCCGAGGCGTCCAACATGATCAGCGAGGCGTCGCTCGCGATCGAGATGGCGGCCTTCGCCGAGGACGTCGGGCTCACGGTGCACCCGCACCCGACGCTCGGTGAGGCGGTGATGGAGGCCTTCAAGCACGCGCTCGGCGAGGCCATCCACATCGCGAACCGCGCCACCGCGGCATGACACGCACCGGTCATGTGGAGCGAATTCGTCGAGGGCTGGCGATGGTTTGGAATCGACGTTCTGGCCGATGCGCTCTCACTCGTGACCGTGGTCGTGGGTAGCGTGACGACGGCGCGTCTCACCTACACTCTTCGGCGGGAAATCCGCTTCTATCGACGCCTTCCGACCTGGCGCGACCGACTCCGAAATGTCGCCCTGACGCTCCGGTCGTCTGGGCTCCGACCCAATCTCGAGCGCTACCAGCGCTCGCTCGAGACGCTCCGAATCATCGCGGGCGAGGTACGCGATGCGACTGGAGCGCGCCCGACGCGACGAGCCGCCGAGGATACGTTGCAGCTCGCCGCAACCGCGCTGGGCGCTCACGGCGGGGCGGTCGCCATCGGCCTGCAGCGGGCTGCCACGGGCGGCGAGCGGCTGCTAGAGTGCCTCGCGTCCGAGGAAGGCACTCACCATGGCTGACATCGACTGGACGCGCGTTTTCGAGACGCTCACGGCTGACACCGAGCGCGGCGATTTGGCGTGGGAGACGGATCCAAAGCCGCGGAGCGGAAAGCAAGTCGGCCCTACGTACTGGGCTCGCTACAAGAACTTCCGCGTCCTGCTCTACATCGAGGCGCGGCAGGTGAGCTACGACGGCGACCACTTCGAGACCATCGAGGACGTCGCAACGGATGTCGAGAACACCGAGAACGGTGCCGTGTACCGCGTGCCCTACTCGCCTGCCTCGATCTGGCTCCATGACCGAGCGACCAGGTCCGCCGCGCAGGTGCCTGCGTTCGCAAGCATGGTGCTGGCGACGAAGTCTTTGTGACACGCGCGCTGACCGCGTACCGGGTGGGGCGCATCCGGTACGCGGACGCACTCCGGTTGCAAGAGCAGCTGCGCGAGGCGCGCGCTGCCGACCGCATCGGGGACGTGCTCTTGCTGCTCGAGCATGATCCGGTGATCACGCTCGGTCGGGGCGCCAAGAGCGATCAGATGCTGCACGCACCGGAGGAGCTCGCGCGGCTCGGCTTCGACGTGCACGAGACCGGGCGTGGAGGAGGCGCGACCTACCACGGCCCCGGACAGGTCGTCGGCTATCCGATCGTGAACCTCTCGCCCGACCGCGAGGACGTGCGGCGCTACGTGCGCGACCTCGAGCACACCATGATCGCGGTGTGCGCCGACTTCGGGATCGTGGCCGAGCGCATCGACGAGAAAGGCCTCGAAGGAGTCTGGGTCGGGCGCAACAAGATCGGCGCGATCGGCGTGCGCCTGGCCAACTGGATCACGATGCACGGCTTCGCGCTGAACGTGACCACGCGCCTCGGCGACTTCGGCGTGATCGTGCCGTGCGGCATCCGCGGGCGTGGCGTGACCTCGATGGAGGTCGAGCTGGAGACGCCGCCCACGCAGGCCGACGTGGAGCTGCGGCTGGCGGTGCGGCTCGCAGAGCACCTCGACCGAGAGCTCGTCTGGCGCGAGGGCGCGCCGGACGTTTCTTAGCTCGACGTCCCACCCCCGTGGATTCACCGGGTCGTCGCAAAGAAATCCCCGGGTGCGTGCTACCCTGCTCGTCCGTCCTCCCCTCGCGCCGCGGAGTCCTCGATGCTTGCACGCCCGCTATTTGCTGCATTCGCCCTGTCCACCCTCGCGATCCTCGCGCTCGCCCCCGGCTGCAGCTGCGGCTCGGTGATCACCGCTTGTACCCGAGACAGTGACTGTCCCGTGGGCAACCGGTGCATCGACGCGATGTGCCGTCCCAATCCCACCACCGATGGCGGGCCGGTGGTCAACCGCGACTCGGGCCCGCAGCGGGTCTGCCGCGACGACGACGGAGACCGCCGCAACGCGATCTCTCCGACGTGCAGCGGCTCGGACGACTGCGACGACTCCAACCCGAACGTCTACACCGGCGCGCGAGAGATCTGCGGCGACGGCCTCGACAACGACTGCAACGGGCAGACGGACGAGCCCGGCTGCTCGTGCCAGCCGGGTCAGTCGGTCGCGTGTTACTCGGGTCCGAACGCGACGCGCGGCGTGGGACGCTGCCGCGGCGGCATCGCGCAGTGCGGAACCACGGGCGTGCTGACGGCCTGCATGGGCGAGACCGTCCCGGCCCCGACCGAGGAGTGCAACGGCCTCGACGACAACTGCGACGGCACCGTCGACGAGGGCGTGCGCAACGCGTGCGGCGAGTGCTCGCCGACGACCCCGGCCGAGACCTGCGACGACGGCATCGACAACGACTGCGACGGGCAGACGGACGAAGACTGCTTCTGCGACTTTCAGTGCCAGTGCCAGCCGATGACGTCCTGCACCTGCGCGCCGCCGACCAATCAGCCCTGTTACACGGGCCCGTTCGGGACGGGCGGCAAGGGCATCTGCCGCGGCGGCCGCCGTGACTGCGTCGACACCGGCGGCGGCACGCTCCGGTGGGGCACCTGCAACGGCCAGGTCACGCCGGCCGTCGAGTGCGAGAACGGCCAGCGCAACAACATCGACGACGACTGCGACGGCGTGGTCGACGACGGCTGCATCGACGGCGACGGCGACGGCGTCCCCGGTCCCGCTGACTGCGCGGACACGGACCCGGCGATCAAGCCGGGCGCGCCCGAGACCTGCAACGGCATCGACGACAACTGCAACGGCGCGGTCGACGAGGGCGTGACCAACCGCTGCGGCGGCTGCGGCATGCCCGCCGCGTCGGACACGTGCGGCAACGGCCTCGACGACGACTGCGACGGCACCATCGACGACGGCTGCACGTGCGCGGAGGGGGCGACGCAGCCGTGCTACGGCGGACCCCCGGCGACCAAGGACGTCGCTGCATGCCGCGCCGGAACGCAGACCTGCGAGCCCGGAGAGTTCGGCGCCTGGGCGGCCTGCACCGGCCAGGTGCTGCCGAGCGTCGAGACCTGCAACGGCATGGACGACGACTGCGACGGCGAGACCGACGAGCGCTGGGCCGCCGGCAGCAACCCGTGCGGCTTCTGCGTGTCCGCCGAGACGTGCGACGGCATGGACAACAACTGCGACGGTCGCGTGGACGAGGGCGTCTCGAACGCCTGCGGAACGTGCGGCGCGGTGCCGGCCGAGACGTGCAATGGCATGGACGACGACTGCGACGGCGCGGTCGACGATGGCGTCACCAACGCGTGCGGCACGTGCCCGCCGATGCCGTGCTTCACCGAGAACTGGCCGATGCCGTGGAGCGACTGCATGGCCAACCCGGCGACCTGCAACGGCATCGAGCAAGGCTCCACGCCGGGGACGATCACGCTCGGCCAGCGGACCTTCGACGCCAACCGCATCTACATCGGCGTGCAGGGCGTCAACGAAGTCGCCGCGATGGACACGGACACGGGCGCGCTGCTCTGGTCGCGTCCGTCCTACGGTCTCGATCCGTCGCGCACCACCGTGGCGTTCGACGGGACGGTCTGGGTCGGCAACCGCGGCCTCTCGGGGGATGCCAACAACCCCGCAGTGTCGAACCTCGTCCACCTGGACTTCGACGGGAACTTCATCTGCCGCGCGGACATCACCGGCATCGTGCGTGGCGTGGCGATCGCGGCCAATGGCGACATCTGGGCCGGTACCTGGAACGACGCGCGAATCTACCGGGTCTCGGGCACCGTGGTGACCGGCACGGGGCTCGCCGCGCGCTGCCAGATCCTCGGAAACTGGGCGGTGCGTCCCCAGATCGGAGGAGGCGAGGGCATCTACGGCCTCGCCATCGACGGCAACCAGCGTGTGTGGACCGCGTCGGTGCCCAACACCGTGCGCTTCGACATCGCCACCAGCACGCCAGTGGGCTTCGCGAACTCCGCGCGCTACGGCATCGCGCCCGACCAGTCGGGCAACATCTGGTTTGGCGACTGGACCAACACGGCGGTCGGCATCCACGCGTACCGCCCGGACGGCAGCTCGTTCCTGGCAGGGAGCTCAGCGCGCGCCGTCACCGCGGTGACGTTCCATCCGATGCACGGCACCGTCTGGGGCACGCGCTACAGCGACAACGAGGTCGTCTCGATCTGGGGTGATCCCGTCAAGGCTGGCGCGGCCGGTCGCACCGTCGGTCAAGAGAACTGCCGCGTGAGCATCCCCGGCGCCGGTGGCCAAGGCGCCAATCCCCACGGCGTCGCGGTGGACCGCATGGGCCGCCTCTGGACCCCCATGAACACGGGCGGTGGCTGGGTGAACGTGTGGAACACGAGCTGCGGACGCGTGGCCACCTACCGCGTCGATCCCCGCGGCAACGCGCTCTACAGCTACTCGGACATGACGGGCGCCATCCTGCGCACCATCACCAGCAACGAGGGCCGCTGGGTGCAGGACTTCGACTCGGGCTATGCGCGCGCCAACTGGTACCGCGTGACCTGGAACGCGACGACGCCGGCGGGCACCGGAGTTCGCGTGATTGTCCGCTCCGCGGACACGCGCGCCGCGCTCACCACCGCGGCCGCCTGTGGTGGACCGACGATGTTCACGTCGTCGCCCGCCGACATCAGCGGCTGCCCCGGCATTGCGCAGCACCGCTGGCTCCGCGTCGAGGTGGTCCTGTCGACCTCGATGACCGGTGTTCGTCCGGTCGTCAGCGCCGTCGACGCTGCTTGGGCGTATTGATCCCGGCATGATCCGACTCGGGCTCTCGGCCGCTGTGTGCGCGCTCCTCTCGGCGTGCGGCAGCGGCGGTCCGGCTCCCTCCGCGGCGCGATGCCCGCAGCGCATGGTCCTCTTGAACGACCATGACGCGTGCATGGATCGCTACGAAGCACGCATCGTCGTGCGGAACGGGCGCGCCGAGGCGGTCTCGGCGTCGGGCACCGTCCCCGACATCAACCTGACCTACGTCGAGGCCGAGCAGGCTTGTCGCAACGTGGGTTATCGACTCTGCACGCGCGCGGAGTGGACACGCGCCTGCGCCGGACCGTCGGGCGAGCGCAAGTTCCCCTACGGCGACACGTACGTCTCGCACCGGTGCAACATCTCGGAGATGGAAGATCCCATCGAGTCGCAGCACCTGGCCCCTGGGGGCCAGTTCAGCGGCTGCGTCACTCCCGAGGGCATCTCGGACCTCATCGGCAACGCGCTCGAG
Organism: Kofleriaceae bacterium; assembly: GCA_033763475.1. Classification (GTDB taxonomy): domain Bacteria; phylum Myxococcota_A; class Polyangia; order Haliangiales; family Haliangiaceae; genus JABFXX01. Next base: position 26,570 of record JANRKM010000136.1, read on the forward strand.
TGGACCGACGAGACCCCGCCGCAGGCCGATCAGCGCGAGCTGCGAGGCGCCATGTACTCGCACCCCGGCCCGAGCGCGAAGTGCGTGCGCGACGAGCGCTTCTTCTTGGTCATGACCGAGCGCTCCGCCGGCTTTCGGTGCTGTACCGACGCCGCGCCCGCTCGCTGAAAGTCAGCGCCCGCCTGAAAGTCAGCGCAGTCGCAGTCGCTCCACTTCGTCCATGAAGCGCTCGATCTCCGCGTCCGTCGTGTAGAAGTGCGGGCTGGCCCGGATGCCGCACGCAGGGCGCCAGTCGCAGAAGAACTTGCGCTGATTGAGGGCCTTGGCGACCCCCTCGGAGCCGTCGAAGTCGAAGCACATCGTGCCTGCGCGCGCGGCGTCCTCGAGCGGTGTGTTGATGCGGAATCCGCGGCTCTGCGCGAGCTCACGCATGCGCGCCGTCTGACGCAGCGACTTGGCGCGCACGGCGTGCAGGTCGAGCTGCGCGAGGATGTCCCAGCCGGCCCGCGCAGTGTAGAGCGCAGGGATCGCCGGCGTTCCGGCGGCCATGCGCCACACGTCGGCCGCGTACTTCATCTCGCCCATGTCGAACGCGAACGGCTTCTCGTGGCCGAACCAGCCTGTGTCCATCGGGCGAAGCTCGGAGAGCCGATCCGGACGCACATAGAGATACGCGCAGCCGGGCCCACCACAGGCCCACTTCACGCTGCCTCCACACGCGAAGTCGACACCGAGCTCGCCGAGCGCGAGCGGCACGACACCGGTGCTCTGATAACAGTCCGCGAGCACCATCGCACCCACCGAGTGTGCGTGCTTCACGATGGTCTCGAGGTCCTGCAGCGTGCTCGAGCGAAAGAGCACGTGACTGAGCGGGACGATCAGCGTGCGCGTGTCGATCTGGTCGAGAAAGCGCTCGAGTGGGTTGTGGATTCCATCGTCACTCGGCACCACCACGACCTCCGCGCCGCGCCGCGCTTGTTGGCTCCACACGTAATGCACGGTGGAGAACTCGAGCGCTGAATAGACGATCTTCTTCCGGTCGCCCCGGTAGTCGAAACACGACGCCAAGATGGCTTGAACGGTGCTGCAATTCTGATTGAGGATCACCGACCCGGCGGGCACGCCGAGCACCCCGCCAATCACGTCGCCGAGCTCACGCACATAAGGGAGCCAGCGGCCCCACGACTCGATCGACTGCTGTTCCCACTGATCGAGGAACTCGGTCGCATGCGCGCGCGCCTCGCGCGGCATGGCGCCGAGCGAGTGCGAGATGAGGTGACAGGAGGCGTCGAGTGTCGGGAACTCGGAGCGCCAGCGGATGAGCTCGTCCTCGGACATGCCCGCCTTCTATCACGCACGCGCGCGGCGGCGCAGCAGCGGCAGCAGGAGCCCGAGCGCGAGTGGCCACGCGAAGGGCGCGGTGCGACCTGGCGCGGAGCAGCCGCAGCTCCCGCTGATCGGATTGCTCCCGCCGCGGGCCGCGTCGGTGCGTGCCTCTGCGTCGGTCCCGAGCGGTCCGCTCGCGTCAGCCGTCGCAACCGGGCCTGCGTCCGTCGGGGCCGGCGCGCCGAGATCCGGTGTTCCCGTCGCTCCCAGATCCACGAGACTCCCAGAATCGACCGCAACTCCCGCATCACGCGGCGTGACCGGTCCCGCGTCGCGGCTCGGCGGCGGGCCGGCATCAGCCGGGGAACTGCCACCATCGGGCGCGGCGACACAGGCACCCACGGTCTGCACGAGCTCGATGTCGGTGCCGTAATAGAACTGAAGAATCTGCCGGTAATCGCGGCCCCCCGCGCGCGCCAGACACGCTGAGCCGTTCTGCGACATGCACCCGCGATTGCGGTAGTTGGTCGGGCTCACGAAGCCGAGGGTCGTCTGCCGGAGGTTGTTGCCCGACAGACCCTCGTTGTACGTCACATAACGCTCTGTGTTCGTCGGATCGTCGGTCGAGCCACGGCAACTCGGCGCAGGTTGATTGCGCGACCCCGCGACGAAGAACGCCGCGACATTGACGTTCCGGTAGCGCAGCACTTGCCCGGCCGTCTCGCGCACCGCCTGGTAGTGCTGGGGCCCGGGCTGGGTGCCGCACGTATAGACCTGATCACTCGTCCCATCGGCGACCGAGCCCGACGTCTCGATCTTGTAATAGAGATACGAGCGCGCGCTGACCGCTTGTACCTTGAGCGCCTCGAGCGGCGCGCCGCCGTTTTCACACGTGATGACGCGCGGCAGATAGTCGGTCTCGATGTCGCGTATCCCCACGTTGCGCACCATCACCGTGCAGTACGCGTCGAGGGAGGCCTCTCGAAAGCCAAACCCATCTTGCGAGCAGCCGCCCAGCGCGAGCGCGAGCACGAGAAGAATGGAGCGCTTCATGCGCCGGATGGTACCTCAATAGCGGATGGGCGCGCCTGCCACGAAGTCCGCGAACAGCGTCTCGCGCACCTCCCAGAGCTTGGGGAAGAACGCGACGCGCATCGAGCGCTCGAGCAGCTCGGTGGGCTTGCCCGTGAGCGACGGAGTGCCCGCGCCGATGATGCGCTTGACGAGCATCACGTGGTGGTAGCGGAACGCCTGAAAGAGCTCGTCGAAGTCGAGCACCAGCTCCGTGAGCTGCAAGAGCTGAGGGTGCGCGTCGGGCGCGCGATGCACCTCGAGCGCCGTGACGCCCGCGCGCGCGAGCGTCCGATCGAGCGCGTCGCCGAGGCGCGGCGCGATCGCGAGCAAGGCATTGAAGCCGGGTGACTGCTGGCCACTGCCGTGCCCGAGCCCCTTGCGCACCGCGAGATAGCTGTGCGGCGTCATCGTCTCGATCAAGCGCAGCTGCGTGTTCATCAGGCGCTGCGCCTCGGTCGTGCGGCGCAGCGCAAAACACGCGGTCGCGAGCTGCTCGGCGTCGAGGCTCACGATGGCGTGCTCGAGCTCGTCGAGCGCGAGCTTCATCCAGAGCTCTTCGACCTGATGAACCACCTGAAAGACGAGCTCGTCGCGGTGCGTGCGCGCCTCGGCCGGCTTCTGTAGAGCGAGGAGTTCCGGGACCTTCAGGTAAAGCTCGTACTCCGTGACCTTTCTTTCCTCGATCGTCATGTCGTGGCTCCGTCGGACTTCGTGAGAGATCGCGCCGCCGCGGCGAAGATGTCGGCGAGCACGTCGTAGAGCGCGTCGCCCTCGGATGTGGTGGCCTCGGCCGGTGCACCGAAGTACGCGCGCGGCCCGCCCGCGTCGGCGAAGCTCGACTTGCCCTCTCGGATCGCGACCGAGAGCGAGCTCGGGTTGCCCGGCAGCTCCGAGGCGAGCTCGGCTTTGACCAGGAACGGATCGGCGGCGAGCACCAGGCTCGTCTCGTAGCGACCCGCGTGGCACGCGCCGCTGCGGAACTCGTCGCCGAGCCGCAGCGCGTGGGGCTTGCGCGTGACGTCCGGAAAGGCGACCTGCGCGCCGCGTGTCTGGGCCTCGTTTGCGGCGTCGCGCAGGCTCGCGAGGTGCGCCGGCTCGAGGTGCGCGTTGCAGATCACGACGCCGCGAAATCCGGTGCGCATCGCGCCGAGCACGATGTCCCGGACGAGCGCGCGCGCCGTGTCGGGCGGAAGCGAGAGGGTCCCCTCGAACGCCGACGCGAACTCCGTGACGGCGTACGCGACGGGCGGCAAGACGAGCGCCGACACCGCGTCGGACTCGAGCACGTGCGCGGCGCGGCGCGCGGCGGTCTGCGCGATGACCACGTCGGTCGCGAGCGGCAGATGCGGCCCGTGGGCTTCCGTCGCGCCGACCGGAAGGAGCGCGATCGCCCCTCGCGCGAGGCGCGCGCGCGCGTCTTCGAAGGTCATCGTGGAGAGTTCGTGGGAGGGCCGCACCCGGCGTACCTACCGCGGGCTCGGCGCGCCGTCTACGCTCGGCGCGTGACCGTGATTCGTGCTCAGTCCGACATCGATGCACCCCTATCCCGCGTGTGGGACGTGCTCGTAGACATTCCGCGGTATGCAGAGTGGAACCCGTTCACGCCGCGCATCGACACGACGCTGGAGGTGGGCTCACCGGTCGTGCTCCACGTGCAGATGAAGCCCACCGGCGCGCGCATCGTGCAAACCGAGTACGTGCGTGTCGTCGAGAAGGAGCATGAGCTGAGCTGGGGTATGACGATGGGCGCGCCGTTCGTGCTGCGTGCGCTGCGTCGACAGGTGCTCACGCCGCTCTCCGAGACACGCACCCGCTACGAGACGAGCGACGCGTTTCACGGGCTGCTCGTGCCGGTCGTGATGGGGCTCTACCGAGTCCACATCCAGCGTGGCTTCGACGACGTCGCGCGCGCGCTCAAGGCCCGCTGCGAGGCGTGAGCTAGCAGTTCGTCGATGAACCCCTCGGACAGCGCGAAAACGGGATCATTCGGTGCCGGTTCCGCGCCGCACGAGGGGTTCATCAACAAACTCCTAGGTGTCTATCAAGAGCCTGTTAGTCGCCTTTCTCGAAGCGCTGCCACACCCCGCCGAGCCTGCGCTCATGGGGCCGATAGGCGCCCTTGTAAGCCATCGACGCGTTCTCTTCGATGTATAGACCCAGATAGAGCCACGGCAGACCCAGTGTGCGACACAGCTCGAGCTGCTTGAGGATGGCGTACACACCGGGCGACAGCCTCGCGAGCGACGGGTCGTAATACGTGTAGACCGCCGAGAGCGCCTTGGCGCTGCGGTCGACGACGGACAGCATGGCGAGCGCTCCGTCGTGCAGATAACGCAGCTCGAAAGTGTCTGTGCACGACTCGACCAGGAACTGGGCATATCCGCGCTCGGTCATCGGCTCCTCGCGGCGGCGCAGGTCGCGTCCTTCTTCATGCAGGTTGAAGAGCGCGAGGCGTGTCTCGTCGAGCGCCGTCGGGCCCTGTTCCTGCGTGAAATACGCGTCTCCTCTGCGCAGCACGCGCCGCTGGGTCGCGTTGAGCACGAACGCGTTCACGTCCACGCGGATGGGCTCACAGGCCCGGCACTCCGGGCAATGCTGCGTGTAGAGCAGCCGCCCATAACGCCTGTCCCCTGCGTCGAGGCGCGCCTCGAGCTGCGCGGGCTCGAGGGTCGAGATGGGCAGTCGCAGCGGGCGGCGCGCGACGCGATCCGGCAAGTACGGGCACGGCTCGGGCTGGTCCACCAGGCGCAACTCCGGTGGGTCTCCGGGGACGAGCACCGGGCGCACGTGCATCAGCGCAGCTCGCGCCGGAGGATCTTGCCGCGGTCGTTGCGCGGCAAGCTCGGCAGATAGGCGATCACGCGGGGATATTTGTATTTGGCGAGGCGCTCCCGGACGTGGTCTTGCAGCGACTGCGTCATCGCGGCGTCACCCGAATGACCGTCGCGCAAGACGACGAACGCTTTGGGGATCACGAGGCCTTCTTCGTCATCCGCGCCGACCACGGCGCACTCGGCCACCGCGGGGTGCGTGGCGAGACAGTCCTCGACCTCCAGCGGACTGACGAACATGCCGCGCACTTTGAGCATGTCGTCGGCGCGGCCGGCGTAATAGAAGTCGCCGGTCGACTCGCGGCGAAAGAGGTCTGCGCTCGCCACCCAGTCACCGTAAAAGGTCTCTTTGGACTTGGCATGATCGCCGAAATAGCCGACCGCGGCGCTGTCGCCTTTGACCCAGAGTCGGCCGATCTCTCCGTCGGGCACGGGCGCGCCATCGGGGCCTTTGACGATGGCCTCGTAGCCCGGCACGACGCGCCCGAGTGAGCCCGGCTTGGCTTCCCCTGGATAGTTGGTCACGTAGATGTGAAAGAGCTCCGCGGAGCCGATTCCGTCGAGGATCTCCGCCTTCGGAAAGAGCGTATGCCAGCGCCCGAAGAGCTCGGGCGGGAGCGCCTCTCCGGCGGAGAGGCACATACGCACCTTGCCGAGCGCGGCGGCTGCACTGGCAGGGTCGGACTGGGCATGATCGACCATCTGGCGGATCATCGCGGGCACATTGGTCAGCACCGTGACGCCGTGATCCCGGCAGTGCGCGAACATGCGCTGCGGCGTGGGCTTGTCCGGAAAGAGCACGGCAGTCCCGCCCACCGAGAACGGGAACATCAGATTCGTCCCGGTCGCATACCCGAAGAAGAGCCGCGACACGCTGACGAACACGTCGTCTTTGGTGATGCCCAAGACGCGCTTGGCGTAACACTCGGTGTTGAAGGGGAAGTCGTGGTGGAGGTGAATGGCCCCTTTGGGCGCGCCGCTCGTGCCGCTCGTGAAGAGCCAGCCCGCCACGTCGTCGCGCGAGGTGTCCGCGTTCTGTGTGCGATCGCTCGAGGACGCGAGCGTCGTGTCCCAACGTTCGAAGCCCGGCGCGCCGCCCGCGACCAGCAAGCGCACCTTGCAGCGGGGGTGCTTGGCGATCACGGGTGCGAGCCGGTCGAGCGTGCTCGCGTGCGCGATCACCGCGCGGGCGCGCGTGTAGCCGAGCAGGTAGTCGAAGTCCGACTCGGTCACGAGCGGATTGCCCATGCAGAACGTCGCGCCGGCCTTGAGGATGCCGAGCCACGCGCACACGAACTCGATGCCGTCGGGCAAGAGCAAGAGCACCCGATCTTCGAGGTCGATCCCGCGGTCGCGGAGCGCGTGCGAAGCGCGGTTCGAGAGCGACTGCACCTCGGCGTACGTGAAGGCTTTGTCCCCGACGCGCACCGCGATCCGCTCGCCGAGCCCCTCGCGCAGGCGCGCGTCGAGGAAGTAGTCGGCCATGTTGAAGCGCGGCGGGAACGTGGGCGGAAAGCCCGGATCGAGCTCGGTCATCGACGCGGGATGTTACACGCGTTGCGACCCGTCAGTCGGCAGGTCGCGCCTTGGGCGGGGTCAGATGCTTGCGCGCCTCGCGCCCCGACACGCCGTCCACGAAGTACGCGATCGCGCTGTGCCCGAGGGCGGCAGTGCCTGCGGCCGCGACCGACGCGCTGATGATGCTGCCAGCGCCCGGCACGAGCTTGACTGCTTGTTGCGCGACCCAGCGCAGCCCGAAGCCGACGCCGCCGGCGACGCCGAGGCTCGCCATCCACTCGCTGATCGCGAGCGCGCGCCAGGGGCGTCCAGAGAGGTGCGCGATGCTGCTGACCATCAGCGTCTGGAGCGGGACGAGCACGAACGCGTCGGCGACGGGAAGGGGCGTGAGCCCGACGGTGAGCGCGACGGCGGAGGCGGCGTGCACGACCACTTGCGCCACGCGGCGTCGGCCCTCGAGCGCGGCGGGGAAGGCGCGCCCCGCCTCGATGCGCGCGGCGTCGGGGAGCGCTTCGAAGATGGCCTCGGCGAGCATGTCGACGTGCTCGCGCGCGTCCTCGCGCAGCGCACCATCTGGACCCCAGGAGATCCGCGACGAGAGCGGAATGACGGCGACATCCTGGAGACTCGCGCCATGGAGGGCTTTCTCCAGCGCGGTGCGCGCGGCCTCGATGCGCGCGTCGTCGTCGCCTGCGCGGCGCGAGAGCACGGCGATCATGGGCGGGCGCTTCTCACCGTCTTCCGCCAGCACGGCGAGCGTGCGCGCGGCGTCCTCGATCACCAAGGGGAGCGCCTGCGCGGAGAGCGCGTCGTCCGCGTCGAGCACGAGCAGCACGCAGTCGGGGCGCGCGTCGCCGAACGCACGGCGCACGAGGCCGACTCCGTCCGGCGGCGGCGGCGCGAGCTCGACGCGCTGCTCACGCCAGTCGAGCTGCGTGCCGCTCGCGACCACGTGCACCCACTCGTCGGCGGGTGGCGGCGCGCCGAGGGCGTGCTTGCCGAGCAGCGCGTTGGCGAGCTCGGTGCGCGGCGCGCGCGCGGTGCCGAGGGCGAGCAAACGCGCGGCGCGACGTTGGTACAGAAGCGTCTGCAAGCGCCCCAGATCGCTGCGCAGCGACCCGACGAAGGGCAGCCGATCGACGAGCAGGAAGAGCTCGTCGAGCGGATCGCGCGGGTTGGCATTCCGACGTGGGGGCGTGCTCGTGTCGGCCATGGCGTCATCGGCTCTAACGGCGCGCGGCGGCGGGCGCAAGGGCGGCGCGCCGCGAGCGCTTGCCCCGAGGGCGCGTCTCGAACGAGGATGCGCGGCATGACGGTCGTCAATCCAGACTCGCTCGCGCCACCGCGCGGGTACTCGAACGGCATGGTCCTCGGGCCAGGGCGTGTGCTCTTCGTCGCGGGACAGATCGGCTGGGATCGCGACTGCAAGCTCGCGCCCGGCGGGTTCGTCGCGCAGTTCGATCAAGCGCTGCGCAACGTGATGGACGTGGTGCGCGCGGCGGGCGGCGCGGCGGAGCACGTCGGCCGCTTGACGATCTACGTGACGGATCGCGCCGTCTATCTCGAGACGGCGAAGGCCGTGGGCGAGGCGTACCGAAGGCACTTCGGCAAACACTTCCCGGCGATGGCGCTCGTGCAGGTGGCGGCGCTGCTCGAGCCGGGCGCGCTCGTCGAGATCGAGGCCACGGCGGTGCTGCCATGACGCTCACGCCCAAGAGCTTTCTCTACGCAGTGAGCGACGGGGTCGCGAGCATCACGCTCAACCGCCCCGACCGCATCAACGCGCTGACGTTCGAGGTCTACCGCGAGCTGCGCGACACGTTCCGCGCGCTGTCCGAGGAGCGCGAGGTGCGCGTCGTGGTGCTCTCCGGCGAGGGCCCGCGCGGCTTCTGCTCGGGCGGTGACGTGCGCGACATCATCGGCGAGCTCTTCGCGCGCGACACGGCCGGACTGCTCGAGTTCACGCGCCTCACGGGCTCGCTCGTGCACGCGATCCGCACGACGCGTCCGCCCGTGATCGCCGCGCTACACGGCGTGGTGGCGGGCGCGGGCGCGGTGATCGCGACTGCGTGTGACGTGCGCTTCGCGGCGCCCGACGCGCGCATCGCGTTCCTCTTTCCGCAGGTGGGCTTGAGCGGCGCGGACATGGGCGCGGCGTACTTGCTGCCGCGCATCGTGGGCCTCGGTCGCGCGACGGAGATCTTGCTGTCGGGCGACTTCGTGCCCGCCGAAGAGGCCGCGCGCATCGGGCTCTTCAACCGCGTCGTGAGCTCGGGCTCGGTGCGCGACGAAGCGCTCGCGTTTGCGCACAAGCTCGCGCGCGGACCGGCCTTCGCGCACGCGATGACCAAGCGCATGCTCGAGTACGAGGGCCACGTCGACTTCGGCACGGGCATCGAGGCCGAAGCGCAGGCGCAGGCGATCTGCATGCAGCACCCCGACTTCCGCGAGGCCTACGACGCGTGGGTCGAGAAGCGCGCGCCGAGGTTCAAGTGAGCGCGCATGCCGCGCGCATCGAGCGCGCGTTCGTCGACGAGACGCTCATTCGCGAGGCGTTCGAGCCGGTCGATCGTCTTGCCGCGGAGTTGCAGGACGCGCCGCACCCCGAGGACAGCGGCGCAGAGCTCGTGCGTCTCGCGCGCAGGCTCGGCGAGGCGGGGGTCTTGCGCTTGGTCGTCCCGGCGCGGGACGGAGGCGTGTTTCCCGAGCTCTCGTCGCGTGCGCTGTGTCTGGCGCGCGAGCGCCTCGGTCACGCGCTGCCCCTCGCCGAGCTCGCGTTCGCGATGCAAGGCCTCGGGTCGTATCCGATCGTGCATGCGGGCAGCGAGGCGCTCCGCAAACAGTGGCTCCCCGACGTCGTCGCGGGGCGCGCCATCGCGGCCTTCGCGCTCACCGAGCCGGACGCGGGCAGTGACCTCGGCGGGCTGTCGACGCACGCGCGCCGCGACGGTGATCACTACGTGCTCGACGGCCACAAGGTGTTCATCTCGAACGCGGGCGTCGCGTCGTTCTACTCGCTCTTCGCGGTCACCGACGCACACGCACCGAAGAAGAAGCTGAGCGCGTTCGTGGTGCCCGCCGACGCGGACGGCTTGCGCGTCGTGCCGCAGCACGTGCTCGGCGGGCATCCGATCGGCGAGCTGCGCTTGCACGGCGTGCGGGTGCCCGTCGCGTCGCGCCTCGGTGAAGAAGGCGAAGGCATGGGCATCGCGCTCGCGACCCTCGCGCGCTTTCGTCCGACGGTGGGCGCGGCGGCGCTCGGCTTCGCGCAGCGCGCGCTCGACGAGGCCGTGCATCACGTGCGCACGCGAAAGCAGTTCGGTGCCGCGCTCGCCGAGCAGCCACAGGTGCAGGCCATGCTCGCCGACAGCGCGTGTGAGCTCGACGCTGCGCGCCTGCTCGTCTACCGAGCGGCCGCGTGTGCAGACGCCGGCGGCACGCGGGCAGAGCTCGCGCGCGCCGGCAGCATGGCCAAGCTCGTCGCGACCGAGAACGCGCAGCGCGTGATCGATCGCGCGGTGCAGCTGCATGGCGGGCGCGGCGTGCTGCAGTCGAGCGTGGTCGCGCGCCTCTACGAAGAAGTGCGCGCGCTGCGCATCTACGAGGGCGCGACCGAGGTGCAGAAGATCCTCGTGGCGCGCGCGCTGCTCGGCGCGGCGCCGTGACCTGGATCGCGGCGCTCGGTGCGACGTGTGGACCGCTGGTCGGTCCCGCGGCGAGACTTGCCGATGCGGACTTTCCGCGAGGAACGGACGGAATCCGGCGACTCGCACATGAAGTGGAGAAGTTCGCGGCGCGGGAGGAAGCGTCCGACGACGAAGACCGCGCCTTCGTGGAGTCGGCCGGCGCGCTGCTCGGGTTGCTGCTCGTCGATCACGTCGGCGACGGTGCGTATGCGGAGCGCGACGGAGCGCACCGGGTTCGCCTCGGCGCGCGCGGCTTCTTCGATCCGTTCGACGCGATCGACAGCGCTCTCGACGCGGACCGCCCGACGGCGTGGCTCGCGCGCGCGGTGGCGTTCGCCGAGAAAGAAGCGGCCGACGTGGGGCCCGTGTCGCGCGTCGTCGCCGCCTTCGAACAGCGCCTCGCGATGACGCGCGACGACCTCGAGGTGGAGGCGCGCTTCGAGCGGCGCGTCTGGCTCACGGGCGGCATCGAGGTCGACCTGACGCGCGCCGTGGACGCGACGCACGACCAGCGACCCGAGGCCGTGGCGCAGGCCGTCGAGAAGATCTGCGCGCTCCTGCCCGGCGCCGCGCGCGCGCCACACACGACGTGGCTCGAGGCCGCGCCGCGGATCGTGCCGCGCGTGCTCGGGCCGACGTTCGCCGCGCCCGGCGTGTACGAGGCGCCGCTGCTCGGTCCGCTGCGCCTCGCGCTCGTGCTCGCCTTCGAGGGACGCGCGCGCTTCGTGCGGGCGCGTGAGGCCGAGGACTGGGGCGAAGACGTCGCGCGCGGCCGCGCGATCGAGAACCTCGCGGCGCGCTCTTCGCGGGCGCGGTTCGCGCGCGTCGAGCACAGCGGCGGCGCGTGGGTCGTCGCGCGCACGGGCGATGGCCTCGACGCGGCGCGCCTGGTCTTGCCGGGCTTGCACGACGTGCTCGCCGCCGAGCTCGGCACGCCTGTCGTCGTCGCCGTGCCGCACCGCGACGCGCTGCTCGCGTGTGCGGCGGCGGGAGGCGTCTCGGTGACCGCGCTGCGCGATCGCGCCGAAGACGACGCGCGGCGCGCCCCGCATCGCATCAGCGAGTCGTTGTTCTTGCTGAGCGCGAGCGGCTTGGCGCTGCTTCGCTGAGTCGGACGTAATGGTTGTCGGAGGCGAAGTGCCGCGATCTCGGCCGGGATCGTGGGCGGCACGTTCGCCGTTCGAGCGGCACGTTCGCCGTCCCCCGTGGGCGGATCTTCGTTCGAATGCGGCGCAACCACTCCGCTCCATCTCCGGATAGGGGGCGCGCTCGCTTCCGAGCCATTCACCGACCGGAGAGACACGTCATGGGAGATTTGCGCCTCGACCTCGTTCGCCAGCCGTCCACACCCGTCCTCGAGCCCGACCGTCCCGTCGGCCTCGACCCGACTGACACCCCTTCGCTTGCCGAGATTGCGCAGACCTCGCTGACCGAGATCGGCGAACACGTCGCCGAGGACGTGGTCGGCGCGGCCGCGATGGGCACTGCGACGTTCGTCGGCGCATCGCTCGTGGCAGGGACCGCCGCCGGCTTCGGCATGTACGAGATGATGCACGCCGCGACCGAGGCGATGGTCCACGGACCCGCCGAGCAGATGCTCCGCAACGCCTACGCGATCGGGCCCGACCACCAGGTGCGCACCACGCCCGAGGCACAAGGTCGCGCGATGGCCACGCAGCTCACGCTCGAGGGCGCGACCCCGGCCGCGATGGCCACTGCGCGCGCGGCGCTCCCGGAGGCCGCGCGACACGGGTTCGACCTCGGGACGCAAGACGCCGCGAGCTTCCGCGCGACGCAACCCGAGGCCTTCGAAACGGCGCGCCATGTCCACCTCGAGGCGCGCGCGCAGTGGCGCGAGGGCGAGACGATGGCGCTGCTCGGGCGTCAGCTTCCGCCGAACGCGAGCGCGGCGAGCCAAGGCGGCTTTGCCCGCATGCAGCAGGCGCTCACCCACGCCACGCCGGAGCTCGCCGCGCGCCGTCGTGCAGCCACGGAGTCGGAGGGCCGCGGCTTCCTCGACGCGTCGCGCGGACAGGTCGATGCGCAGCGCGCCCGCACCGACACGGCCTACGCGCTCGGCGCGCAGCTTCGCGCCGAGATGGCGGCGAGCGGTGACGGGCCTGGCATCGCAGACCTCGTCCGCACGCTCACGCTGGCCGAAGACGCCAAGCGGCTGGTGCGCGCCACGCAGACGAGGATGTGATGGCGACTGCAACGAACGAAGAACGCGCGCTCATCACGCGCCTCCTTCACGACGACGTGCTCGGGGATCCAGGCCCTGCAGAGATCCTCGAAGTGGGCCCGGTCTGGCGGGCCACCGTCTTCGACACTTCGCGTTTCGCAGGCCGCATCGTCGCGCGCTTCTTCGATGGCCTCGCGGGTGCCGAAGACCTCCGCGACGTGGCCATGGAGACGCCGAGCGAGCTCGGAACCTTGCGCGAGGCCTCCGGAGTCCCGATGACCAAGGCGCTCGAGGCCGACCTCGCGAAGTTCCGCGCGGCGTGGGACGAGAGCGGCAAGGATCCGGAGACGCTCGTCGTCCGAGGCGCGCTCGAGCGTGTCGCGCGGGTGCGAGCCGCGAACGGAACGGTCTTCTTCGTCGGCCTCGATTCCAAGCGTGTACTCACCGCGCGCCCGCAGGCGCTGAAGGATCCGACGCCCATCCTCGCGGTGCTCCTCCCGCTCGCGATGTACGGCCTGCCTCTGCTGGAGATCTTCCTGCGCCTTCTCCGCTGATTTGCGCAAGCGCGCTCAGCCTCCGAGCGCGCCGCGCACGTACCGATCGAGCGCCGGCAACACCGCCTCGAGCTCGCGCTGCGGATCCACCGGATTGAACCACCGGAACGGGTTCCGCAGGCTCGCCGGCTCGCGCACCGTGGCGCTCCCGCGCGAGAGCTCGACGAGCAGCGCGCACGCGCCGTACGCGTCGTGCAAGTGATCGAGCTCCATCCCGTACGCGAACGCGCCCGGCACCCAGTGCGACGACTGCACCACGTCGTAGCCGAGGCCCAGCTCCGCGCGCACCGCCCGCGCCGCGCGCACCGAGCGGTCGTCGCGCGGCGCCGCCCACCGCCCGCCATACGGCACCACGAGCTTGCGGCCAATCGAGTGCAGCGAGAGCGCGTGTCTGATGCGCGCGCCGCCCGCGACGAGCGCGTCGAGGTACGACACGATGCCGTCGATCTCGGGCTCCGAGCGCGCGTGCTCGCCGGGCGTCCAGACTCGCGGCACCGCGCGCGCGAGCCAGCTCGCCGGCCTCCAGAACGTCGGCCAGTTGCGGTTCAGATCCACGTCGCGCGCGTTGCCGCGCTTCCACCGCACGCGTCCCTCGACGAGCCCGCGCTCGACCGCGCCGAACCCATCGACATTGACCAGCGGGAACACCACCACGCGCCGGTCGCGCGGCGGCGTCACCACGAGCTTCTCGACGAGCCACGCGCCGCACTCCACGCCGATCCACTCGAGCGCGTGGATGCCCGCGAGCACCACGGTCACGTCCTCCGCGTCGCGCGCGCCGAGCTCCAGCGCCACCACTTCGCGGCCCTCGAGGCTCGTCGCGACATGCACCGCGCCGAGCTCCTTCCAGCGCGCCGCGTGCTCCGACAAAACGCGGTAGGCGCCGATCATACGATCATCGTCACGCGCTCTTCGTGCGCTGGCTCGGTCGCGCCGCGCTCCGCCGCGCGCAAGAGGCGCCAGACGTGCTTGCCAAAGAGATCGATCTCCGTCGACGCGTACTGCTCCCCGCCGAAGCGCTGTGTCGTGTCCGTGAGCGTCTTCAGGATCCACGCGTCCTGCTTGAAGATCTGCGAGACGAGCGGCTCGAGGAACGGCTTGACCAGCTCACCCGGCAGACGCGAGCGGAAGCGCACCACGTTGGTCAGCCGCGTGTGGAAGTCCTCGACCGGCGTGAGCAGCGACGACACCAGCAAGTGGTTCTCGTCGCCGATGCGGTACTCGACCTCGGAGACTGCCGGCAAGATGAACCGGTCCCAGTGCTGCACGACGCCGCCCGACGGCGACAGCACCCGCGCGACGAAGCCCTCCGGGCGCGGCTCGCCGAGGTACTCGGCCTCTACCTGTGTCGCCGTCCGCCGGACGATCACCTCGAGTGAGATGCCGCGACTCTCGTTGCGGAAGAGCCCTTTGTGCAGGAAGGCAGTGTGCGGCACGTCGAGCGCATTCTCGATCACGGCGTGCATCGTCGCCTGCGCTTCAGTCACTTTGTAGACCGTCGTGTAGCCAGGCTCGCCGACGTGACGCAGCCGCGGCGGGCCGTCGGCGGGAGTCACGCCGGGCTCGCCCCACACCCAGATCACGCCGTCGGACTCGCGTGTCGCGTGTCCCGTCGCGTCACACGCCTTGGCTGTCGGCGCGTGCGAGAGTGACGGGATCACCTTGCACGCACCGTCGCCGTCGAACTGCCAGCCGTGGTAGGCGCACTCGAGTCGCCCCGTGCGCGCCACACGCCCGAGCGACAAAGGCACGTTGCGGTGCGGACAACGATCGACGAGCGCATGCGCCACGCCTGCGCCGTCGCGAAAGAGCACGAGTGGCGTGCCGAGCAGCGTGCGCGCGAGCGGCTTCGCGCCGAGCTCGCCGGCGGGGATCACGCCGTACCAGTACTTCGGCAAACGGGCGACGCTGAAGTGCCCGCGGGCCTGAGGAGGAGCGAGGTGCGTGGACTCTTCCATGGTCACAACCGGTTGTACCCGTTGAGCGCGGCGACGCGATACGCCTCGGCCATCGTCGGGTAGTTGAACGTTGTGTTGACGAAGTAGCGCAGGCTGTTGGCTTCGCCCTTCTGGCTCATGATGGCCTGCCCGATGTGCACGATCTCTGCGGCTTGATCGCCGAAGCAATGAATCCCGAGCAGCTGAAGCGTCTCTCGATGAAAGAGGAGCTTCAGCATGCCCACCGCATTGCCGGTGATCTGTGCCCGGGCCAGCGAACGAAAAAGCGAGTGCCCGACTTCGTAGGGGATGCCGTCCTTGGTCAGCTCGCGCTCGGTGCGACCCAAGCTGCTGATCTCGGGGCTGGTGTAGATGCCGGTGGGAATGTCCTCGACCAGGCGCGCATCGACTTCGCCAAGCACGGCATGCCCTGCAGCGAACCGCCCTTGGTCATAGCTTGCGCTCGCGAGCGACGGGTAGCCGACGACATCGCCAACGGCGTAGATGTGTTGCTTGTCGGTTCGGTAGCACTCGTCGACCTTGAGTAGACCTCGCGAGTCCGCTGCCAGGCCTACGTTGGACAGGCCTAAATCGTGCGTGTTTCCGGTGCGCCCTTGCGCCCAAAGCAACACGTCACTCCGGATGCGTTTGCCACTTTTCATGTGAAGGACCACGCCGTCGGGCGTTGTTTCCACGCGGCTGTATTCCTCGTTGTGCCGGATGAGCACGCCCTGATCGCGCAGGTGGTAAGCGAGCGCGTCGACGATCTCGTCATCCAAAAACGAGAGCAGCTTGTCGCGAGAGTTGATGAGGTTGACCTTGACCCCGAGGTTGCGAAAGATGGACGCGTACTCGCAACCCACAACGCCGGCGCCGTAGACAGTGATCGTGTCCGGCGTGCTGTCGAGCTTGAGGATGGTGTCGCTGTCGCGAATGTGCGGATGGTTGAAGTCGAGGTCGTCGGGTCGATAGGGCCTTGAACCCACCGCGACGATGAACTTCTTGCTGCGAAGTTTGTGTCTGGAGTTGCCCTGGTCGACCTCGAGCGTGTGTTCATCGACGAACGCCGCGTGCCCGTGAACAATGGTGACCTTGTTGCGCTGGTAAAAATCGCGCCGCATGGAGACTTGCTTGTTGATGACTCCCTGCGCCGCACGAAGCAGCTGCGGAAAAGTCACCTCTACCGTACTTGCACACTGCGCCAAAAATGGATTCTGCCTGAAGCGCAGCAGTTCACTCACCGAGTGACGCAAGGCTTTACTTGGAATCGTCGCCCAGTGCGTGCAGCCGCCGCCGACGTCCTTGGCTCGCTCAACCATAACGACTTTCGCATTCGTCTTGGCTGCCCGCATGGTCGCGCCTTCGCCAGCCGGACCGCTTCCGATGACCACAACGTCGTGCTCTTGTTCCCACACCACGGCGCGCCTCCTGACCTCATTGGACCCTTGACCCAGCCCAGCGGGACTATACCGGCACGTCGCATCAAACTGCGAAGAACCGGCGGGTGGCCGCAGCCCGCTGATCCATCGATGCGCAGCACGGCGAGCAATGGGCGGTGCCGGGCGTAGGAGGGCTTAAGGCAGTTCGCAGCCAATCTGATGGTGCTCGTTCGGTCTTCGGTCCGGGCTCAGCGTTACGCCGCCTGAGAAATACACAAGTATTTCTCAACGCCGCGCTCGATCCTGAACCGAATCCGCTTCGCGATCACTCAATCAGTTGATCTGTTCACAGCCTTAGAGCAGCAGCGTCACCGATGCGCGAGACGTGCCGGCTGCGCGCGCAGCGGTTTGGCTCTGTAGCGCCCGTTGCACGCATCGACGCGTCGCTCGATCTGCGTTCGGGCTCGAGACGCGCGCCGTGATACGACCAGCCGCCGTGACTGTCAGCGCCGCCCGGACTTCGACCCGCTCGCGCTCGCTCGGCGGTGCACACCGCGAGGTCACTTGGGAGCGCGTGATCAGGTCAAGCACCGCTTGGTTGGGAAGCGGACCTTGCAGGGAGCCCACAAAGACTTGCTGCGGGGTAGAGGGACTCGCGGCCGAGGAACCCCCAGTCGAGGAACCCGGCGCGGTCGGCTGCCATGGGGGCGGAATCGCGGGTGTGGGGCCGGCGGCGGAAGCGGGAGCCGCGGGCGCGGGCGCAACTGCGGGCGCGGCGCCGACGGCCGACGCCACGGCGTTCGCCTGAGCGGCGCCCGAACGAACGAACGTCAAGCTGAACCGGACGCGGGCGCCGCCTTCTGGCGCTTGCGGCGGCAGCGTGAACGCTCGAACATGGGTGAACGCGCAGTTCTCGAGCTCGGGGTCCGCGAGTGTCGAACCCTCCGGGGTCAAGCGTATGACTTGGCGGGCCGAAACCCAGAGCCTCACGCGCGCGGCGCCCTGCAGGTCCGGCCGAGCGGCAAGTCGAGACTGGTAACACGTCAAGATGGGCGCCAGATGCGGCCGCAAGCCCGTCGCAAGCAGATCCCGGTAGCGGTCGGGTGGTGGGGAATCGTCGACAGTTAGGTCGGTGACGGCGACCTGGCACTGCGGAGCTTGCGCATGTATCGAGGTGGTGGCCCCCGCCGCCGCCGCAATGTAGAGCGCAATGGCCGCGGAGCCTGAGCGTTGCAGATCCATTGACCGCACTATAGCCGCGAGGGTCCGCTGTGCCGACGTTCTTTGTCTCTACGTCCTTCCGGCGCGGACGCTCCGCACGCAGTGGAGGGTGTCATGTCGGGCGGCGGGAAGAGCAGCACTCGTCTCCGGCGTTCTGTACCCTGATGCACCTTGCTCCGGGATCCACGAATCTGACCTCCGGACCGGTCGAGCCACACCCTAGCCTGATGTAAGGGCAACGATGAGTCCGCACAGAAAGCTGATCCCGTTTGCGCTTACTTGGTTGGTGGCTGCCCTCGCCCTCGCTCAACCGCGACCTTCACGGCTGGACGCCGCAGCGCCGGCCAGTATGGCGGCCTCACAAACCTGTCGCCTGGGCAACGAGCAAGAGCTCGCGACCACCGAAGGCAATTCGGGGCTCGGGTTGCGCGTTGCTTACCGTGGCGCCCGAGGCCTCGTCGCATGGTCGGCAGGACCTTCGCAGCTATGCGCGCGGGCTCTTACCGGAGACTCACCGACACACTGCTTCGAACAGCCCAACGCGCACGGACTCGCTCTGTTGGCGCCGCTAGGCGACGGATTCCTCGCCCTCGCGGCGCAGCCTCTCTGCACTCGGTACGGTCTGTCATGTGCGTCGGCACGTGCGCTCACCGCTCGCGGCGAACCCGTGGGTAGCCCGGATGAGTGGACCTTCGGCGATGGTGACATCGAGGGCTTTGTGGCGGGTTGGGCGGCTGGCGCCACTACCGTCCATGTCGCGCTTCAATCCCGGTGGATGGTTCCGCAGGTGCGCACGTTTGCGATGACGCCCGAGGGAGTCCGCTCAAGTGTCGACTTCGTTGCGGATGACAGCCAAGGCCCAGGTGACGGCTGGCTGGGATTTGTCCTGCTTGGGGACACACCCATCGCCCTACACGTCGCGGGAGTCTCTGACGGCTTGCACCTCCACACGGCAACCGGCTCGACCCGCCCTCGCATCACCAGGGCGCTCGATGTGCTTCACGCCCTCGCCATCGAGGATCGGATTTGGGTGACCGCGCGCGTCGACCAGCGACCCGTTGTCTTCGCCCTCGCCGGCGACGGGCGACTTGCCGTGCCCGTGACTCCAGCGGGACATGATCTACCGGTTGGACCGGCTCAGATCGTCGTTCCCGAGGTCGTCGCTCGCGGGCGGCGGCTATCGCTCGCGACGCACAACCTAACGGAGCGTCTCATCGGAGCCAGCCCGTTGTGGGAGGTTGGACCCGGCCGGATGCGCAGCGACATCGCCTGGACTGGTAGGGACTTTGTGGTGGCATATGCAAACCGGGTCGGTGAACAGTGGCGCATTCGCCTACGGCACGTGGACTGTGGCCCAAGTGTGCAGCCAGCGAGCGAGGAGAGACCGAACTGAGCTCAGCACGGGCCACCGTTGTCGGTTCAGTCGCAAGACTCTGAGTGAAAGGAAGTTGGGCGAGGTTACAAGCGCGAAATGGCTGTGCAACCTAGCCGCCGGGGCTCTTGTCTTCGTTGTCGCGTGTTGCGACGACCCGACTCGCTGAGCCGCGCACGCCGAGCGTCCCGCAGCTTGCGGCGAGTTCGGCGACGTCGCCGAACGGAGTCGACTCCAACACGCCGAGCCCCATTCATGCAGATGTCGGCCAGGCTAGCGGCAGACAATTTTAAAGCGATCCACTCCATCCGAGCGAAGCGCCGTCGGTGCTCACGGAGACAGACACCGGCGGTGGTCGATCATTATTGAGCAAACTCCAGATGCCATGACCCACGAGATGCCCGCCCCAGACTGCCGTCGGGATGCCTACCGCGAGCCAGCCCTCGCCGCCGTCGTTTGCGCCCGCAGCCACGCTCATGAACACCGCACCGGCGCCGAGGGTCAGCCCACCGACCACCAAGTCGACTACCGCCCAGCCGTCATCCCAGGGGGAGTCCAACCCATAGCTCACGAGGTCGGCAATGCCGAGACCAAGTGGGGCGAGCGCAACTACCCCGCCAATGGCGATTCCTACTCCAGCCGCCTCGCCAACGTTAAGCGAGAAGCCTTGCGCATTCACTGCGCGCGGTGCGCTCCAGACGGCGAAGCTGATCAAGAGTGCAGAACCAACGGCAACGAACTGTTCTTTGAGCATCGTGGTGCCTCCTGCGGCTCCGCGATGCAGTGGGCGATCCACTCTGGATACTGTAGTTGTTGCCATAGGTTACCGGTCGCCAGAGACGCCGAGCTGTGCAGGGAGATGCTCAGTCGTGCGCCGCTGTTCAGCTGGCGTAGCCACGCGCAACTCCTCTGGGCGGGCCCTCCTTGGAGGCGACGAGCCACGCCGCACGTCAACGCGTGCCGCCGCCACGGGGCATGCCGCGCAAGTGCAGACTTACTACGGCCGGAGCGTGACCGCGCTTTGCATGTCCGCGTTCACTTCCTCACGGGTAAAGAGCAGAGGCCGGTAGCGGTTCTCGAGCCAGTCGTCCTGCAGGTCGTCGTAGTGCTCGCTGTCGACGTCACCCGAGACTCCGCGAAGGACGTTGACGAATGCCTGCGGCGTTCCGTCCGCGCGAAATCCAGCGACCAATCGGTAGAGCGATCCGCCGGTTGCTTCGAGTCGCGCCCTGGGCTGCCCCGCGTCGTCAAAGAAGGCACTCGAGGCCACATTGACAGTTCCCTCGGCTCCATCGGTCGGTTGCCAACCCGCATCCAGGGCCTCACCCCAGATAGAGCGGATCCGCGCTCCGTGAACATCGCCCCAGGTGTATGTGCGGTCACCAAACTGCGCCGCCAAGTACGTTGACGTCTCCTCGAGCGCGAGAAGCACGGACAACGATCGAGCCTCGCCAGAAAAGAAGCTGCTCGGCTCCGGAGCCCGGCCAGTCATGACGTTCGCCAGTGCCTTGAGCATGTAGGCAGGCGAGGCCTGCAGAATCGGTTCGAACACGATGGAAAAATCGTCGCGCAGCACTCTTCGAGCGAGAAAGAACGCGAACGCGTTGAACGTCACGGGCGCGGCGGCGGCGCGTTCCATTCGCCGATCCCAGTTGCGCAATTGCTCTACGAGCACAGCGAGGTCGTCGCGGTCCCGGAAAGCGGAGAGCGCAGGATCGCTGGCCACTGTCGCCCACACATCCACGAGCGGCGGCACCAGATCGTCCGCAAAGACAGAGTAGCTGTCGTCTTGCAGGTTCTGGAAGTCCTCTTCGCTCACGCCGCCGCGTTCGGCGAGCGCGGCCAGTTCGTCCTCGATGCGCGCGCTTCGAAGTGATGGGTCAAAGAAAACGCCAAAGTACCAAGGGTCCGTCGCCACCGTGCCATCGGCGGTGAAACCGAGCGGGTCGTTGTTCGCCGAGGCGATCCATCCGCGTGTTTCGGCCCGTGAATGAGGCAGTTCATCTGGACCGAGGAAGCTCGTCCAGAACGTTTGCTCATCATCGCCCGACATCAGCGAGAAAGGGCGCAGCGTTTCGTCCGGAATGCCGCGATCGGGTACGAGCGGACTTGAACGGTAGGTGATGTCCGTCGCATCGGCGCCGATAAAGTTGAAGAGCGCCAGTTCCATTTGGTCCACGGCGTTGTCGAAGTCATCGACGGATCGCGCGCGGTTCATCGCCAGAAAGCCTTGGCCTTCGTGGCTGACTCGGAACCCCGTCCAGTTGAGAAGGATCCTGCCGCCCCGACCGATGGGAAGCGGGATCAGCTCGTCGGGCAGTAGGACCCCGTAGCCGGGCACCTCCTCGACGTCCACCTCGATGCTGGTTTGCCCGGCGACCCGGACTTGCTCGCGCCGGACGCGCAGAGGAACGCTCCGTCCTGCGACCTGCACCATCCCGTCGTTGACCTGGACCTCCCACATGTCCATCACGTCTGGGTAGGTCGTGGTGGCGGTCCAAGCGATGTGTCGATTGTGGCCGAGCTGAATACCTGGGGATCCGGCGAAGCTAAACCCTGCGACATCGAGAGCCCCGTCGCCCTCAGCGCTGCTCATGTGGTGAAGCCAAAAGAGCGAAGGCGAGCTCAAGCCCTGATGCGGGTCACCCGCGATGAGCGAACGGCCGGATGCGGTGTGCGCGCCGCGCATCGCCCAGTTGTTGCTGCCGCCAGAACGAAACGCGCTGGCCCAGCGCGAAAAGTCAGCCAATCGTGCCCGTGTCTCGGGGCTGTCCACCAAACGTAAGGCAGGCATGGGTGGGCCGATCGGATCGACGCGATCGGTGAGAGGTCGAGGCTCGGGCCGCTCGTCTTCGGGGATGACGAACGCATCGCGAACCGGCGCCATCAGGTGCAAGCGCCGATCGAGCTCGGGCAGATACTGATCGATGATCGATGTGAGGATCTCGTACTCGAGCTGGTTCGCGTTCGCAAAAAGCAGAAGCTTTCCGACGGACAGCCCATCGGATACGTCCCACAGCTCCGGCTCGTAGTCGAGCGTCTCAAACTCCGGCGGCGTCGGAGCAGTGCCGTCTCTTACCTCTTCGATGCGTCGGTTCACGCCAGCAGTCCACGCCTGAATCAAGAGCCACTGATCGGGAGTGTCCCGAAAGAGCGCCGCCTCATTGACCTGGCCCCAGTGCCCGATGTTGAACATCCGCACGACGGAGTCCTCGCTGGCGTAACTGGCGCCGAGCACCTCCGCGCGACGGCCGAGCGCGCGACGTCGTGTGAGATCCATCTGAAAGAGTCGATCGGTCGCTTGCGCATACCCACTTGCAAAGTACGCATCGACGTCGTTCTGCGCATAGATGTGCGCTACACCCATCGAGTCACGGACGATGTCGACTGGTGCGGTAAGGCCCTCAAAGGGCGGGCGTTCCGTGGTGCACCCAGGCAGACTTGGATCGAGCCGACACTCGCCTTCGGTGTACCCGGCATCCAACCCGGCATCGGTGGCGGTCAGGCCAACGCTCGTGCAGGCAGGCAACCCCGCGGCGAGCATCACTGTGAGGGCGACGGCCGCGGCTGCGTTGCGTGCCTGGGCCTTGAGGGCAGAGAGCGACATCAAACCTCCTGCGGGCGCAGACTCTAGCGTTCATCAGCCCATTTGGGCCAGCGCTAGCGGGCATGCCCTGCTATATCCGCGGCGGTCGTGACCCAGCTCTTGACCCTGCTTGCACGCCACCAGATGCACGACCTTGTCGCGCTGGCGGACGAGCCCGTATCAGCGGCTCAGTTCCGAGCGCAGGTCACGCATCTTGCGGCAGCGCTGCCCGCGGGCCCGCCCGGAGCCGAAGTCGTGCTCGTCTGTCACGATCGGTACTTCTTCGCGGCTTCTCTGCTCGCGTGCTGGGCGCGCGGCTTCGTTGTCGCGCTACCGCCCAACGCGCAAACCCAAGCGGTCAAAGAGCTCCGGCAGCGGCCCGAGGTGCTTACTGTTCTGCACGACAGCGACGGTATGCATGGCCTCGATGTTCGCGGACTGCTGGAGACGAACTCGCCGCCGGTTCGAAGCACCGAAACGAGTCAACCGCTGAGCTACGAACCGGACCGGACGCTGGTGGTGGTGTACACCTCGGGAAGTACAGGGACGCCGCTCGCCTGCCCAAAAACCGCGGCGCAGCTCATAGGCGAAGCCAACCTCCTCACGTCGACCTTTGACCTAACCCCACGCGACCGCGTCTGCGCCACAGTGCCGCCGCACCACATTTATGGGCTCCTCTTTGGTGTGCTCACACCGCTCGTGTCCGGCGCGGCATTTACGCGCTCTACCGCGCTGCACATTGAGCCCTTGGTGGCACTGCTGACTGAACAGAAAGTAACGACTCTGGTCAGCGTCCCGGCGCACTTGCGAGCGTTGGCCGCCGTGACGCCTCCTCCATCCATCCCATCTCTCACGAAGGTCTTTAGTTCGGGCGCGGCGCTCTCGCCGGTGACTGCGCGGGGGCTTGCAAGCGGCCTTGGCGTACGCGTCATCGAGGTGCTCGGGTCGAGCGAGACCGGTGGCATCGCTTGGCGCGACACGCCAGAGCGTGGTTGGGCTGTCTTCGATGGGGTCTCCGTGTCGGTCGGTCCTGACCGCCGCATGCAGATTGATTCACCCTTCTTGGATACGCGCTTGCCGCGCCCGTGGACGACAGGCGACGCGATAGAGTTGGGGGCAGATGGCACGTTCACCCACCTTGGCCGAGCCGATGGTGTGTTGAAGGTTGGCAGTATCCGGGTCTCGGTCGCCGACCTCGAAGCCCGGCTGCTCGGCCTTCCTGGTGTCATCGATGCGGCTGTCATCGCAGTGCACGTGGGTGGAGCGCGTGGCTCGGAGGCCTGGGCGGCGGTCGTCGGCGAAGGGCTCGTGCCAGCGGACGTGCGCGCCGCTTTGATGCGGTACTTCGACCCGGTGGCTCTGCCGCGGCGCATTCGTGTCGTGGCTCAGTTACCGCGTGGTCCGAACGGCAAGCTGCCCTATGACAGCGTCAAGGCGCTGTTTGATGGGGCGGTCGGTTGAGCCACTCGACCGCGAACAAACAGCCCATCAGCCCATAAGCGATCGCGCCGGTGTAGAGCGTCCACCAGTCTAGGGGCGCCCACAGTGCGAGCGCGAGTGCGACAAGGCCGTTGCCTACAAAGAACGCAGACCAATATCGCGTCCACCGTCGGCAGTGAATCACACCTGTCGCAGGCAGCTCTTTGACCTGCATTCGGGCGAAGCGTTCGATCATCGGGGTCTGACCCGCAGACAGCGATCCAAAGAACTCTGCGAAGAGGACCGCATTGATCGCGACTGGCAGAGCAAGAACGAACCGAGCGTCTTCGGTCGTCATCGCTGCAACCATCAGAATCAGGATCGCGATGGGCACCCGCAGCACGGACCAAAGCAGCGCGCGCTCCACGCGCCTGAACCGTAGAATGAGCCCCGGAACAAGAAGCGCGAGCACCATGACGCTCACGGCGCGCGTGCCCAGATGCGTCAGTCCCCAGTAGATCGCTACTGGGTACGAGATAGCGAGCGCCACGTTGAACACCACGCCGGCCACTCGGAGGATCGCGCTAGGACGCATGGTGTGATGGCAAGCTTGTCGCGGCCGTACGGCTCTGTGCGATCAGGAGGAGGTATGCGATCGTCAGGCGGGGCTGGGCTTTTGGTTGGCTGAAATGAAAGCCGCCAGGTTCTTCACGCTGGCGAAGATGGACCGGTTCTGCTCGTCGTCGGCGCGAACTCGGACTCCAAAGCGTTTGTCGATCGCCATCGCCAGCTCGAGCGCGTCGATGGAATCGAGTCCAAGTCCTGCTCCGAAGAGCGGGGCGTCGCTGTCGATATCATCGGCTGCAACGTCTTCGAGCAGCAGGGCTTCCACGATCATCTCTTTGATTTGGCGTTCCAGTTCCATGTCTTCCCTTGCGTGTCAGTCGACGGCACTCGGCGCGTGACTCTGCGGGCACCCACTCCGAGCGGGCTAGTGGCCGACGACCTCAACGGATTCGTCCCCAACGCGTGTCGCAGGCAGTTCGACGACGCGGCGCTTGCTTTTCATGAGCTTGTCCTGAAACACGTTGTCGCTTCGCCACACATCGCCTGCCAGTACGCTCGTCAGGCCCTGCCGCAGAACGTGATCTGGTTCCGGCGCGAAGAAGAGCCCGTGCAACAGCCCCGAGTGGTAGAAGCTGTGGACGAGCGTCGCAAACACGTTGTAGGCGTGCCCCAGATGCGCCGCGTGACTGTCCATCAGCGCCGGACGAGCTTCGGTTCCCGCTCTTAGCGCAGGAAGTAGATCGTCGACGAGGTGCGCCGCCCCGACCATTCCGAGCGAGACACCGCTCGAAAACACCGGGTCCAAGAAGCACGCCGCATCGCCGGTGCACGCCCAGCGCGCACCATGTTGCTTGCGGTTGTGAAACGAGAAGCTCGCGATGAGACCTGGCTTACGCGGTTGGACGGCGCCCTGGGTTACGCGCGAAAGGAACTTTGACTGCGCGATCACTTCGCCAAGCCAACTCGAGGTGATGCCCTTGCGTCGCGAGACGAGCCCGATGCTGATCTTTCGACCACCGAGCGGGATCGCCCAGCACCAACCATCGTCCACGAAGAGCACCTTGATGTTGCCCTGTGCGGTCTCGCAGAGCTCCCGGTCGATGGCGGGGTCCAGCTGCTCAAAGTGCGAGAACGTCGCCGCCAGTCCGAACTCGACGATCTGGTCGGTGCTCTTTTGCCCGCGCCCGACAATGGCGTCCTGCCCTGTCGCATCGATGACGTATCGGGCGTTGAAGACTTCGCCGTCGGTATGAACGGTAACGCCGTCGGCCGCGGGTTCGATGCGCTGCACGCGCAGTCCCTGTCGCACGGTGGCGCCAACTTCTTGGGCCCGCTGTAGTAGCCAGTGATCGAAGCGCGACCGCTCCACTTGAAACGCGTGGTCCGGGGTACCTGGCAGGGCCTCGGCGAAGAGGAACTTTGTGTGCCCACCGATCCGTTCGTCGATGAACTCGGCTCCAGCTTTGTAGAGGTAGCCAGCGCCCGCAGGGTCAACTCCGAGTCGGCGGAAAACCTCGAGATCACAAGGCAATAGAGACTCGCCAATGTGGAAACGCGGAAAAGTCTCTCGCTCGATCACGAGGACAGAGTGCCCGGCTTGCGCCAACAGATTGGCTGCGGTGGAGCCCGCGGGGCCTCCGCCAACGACAATTACGTCTTTCATGCTCTGGCAGGGGAGTCTGGGCGCGAAAGCTGTTGCCGGCCAGGCGTTGCGAACGAATCAGCCAACTCTCTAAAACAACTACGTATTTGCGCTGGCTGCCGCCGCATCATCCCAAGCGCGAGCCCCGGCAACCAGGTCCACGGCCAGTGGCCTTTGGACAGAAAATGCCAAGGGAACGGTCCCAGACCGGCGCTCCACGACAGCCTCCAGCAGCGCGAGGCCTGCCGCGGCTGGGTTGGTGAGGAGCCCATGCGGCAGCTCCCGACCGAAGTAGGAGGTGGGGATGGTGCGAGGCTGCGGCTGCGTCCGAAGGTGGCTGATGACACCGAGCGCGGCGGCCCCGCCTGCAGTGCTTAGACAGAGGCCAACCGCCAACCCAATCCGCGGACAAAGCGTAGCCAACGGCTCCGGAACCTGGTCGTCGGCGACCGCCACAACGGCGGTCTTTGGGCCTTCGTCAGTAGACTGGTCCCAGAGCCAGGCTGCGGCCTCGAGCAAGGATGCCTCAAAGCTCCGAGGCCCGGCCGCGATGGCTGTCGAAAACGCGCGGTTGGCCGTGCCGATCGAGCCGAGACCACCTGCGGCGTTGTGGACGCTGTTTTTGAAGCGCATGGGCGAGAGCTGCCCATCGCCGCGCCAGATCGCGTCGAGGAGGAGGATCATCGTCTCGATCTCTCCAAGCGCCGAGCCGTAGACGGTCGCGACGGTGTCAGGGCTCGCGCCGGCGCTCGAGGTCGCGGCGGCGGCCACCTCACCGAGCATGCGGGTCAGCCTCGAGCTTCCCCTTCCCAGGCGCGCCGGCACCCAAGGGCTCACGCAGTCGATGACTGACTCGTCGCGGTCGTCTTTCACGAACGCGGCCAGCGACGCGTATCCCGGGCTCCAAAGGGAGATACCGGTGATGAAGAGCGGTGCGCGGTGTTCTTCGCTCACTGGACGGGCTCTCCGATCGCCAGACAAACGTTGCTGCCACCGAACGCCAGCGAGTTGCTAAGGACGACCCGAACTGGTCGTGGATCGATTTCATGAGGCGGACCACTGCGCACAACGTTCAGACCAAGTTCCGGATCGAGGTCATCGCTTCCGAGCGAGACTGGAACGCGGCCCGATCGCACGGCGTGAATGGCGAAGACGGCCTCGGTGGCCCCGGCCGCTCCGAGCAGATGCCCGGTGTAGCCTTTGGTGCTGGATACGCGCACCGAGCTTCCTAGCAGCGTGCGGATCGCAGTGGCCTCGGCGCCGTCATTCTGTACGGTCGCAGTGCCATGCGCGTTGACGTGGTCGATGAGCTTGGGCGTGAGGCCGGCCTGCCCCATGGCGCGCTCCATCGCTTCACGAGCACCACGTCCCGAGGGCTCGGGCGAGCTCATGTTGTACGCGTCGCTCGATTCACCGACGCCCAGCAAGTGCACAAACTCGGGCTGGTGCTCGGCCGAACGCTCCAGGAGCATGAGCGCGGCCCCTTCCCCAATGTTGATTCCGGTGCGGCTCTTGGCAAACGGCCGGCAAGGTTGCTCACTCAAGATGCCAAGGCCGCGAAAACCGTGCAGCGTCATGCGGCACAGTGAATCGATGCCGCCCACCACACACGCGTCGATGAGCCCAGCGCGGATCAGTCGCGCAGCCGATGCGTGCACTTTACCGCTCGAGCTGCATGCCGTGGAGACGACGTAGGCGGGCCCGTGGGCCCCCAAGCTCCGCGCGAACAGGTCGCCCAGCGCCGAGAAGTCGTGCTGCTGGTGCAGCGAATAGTGTCCTGGGAGCGCGCCTTCCGCGACAAAGTTCCGGTACGCGCCCTCGGTGGCGTCCAAGCCTCCCGTGCTGGTCCCGAGCAAAATCGCGACTCGCTCCGGCCCCCAACGGTCTACGGCGCGAGCGACGGCGGGCCGTAGGTCTTCCAATGCCAGCCATCCGAGTCGCGCCAGGCGGCAGTCGTACGCCGCAAACTCTTCGGGCAGCGTGGGCAGCTCGCCTTGCACCTCTCCTACGAACGTACTGAAAGGGAGATCGAACGTAGGCCTACGCAAGCCGGTGCGTGATGCATCGAGAGCGGCCAGCACGTCACGGGTCGATCGACCGAGCGCGTTGACCGCCGACCAGGCAGTCATGGGCAGAGCGGGAAGCAAAACAACGACCCTCTATAACGGGGATGGGGTGGGTTCAAGCGGCCACCGGCTGACGGCCCTCTGACTGGCCCGCTTCAATCGTAGGGCCGCCTTGGCGTAGTTGCTGCCCCGTGATAGAAGCCCCGCCTGACGGGACGACGTCCCAAGAATTTTACTGGATCAATGCGGGAGGCACGGGGAATGAACTTTACGAAGTTGGCTTGTTGTGGAGCGCTTGTTGGCGCGTCGTTGAGCATGGTGGCCTGTGACGGTGGGACCACGTCGAATCCGCCGGTAACCCAGGTGTACGTCGTGAGCGACCTCTCGATCCCGACGAACACCGGAACCATGGGCGTGGGCTTCAACCTCGACGGCCAGGTCGACGACGGCACAGGGACGACCTGCGCGGAGCTGACCCCCGACCTGACCTCAACCATCACCAGCGCGACTGGAGTCGACAACGCGTTTGCCGCGCTCGTGCCGCAGCTCGAGCGCACGCTCCTGATGGGCCGCATGATCGGAGCCCTCGTCGGCGAGCAGATCACCGCCGGCTCGTTCATCCTGCTGATGGAAGTCAGCGACATCAACTCGTACACGAGCGACTCGGCCGTTCAGGTTCGCCTGATCCTTGGCCGCGTGCCTGGCTGCGTGTCGGGCATGCCGGCCACCTGTATGCCGATGGTCAGCGGCGCGACGATCGCGCCTGGCCAGACGTTTGAGCAGGTGATGGTTCTTGGCTCGGCCGTCAGCGGCTCGATCGCCGGTGGCCGTATGACCGTGAGCACCCCGTCGCTTCCGCTCGCACTGTCGATCGGCTCGAGCTCGCTCACGCTCACGATCCGCAACGCCAGCATTGGCGCGGCGATCAGCGCGAGCGCGCTCACCAACGGCGAAATCGGCGGATCGCTCCAGATCGAGGAGCTCGCCGTGAGCGCCGAGTCGCTTATGGCTGGTGCAGGCGCCACGGTTCGCACCGTCGTGGGCGCGGTGGCCGACCTTGAGCCGACGACCGCCGACCCGGCGACGTGTGCCTCGATCGGCATCGGCGCGACCTTCAACGCCGTCGACGCCGAGCTCTGAGAACCGCGCTCGGGGCAGCCCGAGCTTGGTGTGCGTAGAGACGGCCCTTCGGGGCCGTTTCTCTTTAAGGAGCCGTTCCGTCGAACGCATCCAACCCCTTTCCGATTGCGCGAACGCGAATTCCGGGGCACCGATCAGCATGACTGTTCGCTTTTCTATGTCCCTCGCGCACCCCTTTCTGGCTGGCTCGACGCTGCCTTGTTCGATCCTGGCTGCCTCGTTGACGCTGGCTGCCTGCGACAGCGGCGGCTCAACGCCCGACAGCGGCCTGCGCCCCGATGCGCAGACCCAAGATGGAGCCGGACCGGACGCCCAGTCGCTGGATGGCGCCCAGCCGGACGCTGTGGCCAACGACGGCGCCGCTGCCGACGCGGTGGGCTTGGACGGCGCCGCGGTCGACGCGCGACCGCGGCCTGATACCGGACCTCGCCCCGACGGCGCTGTCGCTCTCACGCGTACCTATACGGTGGCCACCCTCGCGGTCCCCGCTCCGAGTGGGGGGCGAGCCGCCGGTTTCAACTTGGACGGACGCGTGGATTCTGGGGATATGGATGGCAGCTGCGTCGGTTCGACCGCCGATTTCATTTCCGTGACGGATGCGTCCGAAGTGGGCGTCGACAATGGCCTTGGCCCGCAAGTAACGACCTTCGGCACGCTGCTCGCGGCCGACTGCCCGGGCGCCACGGCCGCCACCTGCCTCAGCGCGATCGCGCAGGCGACCATCGATGATGGCTCATTCTCATTGGTGCTCGAGGTGTCAGATATCGATTCGTTCGATGATGATGCCTTTGTGGTTGTGACCCCGACCATCAACGGCGTGACCGCGGCGGCCATCGACGCAGAGATTGTGGGGGGTCGCCTGTCGCTAAGCATCGCTGAGCTCCTCATCCCGCTCGCAGTAGAACTGCGCATTCGCGACACGCGGCTTTCGGCGACCATCAGCGACACGGCGCTGTCTGGCGGCGCCATCGGCGGTGCGCTACGGCTCGATGAGCTCGTGGAGGCCATCGAAGCGGCGATGCCGGGGACGGGAACCATCGCGCGAAGCTTGCTGCGTGGAGCTGCCGACCTTGAGCCGAGCTCTGTGCCGACCACCTGCGACGCTATTTCGACCGGCATGCTCTTCACGGCTACGGCCGGGGCGGTGACGACTACGGCTCTATAAACCGCCCTCCATGTGCCGCGAGCCTGGCTTATGTCCGCGCGCTCCTCAGCCACCTACGAAAGTAGGCTCTTTCGGCGCGCTCAGGCTCACGGCAAAGCCAGGGGCGGTTTGGCGGGCTGTGACCGACAGCGCCCTCTGACCGACATTGAAGATGCAGTTTGATTTCGACAGATTTTTTCAGACTCGCCCGGTCATCCTCGCGCCCATGTAGGACGTGTCCGACCCGGTGTTTCGTGCCATCTGCCGCGCCCGTGGTGCAGAGCTTTGCGTCACAGAGTTTGTCAACGTGGAGGGCTTGCTGCGTGGCTGCAAGCAGGCCATCGAAAAGACGCGACTTGCAGCGGACGACCAGCCAACGGTCATCCAGATCTACGGAGCCGACGCACCTCGGCTCGCCGAAGCAGCCGAAGTTGCAGCAGACAGCCACCCGGTGTGGGTCGACGTCAACTGCGGTTGTTGGGTACCCAAGATCGCTCGACGCGGAGCCGGTGCGGGTTGGCTGCGCGACCCAAACGCCATGGTCGCCATGGCGAAAATGGTGGTCGAGCGAGTGCGACTACCCGTCACTGTCAAGACGAGGATCGGCTACGGGCCTGAGTCGGAGATGCCGATCGTGGAGTTGGCGGCCAGACTCGCGGATGTCGGCGTTCGAGCGCTGACTGTGCATTGCCGCACCGCGCAGATGGGACACACGGGTCAGGCGGACTGGTCGTGGGCTCGGAAAGCGCGTGAGAAAGTGAAGATCCCGGTCATCGTCAATGGTGACATTCGCAGCGGCCAGGACTGCGTGAGGGCGCTCGCGGAAACCGGGTGCGAGGCGGTGATGATAGGTCGATACGCGATCGAGCATCCGTTCGTGTTTCGAGAGGCGCGGGCGCTGCTCGACACCGGCCGTCCGCTGCCGCCGCCCACCCATTACGAACGCGTGAAGCTGTGCCGAGAGCACCTTCTGGCGCAGTGTGAGGCCCGCGGAGAGCGTCGGGGTGTGCGAGCGATGCGCCGCTACTACCCAGGGTACCTTCACGGAGTCCGGGGCTCTGGTGCCATACGCCGTACGTTAAACGCCACCGATTCGATGTCCGCTGTGCTGGATCTGTTCGCGGACCTTGAGATCTCCGAGCAGGAATGGCCGGACCCGACGCATTCGGATGTGGTCCGTGATCCGGTCGCCAGCGCTCATTCAGGTAGTGCGGCGAGCTGAGCCAAGACTTCCTGCAAGTCTGAGCTCTCGGGATCGAGTTGTCGCGCGCGCTCGAGCTCTCGGCTCGCCGCATCGCGATCGCCCTGCGCGATAAGGACTCGAGCGCGATCGATAGCATCCTGTGCTGCATCCTCACGCTCCAGTCGGCTCAGCACCGGACCGGCATCGGGGCCCGTGCCCCCATCGACGCCGCTGTCTGGTACCGCGACGCCCGCGTCTTGCTCGAACAATGGCGCGCTTGCCGCATCACCGGCCGAAGCACTAAGCACAAACGGCGCTCCAGCGTCTGGGCTTCGGTCGCCTGAGAGGCTCCACGGCGCCGTGGTCGCAAAGACGGCCGCGACGCCAAGACCCAGGCCCGCGCCGATGACCCAGCCGAAGCTCGGCGCGGATCGCCTTTGTTCAGCACGCTTGTCGGGTCGCGAGGCCGAGGGCCCAAACGCGGACTCAAGTGCGTCCGCAAACTCACGCGCGCTGCCGAAACGTCCCTCCGGTTCCTTGGCTAGGCCTTGCAGGATCACGGCGTCCACGGCTCTCGGGACTCTGCGCGTGCCCACTTCGCTCGGCGCGCTGGGCTTCTCGTTGACGACCGCATGTGCGACGGAGAGCGCGTCGTCGCCCGGAAACGCCCGCACGCCGGCCACTAGCTCATAGGCGACAGCCGCGAGCGAGAAGATGTCGCTTCGTGGAGAGTAGCGCCCGGAAAGCAAGGTCTCGGGCGCTGAGTAGCATGGCGTTCCGAGGAACTGGCCTTCGCGGGTCAAGGCGGCGTCGGGCACGCGCGCGACACCAAAATCCGCCAGCTTCGCGCGCCCGTCCTCCGTCATGAGGACGTTGTCGGGCTGAATGTCGCGGTGGCTGCTCCCGGCCTGATGTGCCGGGTCGCTGGCGTCGGCGAGTTGATACACGACCGTCAGTACTTCATCGAAGGGCAAGGCGCCGCGACTGCGAACGATCTGCTTCAGGGTCGAACCTGCGACGTACTCCAGCACGAGATAAGGACCGTGCTGATCGTCGTCACCCACGTCATAGACCTGAACTATCGATGGGTGCGACAGGCGCGCCGCCGCGCGCGCTTCATTCTTGAAGCGTTCGAGGAAGGTTTTCTTCTGCTCTTCGCTCTGGTCGACTTCGCGGACCGTCTTGATCGCGACTGAACGCCCAAGCTCGGGGTCACGCCCGAGGTACACCGACCCCATGGCTCCCTGTCCCAGGAGCCGGTCGATCACGTAGCGGCCTATCTTTGTAGGGACTTTCCCGCTCATCACGAGCCTACAGTCGGTGCAGCTTGATCGTATTGGTGGGGGCCGACAGCGGCCAACCGATGACGAGCGCGAACTCGTCGCCTGCCGCGCACAGCTTCTCGCGGACCAAGAGCGACGTTGCGATTCTCAGAGTCTCTTCGAGATCTTCAGGAGGAATCTCGACGCGGGGAACGACGCCCCAGTGAAGCGCCAGCGTGCTTGCGGTCCTGCGGTCGGCGGTTATGGCGATCACTGGTATTCGCGGTCGGTTCTCACTCAGCACTCTCGCGGTGCGTCCGTCGCGCGTGAACGTCACGATGGCTTTGAGTGGCAGCAAGTAACTCATACGTGCCGCCGCTCGAGCCGCAGCTTCGGTGAAGGACCAGTCTTCAGTGATCGGGGGCAGGTCAGCGGCGCCGCGCTCTCCGAGCAGAGACTCTTTTTCAACCTCCCGCACGATCGCGTTCATCATCTGAACCGACTCTACGGGGTATCTCCCGCTTGCACTCTCGCCGCTCAACATCACGGCGTCGGTTCCATCGAGGACTGCGTTGGCTACATCGGCCGCCTCCGCGCGCGTCGGGCGAGGATTGCGAATCATGGAGTCGAGCATCTGGGTTGCCGTGATCACCAACTTCCCGCGGGCATTTACCTCGCGAATGATCTTCTTCTGGATGAGCGGTACGAACTCCGAACCGACTTCCACCCCGAGGTCACCTCGTGCGACCATGGCGCCATCGGCGGCGTCCAAGATCGCTGCCAAGTTCTTCACGGCCTCGGGTTTCTCGATCTTGGCGATGATGCGGGTACCGCGCGCGATCGCTTTGGCCTCTTCGACGTCTTCGGCGCGGCGAACAAACGACAACGCGAGGTAGTCCACCTGCAGCGTCTCGACAGCGAAGACCAGATCTTCTCGATCCTTGGGCGTGAGCGCCGGAGTGGACAGTGTCGCGCCCGGAATATTGAGACCCTTGCGGTCGCTGAGCTCGCCGCCCACTTCGACCTCGGTCATCACGTCCTCGCCCTCGACACCGATGACACGCAATCGCAACAGCCCGTCGTCGAGCAAGATGTGCGTCCCAGGGGTGACGTCCTTCGCAAGCGGCAGGTAGGTCTGCGAAACCCACATCCCGTTTCCTAAACCCTCGCGAGTCGAGAGCGTGAACCTCTGCCCAGGAGCGAGCTCAATCTTTCCGGTCTCGAACCGGCCGATGCGCATCTTGGGACCGCAAAGGTCGGCCAGAATGGCCAGGGGCCGCCCAGCCCTAGCGGCGGCCTCTCGAACGATCGCCGCGCTCTGCGCGTGGGTCTGGTGAGAGCCGTGCGAGAAGTTGAGCCGCGCGCAATCCATCCCGGCTTCCACGAGCCGGGACACCATCTCGAGGCTGTCCGACGATGGGCCCAGCGTGCATACGATCTTCACCCGACGCATGAGTAGGGTGGTACCGCAATTGGCTACCAATCGCTATCTTCGCGCGAGGGCACGCCATTTTTGATGCTCGGTGCGGCGAACGCCGGCCCTGCAAAAAAAACTCCCGAAGGGCGTACGCTGTGCGAATCTCGCCGCTGATGAAGGCTCGTTGGCTTGTAACCCTATCGGTCGCTGTGCTCGGTCTCGCCTGCGCGTATCCGCGTCGGTCGACGGCTTTGTCGCCCGTGCGAGCTGCCGCTGAGTCATCGACGACGCCGACCGATGTATGGGCTCTGACCATCGTCGCTGCGCGCATTCCCCCGCGAAGTCGCGGTGGGCTCGCCTGGGACGGCACCGATGGTCTACCCGATGCGTTCGTTCGAATCTATCGAAACGACCAGCTCGTGTTCGAGTCGCCCGCAGCCAACGACTCGCTCAGTCCAGAGTGGGAGCTTCGCCTGCCACGCAACTTCTTTACTCCTGCGGATGCGAGCTACCGATTCGAACTCTGGGATCGCGACGATATCGGCGCTGATCCGATCGGCATGTATCGCAACAGGTCGCTACCGCCAAATCTGGTGGCGGACGCAGACGCGTCGCTGATGCTGGAAGGTGGCGCCCAGCTCATGTTGCGCCTCAGCAACCCCCAGGCGCACTCAGGCGTTGGGATTTCACTCTATGAGCTGCGCGGAGACGCTTTGGTGGTCGTTGAGGTGGAGACACATTCTCCCGCGGGTCGCGCCGGTCTGGCGCCCGGGGACGCGATCGTCGCGATCGGGGGAGAGACGGTGTCGGACCTTGGCCCCCAAGGCGCTCCGGGCGCTCTCTCCATGGCCGCCCAGCGGCAACAGCGACTCCGTGTGCGCGGCTCCAACGGCCAAATGAGAGAAGTCGACCTGGACCGCGGCTACACCTGGCTCTCGATGTAGCCCACGAGCTCTGCAGAGGCGGCCCAGTCCGATTCTTTGCAGCTGGGGGTGCACGCCACCATCACCGGAAGGTATCTTCCGCCGGTGACCGTTCCGCAGCCAGACCATCTCGGGGCGTACCGCCTGCTCGAGAAGCTCGGCCAAGGCGGCATGGCTGTCGTCTATCGCGGCGAACGCTCAGGCGATGCAGGCTTCCGTAAGCGAGTCGCCATCAAACGCATTCTGCCCCAGTACCGAAGAGACTCGGCGCTCCTCGAGCGGTTCGCCGCCGAAGCGCGGACCAACGCACGACTCGATCACCCAAACCTCGTGCAGGTGCTCGACTTTGGCATCGATCCAGAGCCCTACCTCGTCCTCGAGTACATCGAGGGCGTCACGCTTGGGGCCATCATGCAGCGGCTCTCCGAGCGGCGTGAAAAGCTCGATGTAGCCGCTGCGTGTTTCATCGGCGCCGAGGTCGCCAACGGGCTCGATCACGCGCACCGCAAGAAGGACGACGACGGTACTCCACTGGGCATCGTCCACCGCGACGTCTCACCCCAGAACGTGCTCATCTCTAACGAAGGCACTGTCAAAGTCAGCGACTTTGGGCTCGTCAAGGCGGCCGACAACGTACTGACGACGCAGGCCGGCGTGCCGATCGGCAAGCTCAGCTACATGGCTCCGGAGCAGGCCAGCGGGGGCGAAGTCGACGGGCGGGCCGATGTCTTCTCGCTCGGGGTCACGCTCTGGGAGATGCTCACCATACGGTCTCTCATACCTCCTGACGACCCGGCTGCCGCATCGACGCTGATGCAATCTGGCGCGTTCCTTCCGCCATCGCATTTCAACGCCGAGGTGCCTCCGCTTCTCGATGACATTGTCATGGGCTGCCTCCGCGTCGACCGAGAATCCCGGACTCCGTCGGCGCAGCAGATCTCTCAGGAGCTACGCGAGCTCTTGCATCAGCGCGCAGCCGGGTATGGCAGGCAGCAGCTCGCGCGGTTCGTCCAGTGGCTGTTTCCAGAACGCGGCTGGGACTTACCCGAGCCCGAGCGGCCGCCCGTCCAACCGTCGGCCGACGAGCGCGCGAGCATGGTCCCAGTGACCCCTGCTGTAGTGGCCGTCGCTCGAGCTGCCGCGGCCGATGCTCCGGTTGCTCCCGCTCAGCCCGCGCAGCGCGGCTCGGTGCCCACGTTCGCCATGCTTGGCTTTGCGGCGGCAGTTCTCGTCGGCGCTGCCATCCTGGCGGTCCTCTTGGGCTGGGCCGTGTGGCGAGAGCCCACGGTGGTCCGCGCGCCGTTGCCTCTGCCGATGCCGGTGCCCGTCTCGAGTCGGGGTGAGGGTGATGGCGCCTCGCTGATGCTCGAGTCTGGCACGCCAGGCATCAGGTTGTTTCTCGGCGTGCGCGAGCTTGGAACGACGCCTGTCCGCTTGCCGAGCGCCGAGCTCACCGGAGAGCCGCTCGTCGCGCTCGCACCGGGTCACCAGCCCGTGATGATTCGCGCCGAGCGGTTGGTCGAGCTCACGCGGTCAGGAAGCCGAGTACACCGGCTTGACCTCGAGCCGAGTCACCGCCCCGACTGGATGATCTACGTCCGCTACGAAGGCCAAGGAGCCGTCTACTTGCCTTCGGGCGAAGACCTCGGCCCCGTACCGGGCGTCGTGCGCGTTCGCACCCAACGCGATGCCCCTCCGCCGACCTCGCTGCGTTTGGTCGACGAGTTTGGGGCCGTGCTCGAAGTTTCACTCGACGGATGCGAGGCCGACAAAGTGTGCGTCGTCTACCCTGGGCAACACGCTTCGGGCCAACCGCCATCCGATCAGCAGCCATCCGATCGAGCCCCGAGTGAACAGCTTCAAGCCGAGGGCTCCGAGCCGGTGTCTCCAGGGCTCTGACCCAGCCCAGGGCCCTGCCGCTAGTCGGCCCCTTGCTGGCCACCGCCGCGGCTCGGGTCGGGGGGCGGAACCGGAGGCCTCGAACTGGGCGACGGCGTTCCCACCAGCGTCTCGGCCAGCTGGGCTTGTCGCTGCGCCACAACGATGGGGCTCGATTCTCCGTCGCCCGTGAGGATTGCAGGAAGGTGCTGGGTGGACGGACTCCGTCCGCGCGTAGACCGCTCCTTGTCGGCAAGAATCTCCCGTTCTCTTCGCGCCGCGCGTACTCGCGAGAAGAAGTCCGTCAGAAGCGCGCTCGTCTCATCGCCCAACACTCCGCCACGGAATAGAAACCGATGATTGAGGCGCGTGTCGGACCCGATGTTGTAGAGGCTGGCCACGGCGCCTGCCTTCGGATCATCGGAGCCGTAGATAACCCGCGCCACTCGCGCGTTGACCAGGGCGCCGGCGCACATCGGACATGGCTCGAGCGTGACGTACACGTGCGCATCCTCGAGGCGCCAACTGCCGAGCTCCGCAGAGGCCTCCCGGAGGGCAACTATCTCGGCGTGGGCGGTCGGATCCTGCAGCGACTCGCGCAGATTATGACCGCGCCCGAGGATCAACCCGTTGGTGACCACTACGCACCCGACAGGCACCTCTCCGCGCGCTTCGGCCAGGCGGGCCTCGATGATGGCCTCGCGCATGTAAAGCGCGTCGTCGTCCATAGCTAGCGCGCATCATGTCCGAAGCACGCCCACTGGCGCAACCGTAGCGTGCCAATTCGGCGCCTCTCAGACCGAGGCCCCCTGCTGTGTCGACGCTCGAACTCACTTGAGTACACTCGCTGCATGCAAATCTCGATGCGCCTGAACGGGCAAGTCCACCTCTGCACCGTGGATTCGACGCATCAGACGCTGTCGAGGTATCTGAGGGCCCAAGGCCTGACGGGCACCAAAGAGGGTTGCGCCGAGGGCGACTGCGGTGCGTGCTCAGTGCTGGTGCGGCTAGCAGAGCCGTCGGGGACACATGCACCGCTGCGAGCCATCAACAGTTGCATCGCGCCGCTGGCTCTGATGGCCGATCGGGAGGTGTGGACGGTCGAGTCGCTGGCCCAAGGGAAGCAGTTGCACCCGGTGCAAGCAAGCATGGTCAAGCATCTGGGATCGCAGTGCGGCTATTGCACCCCGGGGTTTGTCATGAACATGGCCGAGGGGTTCTACCGGCCCGAACTGGTCCCTGAGGACTCCGCAGCGCTGAACGAACACATGCAGGGCAACCTGTGCCGATGCACCGGCTATCGGCCGATTCGCGACGCCCTCGTGGACGCGCTCCGTTTGCGCCGCCAACCGTTTCGTCGGGACATGCTCGGCGAGAGCCTTGAGCAGCCCGCGACGGCTCTTCGAGCGCTCAGTGCGAAGACCAGTCAGGGCCAGCGGTTCGACCGGCCGACTTCACTCGGCGAGCTGCTCGAACTCCGGCGTGCCTTCCCCCATGCCGTGCTGGTCGCGGGAGCCACCGAAGTCGGCGTCGAAGCGAACAAGAAGTTTCGCCGGTTTGAGCATCTCGTCGCCACCGACGCCGTGCCTGAGCTGCGGAGGGTCGAACAGACGACGAGCGGGCTCTGGGTCGGTGGGGCTGTGACGCTTACTGAGCTCGAGGAGAGTCTTGGAGCCAAGTATCCGTCCATTCGCAAGGTCCTCGCGGTGTTCGCCAGCCGGCAGATTCGGCACCGTGCCACCGTTGCAGGGAACCTGGTTACGGCCTCTCCGATCGGAGATCTGGCTCCGGTGCTCCTCTGCTGTGACGCTACGCTGGAACTCGCATCCTACTCGGAGACCGGCAATACCCTGGTTCGTGAGGTCCCGCTGGCAGAGTTCTTTCGCGGCTACCGCAAGACACTGCTGGATCCTAGCGAGGTCGTTCTTGGGATTCGCATTCCCGCGCCGCCCTCTGAAGGCACGTACCTTTCGGATGCTTACAAAGTCAGCAAGCGACGCGAGCTCGATATCAGCATCGTTCTCGCTGCATTCGCTGTCCACGTGGATGCCGGAGGGATCGTTCTTAGCGCGCGAGTCGCGCTCGGAGGCGTGGCCGCGACGCCGACTCGCCTCACGGCGCTCGAGCAGGCCCTGGTCGGCCAACCCTGGACACCAGCTCTATTGCAGGTCGCTTTGCCTGTGTTCGAGCGGTCGCTGCGACCCATCTCCGATGTTCGCGGTGGTGCAGCGTTCCGCAAATCCCTGGTCGCGAGCCTCTTTCAGAAGTTTGTACTCGGCGTACAGAGTGAGGCTCAAGACGCACCGCTCGACTTTGCACCCGTCGACTTTGCACCGGTCGATTCGGCGACTTCGAGCTTCGAGTCTGACCGGACCGATTCAGCGAGCGCCCTCGCGCAGAGCGCCCTCGCGCAGCGAGACGAGAGTCGAGACCTCGATCACGAAAGCGGGCGCCTTCACGTCACCGGACGCGCTCTCTACGTGGACGATGAAGCCGAGCGTCGCGGCGGGATGCTGGAGCTGTGGCCGGTTCTTTCACCGCACGCCTACGCTCGTGTTCACTCGATCGACGTCTCGCGTGCTCGCGACGCACGCGGCGTTGTCGCCGTGCTGCTAGCGGACGACGTCCCGGGCTCCAATGATGTCGGAGCTGTGCGTAAGGATGAGCCCCTCTTGGCCGCCGACTACGTGCATTACGTCGGCCAGATCGTGGCCGTCGTCGCCGCCGAGACTCTTGAAGCCGCTCGTGAAGCTGCGGACCTGGTCAGCGTCGACTACGAAGTGCTGTCGCCGATCTCTGATGTTCATCACGCGCTTGCGCGCGGAAGCTATCACACCGAGCCCCATCGCATTGCGCGTGGAAACGCGGACCAAGCGCTAGAGGACTGCGAGCACCGCCTCACGGGCTCGATCGACATCGGCGGACAAGAGCACTTTTACCTTGAGACTCAGGCCGCGTGGGCTGAAGTCGATGACTCGGGACACGTCATCGTTCACTCCTCAACCCAGCACCCGTCCGAGATTCAAGCCGTGGTCTCGCATGTGCTTCACCTCCCTCGAAACCAAGTCGTCGTGGAGTCGCCCCGCATGGGCGGCGGCTTTGGCGGAAAAGAGACGCAAGGAAACGCATTTGCGGCGCTTGTCGCGCTTTGTGCTCATCGAACCGGCCGCGCAGCCCGGATCCAGCTCGACCGCGACCTCGATATGACGATCACGGGCAAGCGGCACCCATTTGCGGCTCGCTTCGAAGTCGGCTTCCAAAGCGATGGGACAGTTACAGCCCTCCGGGTGAACCTCGTCTCGGACGGAGGGTGGGCGCTCGATCTCTCTGAGTCGATTCTGGATCGCGCGCTCTTCCACCTCGACAACGCTTACTACGTGCCACACGTCGAGTTCGTCGGTCGCGTGGCAAAGACCAATCGCGCATCGAACACAGCGTTTCGCGGCTTCGGAGGCCCGCAAGGAATGCTGGTGATCGAAGATGTGATGGCCCGGGTTGCTGCGCATCTGGGTCTACCCGCCGAGCGCGTTCGTCAGGCGAACTTCTACTCGAGTGACGGTCCGCGTTCGATCACTCACTATGGCCAGCCGATCGAGCGGAACCGCATCCATGGCATCTGGGAGCGATTGCTCGCGTTCTCTGAGTTTCAGGCGCGGCGGCGCGAGATTGACACCTACAACGCTGGCTCCAGTTGGGTCAAGCGCGGCCTGGCGATCACGCCCGTGAAGTTCGGCATCTCATTCACCGCGAGCTTTCTCAACCAAGCGGGCGCGCTCGTACTGATGTACCGCGATGGGACGGTGCAGGTGAACCACGGCGGCACCGAGATGGGCCAAGGCCTGTACACAAAGATCCAAGGCATCGCGATGCGGGAGTTGGGGCTGCCATCGGCCGCGGTTCGTGTGATGAAGACCCGTACGGACAAGGTTCCCAATACATCGGCGACCGCTGCATCGGCTGGCGCCGACCTCAACGGAGCAGCCGTTCAAGCCGCGTGCATCGAGCTGCGCTCGAGGTTGACTCCGATCGCCAAGATGATGCTCCGCGAGCGCGGTCTTGCGCCCGAGAGCGCCCAGCTCGTGTTTGCCGGTGGCGTGGTGGAGGCCATCGATACGCCGCAAGCCACCGCGGCTGCGCTGCCGATCTCGGAGGTGGCTGAGCGCGCCTACCTTTCGCAAGTGAATCTGTCGGCGCAAGGGTTTTACCGAACGCCAGGGATCGGTTACGACCGCGCCACCGGGTACGGCAGACCGTTCCACTATTTTGCGTTTGGTGCTGCGGTCGCTGAGGTCGAACTCGATGGCCTGTCGGGAATGAAGCGGGTGCGTCGCGTGGACATCGTGCACGACGTTGGGGCAACGCTGCACGGCGGCATCGATCGCGGGCAGATCGAGGGCGGGTTTATCCAGGGAATGGGCTGGTTGACGGGCGAGGAACTCAAGTGGTCGGCTGAAGGTGCGTTACTTACGCATTCGGCCAGCACCTATGCGATCCCGTCGGTCGGCGACACGCCCGCAACGTTTCGTGTGGAGCTTTTACCGATCGAGCCTGAACCCGGCACCGTCCACGGCAGTAAGGCTGTGGGCGAACCTCCGCTCATGCTCGCTCTGAGCGTACGCGAGGCCATCCGCGATGCGATCAGCGCCTTCGGATCAGGCGGTGTCGTCTCTCTGCCGAGCCCGCTGACCCATGAGGTCATCTTCCAAGCCGTCGCGGCTCGCCTCGACGTGACCAGTGCAAGCTGACCCAGCGCCTACATACGAGGTCGATCGTTCGTTGCGATCTTATCCGAGGCGAGCCAGCCAGGTGTGGGTGTCACGTGCCCGCCTGTGGTCTCATGGCGACCAAGACAGGGAGCACCAGCGGACTCGGTACGCAGCTACACGACAGAGCCGCGGGCAACCCGAGCAGCGCCACGATCATGGGGAACACTCTGCTGCTCGCTGAGGGCGAGC
Source organism: Kofleriaceae bacterium (assembly GCA_033763475.1). Taxonomy (GTDB): domain Bacteria; phylum Myxococcota_A; class Polyangia; order Haliangiales; family Haliangiaceae; genus JABFXX01. The sequence goes on from JANRKM010000136.1 coordinate 68,832, forward strand.
CCAGCCACAAGCTGCAGGAGCCCCATGGCGAAATTGTAGCTGCCGATGGCTCCGATGATGACAATCACCTCGGTAGGCGCCTGGTCTATCGCGCGCAGTGCGGCCGCCATGGCGTAAGCAAACGCCGAGACAACAAGAAGGGTTCCATGAGCGAGGAACACCTTCGCTAGGTCAGTTTGCTTCACAGCTTGGCGCGCGGGTCAGATCGGCTCCGGGTCACGCCCAGTTTGTGAGGTCACTTTTGCCAGGCGGGTCAGGCGACCGCACCATACTCGCTGTCATCGTCCGCATCGCCCATTCCTTGAACGAGGGCGCCTGGAATCCAGGGCTCATCGGGTACGGACGGCCCGAGGACTACGGGAGTCCCGTCGAACCGCAGTCGACGCCCGGGCCAGATGTACGCACGAAAGCAGTACGCAAGAAGCGAAGGCTCCTCGAGGCGCGGGTCCACAAAGGGCGCGAGCTCTTTGGCGTGCACCCCGGGCGCCAAGGACCAGTGAAGCCCTGGGTGCATGTGGTGAATGCCGTGAAAACCGTTGTTGAACGTGAACCAGTTCACCAGCTTGCCGGTGAAGTTGCGGCTGTGATTGTACGCGTGCCCGGGCTCGGTCCCATCGTGCTGTACGAAGTTGATGCCGGCGATTCCCCACACAGCGTACTGATGCGGAATCACGATGAACACGAGGAACCGCCAGGGCGAGCCGTCCTGCCAGATCGAGATCGCCAGTGTTGCGAGCAGGAAGACCGCGTACGCGCCCAGTTCGATCATCAGCTGCCGGTACCACACAGGCCGCTTGGTCCGCATCGCCTTCGCGTACTCGGCGTTGTCCTTGAAGATCGCCCCACCCACCGCGAAGTTGAAGAACAGCTGGTTGAGTAGGTTCCACCCAAAGCGCATCTTGTCGGTGCGCATCCGATCCTTGGGCGTCTGCAAGTACTTGTGATGGCTCAGATTGTGACCCGGCACGAACATGCTGACCGGATGGCCGTACGTCAGCGACAGAAAGACCTGAAAAATCCGGTTCAGGGTCCGGCTCTTGAAGACCGGTGTGTGCACTGTGTTGTGCGTGATCACCGCGCAGAAGAACGATAAGAATGACATCGAGACGGCAAGCGCAATCGAAGCAGGCCACGGCAGCTCGATGGACAGCGCGAGGGCGACTAGCGCGTAGTAGGTTCCGACGAACGCAATCGTTCGGCGGTCGGCTTTGTACCTGAGCATCGCTGACAACTCCCGACTCTAGCCCGGAACTCCAAAGGAATCGCTCGGTTGGGCAAGTGTTAATCCGTGCGGGGCAGATGTCCACATCACGGGCCCTCCGACGAGACGTCCGTCACAGATCGGTGCGCAAGAGTTCACGCAGTGTTCTGTTCGCGCGCGGCCCGCGCCAATTGACGAGTAAGGCCGGTCTGGCGCCCCGATCGCCGAGCGATGGCTACCCCGAGCAGGTCGGCCGGCCCGACGAGGTGTACTGAATGTCTCGCGCGAGTTAGCGCTGTGTAGAGAATTTCGCGCGTCCAGAGCCGCGGGATGTCGTCGCTCGGGAGCCACAACGCGACCGAGTCGTACTCTGAGCCTTGCGCTTTGTGGACAGTCGTCGCGTAACTGCGCTCGAGAATGGGCCGAAGTGCCTGCAATCGGTGCGCCGCAAACCCGGAGCCTCGCTGAAGCACAAACATCGGCCTGCTGACGCCACCCTCTTGTACCCAGAGCAGCAGGCCCTGGTCGCCGTTCCACACCTCCTCGTCGTAGGTATTGCGCACCACCATGGCAGGCTCCCCGACGGCGAGCGCGTTGGTTGCCGCCTTGCGTTGCTCGCGCGCAAAGCGCGCACCCATCCATTGATTGACCGCTTCGGCGCCAGTGGCTCGGGTTCGGGTCACGCAGAGCAGTCGCCTTTCATTGTGGCGCGCAAACACCCGATGCAGAAGGGCCGCGTCAGCCTCCAGGTCAAAGCTGTGCTCGCACCGCGCGCGGTCCTCCTCAGTTCCGGTCCATCCGGCCTGCCACCAGAGCTCCAAAAATCGCTCGCGCTCAGCCGGTTGAGACGGCTCGTAGAGCGATACCCCCGGCCCAAGCTCGCGCGAGCTATGTACCGCACCGGCGACCGCTGGCGTGTGCGCAAAACGCAAAGCCTTACCGTCCCGTACTGCGTGAGCGATTCCCAGGATATGGGCACCGGCTGGGTCGTCCGCACTCATCCGGTGGCTGTGCGTCAGTCGGGTGACCCCCATGGTGGGTCCATCGCCCGCGCTCACAAGGTCGGCCAGCACGTTGCCGGCATCGACCGAGGGCAGCTGATCTGCATCTCCAAGGATCACCAGTCGGCTCTGTGCATCGAGCGCCGCGACCAACCGCTCCATCAGCCCAAGGTCGATCATGGAAGCCTCGTCCACGATCACGATGCGCTCGGCGAGCGGGCTCGTGTCGCCGTGGCGGTAGCGATACTCCCGCGGTGACCACCCCAGAAGGCGATGAAGTGTGGACGCCGCCAGCCGTTCGCGTGCTGGCGCATCGCCTGAGGAGTCGCTCGGGGCGTCAGTAAGTGTTCGCAGCGACTGCGTCATGCGGTCGGCGGCCTTGCCGGTCGGCGCCGCCAACGCAAAGGTTACGCTTGGATCCACCCGCCTAGCCGTCTTCACGATGGCCGCGATCACTGAAGTCTTCCCGGTCCCTGGCCCGCCTGAGATCACCGTCACTGCCCGAGTGAGCGCCATCCGGATCGCGCGCTCTTGCTCGATGGTGAGCGAAAACCCGGAAACGGTACCTACGTGGAGCTCCCGAAGCGCCTCATCGATGTGTTCCGGCGTACCGATCGGGCCCACACTGCTTCGATGCAGCAGTCGGCGGGCAAGCCGTGATTCGAGGCTGTGAAGTCTCTGCGTGCTGAGCGTCCAGTCCTCACCGAGGCCGTCGAGTACGAATGGCCCAGCGCCCGCCGCACCTCGATCGAGCAGCCGCATCCACCCGCTCGCGTTCTCTCCAAATGGCAGCGCGAGCTGGCCGGCTGACTCCGACTCGCTGTGGCGTGTTCCCAGCAGTTCATCGGCCCCCCGATTCACGAGCGCGAGGTCCGTCTTGCCCAATCCCAACGTCGCAGCTCGAGCCAATAGCCCCTTCCGATCCGACAACTCGATCTGCGTCGAGCCGTCCGAGATCGCTTGGTAGAGCAGCAGCCCGATCAGCAGTTGGGCGCGCTGCGTGCTGCGATCGGCGGCCCCGGCCATCTGGACGAGCTCCCAGACCAGGTGAACGTACTCCTCACCCAGATGGGTGCTGCGAGCCAGCGCTGCGAGGTCCTCGGGAAACGGGATGCGCACGTGAGGGTCGGACGCCGCGCGGTCCTGGGCTACGTCGACGCGAGCCGTTCCGAGCGGGGAGAGAGGCGCGATGACCGTCATGCGGCTCCTGCGCGACCGGGCGGCAGCATATAGCCCCACGGCTCTCGCTCGCTACGGAGCGTGTGTTCCCAAGCCTGCACAGTCTGAAAGCTCGGCCGGTCGGTCCAGATGCCCAAGGTGCCCTGACTGGGTTCGTCAGGCTCCGCGATCCCCCGCACGAAGCAGTATACGATACCTCCGAAACGCGCTTCATAGCCCTGCTCGCGCGCGAGGCGAAGCGCGCGAACGAGGCCCAACGTGTAGAGGCGTGCCTGGATGTCGTAATGAGCGCTCACGTGTGGCCCGATCCGTTCGGGCGCGTACGATGGCAGCCGGTCTGTCTTCCAGTCGAGGATCCACACCCGGCCCTGGTTCTCAAACACCAGGTCGACAATCCCGCGCACGAATCCTCGCTCCACCTGCAGAGGCGCAGCGCTTGCAGCGTCGCGAATGCCGAACGCTGGATGAGCCGCTTCGGATATCGGGTGCAGAAAACTCATCTCCGCCAACTTGCGATCCACACCGGCCAGGCCTTTGGGCAGCAGGAGGTCGCCGGAACGGATGGGAGTACAGAGCGCCCGATGGATCATGGTCGCACTCAAGGCGATGGCGCTCGCCGCCACGCCGTTGCGTCGCGCTCGCTGCTCGAGCAAGTCCCTAGTCGCCTGGTGTGACAGGAGCGCAGCCGCGTCGGAAGCGCGCGCGACTTCAGTGAAGTCAATACGCTCGAGGACCTCGTGGATGAAGACTCCAAAGGCGGCTCCGCTCGGCAAGAGCTGCCGCTCGTCGAGCTCGGCGTCGAGCTCCGCTACCGAAGGCGCATCAGCGCTGCTCGCCCACTCGGCGGCGCCCTCGTGCTCGGGTCCGCTCTCACCCGTTCGTCCCGCCTTCATTCGCGTATAGGAAGTAATCTCCACTCCGACTGCACGAGCCCGCAATCGCTCGTACGTGGCCGGTGTCACGAGCGGAATCTCCAGATCTGGCGTCGGCGGCGGGGCCGCGGGCAGCTGCGGCGCAGCACCAAACCGCCTCACCATCGCGCCCACGTCGACGGGCAGTACGCGCGCGTGCAAGACGGCAGGATTCGGTTCGCCCAGAGGCTGGTTCCCGCGCACAGACAGGTCCCCGCCCGGAGACTGGTCCTGCCCCAAAGCGTCGTGTGTCGCCAGATGCACAAGCCGGTCGTTAAGGATCCGGTACGGCCCAGTGAGACGTTCGAAGTGGGACACTCGCTTGGGTGGAGCAGTCGTGCCTCGTGGCGGCGGACCTACGTACGGGAGGTATACGCAGCTGCGGGCGCGAGTGAGCGCCACATACAGAAGGCGCTCGCTTTCTTGTCGTTCCTCCTCTGCCAGCTCTGCCCGCACGTGCGGGGTCGGCACGCCGATGAACGCGACGCGCCGCTCACCGCGGTGAAAGATTTTGGGTTCAAGGTGGTTGGGGAGCCGACTCGTCAGGCCGCCGAAGACAAAGACGACCTCGGCTTCTAGGCCCTTGCTCTTGTGCATGGTGAGTAGCTGCACAGCCTCGCGCTCGCCCTCGAGACGAGACAACGCGTCATCGGAGGACGACTCTGAGCCGTCGACCAACGCCTGGAGTCGCTCGCGCAGCTCGTGGACTGTCAATCGATCGCGGTGAGCGCGCGCCAGCAATAGCTCGAAGATGTGACCGTAGTTGACGAGCTCACGTTCCCCTTCGCGCAGGTAAGCCAGGCGCCTCGCCAGCCCACTTTCATCCATCATGGCTTGAAAGAGCGCGGCGTATCGCCCGGCCTCCGCCAGCTGCGCCCACCGGTAGACTCGGGCGACGAGCGGGTGTTCACTCGAAAGGGTTCGGCTTGCCTCGAGGTCGTCCTGAGCGACGGCGAAGAACGGCGTAAGGAACGCGCGGAGCCGCAGGCCTCGCTCGGTGGGCGCCCCGAGCGCTGCGATCACATCGAGAATGTCGCGCGCCTGACGGGTCGAGAACACGCCTTCTTGCGTCGAGATTGCAAAGGCCAATCCGCGGCGGCCGAGTGCGTCCGATACTTCGCCGAGCTCCTTGGTCGAACGCGCCAAAACGAAGATGTCTGAGGCCAGGAGGCGCCGAAGCTCGCCCTCACGACCGACGCGCAGAGACCCCTCGAGCAACTGCTCGATCTCCTGGGCGATCGCCAAGGCGTGCGCAAACCTTGTGGGCTTGGCGCGCAGCCCGCGGGGCCCGCCCCACAGGTGCATGAGAGTCAGCGCCGGCGCCGGATCACCGCCCGCCAGTACAGCGCGCAGGTCGGTTCGGGCGGCACGCACCGGGTGATCGTAGCGATTGGGTCCCGTGAAGACGCCCTCTTGCAGAAGAGTATTGGTCGCGTGGACGAGCGCCACCGTGGAGCGAAAGTTGTCAGTCAACGCTATCCGAACGCCCCCAGCGCTCGTGATTTCATCCCGCGCCCGCAAATAAGTACGAACATCAGCCCTACGAAACGAGTAGATCGACTGCTTCGGATCGCCGATGACAACGAGGCGCTGCGCGGTGTCACTTTGGAAGAATATGCGCCGGAAGATCTCCCACTGCGTGGGGTCCGTGTCCTGAAACTCGTCCACGAGTGCGAACCGGTACCGCTCCTGAAGCGTGCGAGCGAGCCCTGCTCCAGCCGGGCCGGCCAGGGCGTCTCGTAGCGAGCCGAGCAGATCGTCAAAATCGAACTGGCCCGCTCGTCGCTTCGCATCGGCCACGCGCTCCATGATCTGCGGGAGCAATAGGTGCACAAGTGCGGGCAGTGGGCTCGAGGCCATCCTCGCGATCACGGCCGCAGGCTCAGCCGCGGCAGCGTGAGCGGAAAGCGCGTCTGCCAAGACCTCGCAGTTTAACGCTGCCCTTCGGTGTGGCGCGGCCGCCGCCCACTCAAAGAGCTCCTCCCAAGCCCCGTCGAGCCCCCGTTGATGTATCTGAGACACGACCGACGCCAGGCCCTGCAGGCACGACTGAAGCCGAGGTCGGATAGAAGCGTGTGCGGACTGGACCAAGCCCCGGCCGACGGGCCCATCGACCGAGTCACGCGCAGGAAAGAATGATAGCGCAGCGTGCAACGCGACGGCGTCAAAGTGAGGCTCAATGTCGTCTGTCGCATGCTGTGACCACTGCCAAAGCCGCTCTTCCAGCAAGGCCGGACGCAGCGCCGCGAGAGAAGCCTGCATAAGCGCTCGGTGCTCGTGCTGCGAGCTCAGCGTGACGCGCACAGCTTGGCGAAAAGCTGAAGCGAAAAGCAGCCGTGGGTCCACACGCTGCTGCTCGAGCAGGCGCGAGCTCGCGAAAGCGTGCTCGGCGAGGACGCGCTGGCAGAAACCGTGGATCGTAGAGATCGAAGCGCGGTCGAAGTTCGCCAGGGCGGGCCGCAACTGAGAAGCGCCCTCGCGTACCATCGCTCCGATTCGTTGCCGGATGCGGGCTCGCATCTCGAGCGTGGCTTTCTCTGTGAACGTGACCACCAAGATCTTCTCGATCGGTGTTCCCTCAAGGAGCAGATCGATCACCAGGTGTTCCAAGGTGTGGGTCTTGCCCGTCCCAGCAGAGGCTTCTATGACGCCATGACGACGCTCTCCATCGACCACGAGTGCGTCGAGCATCGCGGGCCGATCAGGTCTATCGAGCGTCCCGCCCGTCAGCGAGGACTCGGCCTGCCGTGGGGGCTCGCCTGCAAGCAATGGTTGAGCGGCTTGCGTCATGGGCGCCTCTTGTCCAGCCGAAGGTGGTCGAAGAACGCGCCGAAGCGGCGGCTCGCCATGGCCAGTGCGAGCTCCGGACTCGGCGCCGGGTGAAGCGGTGCGTCATGAACCCAGCCGTAGACTGAGGAGCCACCGTTCCACGGACTCTTGAGGCGGACGACCTCGATGGAGTCGGCGAGCGCCTCGCTTGGACTGTCGCTACCCCGGCTGAACAACTCACGGACCCGCAAAATCGCCTCGTGCGGCAGGTACAGCCCCGCGGGTCCATGAAAAATGTCGTCAGCGACTAACTTGAGCCACCGCTCGGCGCTCGGTTGCGACATGGGCGCCAGCCTGAAGGCCAGCGGCGAGACGCACTCTCGATCGAGCACGTACACTTTTCTCATCCGAGCGGCGTTGGAGCCCCCGGTCAGGCTAAGCGCCGCATGATCCACGAACCCCAGGAGTGCACATCGAAGTCGCGCGACCTCGGTCGCCTCGTCGTTGCCTCGAAGGTCTCGGGACGTGAGCACAACCAGGTCGCCCCCATCGAGCATCCATCGTGTCCGACCCACGACCGACACGTGTTCATCATCCCCCAATCGAATGCTCAACGGCGAACAGATCTGCTCCCGGACATCAGCGCGATCGATCGCACCACCGAAGCGGTAGCGCCGCAGGCTGGGCGTCGGGTGGATGCGAGACAGTCCGGCACGCCAGCGAGCTAGCTGCGCAAGATCGGCCTCCTGCTGGCGATCCGCGAGGGGCCCAAACGGCCAGAGTCCTCGGACCACGGCTCGGTCGATTGCGCGGCTGTAGATGGACTCGACCGACGCGCCCTGGCGCGTGGCACCGATGCTGTCGGCGAAGGCTGCGCGAAGCAGGCGCTCGTGCTCGTTGCGATCGGGCTCGAACGGTTCGTCGTTGTTTGCGCCGAGCCGCTCATCATGGAGCGACCCGATGACGAGCTGGACGTGACCCTGAATGGGGCACTCGAGATACCGGGTGAGCTGCCCCAACGAAACCTGACGATCCACCCCGACTGGTGCCGACCCGGGTTTCGGGGTTTCAATTGCTGGCAAGCTCAGTAGCTCGCGACGGGGATCGTCGGACCGCAGCCCCCAAAGCGCTGCCTCCGGTGTTCGAGCGCCGGCCAGGGCCCGCCGATGAGGAGCTCCCTCTGCGCGCGCTCTGGCTTCTGCGACCGCCGCAGGGATTGCGTTCAGCCGGACCGGGCTGCTGCGCTCGGTCAGGACGACGTCCCGTCGCCGCAAGGGTATGCGGGCAGTGGCAAGCGAATCGGCCGTCGCATCGGCCAGAAGCGTGATGACAGAGGAGGGCTCGCGCGGCTCCCCGGTGCGCTCGTCGCGCGCCACATAGCTCAGAACCAGCTGCTGCCGGCATGACATCAACGCTTCAAGAAACGCGTAGAGGTCGCGCTCTTCTCGCAACACATCGCCTGCGCGCCTCGCGCCAGCGCGAAGGTCGAACGCCGGCTCCATCTCTCGCGCTGGAAACGCGCCCTCGCCCAGCCCCGCGATGTAGGTGATTTTGAACGGAATCGCGCGCAGCGGTGCAAGCGGCCCCACGGTGACCCCGCTGCCCAAGGGCGTGCCTCGGCTCGTGGCCAACTGCTCGAGCTCTGCCAGCACCAGGTCCTTTGCGATCCGGTAGCCGAATACGGCGCCAGCTTCCCGACGCTCAAGGCCAGTCACAGCTTCCACACACCGCGCGACCGAGGACTCGTCGGCGCCGTCAGCGGCGATGAGGTAGCTGCGGATCAATCCCGAAAAGAACCGTGCCCAACCCCCCGGCGAGAGCTGTGCCGTTCGAGCAAAGCGCGCGTCTCCAGCCAACGACCGGACGAGCAGTCCCAACCCCGTCGCTGCCCGATCTGTGAGCGACACCTCTTGGGGCCAGAGCGCGTGCCCCTGGAATGCGAGTGGCTGCGCTTCGCCTTCGCGACCGTCCATCGCGGTCCCGCCGTCCATCGCAGTCCCGAGCGCCCATCGGCGGATGGCTTGTTCCCAGTGGACCAACTCCTGACCGTCAAGGTAGGTGCCGCGGTGGTCTTGCGCGTCGATCCCGAAGAAGACGCCCGCGCGCTGTACGAGTCTGCGTACGTGCTCCGCATCAACGTCTGGCCAACGTGCAATCACCAGTGGGTGGGTGATCACCCCGAGTACATCCGCTCGCGTGAACTCGGAAGCCATGAGCTCAACCAAGCGTCTGACCGCCGACCCCACGCGGTTCTCACTCGTGAAAGGCAAGTCGGCCGTGTTCCAAGGCAGCTGGTGCGCTTCGGCAAACACTGCGTCCACGTGCGGCAGGTACAAATCGCGCTGGTTTCCGGCTACGAGGACCGCGATCTCGTGCACTCGAAGACTGGGGTCATCGTGCAGGCGCGCCCAAATGTCGCTCGCGATCGACTCGACCTCGCGTCGGATGGATGGGCAAGCGAACACCTCGATCGACGTATCCGGTGGCGCGGGGCGGACGGGGCTGCGCTCGAGTATGGAATCCTGCACGCGGAAAAGGAGCCGGTCGCCTTCTGCGGCCTCGTACTCGGAGCGTGCGTCGAAGCCAGTGAGCTCATCCAGCATCGCCACGTACTCGCGGCCAGGCCGGCCCCACGCCCGCAGAAGCAGCGAGTCGTTGTTGGCCAGGAGTGAGTAAGGATCCTCTTGCGTTCCCACCTGCGCTCGTCGCGCGCGGCGCCGCTCGGCATCGCTCTGCGCGTCCTCCCAGAACTCCTGACAGGGGTTCAGTGTGTACATGTGTACATCCACCGTTCGCGCGAGCAGGGCTAGCGCCCGCTGCAGGAGTGGCGACAGGTAAGGCACTCCAATGACGTGCAGCTGCGTCACCCGATCGGGCATGTGTGCGCCGTCCCCGCCTGCGACCTCGCTCTCGCTAGCTTTGCTTTCGGCAGCGATGTCCAAGGCCTCAGAGAGCAACAACCATCGCGGCACACCGGCGCCGGCTGTCGTGTCTCGACGGCGGAGGACCTCGGCCCAGAGCGCCGCCTGCCATTTCTCGTCGGCTTCGAGCGCGCTGCCAGTGCAGCTCAGTGCTCCCCCAGCCCATCCATGGATCATCGCCGTACGATTCACCGCGTATTCAGAAAAGAGCAGCGTCATGCGTCGCGCCAGCTGCACGCAGCGGCGCTCCATCGAGTCTCGGTCGGCGCCCCCCGCCATGAGGTACGTGCGCACAGGGCGCAGGTTGCTCTGTGGACCATCGGAGTCTTCCGCGGCATCGGCACCCAGTTGAACCCGGCTCAGTTCGGCCACATGCAAGAGTGTGGCGAGGAGCACGCCTTCGAGTTCCGGCCCGTCGAGCACAGTAGGGCCCAGCCACTGCCGGATCACTTCCTCGAGCCGCACAAAGCGGACGTTGGCCACCACACCGAGCAGGCTGGCGAGCTGCATCTCCAACCAACGCTCGTAGCTGCGATTGGGAACTACGACATGCAGCGTCTGGAACGGATCAGATCGCTCATCCAAACGATCTGCGAGAGCCTTTGCCAGGCGCTCCGATCGGTTCGAATAGACGACTTGCAGCATAGGGGCGAAGGTAGTGGGCCCAGACGAATTCGTCTCGCTCGTTCTGACAGCAGCTCGCCTCGGGCTAGGGCAGTTTGCAGCTCGCCTGGTCGTCCTCGCTCGATCTTCGGGTCGGGCTCTGCGTTGCTCTTCGTCGAGATACCACCGGTATCCCTCCTCATCGCGCCTGGACCCCGACCCGAATCGCTTCGCGATCCCCGATCACTCGTTCTGCAAACTGCCCTAAGTTCCCCGCTACCGCCCCCCAAGCCCGCGGTCCACGGAATACGTCCGGGCCCCAACTCCGTTAGGCTGCGATGCCCCAGCTCATCCCGCGCGCCGAAGCGCTGGCTCGAATCCGCGGCGAAGGCGGTGAGCCTTCGTGCCTGATGTGCGCCATCGCGCAAGGTCGCGTGGGTCCGCTCCTGGAGGTCGCCTCAGACGGTGACGTGCTGCTGTTTCTGCCGCGGTACGTTCGCCGTTGGGGCCAGCTCTGCGCCATGCCACGCACCCACGTGACCTCCTACTCCGAGTGGTCGCATGAGTCATCAGCGGCTGTTCACCGGGTGGCCCACCGCGCTGCCGTGCTCCTCGAACGCCTCGGCCGCCCGCGCCGCGTCTATCTGGCCTCGACCGGGAGCTCCGCGGAGGAGCTCACACAATCGTCTCGCCACATCCACGTTCACGTGATCCCCAACTACGACAGTGAGGACCGCCCGGCGTCGATCTTCAGCTGGCAAGAAGGGGTGTGGGTTGCCGAGCCCGAAGAATGGGAGCAACTGCGCACAACGTATGTGAGGGCGTGGGCTGACCTCGGTCCCTAGCTCATGCGCCGGCCCGCTCCGTCGCGGCGGCTTCGCGATCGGCCGCCTTACTCGCCGCGCACACCGACGACGCCAGGCGCGCCTTCTCCGCTATAGAAGTCTCGCGTCGACTTACCCAGCAGCACTGCTGCGGCGGCGGCCACAAATCCAAGCTTGAGGCAGGTCCAGCAGATTCCCGGCAGGATACCCATCGCTCCCGCCACGGCCATCGCACGGTCCCCGTCGGCTCCGAGGCTTCCGCCCGCGGCTGCCATATCTCGCATGAGCATCATGCTCCAGAGGCTCCCTCCGAAATCCACGAGAGAAGCCAGTACGACCGCCCCCAAGGCCACCAACGTCACGATCCGCCCGAGGGCTCTACCGCTCACCCCCAAGCCGCCGCCCGCCAATAGCAAAGCAGAGCACCCCAGCTGCAACATCGCACCAATCCCACCGATGACGAGCATTGAGGACTGCATCTGCAGCGCTTGGTCCATCACGGGGTCCGAGAACTCTGCCGCGCCCATTTGGCGCTGCAAGATTCCCGCTCCCACCAAACTGACGGTTCCGTACGCGCCGCAGCAGCCAAGGAGCGCTCCCCAGACGAGCGCGCCAATGTAGGTCACCTGCAGTCCTGTGGGTAGCTTCTTCACGGTATTCGCTTTGGCATGTGGCACCTCGGTGCGTGGAGTACGGGCCGCAGCCTTAGCACGCCACCGTACCCAAGACCGAGGCCAGTTCACGCTGGACGCGACGCCCCCGGTTGGCTACATCGGCTGGCTCCATGCAGCGCGCTGAGGCCGTATGAGTGCGGGAACCCAATCGGATTCGGGCGGCCCGTCGAGCGCCACGAATCGGCTCAACGAGGCGCAGCAGCAGGCCGTTGAACACGACGAGGGCCCGCTCTTGGTGCTCGCGGGCGCTGGTTCCGGCAAGACGCGTGTCATCACACAGCGAATCGCGCGTTTGGTTCTGGAGAAAGCGATCCCGCCCGACCGCATCTTGGCAGTGAGCTTCACCAACAAGGCTGCCGAAGAAATGGGCGAGCGCATGGCTAAGCTCATCGGCAAAAACCGCGCATCCAAGCTCTGGCTGTCGACGTTCCATAGCTTTGGCGTTCGATTCTTGGGCGAAGAAGCCAAGACGCTCCTTGGGACCATGGATGATGGCCGCGCACGTTTCGTTATCTTCGATCAGTCGGATGCGCTCGGGTTGATACGAGAGATCGTCAAACGCGAGGGCCTCGCCGACCGCAAGATCGATCTTTGGGCCGTGCTCGCGCGGATTTCACTGTGGAAGAACAAGATGATCGGGCCTGAACAGGTGCCCGAGCCGAAGATGGAGTACGACGAGGTCGCGCGGGACGTGTACCCGCACTACGACTCGGCGTTGCGCGTCATGCGCGCGTTCGATTTTGATGACCTGGTGCTCGCGCCGGTGCGCCTGCTACGCGAGCGAGAAGACGTCCGAGAAAAATGGGCGAGTCGCTTTCGGCACCTTTTGGTCGATGAGTTCCAAGATACCAACGCGGTTCAGCTGGAACTTGTCAGGCTGCTCACGAACGACCGAAAGAATGTGTGTGTCGTCGGCGACGACGACCAAGCGATCTATGGCTGGCGAGGCGCGGAAGTCGCCAACATTCTCGAGTTCTCGACACTGATGCCGGGAACGCGCGTGGTGAAGCTCGAGCAAAATTATCGGTCTCGCGCTCCGATCCTCGAAGTGGCCAACGTGGCGATCGGACGCTCCACCGTGAAGCGCCTCGGGAAAGTTCTGCGTGCGCAGAAGGATGGAGGCGAGAAGGTCAAGCTCGTCGCCGTCGGCGACGCCGAGCAAGAGGCCCGATTCGTCGCGCAGGAGATCCGAACGCTTCGTCAGGAACACCACATCGGGCCGGGTCAGGTCGCGGTGCTCTACCGCTCTAACTTGCAAGCACGTGCGATCGAAGAGGAGCTTCGCGTCGAAGGCATCCCGTATCAGCTCTTCGGAGGCACCCAGTTCTTCGATCGCAAAGAGGTCAAGGACGCGGTCGCGTATCTTCGCTATGTCGTCAATCCGCGTGACGAGCTCTCACTGCGCCGAATTCTAAACTACCCGGCGCGTGGCATCGGCGACACGACAGTGACCCGGTTGGAGCGCTGGGCAAGGGCCAAAGGGCGCACGATGGACGAGGCCGTGTGGTCGATGGATCACATCGAAGATGTGCCCGATGCGGCGCGTCGCGGGGCCAAGCAACTCAAAGCTGCATTCGACGAGGCGAGAGAGCGCTTTCGGGCCGGCAAAGAGCTCGCTGCGAGCGCGCTATCGCTCTACGACGCCGTCGGGATCAAGCGCGCCTTGCTCGACAGTGAGTCGCCCGAGGTGAAGGCGCGTTGGCTCGACATCGAGCATGTGCTCCGATCGCTCGAAAAATACGAGAAGAACGAAGCTGAGTCGAAGCCCAGTCTGGCGCAGTTCCTCCAGCGCATCACCCTGCGGTACAGCGACGACGAAGTCAGCAGCGGCGATAAAGTGACGCTCTGCACACTTCATGGCGCCAAGGGGCTGGAGTGGCCTGTCGTCTTTCTTATCGGCCTCAATGAAGGCACGCTGCCGCACAGTCGCATCACCGATCCGAAAATCACCGAGGCTGCTCCGACGGATGTGGAAGAAGAGCGACGACTCTTCTACGTCGGTGTGACACGTGCGCAAGAGAGGCTCTACTTGTGCCGCACACTGCGCCGCGAAATGCGTGGGCGTTTCACACCGACTGCACCGAGTCGCTTTCTCGAAGGCTTACCCGAAGCGCTGCTCGAAACGATTGAGCACGATGACCGCGCGCCAGTCGACCACGACGAGACGGTCAATCTCGCGGACGCGCTTCTAGCCAAGCTGCGCAGCTAGATCCCCCTTGAGCGCGGCAGCAGGCTAACGAAGGCCTAGCGGTTCGGACTTGCCGGAAGACGCCGAAGCTACCCATCGTCGGTGGGCCTTGTGGGGGCGTGAGGATGCGCGGGTGCAAAGATCCGAAGAAGCCCCGGCAACACGAATAGGCCCAACAGCGTACTTGAGAACACGCCTCCGATGACGGCGGTCGCGAGCGGCCGCTGAACCTCCGAGCCCGCGGAGGAGGAAATGGCCATCGGGAGAAAGCCGATCGCCGCCACACTGGCGGTGAGCAGCATGGCGCGGAGCACCGTGACGGCGCCTTCACGTACGGCGTAGTCAAGCGCCTCTCCCTCCAGGAGGCGTCGTTGGACCTCAGAGGCCATCACGACGCCATTGAGAACCGCGATACCGCACAGCGCGATAAAACCGACCGCGGCTGGAATGCTGAAGGGCATGTCACGGCTTGCGAGGCCCAAAACGCCTCCGACCAGGGCGAACGGAACTCCCGTAAAGACCGCGATCGCATAGCGGGGGCCGCCGAAGGCAAGGAACAACATTCCGAAAATGATCAGGAGAGAAATCGGCAAGACAATCGCCAGCCGCGCCGTCGCCCGCTGGAAATTCTCGAACTGCCCGCCCCATTCAAGGCGATAGCCATCCGGCAAAGAGACGTCTCTGGCCACGCGAGCTTGGGCGTCCTCGACGAAGCTCACCAAGTCACGTCCCCGGATGTTGACCTCGACGCGGATGCGTCGCGACATCCCTTGCCGACTCACCTGCGAGGGTCCGTCGATCTCGTTCACGTCAGCGACGAGTCCGAGCGGCACCAACTGTTCACCAAACGCCCCGACCGGAACCCCTGCGAACCCCTCGGGGGTGGCCTCACCCGGGGGCAAGAGCACCCGAAGCGGAAAGCGCCGCTGTCCCTCGTACACATGCCCGACTTGTCGGCCTTGTCGCGACGCTTCAACCACCGACAGGACGTCCTCGGCATTGAGGCCGTACCGCGAGAGTCGTGCCCGGTCGACTTGAACCTCGAGCATCGGCAGGCCCAGAGCGCGCTCGACCCTGACGTCGCCGGCCCCCGGCGTTGCCCGGAGCGTCCGCGCGATTCGCCTCGCAAGGTCAGTCATGCGCACAAGATCGGTTCCAAACAAGAGAATCGCCACATCTGCGCGCGATCCCGAAATGAGCTCGTTGGTCCGATCCTCGATGGGCTGCGAGATCGAGACGAAGGTCGAAGGGACTTCGGCCTCGATGGCCGACTTCAAGGCTTCGCCGAGCGAGTCGAGGTCCGCCGCCGTCGTCCATTCTTCACGGGGTCTGAGTCGAACGAGTATGTCGGTGTTGTCCAAGCCAACCGGATCAGTCGCTACCTCCGCGCGTCCCGTCATTCCTACTGTCGTTAGGACCTCCGGAAAACGGCGCAGCACGCGCTGCATGTCCAGGTCGAGGCGACGCGCTTCGGTAAACCCAATGCTCGGGATCCGTCTTGCGGCCACCACGATGTCGCCCTCGTCAATACGCGGCACGAAGTCCGCGCCGAGGGAGCTCGCGGCCGGGATCGTCGCCAACACGGCGCAGCACGACGCCCCAATCAAAGCCAGTCGGTGCGGCACGGCCCACTGAAGCGCTCGGCGGTACCAAACTTCGAGCCGCCCTTCGTGGTGCGCGTGGGACCCGCTCGGTCGAAGCAGCAGCGCTGCCCCGGCCGGGAACGCGAAGAGGGCAAAGATCACCGACCCGAGGAGTGCGAGGCCCATCGTTGCGGCCATCGGCCGGAACATCTTGCCTTCAACGCCTTCGAGCGCGAGCAAAGGTATGTACACCAGAAGGATGATGAGGACCGAGAACACGACGGGCC
>JANRKM010000137.1:0-39178 GCA_033763475.1 Kofleriaceae bacterium
TGCTCGAGCGGGTCGTCGCCATGCTGGCCCGGCTCGCCGGAGCCTGACCGTCCAGATCGGGCACGGGCAAGGGCACGGGCACGGGCACGGGGCAGGTCGCTGCAAACGCGGCTGCGCCGCGTTTGTCAGCGTCCTGCTAGAGGATCGGCGGCTGACACACGCCGCTGCCACTGATCTGCGCGTTCGTGCGGAACGTGTTCAGCTGCTCCCACGACTTCTTCGCGAACTGCGGGATCGTGCCGTCCTCGCGCACGTTGGTGACGTGATACGCGTGCTGGTTCCAGATCCGGCGCGCCTGGATCCAACGGTCCTGCCGATCGCGGATGACTTGCACCGTCGGTGACGCGCCCTGGTAGGCGTTCGACACCACGACGATCTCTGCCGACCCGTCGTTATCGATATCCGCGACCACCGGATACTCGGTGAGCGTGCCGCTGGTGCGCGGCATCGTGAGCAGTGGCTGGCCGGCGCTGTCGAACACGAACAGCTGCGACTCGTCGGCGTACATCGCTTCGGCCGTGCCGTCGCCGAGGAAGTCGAACGCGGTGCCCGCGGCGATGCCCGATTGATCCGAGACCGGCGCGCTCCACCGGATCGACGCGTCCGCGTTGTACAGCGTGTAGAAGTTGGCCGAGCTCATCGCGTACTCGGCGGTCCCGTTGCCGTCGAAGTCGTGGATGGTCGCGGGTCGATGCCACGCCGTGGCACCGACCGGCGTGCCCGTCGGCCGGCGATCGCGATACTTCACGGTGCCGTCGTGCTCGAGCATCGTGAGCCCGTTGACGTTGGTCACCAGCACCTCGGGCTGCGGATCGGCGTCGAAGTTGGCTACCTGCGGATAGCCGGGCGTGATGTCGGTCGTCCACAGCGGGGTGCCGTTGTAGCGATACGCCGCGGCGCCGAGGACCACCTCGAGGTAGCCGTCGCCGTCGAGATCCGCGGCGGTCGTCGCATTCCACAGTGCTTGCTGCGTCGGCGCCGACCACAGCACGACGCCCGTGTGATCGAAAACGGTGTTGCCGCCGATGATCTCGACGTCGCCGTCGTGGTCGAGGTCCGCGAGCGCGAGCGCGCCCGAGTACCAGTCCCCGGCCCACTGACCACCCGTGCTCCACTTGAGGGTGCCATCGTGCTCGAACGCGATGAGCCGACCGGAGGTGTCGACGGTGACGATCTCGGCGATGCCATCGGCGTCGATGTCGCCGAGCGCGGGCGTGACCGTCGCGTCGACGACGCTGCTGATCGTGGTCTCGAGGACGCCGGTCTTGCCGTCGAGCAGGTAGATGTGGCCTGGCGAGGTCGGCTGACCCGAGGACGTCGACGCCACCACGATGACCTCGGGCGAATCACACAGGTCGATGGCACCGTCGCCGTTGTCGTCGGTCAGGTTGGCGACTAGCGGCGTGACGATGCTGTAGGCCTCGCCGTTGGGGCCGGTCCAGCTCCACTGGAGCTCGGGCTCGAAGCTGTTGGGCGGCGCGACGTCATCGCACATGCCGATGGCGTTCTCGTCCTGCACCTTGCAGAGGTTCACGGGAACACTGTCCTCGGTGCTGCCGTCTCCTCCTCCGCCGCCATCAGGGCGCGACGACGAGGGACCACATGCGACGAGGAGGAGCGACGCGAGCGTGAATGTGCGCATGGTCATAGGATCGGTGGCGGCAGCGCCCAGAGGCGCTCATGTTGCGAGTGGCGGGAACTAGGCGAGCCCTCATGAAAATCCACGATATCACTCGTCTCCGCGACGTTTCGCGCGTTGTTCTGTGACGGATGATCGCAACGTGGAGTTCGGGCGTGACCGTGCCGACATTCGGGCGACGTTCCGGTGTACCGTCGGGCCAAATGAAGCGCATCGCCATCCTCGTCACGTTCCTCGGACTGTCCTCGCTCGCCGCGTGCAAGAAGGACGTCACCGCCGACCTCGAAAAGCTCGCCGACCGCGCGTGCGCCTGCAAGGACGCTCCGTGCGCGACCAAGGTGCTCGAGGACCTCGCGACTCTCGCGAAGAACAACAAGGAGGCCGGCGGCAACGAGGAGCGCGCGATGAAGGCTGCGACCAAGATGATGGAGTGCGCCATGAAGGCCGGCGTCGACCCGACGAAGCTGGGCGAGACGCTGAAGGACCTGTAGTCAAAGCTGCGCCGGGCGCTCCCGGCCGACCAAGGGTGTTACCCCGCAAGACGTTGCCAACGGGCAGGTCCCGTACTCCACTGGAGGTATGGACTTCGTCTTCATGCTGACGCGGGCGGACCAGACGGTCCCCGACGGTCTCGACGTCCTCGACGATATCGCGTCCGTCCCGTTGGGCCACATCGGCTTCAAGGATGTGGGCGTCCCGCCCGACGTGCTCGTCGAGCTCCATCGGCGCATCAAGGCACGGGGTGCGATCAGCTACATGGAGGTCGTCAGCACGACCCCCGAGGCATGTCTGCGATCGGCGAGGATCGCGCGCGAGATCGGCGTCGACCGGTTACTCGGCGGAACGCAGGTCGAAGAGGTCATGAAGATCCTCGAGGGCACCTCGACGCAGTACCTCCCGTTTCCGGGACGACCGTTCGATCACCCCACCAAGCTCGGCGGCAGTGCAGCACGCGTCGAGGAAGATTGCCGCCGGTTCCGCGCGCATGGCTGCGCGGGTGTGGACCTGCTCGCGTATCGCGCGACGGAGTCCGACCCGATCGAGCTCGTGAAGGCGGCCCGCCGCGGCACGGATGGCGTGTTGCTCGTCGCAGGAGGCGTGAAGACGCCCGACCAGATCCGCGCCCTCGCCGCGGCAGGCGCCGATGCCTTCACCGTCGGATCGGCGGCGTTCGACGGCTCGTTTTCACCTCACGTCGGTTCGCTGCGCTCGCAGCTGAGAGCCGTCCTCGATGCCAGCCAATGATCCGATAGAGCTCCTGCTCGAAGGCCGGTACCCCGACCCCGAGACCGGCGAGCTCCTGCGCGCGGAAGCGCGGTCGGTCGTCATCGCGGACTCCCTCGATGGCGCCGAGGCCGACCTCGTCGGTGCGCTGGGGCTCGGCACCAACCTCGCACTCGTCGCCGATGCAACGACGTTTCGCGTTCTCGGCGAGCGTGTCGAGCGCGCGCTCGCAGGGCGATTCACCGTGCAGCGTCTCGTGCTCGGCGAAGCGCCCCACGCCGATAGCGAAACGATCGCGTACCTCGCGCGCGAGCTCGCGGCCGGCACCGACGCGGTCATCGCCGTCGGCTCGGGCACGATCAACGACCTCAGCAAGATGGTCGCCCTCGGGCGCGGCATTCCCCAGCTCGTGTTCGCGACCGCGCCGTCGATGAATGGGTATACCTCGCTCAGCGCGTCGATCACGATCGACGGCGTCAAGCGCTCGCTGCGTGCCGCGACGCCGGTGGCCGCGTTCTTCGATCTGTCGGTGCTCGCGGCCGCGCCGTTGCGGATGATCCGCGCGGGCCTCGGCGACAGCGTGTGCCGCCCGACCGCGCAGGCCGACTGGCTGCTCTCGCACTTCTTGCTCGGGCGCCCCTATCGCGAGGCCCCGTTCGCGATGCTCGCCGCCGACGAGAAGGCCCTCTTCGAACGCGCCGCCGCGCTGGTCTCCGGCGACCTGGCGGCGATGCGGCACCTCGTCCGCACGCTCGTGCTGTCGGGCTTTGGCATGACCCTCTGCGGCGGAAGCTTCCCCGCGAGTCAGGGCGAGCACTTGCTTAGCCACTACGCCGAGATGATGCATCCGCTCGGTGCGCCGCAGCCGTTTCACGGCGAGCAGATCGGCGTGTGCACGATCGCGATGGCGCGAATCCAGGAGCGCGTGCTCGCACGTGGAACGGCACCGGTGCTCCGCCCCACCGCCGTGACGCGCGAGGATTTGTGCGCACACTTCGGGGCCGTCGCCGGCGAGGCGTGCTGGTACGAGCTCGAGCAGAAGCGGCTCGCCCCCGCGCGCGTCGACGAGCTGAACGCGCGGCTCGCGCGCGAGTGGGATGCGATCCGCACGCGCTTCGCGCAGGTCACGATCGGCGCCTCGGCGATCACCGCGGTCCTGTGTGCAGCCGGCGCACCGACGACCCCGGCCGAGCTCGGCTGGTCGGAGGTGTTCTTTGCAGCCGCCTTGCAGCACGCGCGCGAGATCCGGAACCGTTACACGTTCCTCGATCTGGTCGCCGACGCTGCCGTGTAGAGGGTACGTTCCTCGGGTGGCGAAGCCCGACGTCACCATCTCGGCCAGTAACCCCGTGTTCGCGGGGCAGAAGCTCATCATCGAGGTCGATGTCACGGCTGCGAAGGAGACCAAGGTCGAATACATCGAGGCCACGCTGACGGGCGACCAGGGCTGGCGCATCGGCTCCGGCAAGAACTCCGTCACCCACCGCGTGAAGTACCCGCATGACGTCGCGCAGCTGATGGGCGAAGGTGTGTTGCCCGCCGCAACCACCACGCGATTCGCCGCCGTGTTCTCCCTGCCGCCGGATCTCGCCCCGACGCACAAGCTGCGCCCCGCGTGGGGCGCGCTCAAGCTCAAGATCCAGATCTCGATCCCGTGGCGGATCGACGGCCGCTACCACTACGAGCTCGAGGCGCGGGTGCCGGCACCGTCGGATGCGCAACGATCGCCGTACGCGGTGCGCAGCACGTCACGGCAGGCTGCACACGACAAGCCCCGCATCGAGCTCGGGCTCGCATCGACGACGCTCGCGGTTGGCGAGACCCTCGTCGGTTCGTGTGCCGTGTACCACCTCGACGACAGCGAGCCTCGCCAGGTCGAGCTCTCCCTCGTGCCGCTGGTCAAGATCACGGGGCGCGGCCGCAATCGCGAGTACCGCGGCTCGCCCTTCACGGTCGCGCTCACGTTGCCTCCTGGCAGTGCGGGCTCGAGCGTCCCGTTCAAGTTCCAAGTTCCGCGGGACCTCATCCCGACCTTCGCCACCGCGACGCACTCGCTCGGCTGGTGGCTCGTCGCCGAGACTGGCTCCTTCTTCCGCGGAGGACGCATCGACGTCTCGGTGCCGCTCGTCCTCGTCGATGCGACCGCCGTGACGCAGCTCGCGCCGCTCGTCGCGCCACCCCGCCTCGGCGACGAACAGATCGCCGCCATCTTCGCCGCGTTCGCGGCCGCGACTGGATGGGACGGCGACAGCTCTGTGCCCATCGACGGAGACTTCGCCATCCATCGCGAGGTCGCCGGCTGCAACCTCCTCATCGAATACGCCTACCGCGGTTCTGATGGCACGTACCTCGTGTCGAAGGTCGTCCCACCGCGCCTCGGGCTCGGCCTCGATGTCCGCCCGAGCTCGTCCCTGCGCCACGTGTTCTTCACCGACGTCGAGGTCGACATCGCGGCGTGGGACCGCGCGCATCACGTCGCGGCACGGTCCGCCGCCCAGACAATTCCATTCTTGCGACAGGTGGCCACGGCCTTGATGAAGGCGGAATATCTCGGGCCGCTCATCCGCTGGACCGACGACGAGATGGTCTTCGAGCGCCCCCTGTCCGCCGTCGACAAGGACCAGCTCGCGACCACCGCCGCCCTCCTCGAGATGCTCGCCTACGCCATCGCGGCAGCGCTGCCCGCCATCCCGCCGCCGCCGGATGTCACGGTGGACCTGCTCGCGTGGAAGCAGCTCGCGCACGAGCTCGACGCGATGCTCGCGCTCGGTGACCTCTCACTCGATGGCAAGCTCGATGGCCTTCCCGCCGATGCGAACCTCGTGTGGCGCGACCAGGTCCCCACACTCGTGCGCGTCACCGTCGGCGACCCCGATTCCGCGAGCGCCGAGCTTCGCCAGCTCGACATCTCGCTCGTGCGCCCGGCCACGGACGTGCTGCGCGCCAATGCCGCCGAGCGCCTCGTCGAGATGGTCACGCGCTGGCCGCTCGACATCGCCAACCTGCGTGTCCGCGACGGCGTTGCCAGCGCCGAGCTCGTGCTCCTCGAGGCCGAGCGCCCCATCGTCGATCCGGCGCGCGTGCGCGAGCTGATGCACGGGCTGCGTGGCGTGCTGCTCGCGCTCGATCCGGGCGCGGGACCCTATCGCTAGGGCGGCTGAAGAATTCGGCCCGGCGAGGACGGTGCTGCGGTAAGAACGCCCCGATGCTTCGGCTCGCCATCGTCGCCTTCGTGCTCTCCGCGTGTGGTCCTGCGTCTGGGGGCAACGGTGGTGATGACGATGGAGGTGGCAGCAGCGATGGCGGCGCGGGTGGCGACGGCGGGAACAGTGGCAACGACGCCGGAGCCGACCTCGACGGTGGTCGTGGGGGCGATGGCGACGGCGGGGGCCACGACGGCAGCAACGGCGGCATGGATGCACCGAGCGGCGTGATCAGTGGCGGCCCGTGTTTGTCGGGCGCGACGGGAGCGACGGCCTATCGGATCCGCTGGGCGGGGAATGGCAGCGGCAGCACCGCGTATCCGGTCTACGAGGTCAATGGGTTCCCGGTGAAGACGGGCGACCATGCGGGCGCATACGGCTACCAGATCGGTTACACGCCTGTGTTCGAGGACGTCTTCCTCGCGCAGGGTGGACTGCGCCTCGATGGGAGCAACTTCGTCGATCTCGAGCTGACGACGATTGGCATCGCGTCGATCTCGACGGCGACGCTGGCGCTCTACGGTCGGAGCTTCAACACGACCGCGTCGGGGAGCTTCAACTGGCAGAGCTGGGACGGCACCGGCTCGACGCCGACGAACTTCGTCAGCAACTCGGCGCCCTACGAGTGGTATCCGGCCGACATGACGACCGAAATCAGCCCGGGCGATGACGGTGTGCGGATCCGGATCAAGGCCGGGCCGTCCTCGGGCTCACTGATCGTCCATCGGATCGAGCTGTGCCTGCAGGCGAGCTGACCACCACCTTCATGATCGCAGCCTCGCACGACTCCGCCGGCGATCGATGATCCACGTGATGAAGGGGAGCAGCAGGATCGTCGGCAACACGTAGAACGCGGGCTCGTCGAGCTCGAGGCCGCGCGGCCGGTACACGCCGCCATAAGCGAGCGCGCTGCCGAAATAGACGACGAGGATCGCGATCCCGCACGTCGTCCATAGGCCCATGTCGATCGGGGCCGACGCGGGCTCGACCCGCACCTCGCACGTGCGGTCGTCCGGCACGAACAACGCGCGCCAGCGGTCGACGTCCCATGCGAGCAAGCCGACGGTGCCGAGCCACATCAACGTCGCTACCGTCGCGGTCGGCACCACGCCCGTGCTCCAGCAGAACACCATGATCGCCGACAGGATCGGCAGCGCGAGCGCGGCACCGAGCGTCGCAAAGCGCTGCGTCATCAGCAGCGTGGCGGCGAGCAGCTGCATCACGCCGACAAACTGATAGAACCAGCCCGTCGCGCGAAATGCGTGCAGGAAGTCGTGGAACGCGCCGTGATTGGTCGGGTCGGTGAACGGTTGCCCGAGCACCTTCTTCATTGCCGCGGGCACGAACGCGAAGGCGATCAGGAACCGTAGATTGACCACGGCCACGTTCACCCAGCGGGTACGGCGTGCGCGAGCGAGGAGGGCCATCACGACGCCGACACTCTAGCCTGGGCAACCCCTTGCCGCGTTTCCTCGTCCCATCTGCGTGCGCATCGTAGGTGGCGTTCTGCTGCTGTGGATGTCCGCGGCACGCGCGGACGATGTCGTCGGCGTGCGCGAGCGGGCCTGGTTCCGCCCCGACGAGGAGCCGCTTCTCCACGTCGATCCGGTCTGGCGCCCCCAGCGCGCCCTCGACGCGACCACCGACACCACGCGTGTCGCCTACTTCATCGCAGGCACCGCCGTCGCCTTCGAGCGCTCTGCGTGGACCGACACCACGTCCGGCATCCCCGGCGATGGCTGGGGCACCACCCTGCGCGTTTCGCGGCAGCTCGGCCCGCTGCGCATCGGCGGCTACGCCTCGTATCAGCGGCTCGACACGCGCCTGGCGCGCGGCGAATACATCGACCTCGGGGTGTCCGTCGGGCGGACGTTCACGCTCTCGAAGTGGATGACCGCATGGATCGCACTCTCGCTCGGCACCCGGCGCTGGCAGGGCTCGCCACCGCCCGGTGAGCAGAACGAGACGACCCTGATGCTGTCCGTCGGCACGACCTTCCGCTGATCGAGGTTTTCGGCTTCATGCGCTCTTCGTCCGCGCGTCTGCGGGGTCGCGCTCGCGAAACCACTCGGAGATACCGGGCATCATTTCCTCGAAGTTGCCGGGCACCGAGATGTTGAGCGCCCCGGCGCGCTCGCCGGTGCGGTTCTCGAAGTCATGGAGCACACCGCCCGGTGCGAGCACGAACGAGCCCCGGGGCGCATCCACCCAGTGGTCGCCGATGAAGAAGCTCATCGTGCCCTCGATCACGAAGAACATGTCGTCCTCCTCGTGGGAGTGCGCGCCTGGGCCTTTGGTGTGCGGCTCGAGCCACCACTCGGAGATCGAAACGTGGCCGCCGGTCTCGTCGCCATCGGCCTTGAACAGCGCGGTCACCGGACCGCCGGGGTAGGGCCGGCCCTCACCAGGGCGCAGGAAGATCGGGGTTCGCGGCTCCCGAAGTAGGGTCGGACCCTACTTGCCCAACTACGAGCGCACTTACGCGTCGCGCGTAGCGGCTACGTGACGCGCAAGTTGAGCAAATAGGGTCCGACCCTACTCAGCTAGCTCTGGCGGCCGACCGCGAAGTACTGGCTCTTCGGGTGCGCGAAGTAGACGCCTGACACTGACGCCGTCGGATACATCGCGAAGCTCTCGGTCAGCTTGACCTGGTGATGGTCGGCGTTGCCGAGCAGCGCGAACAGCGTGCCCTTCGGTGCGTGATCCGGACACGCGGGGTAGCCGAACGCGGGGCGAATGCCGCGGTAGGTCTCGGCGATGATCGCGTCGTGGTCGAGCGCCTCGTTCGGCGCATACCATTCCTTGCGCACGCGGGCGTGGAGGTACTCGGCGGCAGCCTCGGCGAGCCGATCGGCGAGCGCTTTGGCCATGATCGACGAGTAGTCGTCATGGTCGGCCTCGAACTTCTTCGCGAGCGCGTCGGTGCCGATGCCGGCGGTGACGATGAACGCGCCGAGATGATCAGGCGTGCCGGCTGCGGCAATGAAGTCCGCAAGCGACAGGCACGTCTCCTTGTCCTCGCGCTGGCGTGGCATCGGGATCACCACCGTGCCGGCGGGACCCTGGACGTGGATCTCTTCGTCCTTCGCCCACGCCGGGAAGTAGCCATAGGTCGCGCGCGCGGCGAGCAGCTTGCCGTCGACGATCTTGGCGAGCAGCCCCTGCGCGTCGGCGAACAGCTTGCGCGCGGCATCGCCCTTCTTCGGATCGTCGAGGATCGCCGGATAGCGCCCCGATAGCTCCCACGTGTGGAAGAACGGCGACCAGTCGATCCACGGCACGAGGTCCGCGAGCGCGAAGTCGAGGTTCTTGCTGCCGGTGAACGGTGGCTTGGCGACCTCCGCCTCGGTGAACGCGAGCTGCGGCTTGCGCGCGCGTGCCTCCTCGAGGGAGAGCAGCGGCCGCTTCTGCGACGACACGTGCGCCTCGCGCGTCGAAGCCTGCTTGGCGACGACCTCGGCGATGTACGCGTCCTTGTCTTTCGATAGCAGCTTGTTCATCACGCCGACCGCGAGCGACGCGTCGGGTACGTGGAGCGTGGGACCGGTGTACGCGGGCGCGATCTTGACGGCGGTGTGCTTGCCGCTCGTGGTCGCGCCGCCGATGAGCAGCGGCAGGTTCAGCCCGCGCCGCGTCATCTCGGTCGCCACATTGATCATCTCGTCGAGCGAAGGCGTGATCAGCCCGGAGAGCCCGATGAGGTCGGCCCCGAGCTCCTTCGCGGTGTCGAGGATCGTCTGCTGCGGCACCATCACGCCGAGGTCGGTGACCTCGTACCCGTTGCAGCGCAGCACGACGGCGACGATGTTCTTGCCGATATCGTGGACGTCGCCCTTCACCGTGGCGATGACCATCTTGCCCTTCGCCGCGGTGAGGCCCGACGCCTTCTTCTCGGCGTCCATCAGGGGTTCGAGGATCGCGACCGCCTTCTTCATCACGCGGGCGCTCTTCACGACCTGCGGGAGGAACCTCTTGCCGGCGCCGAACAGCTCGCCGACGATGTTCATGCCGTCCATCAGCGGCCCCTCGATGATGGCGAGCGGCTTGGGATAGACGGTCAGCGCCTCGCCGACATCCTCGTCGATGTAGTCGGTGATGCCGTTGACGAGGGCATGCGCGAGCCGCTCCTTGAGCGGCTGCTTGCGCCACGCGAGCTCGTCTTCCTTCTTCGCCGTCTCGCCCGTCAGCGTCGCCGCGAACGCGAGCATGCGCTCCGTCGCGTCGGGGCGGCGATTCAACACCAGGTCCTCGACGTGCTCGCGCAGCGCGGGCTCGAGCTCGTCGTATACCGCCAGCTGGCCGGCATTGACGATCGCCATGTCGAGGCCGGCCTTGATGGCGTGATAGAGGAAGACCGCGTGCATCGCCTCGCGCACCCGCGGCGACGTGCGGAACGAGAACGACAGGTTCGACACGCCGCCCGAGACCTTCGTGCCCGGCAGCTCCGCCTTGATGCGGCGCACGGCCTCGATGAAGTTGACCGCGTACGGGTCGTGCTCCTCGATGCCGGTACCGATCGTGAGGATGTTGGGATCGAAGATGATGTCTTCGGCGGGGAACCCGACCTGCTCGGTGAGGATCTTGTAGGCGCGGTGCGCGATCTGAAGCCGGTGCTCGACGCTCGTCGCCTGCCCGGTCTCGTCGAACGCCATCACCACGACCGCCGCGCCGAACCGACGCACGATCTTCGCCTGACGGATGAACTCGGCCTCGCCTTCTTTGAGCGAGATCGAGTTGACGACGCCCTTGCCCTGCAAGCACTCGAGGCCCGCCTCGATCACGCTGAACTTCGACGAGTCGACCATCACGGGGATGCGCGCGATGTCGGGCTCCGCCGCGAGCAGGTTCAAGAACTTCCGCCTCGCGGCGACGCCGTCGAGCATGCCTTCGTCCATGCAAACGTCGAGGATGTTGGCGCCACCCTCGACCTGCTGGCGCGCGACCGCGACCGCCTCGTCGTATTTGTCTTCTTTGATCAGGCGCCGGAACGCCGCCGATCCGGTGACGTTGGTGCGCTCACCGACGATGATGAAGTTGGTCTCCGGCGTGATGGTCAGCGGCTCGAGCCCCGCGAGGCGCATGTGGCGTGCGGGCGTTACCACCGTGCGGCGCGGGATCACCGACACCGCCTCGGCGATCGCCTTGATGTGCGCCGGGCGCGTGCCGCAGCAGCCCCCGACGAGGTTGAGCATGCCGTCCTTGGCGAACGAGCCCAGCACCTTCGCCATGTTCTCGGGCGTGTCGTCGTAGCCACCGAACTCGTTCGGCAGGCCGGCATTCGGATAACACGCGACGCGCACCCCGGCCGATCGCGCGAGCTCGGCCACGTGCGGCCGCATGTCCTCGGCGCCGAGCGCGCAGTTGATCGACACTGCGAACAGGTTCGCGTGCGCGATCGAGTTGTAAAACGCCTCGACCGTCTGGCCCGACAGCGTGCGCCCCGAGCGGTCGGGAATCGTCACCGACGCGATCACGGGCACCCGGCGCGCACCCTCGGCGAACACCTGCTCGAACGCGTACAGCGCGGCCTTGCAGTTGAGCGTATCGATGTGCGTCTCGGTCAGCAGCAGATCGACGCCACCCTCGATCAGCGCGCGCGCCTGCTCGGCGAACGCATCGACGAGCTGGCGGAACGTCACCGAGCGCGCACCCGGATCGTTCACGTCGGGCGACAGCGAGGCGGTCTTCGTCGTCGGGCCGACCGAACCGGCGACCCAGCGCGGCTGGCCATCTTCCTTCTCCGCGCGATCCGCCGCGCGCCGCGCCGCGACCGCACCGGCGATGTTGAGCTCGCGCACCACGTGCTCGAGCCCGTAGTCAGCCAACGCGATCGACGTGCCGGTGAACGTGTTGGTCTCGACGATGTCCGCGCCCGCCTTGAAGTACTGGTAGTGGATGTCCTCGATTGCCTGCGCCTGCGTCAACACGAGCAGGTCGCTGCAGCCCTTGAGCGGGTGCGGGTGATCCTTGAACTGTTCGCCGCGCCACTGCGCCTCGTCCTTGAGGCCCAGGCCTTGGATCATCGTGCCCATGGCACCGTCAAGCACGACGATGCGGCGATCGAGGGTCTCGACGAGGCGGTCCAGGGTCGACATCCCCGGCTGATTACCATCGTTTGGACTGCGCCGCTATGTGCTTGCCGACGACAAACGCGTCAACGCACCGCGACCATCTCGGGCGGCGCCGCGTTGGGTTGGAAGCGCTGCGACGACGTGCGGCGGGCGTTCATCGCGGTTAGCTCCTGTGGGGTGAACGCGTTGGGGCCAAGGCGCTGCTGTGCCACCTCGACGAGCGCGGCGCGGGCGGCCTTGCCTGCCTCGACAAGGGCAGGGTCTCCTGTCTCCGCACATTCGTCCCACATCTCGAACAGCGCCTGCTTGCGCGCAGCGTCGTTGGGGAGGCGCTTCCACATGCCGTCGATGTTGGCGCGCATGATCGCCGCCGACTGCGAGAGCTGCCAGGCGCGGTAGTCGGTGCCCATCTTCACGCGCAGGTCGCGCGAGCGATCGAGGAAGCTGAGCTTGGCGCTGGAGTACGGGTCCTCTCCAACGGCCCGCATCGTGGCGTCGGTGATGTCGAACCGGGCACCTGGAACGTAGATGTCGGGCTGGATGTTCGGGTTGTTGCGAAACGTGGTGGACCCGTCGGGGGCGATGCGGGCGGTGTATGGCCCTTGATCGGACGTGAAGGTACCGTCGGGCTGCTGGATCCAGACGTCTCGCACCTCCGCGGGCTGCGCATACGCCGCGCCAGTCGCCGACAGAGTTCCGATGAGACCAGCGACCAGGGCGCGCAGTGGATGGCTCATGTGCGACGTGCGGTGCAAGTTCTGGCCCCGCCTCTGACCTTGGCTCCGAGGTGGTAGAGTGCGCCCGCTATGGACCGCACGCAGATCTTCGATTCCATTCTTCAGACGACCGGAAACACGCCGATGGTGCGGCTGTCACGGATCGGAAAGGGGCTGCCCGGCGAGCTCCTCGGTAAGTGCGAGTTCATGAACCCCGGCGGTTCGGTGAAGGACCGCATCGGCGTGAAGATGCTCCTCGACGCGGAGCGCGAAGGCCGCATCAAGCCTGGTGATACGCTCATCGAGCCGACCAGCGGCAACACGGGCATCGGCATCGCGATGGCGGCGGCCGTGCGTGGTTACCGCGTCATCATCACGCTGCCCGAGAAGATGTCGCAGGAGAAGCAGGTCGTCCTCGAGGCGCTCGGTGCGGAGATCATCCGCACTCCGACGGAAGCTGCGTGGGATTCTCCCGAGAGCCACATCGGCGTCGCTCGTCGCCTGAAAGAGATCATACCCAACTCGCACATCCTCGACCAGTACACGAATCCGTCGAACCCCCTCGCCCACGAGGAGGGCACGGGCCGCGAGATCATCGAACAGTGTGAGGGCAAGCTCGACGCGATCGTGATGACCGCGGGCACCGGCGGCACGATCACCGGCGTCGCGCGCGTCATCAAGCGCGAGATCCCCAACTGCAAGGTCGTCGGCGTCGACCCCGAGGGCTCGATCCTCGCTGGCCCTGGTGAGATCAAGAGCTACAAGGTCGAGGGCATCGGCTACGACTTCATCCCGGACGTTCTCGATCGCCGACTCGTCGACAAGTGGGTCAAGTCGAACGACCGTGATTCGTTCCTCATCGCGCGCCAGCTGATCCGCCAGGAGGGCCTCCTCGTCGGCGGGTCATCGGGCTCGGCGGTGTGGGCTGCAATGCAGGTCTCGCGCGAGCTCGGCCCGGGCAAGCGCGTGTGCGTGATCCTGCCGGACTCCATCCGCAACTACCTGAGCAAGTTCGTCGACGACAAGTGGATGCGCCAGCAGGGCTTCGTGAAGGGCGACTGGGAGGTCGGCACTGTCGCCGACTGCCTCCGTGCGCTGGGCCGCCGCACCGTGATCTCGCTCGATCTCAACGACAAGCTCGGTCGCGCGACGGAGCTGTTCAAGGAGCACGGGATCTCGCAGATGCCGGTCCTCGACGAGGGCAAGCTCGCCGGCATCCTGACCGAGAGCGATCTGCTCCATCACCTCGTCGCGGGGCGCGTCACCAAGGACACCATCGCGGCCGAGATCATGGAGCGGAAGGTGTCGACGGTCGGCCTCAACGCGAGCTCGAGCGAGTTGCCCCGCATCTTCGAGCGTGGCGAGGTCGCGATCGTCGTGGACGAACAGCGTGCGGTGCTCGGCATCGTGACCAAGATGGACCTGATCGAGATGCTCGCGGCGCGCAAGAACCAGATGCCTTAGTGGCCGATACCTGCGCACTGATGTTATAGCCGGCCCCGTGATCCTGGAGCAGATCGGCGAGTACCGGATCGAGCGCCAGCTCGCGCGGACGCGTATCTGTCTCGAATACGTCGGTCAGCACCTCGTGTTGCCCCGGCGTGCCGTCGTCAAGCTCATGACGCCGACAGCAGAGCCCCTGCCGGCGCAGATGCTACGCGAGGCGTGTTTGCTCGAGGCGCTGCATCACCCGGGTGCCGTGCGGGTGTACGAGTCTGGGTTGCTAGCCGACAAGCGGCCGTGGTTCGCGCGCGAGCTCGTCGAGGGACCGACGATCGCGAGCAATCTCGCGCCTGGCATGGCCGAACGCATCGACGTGATCTCGCTGCTGCGGGACGTCGCCGACGTGCTCGCGCACGCGCATCAGCGTGGCGTGATCCACGGCAACGTTCGGCCCGATCGCATCGTGATGTGCGGGCGCTCGCGCGAATTTCCGATCTGCATCCCCGACTGGAGCGAGGCACGCGCCCACGACGCGGCCTCGGTGCGCTCGATCGATTCTGTCGCGAGCTGGTACTACACGGCGCCCGAGGTCGCGTCGGGCGACTCGATCGACGACCGCGCCGACGTGTTCTCGCTCGGCGTGATCGCGTACAGGCTGCTCACCGGCCAGTTGCCCTTTGCAGGCTCGATGGCGCACACGAGCAACGGCCACATCCGGCACGTGCCGACCGAGGTGCATTGCCCCGAGGCACCGCGCGAGCTCACCGGCTTGGTCGATCAGATGCTCGCGCTCGATCACGGGGATCGCCCGAGCGCCGCCGACGTGCACGCCGATCTCGCGTGGCTCGCCCACGTGATCTCGATGCCCGCCGCGAGCGCGACCGGGCTCGTACGGATCCGCCAGCCGCGGTGGACGCCGTCCCTCGAGCTCTACGAGCCGAGCGTCGACGCGGATGTCGCGACGGAGCACGAGCGCGACTAGCGGTAGGCGAGCAGCTCGTCGAGGAGCGCCGCTGCGCGCGCCGCGGTTCCGGTCGTGCCCGAGCCGCTCACGGTGATCCAGCGAAGCTGGCGGCAACCTGCGCGGCAGCGCGGTCGGCGAGCGCTGCCAGCTCCCGGTGGAGCTGCACGGAGCTCCGCGCCCAGGCCCGGAGCATCGTCCCACCGGGCCGAAATTATCGCCGAGGTGATGGGGCCGGGTGTTAGGGTGGCCGTCGGAGCCGATGACGAAGTCTTACTTGCTTGGCCTTGCCGTGGTCGCCACCGCGTGCGCTACCGACGGTGCGAACACGACTGGCATTCCCGACGAGTGCAATCCGCTGGGTGGGCAGGGCTGCCTCTTGCCGTGGCCGTCGGCAACGTACCTGCGCGAGGACGCTAGCGCGGTGACCGGCTTCCGCGTCGATCTTCCGGCGGCGGCGATGCCGACCAACGCCGACAACATCGAGATCGATCCGCTGGTGTTCGATCGCTTCGACGGCTTCTCGCTGAGTGGTCCGCTCATCGTGGCGTTCCCCGAGGGCGTGTCACCGACGGGCTTGCCGTCGTTCAAGAACCCCGACGAGTCGCTCGCGCCGGGCTCGCCCGTCGTTCTCGTCGCGATCGACAGTGGCGAGCGCGTGCCGCTGTTCGCCGAGGTCGATCAGAACGTCCTCGAGGTCACCAAGCGTAGCCTGGTGATCCGCCCGCTCGCGCGTCTGAAGCC
Source organism: Kofleriaceae bacterium (assembly GCA_033763475.1). Taxonomy (GTDB): domain Bacteria; phylum Myxococcota_A; class Polyangia; order Haliangiales; family Haliangiaceae; genus JABFXX01. The sequence goes on from JANRKM010000137.1 coordinate 16,002, forward strand.
GGGCACGCGCTACGTCGCGGTGATCCGCAACGGCGTCAAGGCCGCCGACGGCAGTGACCTCGCGAGCCCGCCCGGGTTCGCCGCATTGCGCGACGGCACGAGCTTCCGCCATCCGCGGTTCGACGCGATCGCGAAGCGGTGGCCCGACATCTTCGCCAAGCTCGGCGCGCTTGGCATCGAGAAGACGGACATCGTCCTCGCGTGGGACTTCGTCACGGCGTCGGACGAGCTCATGCGTGGCGACCTCACGTCGATGCGCAACGACGCGCTGCCGGCGATCGGCACGAATGGCGCCAACCTCAGCTTCACCATCTCGAGCACCGAGCCGAACGTCACGCAGTCGTACAAGCGCTACCTCGGCACGTACAAGGCTCCCGACTTCTTGACCAACGGCGAAGCGGACACGTCACTGCTCCGCCGCGGCGGCACCGGCCTCCCCGAGATGAACGGCATGCGCGACGCGCGGTTCGCCGCGATCATCCCGAGCTGCGTGCAGACCGCGCAGCTGCCGCGCCCCGTGATCGTGTTTGGCCACGGCCTGTTCGGCTCGGCGAAGGAGTACCTCTCCGACGGCTTCGTCCTCGATCTCGCCGAGACGCAGTGCGTGGTCATCCTCGCCGGCGATTTCATCGGCCTCACCTCGCGGCAGCTCCAGCTCGCGCCGCTCGCGGTCAACGATATGAATCGCGGGCCCCAGATCGCGGAGAAGCTCGCGCAGTCGGTGATCGACTTCATGTCGCTGGGTGCGCTCGCCCGCGGCAAGATGGTCACGGCGCCGGAGTTCCAGTTCAACGGCAGCGCGATCATCGATCCGTCGCAGGTCTTCTACGTCGGTGGCTCGCTCGGCGGCACCGTCGGCAACACGATCATGGCGTACGACCCTGGCTTCAAGAAGGGCGTGCTCGCCGTGCCCGGCGGTGTGTGGTCGATGCTCTTCGAGCGCAGCGCGGCGTGGTTCGCGCTCCTCGGCGCCGCGCAAGGCAGCTACACGGATCCAGCGGTCTACCAGCTCGTCGTCGCGTTTCTCGGCCTCGCGATGGAGCCATACGACCCGATCTCGACCGCGGGCCACGTCATCAAGGATCCGCTGTTCGCCGACCAGCAGCCCAAGGAGATCCTCATGTGGTACACGCTCGGCGACTGCCTCATCACCAACATCGCGACCGAGATGATCATTCGCGAGATGGGGATTTCGGTGCTCGCGCCGTCGGTGAAGGACGTGTGGCGGAGCCCGGCGATGAACCCGCCGCTCGTCAACGCCGTTACGATCTACAACGAGCATCCCACGCCGATGCCGCCAGACACCAACCAGCCGCCATCGGAAGACAACGGCACGCACTCGGGCGTCAACCGCAACCAGGCTGCCATGCGCCAGGTACAGGAGTTCCTGCTCGAGAACCGCATCACTCCGACGTGCAAGGATGGCAACGACAACATCGTCGCGTGTGACTGCAACCCTGACGGCGGCGGCGTCTGCGACTAGGAAGCTGTCTCGAGGGCGACAGTTTTCTGAGGGCTGTCTCCGTCGGGGACTGTGATAGCGTCGCCGCCCTCATGCCTCGCTTGCTCATCGTCGGTGCGCTCGCTGCGATCGTGTCAGGGTGTGGTGGTCCGGGACCGCGTCCTGGCACCGGCGACGGCGGCATCGACCCGGACGTGGCGGAGCCCGAGTGCTCGGAGGGAAACCATCGCTGCGCGGGCAGCACGTACCTCGTGTGCTCCGGCGGGAGGTGGGTCACCCAGCAGGACTGCGAGTCCGTCTGCCACGAGACGCTCGGCTGCGTGGCGTGCACGCCGAACCTGAATGTCTGCGACGAGGGCAACGTGCACGCGTGCAGTGCGGCCGGCGAGATCGGGGCGCAGATCGAGGAGTGCACCGGCGCGCTGATCTGTCAGAGCGGTGCCTGCGTGAACGCGTGCGACGACGCCGCGATGAAGCGCAGCTATACCGGTTGCGAGTACTGGGCCGTCGATCTCGACAACGCCGTCGAGGTGCTCGATCGAGCGGGTGGTCCCGACTGCGGTACGGGCTCGGTGGTCCGCAACCTGAGCGTGTGCTCGTCGGGCAATGTCGTCCTCGGTCTCTGCGACCCGCCCAACAACACGTGCCCGTCGAGCTACACCTGCGGCGCGCGCGATGTCTGCGTGCTCGACGCCCAGCACGCGCCGTTCGCGGTGGTGGTGTCGAATCCGCAAGCGCGCAGCGTCGACGTCACGCTCACCGGTCCCGAGGGAACCACGATCACGCGCTCGATCGCAGCGGGGCAGGTCGAGGCGATCGTTCCGCAGCCGACGATTCCGGATCAGTCCGTCGACGGTACGGGTAAGGAGCGCAAGGCGTACAAGCTCGAGTCGAACCTTCCGATCGTCGCGTACCAGTTCAACCCGCTCGACAACGTGAACGTGTTTTCCAACGATGCGTCGCTGCTCGTCCCGCGGGCGGCATTCGACACCGAGTACTACGTGATGAGCTTCGCGACGTCGAATCGGCGCGTGGGCAACATCTTCACCGGTCCCGGGCCTCACGACTATCACGGCTACGTGTCGGTGGTAGCGTGGCAGGACGGGACGCAGATCGAGGTCACGCCGAAGGTCGCCGTGCGCGCGAGCGCGACGCAGGCCGCGCTACCGGCCAACGTCCCCGCGACGTTCACGCTGAATGCGTTCGAGGTGCTCACGCTTCAGGCGCTCGCGCCCGGCGACCTTACGGGCACGAAGATCAAGGCGGTCAACACCAACATCGCGTTCGGCGTGTTCGGTGGCCACGAGGCCGCAGGGTTCGGCGAGAACATGGCCCCCGATCAGATTCACACCAGCGGTCCGTGCTGCGCTGACCACGTCGAGGAGATGTTGTTCCCGTCGTCGACGTGGGGACGCGCGTTCGCGATCGCGCGCAGCGAGTCGCGCGGTACGAACGAGCCCGATGTGGTGCGGATCCTGGCGCAGAAGCCGAACACGACGGTGCAGTTCCTTCCGCCACCGGTCGCGGGCTCGTGCGGCACCCTCGGTCCCGGCCAGTTCTGTCAGGTGAAGATCCTGGCCGACACCTCGATCACGACCAGCGAGCCGGTGCTGATCGGCCACTACCTGCAGTCCGCGATCTGGCAGGACCTGATCTTCGAGACCGGCTCGATCGGTGAAGGTGATCCTTCGATGGCGATCGCCGTGCCGACCGAGCAGTACCGTACCGACTACACGGTCCTCGTGCCCGCGCAGTACGCGAAGAACTACCTCTCGATCTCGGCCGGATCGACGGGCGCGATCGTCGTCGACGGTGCGCCGGTCACCATGACCCCGTTCGCGAACGGCACTTATCGCGCGGCGCGCGTGATGGTGAGCGCGGGGCAGCACAAGATCTCGTGCCCGTCGGGCTGTGGCGTCGAGGTCTACGGCTACGGCGACGCGGTCTCGTACATGTTCGCGGGTGGTCTCGATCTGAAGCAGATCGTTATCAACTGAGCTCGCGCACGGCGAGCTCGAGGGCGAGCGCCATCGCCTTGGCGTCGGGATAGCGAGCGTCCTGATACTTCTCGAGCGACTTGCGAATCACCGCATCGAGGCTTGCGGGCAGCGACGGATCCAGCGGCGGTGGCGCACTGGACACTTGGGCCTCGACGAGCTCGAAGTCATCCTCGTGATCGAACGGTGGCTTGCCCATGAGCAGCTCGAACAGGATCACGCCCACGGAGTAGAGGTCGCTGCGGTGATCGACCGGCTCGCCGCGCAGGCGCTCGGGCGCAATGTAGCGCAGGCTGCCGACCACGGTGCCCTGCTGGGTGAGCTTGGCGCTGCCCTCGGTGCTCGCGAACCCGAAATCGATGAGCACCACCCGCTCGACGGGCCCCGGGGACGGCTCGAGCATGATGTTCGCGGGCTTGAGGTCGCGGTGGAGGATGCCCGCGGCGTGGACCTCCGACAGACCCTGAAGCGTCTGCCAGGCGTAGCTCGCCGCCCGGATCGCGCTGACCCGACCCTCCTGCTTGAGCACGGAGCGGAGGTTCTTGCCGCGCAGGAGCTCGACGACCAGATAGGGCTCTTCCCGATCGGTGATCCCCGAGGCCAGGAGCGCTGCGATGTTGCGGTGGCGGAGCCGGGCCTGGACCTCGCCCTCACGCGCGAACCGGGCCTTTGCGGTGGGGTCGCCTGCCAGCGAGGTCCGCATGATCTTCACGGCGACGTAGGCCGAGGTCTCCAGGTCGACCGCACGAAACACCTCGGCCATCGCGCCCTTGCCGATCGGGCGGTCGATGCGGAAGCGCTTGCCCAGCACGTGGCCGGTCCGATCCACTCGATCTGCGGGCACGTCCCCACCTTAACACTTCGCTTCTGCTATATGAGGTGCGTGCCGCGGGACTTGGTGAGCATCGCTGACCTCGACGCGAGAGAGATCGAGGCCATACTCGATCACGGCGATCGGTTTTGGCCCATGGGCGACGAGCCGATCAAGAAGCTCACGTCGCTGCGCGGGCGGACCGTCATCAACCTCTTCTTCGAGAACTCGACGCGTACGCGGACCTCGTTCGAGCTCGCCGCCAAGCGCCTGTCGGCCGAGGCGATCAACATCTCGAGCTCGGGGTCGTCGATCGCCAAGGGCGAGACCCTGATCGACACCGCCCGCAACCTCATGGCGATGCACCCGGACGCGATCGTGGTGCGCCACAAGTACGGCGGCGCGGCGCATGTCATCCGCAGCAGCGTCAAAGCGGCGGTGATCAACGCGGGTGACGGCCAGCACGAGCACCCCACGCAGGCGCTCCTCGACGCGGCGACGATCCGTCGTCACAAGGGCAAGATCGAAGGCCTCGAGGTGGTGATCGTCGGCGACCTCGCGCACTCGCGCGTCGCGCGCTCGAACATCCTGTGTCTCGCCAAGCTGGGCGCGCGGATCCGCCTGTGCGCACCGTGGACGCTCGTGCCGCGCGGCATCGAGGACATCGGCGGCGAGCTCACCCGCGAGCGCGTCCGGGTCGTGACGCGGCTCGAGGATGGCCTCGAGAATGCCGACGTCGTGATGATGCTGCGCGTCCAGGCCGAGCGGTTCGACGGCGAGGCGCCTCGGTTCCCCAACACGCGCGAGCTGTCGCGCACGTTCGGGCTGTCGGAGCGCACACTGGCCTATGCGAAGCCCGACGCGATCGTGATGCACCCAGGGCCGATGAATCGCGGGGTCGAGATCTCGCCCCAGGTCGCCGATGGCTCGCGCGCGGTGATCCTCCAGCAGGTGTCCTGGGGCGTGGCGATACGCATGGCGGTGCTCGAGCGCGCGGTGCTCGGCGACGCCGCTTCCTCGCAGCTGGCGTCATGAGCTCGCCCGCGCTCGACGTAGTCCGGGTCGTCAAGCGATTCGGGAATCACGTCGCGGTCGATACGATCACGTTCGCGGTGCCCCGCGGTTGCGTGTACGGCATCCTCGGCCCCAACGGCGCCGGCAAATCGACGACGCTGCGGATGATCAACGACATCATCGCGCCCGATGAAGGCGCCATCCGCATCCTCGACGGCCTGACGCCGGGGGCGGCGGCCGCGCGCAAGATCGGCTACCTCCCCGAGGAGCGCGGCCTGTATCCCAAGATGAAGGTCGGCGAGATCGTCGAGTTCATGGGCGAGCTGCGCGGCCTCCCGCGCGCCGAGGCTCGCAAGCGCGGTGGCGAGTGGCTGGAGCGCCTCGGCCTCGGCAAGTGGACGAAGAACAAGGTCCAGGACCAGTCGAAGGGCATGCAGCAAAAGGTGCAGTTCGCGACCGCACTGCTGCACGAGCCCGACCTCGTGATCCTCGACGAGCCGTGGAGCGGCCTCGATCCCATCAACGCCGAGGTGCTGCGCGAGACCGTCGCGGAGCTGCGCGCCGCCGGCCGCACCGTGCTGTTCTCGACGCATCAGATGGAGCAAGCCGAGAAGATCGTCGACGCGCTGTGCATCATCGCGCGCGGCAAGCTCGTGCTCCAGGGCACGCTGCGCGACATCAAACGGAGCTCGGCCGCGGAGGGCTGGGTCGCGCTCGCATTTGCTGACGAGGCTTCCCAGGCGCGCGCCACGGGGCCGCTAGGTGACCGCACGTATGTCGTCGAGAAGCGCGAGCCACATGCAGGCGAGGTCGCGGATGTCGAGGTTCGGCTCGCAGACGGCGCGAGCTCGCAACAACTGCTCGCGGCGCTGGTCGCAGCCAACGTGACGCTGACGAAGTTCTCGCTCGTGGTGCCGACGCTGCATCAGATCTTCGTCGACAAAGTGGGGCCCGAAGCTGCGATCGCGGAGCGTCGCGAGGCAGACGCGGCGTGAACACCATGGTGCGCGACACACTCGTGATCGGTCGCCGCGAGCTGCTCGAGCGCGTGCGCAGCAAGTGGTTCGTCGTTATGACGCTGCTCGGCCCGCTGTTCATGGTCGCGCTCGTCGTCGTTCCGGCGCTGATCGCGTCGAAGAGTGCGGCCGGAGCTCGCGTCGAAATCATCGACAAGACGGGCCGGGTGGGACCCGGGATCGTCGCCGAGCTCAAGGACTGGCACGTCACGATCGTCTCGCCAGACACGCCCGACGCCGTCGAGATGGCGCGCATCCGCGACGACAAGATCAACGGCTTCATCGTGGTTCCAGCCAACGGGCTGGAGGGCGGCACGATCTTCTATCGCGGTGACAACGCGAGCAGTCAGAAGGTCCAGGCCGACCTCTACAAGAGCATCTCGCGCGTCGTGCAAGTCGAGCGCGCCAAGGCGCAGGCACTGAACGAGGCGCAGACCAGGGCGATGCTCACGCGGATCGACGTCGTCCCGCAGCACACCACCGGTGAGACCGAGGGTATGTCGGGCATCGGCTCGTTCTTCGTCGCGTACTTGCTCGCATTCATCCTCTACATGGTCATCACGCTGTACGGCGTGACGGTCATGCGCAGCGTGGTGCAGGAGAAGACCAGCCGCGTCATGGAGTTCCTCGTCGCAGCGGTGAAACCCTCGTCGCTGATGAGCGGCAAGATCCTCGGCGTCGGTGGAGCGGCGTTGATCCAGCTCACGATCTGGCTCGGGATCGGCGCGCTCGCGCTCGAGTACAAGTCAGAGCTCCTCGGACTGTTCGGGGTCAAAGGCGACGGTCTCGCGTTACCCCCGGTCGCGCTTCCCGAGCTGACGCTCGTGCTCGCGTTCTTCCTGCTCGGCTTCTTCTTCTACGCCGCGATGTATGCCGCGGTAGGAGCCATGGTCTCCTCGGAGCAGGACACCCAGCAGGTGCAGATGCCGGTGACCATGCTGCTCGTCATTGGTGTCACGTGCATCACGGCCATCTCCAGCGACCCACGTGGGGGCGCGGCGTCGGTGATGACCATGGTCCCGTGCTGGTCGCCGATCTTGATGCCCATGCGCTACGTGCTCGGCGGGGCCACGTTTGGTGAAGTGGCACTGTCTCTCGGGATCCTGGTCGTCTCGACGATCCTCATCGTCCGGGCCGCGGCCAAGATCTATCGCGTGGGCGTGCTGATGTATGGCAAGCGCCCGTCGGTGCGCGAGCTCGTTCGCTGGCTCCGATACTGATTTGAAGTCGGCAGGGGACTGGAATCACGTTCCAAGGCCCTTTACACTTTCGGTAATGCGCCGCCGGTGGGGTCTCGCGTTCTGCCTCTGCGTTGTGATCGCGCCCGTCCTCGCGTTCGCGCAGTCGGCGGAGGTGGTGGAGACCGCGCCGTCATCACGCGATGCGCTGCCAACGCCCCAGGCCATCGGCTATGCCGCGATGCCGGGCGGGCTCCACGCACCTTCAGCTGAAACGCTCACCAAGGGCGTCGTCGAGGTCGCGACCTACGGCGGCTTTGGAACGCGCTCGAAGCTCCTGGGCGCGGACAGCAAGTTCAGCCGGGGACTCGGCAGCCTCGCCGTCGCGTTCGCGCCAACGAAGCTCCTCACGGTCGCGCTCTCGCTCGACGGTTATTTCGACAAGCACGACGACGGGTCGAACCAGGATGGCTTCGTCGGGAACCCGAATCTGATCCTTCGCGTCGCCAAGCCGGTCGGCAACTTGCGCGTCGGCGGCCAGCTCGGAATCTGGATCCCGGGTGGCGATGCGCCATCGGTGAAGCTCGGTGCGACGACGGTCGACGCGCGCGCGTTGCTCTCGCTCAAGGCAGGCTCGGGCCTGCTGACGTTTAGCGGTGGCTTTCGCCTCGACAACAGCTTCGCGTCGGTGGCCACGCCGATCCAGGACCTCGCGCCGCAGGATCGCGTGTCGCTCGGCGTCTCCGAGTTCAACGCGGCGCTCGCCGGCGTACAGCTCGCACTGCCGCTCGGCGCCAAGGCGTACCTCAATGTCGAGGGCAGCCTCGACTACTTCATCGGGGAGGGCGAGACGCCGATGGGCGCAACCGAAGCGCACGCGGCCCCGGGCGCGATGTTCCGGTTCGGCGGCAGCGCCGGCTATCACATCACCCCCCAGTACTCCGTGTTCGCCTTCGTCCAGGGCTCGAAGGTTCCCTCGATTCCCGGCGCAGATCGCCTCGCCGACGACATTCGCGTGATCCCCTACGCGCCGACGATCGCGGGTGGCCTCGGGTTCGCGGCGCGCTTCGGTGGCCCCAAGCGTCCGGCGGGCAGCGTCACCGACAACCTCGTGAAGCAAGACATCCCGCTGGAGGAGTTCGCCAACGTGTCGGGCGAGGTCTACGACGACGCGGGCAAGCCGATCATCGGCGCCAAGGTCGACGTCAAGCTCAAGAGCAAGACCGGCACCGCGGTCACCGACGACAAGGGCGTGTGGAAGATCGAGAAGCTACCGATCGGTAAGACCGTGAAGGGCGTGACCACGCTCGACGACACGGCTGCCGAGGTGAGCGTCAGCGTCGACGGCAAGAAGCCCGCAAAGCAGACGCTCACGCTCGCCAAGGGCGACAACGCGATCCCGCGCATCAACCTCGATCCGGACCTGCCGCCGGGCGAGATCCTCGGCCTCGTGCGCAGCGCCGGTGCGGGCAAGCCGCTCGCGGGGGCGACCATCAAGATCGAGCCGGGTGGCTTCACGGCTACGGCAGGCCCCGACGGCAACTTCTCCGTCGCGGTGCCGCCCGGAGTCTACAAGGCCACGGCGAGTGCGCCTGGCTTCAAGGATCAGACGCTGGACGCCAAGGTGGAAGCGAACGCGCCGGTGCTGAAGAACTTCGAGCTACCCAAGTAATGACGCACAGGGGCATAGCCCTTCTCCTCGCACTTGCCGCCTGTGGCAAGAAGCAGCCGATCGCGGAGCTTACGAAGGCGGACGGTCCGGTCGAGCGTCAGCCCGGAACGGGCGCCTGGACGGCAGCGCTGGTGGGGACGAAATACTTCCTCGGTGATGCCGCGCGCACGGCGGACGGCGGCGCGGAGCTCGTGATCACCGGCGGCGCCGCGAGGATCGCGATGCAGCCGCACACGGTGTTGCGGTTCGGAGGCAGCAAGGAAGCGAACCAGATCGCCGTCGAGCTCGGTGCCGTCGACCTGATGGGTTCAGGTCAATATGGCCTCGACGTAGGTGACGTGAAGCTAACCGGCGGTACGGTGCGCATCGCCGCGAAGGCGGGGGGTGGCAGCACGGTCACGCTGCAGATGGGCGATGCCGTGGTGACCTCGCGCAGCGGCCAGACGTTCGATCTCGACATCGGCGGCAGCATCGACCTGGGGGATGTCGTCGTGCGCACGGTTGCCGACGCGCAGGTCGTCGATGCGGCGGTCGCAGTGGTCGATGCAGCCGAGCCCGATGCGGCGCCGCCCATCGCCGATGGCGCGTCGTTCGCGGTCACCGGCAAGAAGGTCGAGATCCTGCTACCGGGCGAGACGAAGTGGCAGGCGCTGCCGGAGGGCGCCGGCGCGCTCGCGAAGGGCGCGAAGATCCGGCTCGGCGCGGGCAGCACGGCGAAGCTGACGTCGAACGGCACCACGCTCGACATGGCGGGGAGCTCGCGCGCGGGGCTCTCCGAGACCGGCGCGCTGATGTTCGAGACCGGTAGCGCGCGCGCGTCGGTGCCGCCGAGCATCACTGGCAAGGTCGGCGTGCCCGGCGGTGAGGTGGTGCTCGAGGGCACCGCGCAAGCAGGTGCCGAGGCACGGCTCGACGTCAACGGACGCGAGGCGGAGGTGGCCGTCCTGCGCGGCGGAGCTCGCCTCGTCGGCTCGGGGGGCGGCACGCTGGAGCTGAATCGCGGCGAGACGGCCTCGGTCGCGAAGGTCGGCACGATCCGCGTAGTCGAGGCAATTCCGGGCTTCTACGATTTCCAGCTCGCCGTCGGCAACTCGGCGTTGATCCACGATCCGAAGGGCAACACCGCGATCCAGTTCTCATTCGGAGGGAAGTGCGCCGAGGGCGGCTTCATCGAGATGGACAGGAACGCCAAGTTCCAGACTGCGAAGGTCTCGAGCGGCAAGGACGGGGCGAACATGATGGTCGGCGCGGGAAGCTGGTCGTATCGTCTGCGGTGCACCAAGGGTGGCGGTGATACCGGCGCGGTCGCAAGTGGCCGCGTCACCGTGCTGCGCGATGGTGGCAACCGCCCGATTCCAAAGAATGCGGCGACCAACGAGATCCGCGCCGACGGTCGGCCGTGGACCGTTTCGTACCAGAGCGTGTTGCCGTCGATCGCCGTGCCCACGAAGGGCACCGGTGGTGTGTTCAAGCTGCACGTCGCCTCGGGCGGAACGTCGAAGGTCTACGAGGGCAAGGGCCCGAAGATCGTGATCCCGAGCAAGGACCTCGCCGAGGGCAACACGTACACGTTCTGGCTCGAGAAGGATGGCGTGAAAGATCCCAAGGTGTCGTCGTTCAAGTTCGAGTTCGACAACACGACGCCGCAGGTCTACATCCAGGAGCCGGTGAACGGGAAACCGTGGGCCGAAGAGATCCTCGTGCGTGGCGCGGTGCTCGCGGGCTGGTCGGCATCGGTGAACGACGCGAACATCCCCATCGACGCGCAGCGCCGGTTCACCGTGCGCGTCCCCAAGCCCACGGCAGCCAGGGCGCTGTCGATCCGGCTGTCTCACCCGCAGCGTGGCGTGCACTACTATCTCCGTCGCGGCGCCCCGTAACGCCCTGGGGTAGACTGCCCGCATGCGCTGGGTCTCACGGGTAACGACCTTCGTGGTCGTGATCGCCGTCCTCGGTGCGCTCGCGTTGTGGTTGCGCTCGCGCGTGCCGTCGCACGAGATCGGCGGCACGTTCCGCACGTGGGCCACGTTCCGTGACGGTTCGCGGCTCGCGAAGGGATCGCCCGTCGTGATCGCAGGCGTGCAGATCGGCGAGCTGACCGACATCGCCATCGAGGGGCGATTCGCGCGCGTCGACATGCGGCTGCGCGACAACATCGAGATTCCCGCGGACTCGTTCGTTACCCGGCGCGCCGACTCGCTGTTCGGCGACAGCTACCTCGAGATCATCCCGACGACGCAGGTCGAAGGCGCGCCGCCGCAGCGCACGTTGCGCGACAACGAGCAGCTGGTCCACGTCATCGAGGGCAGCTCCACCGACGCCGTACTGCGCGCGATGGATCGCGGCCTTCCGAAGATCGACAACGCGCTCGAGCTCATGCACCGCCGCGTCGTCGATGCGCGTAAGGGCATCAACGGGGCGATCGTCGAGAGCATGACCCAGTCCGACAGCTGGCTCGCCGGCGGCAACATCGAAGGCCCGATCCACAAGGCGCACGAGGCGATGGGACGCGTCGACGAGCTGACCACCCGTGGGGCCACCGCTCTCTCCGGAATCGCGCCGGACATCGCGCGCAGTCTGCGCGACTTCGAGGAAGGCACGGCCAGCGCGCGCACCACGCTCCGCGATTCACGCTCGGGGCTCGTCACCGCGATGGGCGATACCCGCGCCGCGCTCGACAACATGGACCCGCAGATCAAACAGGCGGCCGAGATCATGTCCGCGATCAGCAACGGCTCGGGCGATGACTGGAAGGGCTCGCTCGGCCGGCTCGTCAACGATCCGCAGCTCGCCGATGATCTCGAGGATGCAGCGTCGGCCGGGCGCGAGGCCGTGAGCAGCTTCTACCGGTTCAAGTCGTGGCTCGGCATGCGCGTCGAGTACAACGTGTTCTCGCGGATCCCGCGGTTCTACGCGACCGCCGAGATCCGCGCGCGCACCGACAAGTTCTATCTCGTCGAGTTCGAAAAGGGCCCGCTCGGCGGCGTGCCGATCGACACGCTCTCCGATGCCATCGGCACCAGCGTGTACACGCGCCGGATCGAGATCAACGACACCCTCCGATTCACCGCGCAGTTCGGCAAGCAGGCAGGGCGGTTTGCGTTCCGCGGAGGCGTGAAGGACTCGACGTTCGGGTTCGGCATCGACGTCCTCGCGATGAGCGGGCGCCTCAAGATCTCGACGGACGTGTTCGGCAGCTTCGATCCGGTGCCGCGCCTCAAGATCGCTGCCGCGTTCGCCGTGTTCCGCTCCATCTACGTGCTCGCGGGCGTCGACGACGCGCTCAACACGCCGGGCTATCTGCTGATCAACAACGGCATCGATCAAGGCGTCCCCAATCAGTTCACGGAGGTGCGCTTCGGTCGGGACTACTTCATCGGTGCCACGCTTCACTTCGACGACGCCGATCTCGCGACGCTGCTGCGCGTCTACGGTGCGGTCCTCGCCAGCGCGCTCGTCCTTTAGGGCAGCTCGCAGACCCAGCGCGCGCTCGTGTTGCAGCCACCGTCGATCCATGTGCCACCGGTGTTCAACGCGGCGCAGTCCTCGTTGCCGCCGCTGTTGTTGGGCTCGCTGCCACCCCAGTTGGTATACGACGACGAGCCGCACTGCCATGCCCAGCCACCGGCCGGCTCGGCGCCACTGCTCGACTGCACGTAGCCCATCCAGACGATGTTCGGAAACACGGGCGTCGTCGCCTGCGTGATGCAGTTGTTCTCGGCGGCGTCGTCGATGGTCGCCAGGCAGCCGAGGTTATCGTCGGCACACGCGTCGCGCCCGTCCGCCCACGGCTCCGTGTCGCCCTTGCCGCAGACGTAGTAGCAGTGCGACGAGCCCGGGCACGTGAACAGGTCACAGTTCGGCGGCGCGGCCGGGCACGCGCGCGCGTCGATCGGGGCATCGATCGCAGCGTCGATCGGCGCATCGACAGCGCCGTCGGAAAGTGGCGTGCCCTCGCCTCCGCTGCCATCGCGCTTGGCGTCCTCGTTCACGGGGCCCTGGCCCGGCTGCACGGAGAACCCGCAGGCCGAGACCAGGGTCATGAGCAGGAGGCCGCGCACGCGCCACATCATACGCTCAGCCACCAGCGAGGGGCGCGAGAAGATAGATCTCGTCGCCGTCGGCGAGGCGGCGCTCGCGGTTGTCCTCGAACGGACAGCGCTCGCCGTTGAGCATCATCGTGTCGGTGAGGTGCGGGCTGTTCGCGAGCGACTCGCGCAGTGGGATGCCCTCCTTGTCCGCGCGGTCGACGAGCTCCGCGAGCGTGGTGTTGGCGGGCACGCGGAGGTGCTCGTCGATGTCCTTCCAGTCATCGCCGATGCGGCCCTTGATCAGGATGTGCACGCGGATCGTACCCGCGCGATGTCGGTCGAAGATCCCCATTATTCGAGGTACCCGTCGAGCAGCTCGCTCATGCCCAGCTCGGTGGCGCGCGCCTTCGCGAGGTTGCCGCTACTCGGATTCCAGTGCATCGAGGTGTAGTAGTCGTCCTTGAGGACGGGCAGGGCGACGCGCACACCCTTGAGCGGGCCGGCGTCGAGTGCTTCATCACCTTCGCCGAGCATGCGACGGTGTGGTTTGAAGTCGGCTGGCTTGATGCCCTCGCGGCGGTTGAATGCAGCGCGCAGGTTCTGAATGCGCTCCCCGCACACGAGGAGGTCGGCATCGGACAGGCCCCAGCCCGTAGCAGCGTCGAGGAGGTCGGCCCACGGCAGCGCCCCGGTGAGCATGGTGAACATGCATAAGCCGAGGCCGTTCATTACCTGGTGAGCGTTGGAGTGGAGCGCCTGCGCCTTGCCCTTACCGTCGGTGCCCTTCCACTTCACGTTCCAGTCCTTCTTCTCGGCGCCTTTGGGCAGCGAGAAGCCGGCACCGAACACCTCGTTCCACGACGCGGAGCCGGCGGTGTGACGTCCGGGCGTGGGGTCGGCGATGAACGTCACGCCCATCAGCGAGCTGAAGCGCGAGTCGTGATAGGCGGGCTCGCTGCCGTGTACATGCACCGCGAACGCGTCGCTGTTCTTGCCCACATGGGCGGAGGCGCGCTTGCTGCCGTGACCGAGCCACGCGCCGCAGCCTTCGCCGGTGCCCATCTTGATCGTGAGCGCCAGTGCACCCTCGCCGTTGCCCCAGCGCATGTCGATGCCATCGAGATCCGCGGGCGTCAGCACGCCGCGCTCGACGGCCTCGCACACCCATGCGATCGTCGCCGACGAGCTGACGGCGTCGATGCCGTAGCGATTGCACGCGTCGTGACACGCAGTGATCAGCTCGAGGTCGTCGTTGAGAATGTTGGCGCCGAAGCCGATGATCGTCTCGTAGTCGGGGCGGCGCACGTCGGTGAGGTTGCGTGATTTCACCTTGACGATGCCCTTGCACGGCATCGGGCAATCACCACACGACAGCTTCTTGGTGATGTACTTCTCGACGGCGCCGCCATCGACCTTCATGCCGCGCTTGGTCAGCGGGAAGTCGCGCGAGCCGACGCCCTTCCAGTTCTTGATCGGCGCATCGCCATTCTCGATCGAGAGCGCGACGGCGCCGGTAGTGCCGCGCTGCGACCACATACGTCGCATCGCCCCGGTCGGCGCGGTGACCTTCATGCCCAGCTTGGTCATCAGCCGGTACATCCAGCCGAGCCAGCTCTTGGGCTTGGCCATGTACGCCATGAAGCGCGCGAATACGCCGAGGTCGCGCTTGTACTCCTCGGTGATCGACTTGCAGATCGCCTTGAACACGTCCGGCTTCGCGAGGGGAACCTCACCGGTGCCGGCGACCACGATCGCCTTCAGATGCTTACTGCCGTAGATCGCGCCGAAGCCCTGGCGCCCGAACGCGTGATAGCGATCGTTCATTACCGAGGCGATGCGCTGCTGCTTCTCCCCGGCGGGGCCGATCGCGGAGATGCCGACCTCGCGCTTGCCGCCGAACTTCTGCTTGAGCGCGTCGAACGTTTCCGGAATCTCCTGGCCCCATAGATCGCCCGCGGGCTCGAACGCGATCTCCCCATCGCGGATCACGAGCAGCGTGGGCTCGGCAGCCTTGCCGCGCACGACCACCGCGTCGTAGCCCGCGGCGCGCAGGTGACTGCACACGCTGCCACCGGAGTTGGAATCGGCCCAGGTGCCGGTGAGCGGGGACTTGCCGACGATCTGAATGCGCCCCGAGAACGGCGTCTTGAGCCCGGTCATCAGTCCCGACGAGATCGCGAAGCAGGCCTCGGGCGCGAGGGCATCGGTCCCGGCGGGGAAGTGCTTCCACATGAGCCAGGCACCGAGCCCATAGCCGCCGAGGTAGCTCCGGTAGACGTGCTCGTCGACGGTCTCCACCCAGTGCGTGCGCTCGGTGAGATCGACGAACAGGACCCGACCGAGGTGGCCGTACCGCGGCTTCGCGAGTGCTTCACCCATCGGCGGTCAGCATACCGGGGGCTGGGGGGCTTGTCCCCAGGCCCCCACCTGCGGGTGTTACAGGCTCCAGGTCCTCACCCGTAAAGCACTTGAACTATTAGCCCCGATCCTGGTCTGGCAACTGCAGCTATCATCACTCGATGCGCCTCACGACCTTGGTCACCGCGGTCCTGTTCGCGACTGGCTGCATGGGTGGAATCGAGGAGACGGGTACTCCGAATCCGACGAACCCGGATGCCCCTCCCCCTGCCGCCGGCGCCAAAGCCCTGTATACGGGGTCGGTCCACTCGGTGGTCCTCGCGAAGTGCTCCGGCTCCGGCTGCCACGCGCAGAGCGGCGTCACGGGCATTTATGGATTTGCGGTCACCGATGCCGAAGCGTCGTACACGCAGGTCACGAGCTTGCCCACGCTGGTCGGCACGTACTCCGCCGACTCGCGCATCCTCACCAAGATCGACGGCACCCACTACGCGATAACCTATTCGGCCGACGACAAGTCGAAGATCTCGGCGTGGCTCGCGGCGGAGCTCTCCGAACGCAACGCCAACGGCATGCCGCCGGTCGATCCGGTCCAAAGGCTCGCGCAGTGGTCGGGCTGCATGAGCCTCGACAATTTCACGACGTCGAACATGCCGACGGCGTGGGGCAATCTCGCGGCGAACAACTTGCAGAAGTGCGCCAACTGCCACGCGGGCGGCGCCTACGCGTTCATGTCGGGCAACGGCAACGCGGAGATCTTCTTCAACACGATCACCTCGCAGAAGGACCTGCTGCTCAAGTACTTCACCGTCGACGCGACGGGCGCCATCATCATCAACGAGGCTGCGTTCAAGAACGCCGGCGTTGACCTGCCGCCCGACACCGACCACCCCGAGTTCAATCCGACGACGAACGCGGGGATGACGGCGCTGACCGAGTTCTACAACCTGACGAAGACGCGGCAGCTGATGAACCTCTGCGATCCGCCCCGTCTCCCGCCCACCTGATCGGGCGCGCTCAGAATCCGTGCTCGACCCCGGTCGTCACCGACGGGGTCGAGGCCTCGAGCTGCGCCAAGTTGCGGCGCCAGATCTCGACAGCTGCGTGCCGGATCTGGGTCGGCTCGGACAGCTCGGCGGCATCGAGGGTCCACACCCAATGTGACACGTCGTCGCCGGCGGAGGGCCCTAACGCGGCGTGGGCGGACGACAAGGCCGGCAAGACGATCGGTGTTGGCTGGGTGGGCGACAACAGGACCACCCACCCGTGATCGGCGTTCGCGTCGTCGGTGGTGATCCAGGCCCCCACGAGGTCGGCGTTCGCGACCGTGCCTTCGAGCGCGTATTCGAGGCGCGGTGGTGAGGCTGCGGTATCGAGGGTCCAGCTCGTGACGATCGGAAGCGGGGCGGCCGCCAGGTCGACGTCTACGGGGTCCGGTGTGAGCTCGGCGACGACGGCGACGTGGCGACCGCGCCCGTCGGCGAACCCTCCCGGGAACGCCCGGAACAGGACATGCGCGTCACAGGTCGGGAGGAGCTCGGTCGAGGTCAGCACGCCTGCGTTCACGCCATCCCCGCGGTTGAGGCTCAGCCGACGCGCGCCCCCGGCGAGGATCTCGTAGCGATTCGAAACAAGGTCGATCGCGGGCAGTCCCGAAACCCGCACGGACTTCGTCACCTTCGTCGTCGTCCACGCGGCGAGCGTGACGTGCGCGTCCGGCGCGAGATCACCGATCACACCCCACCCGATCACGGCAAATCCCGAGTCACGCGCGACCGCGAACACCGAGAGCTTCTCGCCCGCGACCAGACAATCGGGCGGGATCTCGACGTCCACGCTACCGCCCGCGGCCGTACCGCTCGCGTACTCGCCGACGCACGCACCCGCGAGGTTAAAAATGACCTGGTTGGCCCCGGGGATCGCTGGGTACGTCACGCGGACGGTGGCGGGCGCGCTTGCCGTGACCAGTGGGTCGAGCGGGAATCGAAGTTCGTCTCCCGGCATCGCGCCGACGATCGAAACGAGATGCGGAGCGTAGACCGGAGCGTCGATATCGACCACCGTCACCATCGCGCCCTCCGCGGCGGGGACCGTGGCGCGACCGGCGCTGTCGGACAGCCCTTGCCCGAGCACGGCCCCCGTGGACGGATCACTGACGACGATGGGCAGGCCGGCCGCCGGCGCTCCGCGGCGCGTCGCCTGGACGGCGAGCGTCGGGCTGGCCGCGTCCAGCGCAGCGTCGAGTGCGGCGTCCGTCGATGCGTCCGGGTTGCCGGCTGGCGCCTCCGACTTGCACGCGCTCAACAAAAGGCCAGCGACACACGACCAACGGATGATCATGCCTTCCACGGTACACCCATCGCGGCGCTAGCGAAGCAGCAGCGCGGGACCGTCGACGGCGACCGCGGGCTGACTCTCGGGATCGAAGGTGGACGCCGTGAGCTGGCGGCCGCCGGGCGCGCCAACCACGTCACCCGGCTCGATGCGCTCGCCACCGGCCAGAGTGGCGGCCACGTCGCGCAAGAGGAGCGCCGCCTCGGTCGCACCTTCGGGCGGTACATCGAGGAGCACGAGGTCGGGCCGGCCGACCTTGCGGAGCCCCAGCGTCCACGCGCCGAGCGTGCCGTTGTCGAGCTCCTCGAAGAACAGCGTCACCTCGTGCATGATGTCGAACGCGCGGTCGGGCGCCAGCGCAGCGACGTCACTCGCGAAATGTGCGCGCGCGGCGTAGACGTCGATCACTACCGCCGCACCTTCCTCGCACACGCACTTCGCGAGCGCCCAGGCGGCCTGCAGATGGCCCAGATCATCGGGGTCGTCGAGCTGCGCCTCGATCACGTAGGCGTGCTCGGCCGCGAGCGCGAGCGCAGCGGTGTCGGGGCCGAGGTCGGTGGTGATCAGCTCGGTGAAGGGGGCCACGACCTGCTCGACGAACCAGGTCGGATCGTCGGCGCGATCCCGCGCGACCAGGGAGACCGACTCGGCGCCATCGCCATCGTCGGGCATGCCGTGCGCGCGGCGGGACACCGGCAGCGGATCGGGCAGCTTCTTCGACGACAGCGCGATCAACGCGATGTCCGCCGATCCACCACCGACGACGTAACCCTCGCGGGGCCACGGCGTCGCCATTACTCGGATTCCGCCGTGTACATCGCTTCGATCTCCCGTGCGTACATCTGCGCGACCACCCTGCGCTTGATCTTCATCGTCGGTGTCAGCTCGCCGGAGTCGATGCCGAACGGCTTGGGGAGGATGGCGAACTTCTTCACCTGCTCCACGCGCGCGAGCGTCTGATTGACCCGATCGATCTGGACCTGAATCCGCGATCGGATCTCCGGGTGGTCGCACAGCGCATCACCATTGGGAACGAGCGTGCGCGCCGCGGTCTCGTCGAGCGTCACCAGCACCGTGAGGAACTTGCGGCGGTCTCCGATCACCACGGCCTCGCCGATGATGGGCAGCTGCTTGATCGCCGCCTCGATGTTCTTGGGCGCGATGTTCTTGCCGCCCGCGGTGATGATGATCTCCTTCTTGCGACCGGTGATCGACAAAAAGCCGTTGCGGTCGAACACGCCGAGATCGCCGGAGCACAGCCAGCCGTCCTTCAATGCCTCGGCGGTGGCCTCGGGCTCCTTGAGATATCCGAGAAAGACGTTCGGTCCGCGCACGAGGATCTCGCCGTCGTCGGCGAGCTTCACCTCGATACCGGGGAGCACCGGCCCGACGCTGCCGAGCTTGGTCTTGCCGACCAGGTTGAACGACGTCGGCCCGGTGTCCTCGGACTGGCCGTAGATCTCGCGGATCGGGAGGTCAAGGCTCGCGAAGAACTCGAGCACCTCGGGCGCGATAGGCGCGGCGCCCGAGACCAACATGCGCGCGCGGTCGAAGCCGAGCGCGGTCTTGAGCTTGCTGATCACCAGCTTGTTGGCGAGCTTGTACTGCGCGTCGAGGAGGAACGGAATCGGGAGGTCGCGGTCGCGCTTGTTGTTGACCTCGGCGCAAACGCTGCGCGCCCACTCGAGCAGCCGCTTCTTCACGCGGGTGACCTCGGCGAGCTTCGCGGACAGCGCAGCATGGAACTTCTCCCAGATGCGCGGCACGCCGAAGAAGACGGTCGGGCGTGCTTCCTTGAGGTTGTCGGGGACCTTCTCGATCGACTCCGCGAAGAACACCGTCGAGCCCGCTGTCGCGGGCATGTGGACCGACGACATCTGCTCCGCGATGTGCGAGAGCGGCAAATACGAGAGTGTGGTCTCGCCCTCGATGGTGCCGCCGACATCGAGCAGCGCCTGCGCGGTCCACGCGAGGTTGCCGTGCGAGAGCATGACGCCCTTCGGCGGCCCCGTCGTGCCCGACGTATAGATCAGCGTCGCGAGGTCGGCTTGCTCGATCGCGTCGATGCGCTCGTCGAGCTTCGCGTCTGGCGTGCCGTCGGCCTTGGCGAGGAAGTCCTCCCACGTGAGGACGTCATCGCCGGTAGCGGTCGCGCCGCGCATCATGACGATCCACTTGCAGAGGGGAAGCTCGGCGCGCTTCGCCTTGATCTTGGCCAGCTGGTTTGCGTCCTCGACGAGGACGAGCATCGCCTCGCTGTGATGGACGATGTACTGGACCTCTTCGGCCGAGCACGTCGTATAGATGCCGGCAGGCGCTCCGCCCGCCATCATCGCGGCATGGGCCAGGATCACCCACTCGGGTCGATTGAACCCGAGGATGGCGACCGTTCCGCCGCGTTGAAAACCCAGCGTCATCAGCGCTCGTGCTGCGTTGCGCACCTGATCCGCGTACCCGCGCCATGTAGTCGGCTGCCAGCGGCCGCCAACCTTTGCCTGATACGCCACCGCCGAGGGCCGCTCCGCCGCCTGGCGAAGCAAGCGATGTGTCACCGTATCCCGCCGCGCGCTGCCCTTGGCTGTCATGGGATGTACTCTCTCAGTTCTTGGCCTTGCCGGGGAAGTACGTCGTCGAGCGCTTCTTGCCCTTGGCCTTCAGGTAGCCCTCCGCGAGCAGCTTGCGAATGGGGAGCTGAAGGTCCTTGGTGGTCGTGTTGAGCTGCTTGTTGATCTGTTCGATGCGCAGGCCCGGATTCTTGGTCACGAACTGGAGGAACTCCTCCTGGAGCTGCTCGAGCTCGGCCCCCGTACGCTTCGCGCCACGCCCACGTCCAACACGTGGAAGGCCCGCCGAAGCGCTCCGCCCACCACCACGGCCGAATGCGGTCTCGAGAGAGTCCATCGCCGCCCGCCGCGCCAGCTCCGTCACCTGAGCGACGAACGAGTCGACCAGGCGCTGGATATCAGATTGTAGAGTAGCCATTGAAGTTAGAATCCTCGGTTTCTAGAGTGAACAGACGCAGATTGCTGATTGCGGGCATTCGACCACAACAAGCAGTCTCCGACAAGCCCACCCAGCCAGAGGCCGATCCTACGGTCGCTACTTCGGGAACGCGGCAACCACGTCTTCAAGCGTGATGTAAACGACGGGCCCCTTTCGCTTCGAGGCCAGATGCATGTCTGAATACTTCAAGAACCCATCGACACGGAGGTACTCGGCTTCGGAAAATCCAGGGGTTGCTGGGTGGAATCCCATCATCAGGGTCCGCGGTGCGAGCAGCGGCTGGCCATCGAAGTTGGCATCGAACAGACCGTTCATTTCGGGCAACGACACGTAGTCGATCATCACGCCGTTATCCGGGACCTCGAGGATGGTCAGGTTCGGCGCTTCGGCCGCAAGTACGTTGTTCTGGCTCGGGTAGTAGGGCTGGCTGGTGTCGTTGATCGGCGCCCAGTTCTCCATGTTCCAGCGATAGAGCTCTTCGCCGTCCCACTCCTCGATGCGCGCCCAGTTGAGCGCGCTCGTATCGGCGATGAAGCCCGTATCGGCGAGGGCTGCGACGGTGTCGAGGGTCGCCGTCCATCCCCCCGCACGGAAGGTTCGCGGGGTCCCAAGACCGTTCTGCTGGAACAGCGTCTTCGCGTGCTCGAGCAGCGTCACCATGCCGGAGCGGCCGTACGCGCCCAACTTAATAGTGTATCCCGTATCGTCGATGTTGAGGACGGTCGACTGATCGATAATACAGGTCAACCCGGCGGAAGTGACGAAATTGCAGTATGGGTGAATATGAAGCCCGATCTCGTCACCGTGGGTGTCCCGCTGAGCGATCACCCATGCAGCGAGCTCGGCACGTCGAGCGGGAGTTACCGCCGGGTCCGTGAACGTGTACGGACCGACGAAGTGGGTCATTACCAACTCGGCGTGATTCTGGTGCAGCAACTCTTGATACCGATTGGCCTGGTTGCCCGGATCCGCGAAGTCCCAGTCGGTCGTCACCAGGACGTAGTAGGGGGCACTGCGCTTGAACGGGACTCGCGCGAACGCCGTTTTCGAGCCGTTCGCCGCCAGCAAGACCTCGTGCTCGCCGGGCGGGAGCGCAGCAATGGACGTCTGGACCGCGAACCGCCCGTCGGGTTGCTCGGCCAAACGTTGCACCCCCAGGTCGCCAATCCAGACGTCGATGAAGTCGGTGCCCGCCGGAGCGGCGACGAAGATCGTCATCAGCTCGTCTTGCGATTGGGCGGCGTCGCTGGTCACGTACCACTCGCCGATCTCGGTCACCTCGTACGCCGGGTCATTGGTGTCGGGCGTCATCGGCTTCTCTTCCCGAGGATCAGGGAAGCCGCACGCGGCGAGCGACATGGCGAGCAGGAGAGTCCGGATGCGCATCGCGCGGACCCTATCACGCACGACGTTCTCGTCGGCAACGCCGATTTGCCTCCGCACCGCGCTTCGACCGTCCACCGCGCCGCGGCAACCCCGGGGCCGGGCGATATGCGGTAGCGTGAGGCCGCCCATGAAGGTGACCTCTCTCGTCGTATGCACCGTGCTCGCGGGCTGTGGTGGCGCGACGTCCTCGGCACCGTTGCAAGTCAAGCTGGGCATTCCGCGTGACCAAGCGATCACGGAGCTACGTGCGGCGAAGTTCTGCTTCACTCCCGACGGCCCTGGTCGCCCCGTCGAGACATTTCAGCGCTGCGATACGCCGGGCTCCGATCATGCGGAGGCGTGGGTGATCGCGCGCTACGACGCGGATCGCCTCGTCGAGCTGCGCCGCTACGAGCGCTTCAACGACGACGCGCGCGCCCTCGAACGCTTCAACGAGCTCGTGGCTGCGCACGCGCAGCTCTCGCCCGACGCGGGTGATTCGGGGAAGGCAGCCCTCGGAAAGGATGGCGCCCTCGAACCCGGTACCAAGATGGTCAAGGCATTTCAGGCC
This sequence comes from Kofleriaceae bacterium, assembly GCA_033763475.1. GTDB lineage: Bacteria > Myxococcota_A > Polyangia > Haliangiales > Haliangiaceae > JABFXX01. Next base: position 38,814 of record JANRKM010000137.1, read on the forward strand.
GACGCCGAGACCCTCGTTGGCGTGTACCTGTTGACCCCGATGCCGCCCGAGCAGGCGAGCATCCTCGAATCCGTGGTTCGCGCTCCGAAGAAGTGAGCTTGGGGCTGTCCCTATTCAGGGACACCACCTAGTCATCTTCTTCCGTCCGTCCCTCGCTTCGCTATTCCGTACCGACATCGCTGCTCGGGCCGCGTCGCCCCGAGGGATGGCGGGGATCATCGAACCACGAACGCGAGGTGTTCGATCGCGCAGCGATAGCCGTCGAGCTTTTCGTCGTCGAGCATGCCGGCGGTATCGGCCAACGGTCCAGCGTGGTTGCGGCCCAGAGCGTGGACGTGGACGTGGACGAGCACGTGACACGTGAC
>JANRKM010000138.1:0-2299 GCA_033763475.1 Kofleriaceae bacterium
GTCTCGGCGTCGATCAGATCGGCGAGGCCTTCGGCGGCGGCAAGGTCGATGCGGCCGTTCTCGAAGGCGCGGCGGGCGAACTCGCCCGGCTCGGCGAGGCGAAGGCCGGGAATCGCGGCCAGGGCCTCTAGTACGGCACGCACCACGGCGCGGCTGCCGTGAAGCTGCAGCTCGGCGACGTCCTCTCCCGTCTCGCTGCTCTCCGCGGCGAAAAACAAGACGACTGCCTGGTCGAGGATCGCGCAAGTCGCGGGATGGCGGATGGTGCGGAATGCGACCCTGCGCGGCGCAGGCAGCGGCGGGCACATGCGCTCGAGCACGGCGCGCGCCTCCGGACCCGATACCCGGACCACCGCGACGCCGGCTTTGCCGGATGCGGTCGAGAGCGCGTAGATGGTCCGAGAACTATTGGGGGCGGACTGCATTCGATTCGAGTACCTGTTGCGCGCCCGCCCGTCCAACCCTGCCACTACGGAGCCCTACAAGCATGAGCGAGAACCGGCTCGGCCTTGAAACGAGCCCCTACCTGCTGCAGCACAAGGACAACCCCGTGCACTGGTGGGCGTGGGGGCCCGAGGCGATCGCGGAAGCGAAACGCACCGATAGGCCGATCCTGCTGTCGGTCGGATATGCCGCCTGCCACTGGTGCCACGTGATGGCGCACGAGAGCTTCGAGGACGAGGCGACCGCCGCCGTCATGAACGAGCTGTTCGTGAACATCAAGGTCGACCGCGAGGAGCGGCCCGACATCGACGCGATCTACATGGGAGCGCTGCACCGGCTCGGCGAGCAGGGCGGCTGGCCGCTGACGATGTTCCTCGACAGCGAGGCGCGTCCGTTCTGGGGGGGTACCTACTTTCCCAAGACGTCGCGTTTCGGTCGTCCTGCGTTCGTCGACGTCCTGAAGCGGGTGTCCAGCGTCTTCCACGACGATGCTGCCTCGGTGAAGCACAACGCGGAACTATTGACGCACGTGCTCGGACAGCGGACGGCGCCCGTCAGCGGCGGGGCGCCCGATGACGAGCTGCTGCGCGACCTCACCCAGCGCATGGTGCGCGCGGTCGATCCCGTGCACGGAGGCATCGGCGGCGCGCCCAAGTTTCCTCAGTGGAGTTTCTTCTGGCTGCTTTGGCGCGGCGGGATCCGCTACGACCACGAGCCGGCGCGGCGCGCGGTGCTCACCACGCTCACCAACATCTGCCAGGGCGGCATCTACGATCATCTGGGCGGCGGCTTCGCCCGCTACTCGGTCGATGCACGCTGGCTCGCACCGCATTTCGAGAAGATGCTCTACGACAATGCGCTGCTGGTCGACCTCTTGACGGAGGCGTGGCGCGAGACGGCCGATCCGATCTACGCGCTGCGTGTCCGCGAAACCGTCGACTGGCTCATGCGCGAGATGATCGCAGAGGGCGGCGGGTTCGCGGCATCACTCGACGCCGACAGCGAGGGCGAGGAGGGAAAGTTCTACGTCTGGTCGGCGGAGGAAATCGCAGACGTCCTGGGCGAGCAGGACGCTCGATTTTTTGCGTCCTGGTACGACGTGACGCCGGAGGGGAACTGGGAAGGGCACACGATCCTCAACCGGCTCGGCAAGCTCGCGCTCGCGGACGAGGCGACCGAGACGCGGCTCAAGGAATTGCGCGCGAAGCTGCTCGTGCGGCGCGACGGGCGCATCAGGCCAGGCTGGGACGACAAGGTGCTCGCCGACTGGAACGGCTTGATGATCGCCGCGCTGGCGCGGGCAGCACGTGTGTTCGGCGAGGATCATTGGCTCGCTGCGGCCGAGCGCGCGTTCGCGTTCGTCCAGAGCAGGATGAGCGATGGCGATCGTCTGTGGCATTCCTATCGCGACGGGCGTGCCAAGGCGCCGGCGACGGCGAGCGACTACGCCAACATGATCTGGAGCGCGATCCGGCTGCACGAGGCGACGGGAAGCGATGGCTTCCTGGCTACGGCTCTGAAGTGGATCGCGGTGCTCGACAAGCACTACTGGAATGACGACGGGGGCGGCTATGCAACGACGGCCGACGACACCGACGACGTCATCGTGCGGATGGTGGCCGGGACCGACGACGCGGCGCCGAACGCTAACGGCATCATGGTCTCCAACCTCGCCTGGCTCGGACTACTGACGGGCGATACGGATCATTTGAAACGGGCCGAGGCGATCCACGACGCGTTCGGTGCCGATATGGCGCGCATGCAGGTGAACCATACCGGGTTGATTGCGTCGGCGGTCGATCTCATCGCGCCGCAGATCGCCGTGGTCGCCGGACGCGACCTCGAGGGCGCGCGC
>JANRKM010000139.1:0-9141 GCA_033763475.1 Kofleriaceae bacterium
GCGAGACGCATGTCTCGGGGCCGGGGCCTCCGCGACCCGCGACGGCGCGCGAGCTGTGGAGTCTGTGAGCGCCGCGACCTCGAGCACCCGCGGCGCCTCGGCGCGGCGGTCATCAGAATCCACAGCGACGCCACGCGTCCGCGTCGGTGCCCGTGAAGGCGATCAGGGTCTGGGTCTGGGTCTCCCGCGAGACGAATGTCTCGGCACCGGGGCCTCCGCGACAGCGCGCGAGCTGTGGAGTCTGTGAGCGCCGCGACCTCGAGCACAGGCGGCGCCTCGGCGCGGCGGTCATCAGAATCCACCGCGACGCGACGCGTCCTCGTCGGTGCCGCCGTGACGATCAGCGTCGAAATCGAACGAATGTCTCGGGAGGGTGCCTCCGCGACGGCGCGCGAGCTGTGGAGTCTGTGAGCGCCGCGACCTCGAGCACCCGCAGCGCCTCGCTCATCAGAATCCACCCCGACGCCACGCGTCCGAAATCGAGACGAATGTCTCGGCACTGGAGCCTCCGCGACAGCGCGCGGCGCCAGTAAGAGGCCTGCGACCAGCGCATCCGCGACCACGCGCCAGCGATCCGCGGCATGAGCTCACGCCGCGATAAGCTCTCCACGCGAGACAGCGCGCGCGAGGATCTCCCAATCACGTTCGGTCTGCGTGGCCCCGAGAAACGCGCGCGTCGCGAAGGCGCGGTCGAGCTTGTCCGAGGTGCCGGCGTAGCCCGCGATGATGGCCGGATCCCCCGTGCGTGCATGAGCCTTCGCGAACACCTCGCCACAAACTTCCGCGTATTCTTCGAGTGCACGCGGGTGCAGGCCCGTGGGATCCATCGAGGCTTCGTGATCCGCGAGCGCGCGCACGTAACACGGCGCCCCGTCGAGAGTGGTCCAGCCGAGGAACGGGTCACTCCACGTTTGCATGCGGCGCCCACCATTCGCGACGCGCACGCCTTCGTGCGTCGAGAGCGGTTCACGTGGGACGAGGTTCTGGGCGAGATAAGCGCATGGTAGTGCCTCCTTTACTTGGAGTAGCAACGGATCGTCGGGGCCATTGCCAGCGCACAACACGACGTAGTTGCGACACCCGATGCTGCCGGTGCCCGCGATCTTGAACGCGACGTCGTACGGGAGATAGCACTCGAAGGTCTGCTGGCGCGCCGGGCCGAGCGAGTCACGATAAGAGGTGAGCGACGCGAGGACCGTGGCGGCCTCATCTCCGTGACATGGACGCAGCTTGCCCGGGATTTCACGCAAGTGCGGGCGCGCGCCAGTTCCCTTCGTCGTGGTGTACTTGGTCACGAAGTCGACGTGGGTCATCCGCTGTGCGCGGGCGATGACGCGCCCGACCTCGCCTTGGTTGGGCGACCGCCGCACGTAGTAGTCGGCGAGCGCGAAGGCGGGGAGCTCGACGAGCGCACGCATGGTCTTGCGATAGGTGCGGATCAACGTCATCGTCGCGGAACGGCACAGCGCATCGGAGACGCCGATCGCACGAGCGGCAACAACCAGGCTGATCGCGAGCCGCGAGAGCTCCCACTCCCACGGCGCGCGACAGGTCTCGTCGAAGTCGTTGACGTCGAACACCGCGGTGCCATCGCTCGCTGCAACCGCACCGAGGTTGCGAACGTGGGCGTCACCGCAGATCTGGAGGACGTAGCCGGTGGTCGGCAGCGTCGCGAGGTCGGCCGCCATGATCCACGCGCCGCCGCGCAAGAAGCCGAACGGGCTCTCCGCCATACGGCTGTGCCGCACGCCGAGGAGGTCATCGATGCGCCCTTGCTCGTTTGCGCGCATCCGTGCAAGGACGTCTCGTGGCCCGCTCGACCAGGCAGCATGTGAGCTGCGGGGAACCCGTTCGCGAAGTGACTTGCCGTAGGCCTCGCGGTCGACGCGTGGCGCCCAGCGCGGTGGTGCAGTCATCCTGAAGGCTAGATGTGCGAGCGAACGTAGTCCAGCAGGCCCGCACATGCGCGCTCGCATTGATCGAGCACCTCGTCGAAGCCACCGCCACCGCCGTAGTACGGGTCCGGGACCTCGGCGCCCTCGGGTGCGGTCGGGTCGAAGCTACGGAGCAGCCGGATGTCGGGCGTCGAACGCGTCCCTGCGAGGGCCTTCAGCACGTTCAAGTTCGCGCCATCCAACGCGAGCACGAGATCGAAGCGATCGAGATCCTCGCGCGAGAATAGGCGCGCCTCGTGCTCGAGCTCGATGCCGCGACGTGCAGCGGCGGCGCGCGAACGAGGATCCGGTTGCTCCCCGAGGTGCCATTGGCCCGTCCCCGCGCTGTCGATGACGATGCGGTGATCGAGCCCCGCCTTCCTCACGAGCGCGCGCATCACGCCTTCCGCGGTCGGCGACCGACAGATGTTGCCCAGACAGACGAAGCAGATCCGCATCAGCTGGACGTCGGTTCGCGGTCGAGCTCGCCCGTCCAGTACAGGTAGTCGCGCCACGCCTCGGGCACCGAACGCAGCGAGATCCGGATCGCGACCGCGGGCACCCAGTTGGGCTGGGTGGGTTGCGCGAGCAACGCCATGCCGGCTTCACGCGGCGTGCGGCCACCCTTCTTCCGGTTGCAGAGGTAGCAGCAGGTGACGATGTTGGTCCATTCGGTCAACCCGCCCTGCGAACGCGGCACCACGTGGTCGTAGGTGAGCTCGCTGATGTTCGCCTTCTTCGCGCAGTACTGACAGCGGTAGCTGTCGCGCGCGTAGATGTTGACGCGGGAGAACTTCACTGGACGTGCGTGGCGACGGAACGCACGCAAGAGACGCACGACCGCCGGCACCTTGATCACGATCGTCGCGGCCCGGATGTCCTTGCCGTACTCCTCCAAGACCTCGACCTTGCCGAGAAACAACAGGGTGATCGCGCGCTGCCACGAGATCACCTTGATTGGCTCGAACCCCTGATTGAGCAGGAGGGTCTGCGCAGTCTCCATCGATAGCCCCTGCTGTCGAATGTAGCATCGCGATGGAAGTGCGCGAGATTTGTCCTCGAGGCCGAGACTTCGCGCACATAGGCGATTCTTGGATCCGGGTGAGATTGAAAACGATTTTCAAGAATGATACTCGACCTACGTGCCGTCCCTCGCCGAAACCCCGCTCGACAAGAGCGTCACGGTGCGCGATATCGAGGGGCCGCGGGCATTTCGCCGCCGCTTGCTCGAGATGGGCCTGGTGCCCGGCGTGACGGTGCGGATCGTGACCATCGCTCCGCTCGGTGACCCGCTGCGAATCGAGGTACGCGGCGGACAATGGTCCCTCCGTCGCTCGGAAGCGGCGCAGATCGAGGTCGAGACGGTGACGCCGTGATGACACCGTCACCCATCGCGCGGCCGCAGATCCTGCTCGCCGGCAATCCGAACGTAGGCAAGACCACGCTGTTCAACGCGCTCACGGGCTCGTGGGCGAAGGTGTCCAACTACCCGGGCATCACGGTGGAGCGCCGGAGCGCGGCGATGACCCTGAACGGCGTCACTGCGGACCTGCACGATCTACCGGGTACCTACAGCCTCAATGCACGCAGCGCCGAGGAGCAAATCGCCTTCGATGCAATCGTCGGGGCTCACGACGCGGTGATCCTGTGTGCCGATGCCTCGCAGGTCGCACGGTCGCTGTACTTGCTGCTGCAGATCCAGGAGCTCGGCTCGCGCTGCGTGGTCGCGCTAACCATGGTCGACGAGGCCGGCACCGCGACGCCAGATCCGAAGGCACTGTCGGCGCTCCTCGGCTGCGAGGTCGTGGCAGTCACCGCGCGCACCAAACAGGGACTGCCCGAGCTGACGGCCGCCGTCGGCGCTGCCTTGAAGAAGGACCGCGCCTCGACGTGGCGCTGGAAGCCCTCGGAGGCGCTGCGCGCACACCTCGACGCGATCAAGCCCGCCTTGCCCGACGCGTGGCGCACGGGGGCCTCCGACGACGCGCTCGCGCTCTGGAGCCTCACCTGCATCGAGGCGCGCACCGGCACCGACGACGACGAGCTCGAGATCCCGGCCGCGCTACGCTCCGCGGTCGTCGCGCGCGAGCTCGACCGTGCCCTCGATGACGAAGCCGTGCGCGCACGGTGGGCCTGGCTCGATCGCGAGATTCCTAAGCTCCAGCAGCGCAAGCCGGACCGCAGTCGCACCGAGCGAATCGATCGCATCCTGTTGCACCGCGTGTTCGGCTTCGGCGCGTTCCTCGCGGTAATGGCGGCGATCTTCACGTCGCTGTTCTGGGGCGCCGACCCGATGATCGCCCAGATCGAAAGCCTGTTCGGCATGCTCGGCGATGCCGTGCGCGATCAGCTCGGCGACGGGGTGTTCACCGACTTCCTCGTCGATGGCCTGATCGGTGGCGTCGGCGGCGTGCTCGTGTTTCTGCCGCAGATCCTGTTGCTGTTCATGTTCCTCGGCTTCCTCGAGGACTGCGGCTACCTCGCGCGCGTCGCGTACCTGATGGACCGCATCATGCGGTCGATGAACCTGCACGGCCGCGCGTTCGTGCCGATGCTCTCCGGCTTCGCGTGTGCGGTGCCCGCGGTCCTCGCGACGCGCACGATGGAACGCCGCCGCGATCGCATCCTGACGATGATGGTCGTCCCACTGATGACGTGCTCGGCGCGCCTGCCCGTCTACACGCTCGTGATCGCCGCGATGCTCCCCGGCTCGGCGTTCACGCAGGGCCTGCTGCTCGTCGGCATGTATCTGTTCTCGGTGCTCACAGCGCTGGTCGCCGCGTGGGTGATGTCGCGCACCGTCAAGCCGCTCAAGGCGAAGCGCTTGCCCTTCCTCATCGAGCTGCCTCCGTATCGGTTCCCGCGCTGGCGCGACGTGTTCCGCATGATGTGGAGCAAATCGTCGATCTTCCTCCGCGAGGCGGGCACCGTGATCCTCGCGTGCTCGATCGCGCTGTGGGCCCTGCTCTACTTCCCGCGCGAGCTGCCTGCCGGCTCGCCCGACTACGATGCGTTGATCGTGAAGGCGCCGACCGACGAGGCCAAGGAGGCGCTCGAGGCCGAGCGCTCGGCGCTACAGCTCGAGAACAGCTACGGCGGCCGCCTCGGCCACGCGCTCGAGCCCGTGATCGCGCCTCTCGGCTTCGACTGGAAGATCGGCGTCGGCATCATCGGTGCGTTCGCTGCGCGCGAGGTGTTCGTGTCGACACTGGGCATCGTCTATTCGGTCGGCGGGGATCCCGACGAGGATCCCGAGCCGCTGCGCAAGACGCTGGCCGAATCGAAGAAGGCCAACGGTGCGAAGGCGTACACGCCGCTCGTGGGCCTGTCGCTCATGCTGTTCTTCGCGCTCGCATGTCAGTGCATCAGCACACTCGGCGTGGTGAAGCGCGAGACCGGCGGCTATCGCTGGCCGCTGTTCCTGTTCGGTTACATGACAACGCTCGCGTACCTCGTCAGCTTGCTCGTCTACCAGGGCGGCAAGCTGCTCGGGTTCAGCTGAGGACCTGAGCTCCAGATACCTTCGTAAGCTCAATGGCTTGCACGATTCTGCACTTCGTTGTCGATCCGCGGCCACGCCGTTCGACCCATGGGCGAGAGTCCCTCAACCCATAGGAGAGAACGATGCAATACCTGCTGCTGATCTACGACGCCGAGAAGATCTGGAACGACATGCCCAAGGACGAGTCCGACAAGATGTTCGCCGAGTACATGCAGTTCACGGCGGACGTGAAGAAGTCGGGCCACCTCGTCGCCGGTGACGCGCTGCAACCGGTGCACACGGCGACCTCGGTGCGGATCCGCGACGGGAAGCTGACCACCACCGACGGCCCGTTCGCCGAGACGCGCGAGCAACTCGGCGGCTACTACCTGATCAACGCCGAGAATCTCGACGAGGCGATCAAGATCGCTGCGAAGATTCCGAGCGCGCGCATCGGGACGATCGAGATCCGCCCCATCCAGGTCTTCGGCTAGCGCTCTTGCGCTAGGCTGCGCGCGTGCAGAGCGTCGCGGCGATCGAGCAGGTGTTCCGCGCCGAACGCGCGCGCGTGCTCGCCTCCACGATCCGCGTCACCAACGGCGACTTCGATCTCGCCGAGGAGATGGTGCAAGACGCCTTCGGTGCGGCGCTTGCGCGCTGGCCCGTCGAGGGGACGCCCGCCGAGCCCCGTGCGTGGCTGACCTCGGTCGCGCGCCACAAGGCGATCGACACGATCCGACGGCGTGTGAAGCTCCGCGCGATCGTCGCCGCCGAGAACCCTGCGGAGGCAACGGCCAACGCGGAGCTCGTCGCGGTCCCCGACGATCGGCTACGCCTGATCTACACGTGCTGCCACCCGGCGCTCGCGCCCGAGGCACAGGTCGCGTTGACACTGCGCACACTCGGCGGTCTAACCACGGAGGAGATCGCGCGTGCATTTCTCACCTCCCCGGTAACGATGGCGCAGCGCCTCGTGCGCGCCAAGAGCAAGATCAAGGAGGCTCGCATCCCGTACGTGGTGCCCGAGGCCTCCGAGCTACCCGAGCGCACCGACGCGGTGATGTCCGTCGTGTACCTCATCTACAACGAGGGCTACGCGGCCACGGCGGGTGACGCGTGGGTGCGCCGCGATCTGTGCAACGAGGCGATCCGGCTCGGCCGCCTGGTCGCCGAGCTCACGCGCAGTCCCGACGCACACGGGTTGCTCGCGCTGATGTTGCTCCATGACGCGCGCCGCGACGCGCGCACCGACGAGAACGGCGACCTCGTGTTGCTCGAGGATCAGGATCGCGCACGCTGGGATCGCGCGCAGATCGATGAGGCCATCGCCCTCGTGCCCTTCGCGTTGCGCGGCAGCACCGAGAGCGGGCCGGTGAACCCCGGGCCCTACGCGCTACAAGCGGCGATCGCCGCGCTTCATGCCGAGGCCGCGCGCGCCGCCGATACCGACTGGTGGCAGATCTGCGCGCTGTTTGGTGAGCTGCTCCGGCGCTATCCGACGCCCGTCATTCGCCTGAACTACGCCGTCGCGCTCGCGATGTGGAAAGGCCCCGCGGAGGCACTACCGCTCGTCGACGAGCTCGAAAGGGAGCTCGCCGACTATCACTTGTGGCACGCGACGCGCGCGGATCTGCTGCGCCGCCTCGGGCGAACCAAGCACGCGCAGGCGGCATATCGCGCGGCGCTCGCACGTGTGGGCAGCGAGCCCGAGCGCAGATTTCTTCAGCGTCGGCTCGCCGAGCTTCAGCGTTGATCGGGCGTGGACACCGGTGGTGGCGGCGAGCCGATGCCGTAGCCCGCGAGCTGGAGCTTGATCTTCTCCTTCTGCTCGGCATCGAAGGTCGCGAGCCACTTCTTCAACATCTCGAGCGAGCGGGCCCGGAGCGCATCGCGATTCGCGACGTCGGCAGGCAGCGCGAGCCCGAACGCCTGCGCATTGGCACCCGCGAGGGCTGCATACGCCTCGGCGAGCCGCGCTGCCGCCGTCGGATCCTGCTCGCGCTCCGGCGAGTGCGCCTCGATCTGTTCCTCGAGCCACGCAGCGGTGTCCATGCGGATGAGTCTAGCGCGTCAGCTTCCGGTACTCGTTGATATGTCGAATCGCCGAGCGAGAGTCGCCTGACTGATCGAACAAGGTCGCGAGGTTGTAGTGAGCCTCGGCGAGCTGCGGATCGAGCTCGAGCGCGCGACGGTACAGCGCGATCGCGTCAGCTTCCTTACCGGCGTCCTGCGCGAGAACACCGAGGTTGTAGTACGCGGTGGCATCCGCGGGATCGAGGTCGAGCGCACTACGGAAGCAGTCATGTGCGGCCTGCGGATCGCCACTCTCAGCGAACAAGCGGCCGAGGTTGATCCAGCCCTCGGTCATCTCGGGGCGCAGCCGCAGCGCGCGACGGTATGCATCGATCGCCGCGACCGGGTCGCGCTCCTCCAGCTCGAGCGCACGCGAGATCCATTGATCGGCGGTCGCCGGGAGCGCGGGCTCGAGCACCGGCACGTCGGACGCGCGCGGCAGCTCGTGCAGCTCTCCGGCGAGCTCGGGTGCTGGGGATGGCGCCGACACGTCGAAGGCGAGCGACAGCTGCCCGCGCCCGGGCTCACCGCCGGGCTGCGCGCCGCGCACGTACACCTCGCCGCCCCGCGCCTCGACGGTGAGCTCCGCGATCGACGTCCCCGGCAAGCTGTGCTGGATGCGCACGAGCTCCTTGCGCACGCGCGGCAACGGTACGCCCGCGTCGACGAGCGCCTTCACGGTGCGCAGCGCCGATAGATCACGAAACGTCAGCTGCGCCGGCACGGTGCCAGGGGTGCCGACCAGGCCATCACGGATGCAGCTGCGCACCGCTGACTCGGGCAACCCGATCAGCTGCGCTGCGTGCCGCGCCGAGTAGCTGGTCCACACAGCGCCACCTTACCGCTTCCGGCGCGGGCGCGTCACGCACTCCATCCAGTCAGCAACCGTCTCCGCAAGCTCCGCGAGGACCTCCGCGCGCGTGCGGCCGGAGCGAACGAGAACCTCGAATCCGTGATCGGCGTGCTCCACGATGTGAAGCGTCGCGCGCGTGCCGAGCTTCTCCACCACTGGTCGCAACAGAGCCAGGTCCGCAAGCTCGTCACGCGTGCCTTGCATGAACAGCAGCGGCCCGGTCGCCTGCGCGAGATGGTCCGCGCGCTCGATGCTCGGCTTGTCGGGAGCGTGCAGAGGGAAGCCGAGGAACGCGATGCCGCGTAATCCGGGCAGCGCGGCTTCGGCATGCGCGTTCGAGGTCATGCGTCCGCCGAAGGACTTGCCCGCGGCGAACATCGGCAGCTCGTCGCCGCATATCTTGCGCGCGGCCGCCCATGCGCCGCGCACCGCAGCGGTTGCGACGGGCAATCGATCCGGTCGCGCTTTGCCGGCGGCCATGTATGGAAACTCCCACCGCAGCGTCGCCACACCCTGCGAAGCGAGCGCATTTGCGACATCGTGCATGAAGGGGTGGTGCATTCCTGCTCCAGCTCCATGCGCCAGCGTGCATGCGAAGCGAGCATCGGAAGGTCGTATGACCTCAAACTTCGGCGTCATCACCAGGGCACCTGACGGCGCATCCTATCGTGATCGCTCGCGACGTCGAAGTCGCCATCCAGGGCCTACCTTCGTCGACGCCGGGGCCACCGAAGTGGAGGTCCCCACCGCGACGCCACACAAGACCCAACGCCAGCAGCAAGAAGCAAACCCCAAGCCAA
>JANRKM010000140.1:0-3378 GCA_033763475.1 Kofleriaceae bacterium
GAGCAGACGGTGAAGTCCGACGTGAACATCGTCGAGACCGTGGCGCACATGATGTCGGCCACGACGTACTTCGGTGACATCGACGTGATCTGCGACATCGGTGGGCAGGACATCAAGGTCCTGTTCATGCAGAACGGCGACATCAAGAACTTCCGCCTGTCGAACCAGTGCTCGGCAGGCAACGGCATGCTGCTACAGGCGATGGCGGATCAGTTCGGGCTCAAGGTCACGGACTACGCCGAGACGGCGTTCAAGGCCGAGCTGTCGCCGAAGTTCAGCTATGGCTGCGCGGTGTTCCTGGATTCCGACCGCGTGAACTTCCAGAAGGAAGGTTACGCGAAGGAGGAATTGCTCGCGGGCCTGGCGCAGGTGCTGCCGAAGAACGTGTGGCAGTACGTCGTGCAGATCCCGCGCATGGCGGCGCTGGGCAAGAAGTTCGTGCTCCAGGGCGGCACGCAATACAACCTCGCCGCGGTCAAGGCGCAGGTCGATTACATCAAAGAACGCGTGCCCGAGGCCGAGGTTTACGTGCACCCGCACTGTGGCGAGGCAGGCGCGATCGGCGCCGCCTTCGAGACCTTGCGCGTGGTCAAGCGGCGCGGGCACTCGACCTTCATCGGCATCGACAACACCATCGCGCTCGAGTGGGAGTCGCGCAACGACGAGAGCACGCGCTGCCACTTCTGCCCGAACCTGTGCGCGCGCACGTTCATCGACACGCGCACGCCGGACGGCGACACCGCCCGCTACATCAGCGGCTTTTCCTGCGAGAAAGGCACGGTCGAGAGCGAGGACGCGATGCTCGCGCTCACGGCCAAGCGCAAGGAGCTGGGCAAGCAGTATCCGAACCTCGTCGACATCGAGTCGAAGATGCTGTTCCGTCACTTCTACGACGCGCGCCCCATGCCGGAGCGCGGGGCGAAGAAGGTCGACGTCGAGGTACGCAAGACGTTGTTGGGCGTCCGCCGCGTGAACGTCGAGCGGCCGTTCGTTCGTTCGTCGCCCGAGGCTTGGGAGAAACGACGCCGCCTGCGCGTCGGCATCCCGAAGGTACTGAACATCTGGTCGACGGCTCCGTTCTGGCGCACGTACCTCGAAGCGGTGGGCCTGCAGAAGCAGAACGTCGTCTTCTCGGACGACACCTCGGAAGAGATGTGGCTCGAGGGCGGCAAGTACGGGTCGGTCGACCCCTGCTACCCGTCCAAGGTTGGGCAGGCGCACATCCACAACCTGCTGTTTCACCACCACAGCGACGACAAGCCACTGCACTTCATCTTCAATCCCATCCTGACGCACGTGCCCACGTTCGTGCAGCACACGCAGGACTCGGCGTCGTGCCCGATCGTCGCGGGCTCGCCCAACGTGCTCAAGGCGGCGTTCACGAAGGAGGTCGACTTCTTCGCCCAGCGCGGGATTCGCTACCTCGATCCGGCGTTCTCGATGATCGAGAAGAACCTGCTCAAGAAGAAGATGTTCGAGGCGTGGCGCGACGTCCTCGACCTCACCGAGGACGAGTCGGACTTCGCCGTCGACGAGGCGTGGAAGGCGATGGACAAGCTCGACAGCGAGCTCGAGGCACGCGGGCGCAAGATCTTGGACGAGGTCGAGCGCGAAAACCGCGTCGCCATCCTGCTGCTCGGGCGGCCGTACCACCTGGATCCGGGTCTGAACCACGGGATCTTGGAAGAGTTCCAGGTCCTCGGATACCCGGTGCTGTCCATTCGGTCCATCCCGAAGGACGAGCAATACCTGGCGCGCTTCTTCCGCGAAGATCTCGAGAAGGGCCGCATCAGATCCGCGCTCGACATCAACGACGTGTGGCCCGAGAACTACTCGGCGAACTCGTCGCAAAAGGTCTGGGCGGCCAAGTTCGCGGCGCACCACCCGAACGTCGTCGTGCTGGATCTGTCGTCGTTCAAGTGCGGGCACGACGCCCCGACCTACGGGATCATCGACGGCATCATGAGCAATGCGGGCACGCCCTACTCGGCGCTGCACGACATCGACGCCAACAAGCCGGGCGGGTCGATCAAGATCCGCGTGAAGACTTACGCCCACAGCCTGCAGCTCCACAAAGAGCGGCTGGAGGACGTCGCGGCGAAGAGGGAAGAGCTGCAGCACCGCATCGACTTGAAGCGCATCGAGCTTCTGTCGGCGAAGCAGGCGCAGCTCGCGGAGCGACGGTCGAAGGACCCGTCCATCGACCAGCAGATCGCGGAGCTGCGCGCGAAGGTGCAGGCGTACGAAGCCGCGCGCGCGCGCAAGAGTGACTTCGAACTGGCAGCGGAGCGCGCCGAAGAGCTCAAGCGCGCGGGCATCGTGAAACTAGGAATCAAACGCCGCGACTCGGATTCGATCGCGCGGCTTTCGTGAGGCGGGGGACACCATGGGTACGTACGTGAAGAACGGTCAGCATCTGAACGGTCACGACGGCGGCATCAAAGTGCGGCTGCCTCTGGTCGGTGATGGACACGCCGAGCTCGACGTCGAGGCCGAGCTCAAGCGGTTCGAGCAGGAGGAGGCCGCGAAGCTCGGGCTCAAGGTCGACACCGAGCACTGGTTCGATCCGATGGTGAACCCGCAGTTCTCGAAGAGCCAGCGCGCGAACACGACGCTGCTGGTGTCGGGACTGACGGCGGCTCACGATTTTCTGGTCAAAGGAGCGCTGTCGGGCCTCGGCTACAAGGTCGAGGTCATCGACGTGCCCGACAACGACGCGCTTCGCTACGGCAAGGAGTTCGGCAACCGCGGCCAGTGCAACCCGACCTATTTCACGGTCGGGAACCTGGTGAAGTTCCTCGCCGAGCGCGCGGCCCGGGACGGCATCTCGCAGAAAGAGGTCGTCGACAAGTACGTGTTCCTGACCGCGGGCGCGTGCGGCCCCTGCCGGTTCGGCATGTACGCGACCGAGTACCGCAAAGCCCTGCGCGACGCCGGGTTCGACGGGTTCCGCGTGTTGCTCTTCCAGCAGAAGGGTGGCCTCAAGCAGGCGACCGGTGAAGAGGCGGGCCTGGAGATGAACCCTCCCTTCTTCATCGGGCTGCTCAAGGCGTTGCTCGCGGGCGACGTCATCAACGGCATGGGTTACCGGCTGCGACCGTACGAGGTCGAGGCCGGCGCCACCGATCGCGCGGTCGAGCGGGCCAAGGCGCTCGCGTACGAGGCGCTCGAGAAGAAGACGTCGATCCTGAAGGCGCTGTGGCAGGCGCGGCGCGAGTTCGCGCAGGTCAAGCTCGACTGGACGCAACCCAAGCCGCGCGTGTCGATCATCGGCGAGTTCTGGGCGATGACGACCGAGGGCGACGGCAACTACCAGCTGCAGCGTTTCCTCGAGCAGGAAGGCGCCGAGTGCGACGTGCAGTTCGTGACCAACTGGCT